>PBJR01000008.1 GCA_002721175.1 Flavobacteriaceae bacterium | reverse complement strand
CATTTCCAATTTTTCTTCCTGCATTTAAGACGGTGATTGTTGTTCCGTGTACAATTCCTTGAGGACCTATATACATGTAGCTTCCGGCTGTCATTTGTCCAAATTGTGTCACACCAAGTGCATTAAATTTTTCCCAATCGTCTTTTTTTGAATAGTTAGGTATCATCATTCCGTTAGAAATTACTACTCTGGGTGCATTTTTGTTTGAGGGAAAGAGTCCCATAGGGTGACCTGAATACATTACTAAGGTTTGTTCATCGCTCA
The DNA here is from genome assembly GCA_002721175.1 of Flavobacteriaceae bacterium. GTDB lineage: Bacteria > Bacteroidota > Bacteroidia > Flavobacteriales > Flavobacteriaceae > UBA3537. Next base: position 246,438 of record PBJR01000008.1, on the reverse strand, counting down.
TTTCAGAAAGATATTTCATTGTTAAGCGATACTGGGCCCAATTAGAAAAAACAGACCCATTACCTCCATAAGTAATCAACTCGTGAGGATGCTGAGCAATTGAGTCATCCAAATTATTTTGAATCATCAACATGATTGCAGCGGCTTGTAATGACTTGGCAGGATATTCATTGATTGGCCTAGCATAAATTTTGTGTTCAGGACGAAATCGATACATATATATTCGGCCGTAAGTATTTAATTCATTTTTGAATTCATTGATTAAAGTAGAATGAAATTTTTTTTCAAAATACCTCAAAGCATTTTTTAAAGCCAATTTTTGCTCTTTTTTATTTAGTATTGGTTTTCTTTTTGGAGCGTGATTGTAATTTATATCATAGGGTCTTTTATCAGGGAGATCCGATGGAATTCCCTCCTTTATTTCATCATGAAAACTTTTTGTTAGGGTTTGCATTTGATTTGATTTGGAAATTACTGTCATTGATATTACTGCAACGAATTCACCATTTTTCTTCAAGAAGGAATATCAAATCATTTAATGTAAAAATATTTTTAAAATAAAAAAACAAAGATAAGTTAAATTTATATAAGATAAATTAATGCTTGGTTATTACTTTAATTCTTTCTTTGTTTATTTTTATATTATTATATCCCTACATTAATGCTTAATATTAAAAAAGTTGAAAATATTGAAATAACTAAAAATATTTTTGTCAAACCAGAATATTTAATCAATAGTGTTATTAGCGGCAACAAGCTTCGAAAACTTAAGTATAATATTCAAAAATTTTTAAAAAGTAAATCAGAGGGTATTATAACCTTTGGAGGAGCATATTCTAATCATATAGATGCAGTAGCAACGGTTGGTAAATATTTAAAAATTCCAACTATTGGTTTAATAAGGGGGGAAGAATTAGCTTTTAGGCATTTAAGTAACCCAACATTAAGTTATGCTATGAAATGTGGGATGAAATTAATATTTTTAAGCAGGGCGGAGTACAAGAAAAAAGACAGCAAAGAATACTTGGCTAATTTAAAGCTTGAAAACCCAAATTATTTTATAATTCCAGAGGGAGGTACTAACTTATTGGGTGTTAAAGGGTGTGAAGAAATTTTATCTACTAATGACAGAGACTTTGACTTCATATGTTGCAGCGTTGGAACTGGTGGTACCTTTTGTGGACTCATAAATTCAAGTTTATCACATCAAAAAATAATTGGTTTTTCAGCAACCAAAGGTCCTTTTTTAAAAGAAGATATTTGTAAATTTGTAGCCAAGAGTAATTGGGACCTGAATGAGCAATATCAAATGGGAGGTTATGGAAAAGTAAATAGTGATTTGATTAAGTTTATTAACGACTTTAATTTTAAATATAAAATTCAGTTAGATCCGGTCTATACTGGAAAAATGATGTATGGTATTTTTGATTTGCAAAAAAAGCAGTTTTTTCCAAAAAAAAAGAAAATATTGGCTATTCATAGTGGCGGTTTACAAGGCATAAAGGGAATGAACATGTATCTTAAATCCAAAAACTTAAATCAAATTAAATGATGAGAGTTGTTATTTTTATATCTATGACAATTTTTTTAACTGGATGTGGTTCAAGAAAAAAGAATATTAAAATTTCAAAAACTAGGGAAGAAATTAGTCAAGTTGAATTACAAAATGCAAAAACTAATCAAACTTTAATTTTTAGTAATACGACTGAATACATTGAATTTTTTAAAGCAAAAGCAATAAATGAGATGCGACTTTTTGGAATTCCTGCTAGTATTACATTAGCTCAAGGAATATTAGAGTCTGGATCAGGCAGGGGGAGATTGGCAAGACAGGCAAATAATCATTTTGGAATAAAATGTCATGATTGGACTGGCCCACGAATTTTTCATGATGACGATACAGAGCAAGAATGTTTTAGAAAATATGATAATCCTAACCAGTCCTATCGTGACCATTCTTTGTTTTTAGCAAATAGAAGGCGTTATGAAAATTTATTTAAACACAATTCTAATGATTATAAGTCTTGGGCAAGGGGTTTGAAAAAAGCTGGATATGCTACGGATCCAAAATACGCACATAAACTAATTGCTTTGATAGAAAGGTATGAGCTTTATCGTTACGATACTAAAAATAAAACAGATAAAACTCAATTCGAATTTGATGAAATTACATACACTGTGATAAAAGGCGATACCCTTTATTCAATTTCAAAGCGCTTTAATACTTCTGTCGAAGCTATTAAGTCAGTAAATAAATTGTCATCAAATGAGTTGGAGATTGGGCAGAAATTAAAAATTGTTAAGTAATAGTTGTTATGCGATATCAGAGAAGTAGTAAACTGTTTAAAATTGCAAAAGAGGTTATTCCTGGAGGAGTAAATTCTCCAGTCAGAGCCTTTAAAGCAGTTGGTGGATCCCCCATATTTATAAAGAGAGCTAAAGGAGCTTATTTGTANGANGAAGATAANAATCGTTACATTGACTATATTAACTCGTGGGGTCCAATGATTCTTGGGCATTCTCACAAACCTGTTATTGATGCAATAATAACCANGGCTAAAAGCGGGACATCATATGGTATTCCAACTGAAATTGAAACAAAAATTGCACAATTAGCAATATCAATGGTTCCCAATATAGATAAAATAAGATTTGTAAATTCTGGAACTGAGGCATGTATGAGTGCGATTCGATTGGCTCGTGGGTTTACTGGTAAAGAAAAAATAATAAAATTCAAAGGTTGTTATCACGGTCACTCAGATTCTTTTTTAATAGAGGCAGGAAGCGGTGCAGTTACTTTTGGAAGCCCAAGCAGCCCTGGTGTCACAAACGGGACTGCAAAGGACACTTTGCTTGCACCATNTAACAATCTTGATTGCTTACATGACATTTTTAAAAAAAATCAAGATCAAATTGCTGCAATTATTGTTGAACCTGTTGCTGGGAATATGGGATGTATTCCTCCCTCCCAAGGTTTTTTAGAGCACCTTAGAAATTTATGTGATGNTAATGGGGCTCTTTTGATTTTTGATGAGGTTATGACTGGGTTTAGATTAGCCAGAGGAGGTGTTCAAGAGCTGTATGGCATAAATGCAGATATTGTATGTTTNGGTAAAGTTATTGGTGGAGGTTTNCCNGTGGGAGCATTNGCAGCTCGCAACGAAATTATGGAATATTTAGCGCCAGACGGACCTGTCTACCAAGCAGGCACTTTAAGTGGTAATCCCTTGGCAATGACTGCTGGATATACACTTTTAAAAATATTGAATTCTAATCCAGATATCTATAGTAGTTTAGCAAAAAAAACTGCTTACTTGCAGAAAGGTATTTCAGATATTTTATTAGATTCTAGTATTAATTTCACAATAAATAGCGTTGGCTCGATGATGTCAGTTCATTTTTCAAAGACTTCAGTATCAGATTTTAGAACTGCCGCATTAGCCAATAACAAGCACTTCAAACAATTTTTTCATGACATGTTAGATTCTGGAGTGTATTTACCACCAAGTGCATTTGAAAGTTGGTTTATTACTGACGCCTTGACTTATGAGGATTTAGANTTTACAATTTCTGCAGTTAAAAGGTTTTCAAAAAACTTTATGAAATAAAAAAAGCGGTTTNTTTTTCAAACCGCTTTTTTATTGGAATAACATTTAAATTTCTGCTGATTTAACAGTTTTAATTATTCTCGCTGCTATTTTGTAAGGATCGCCATTAGAGGCAGGGCGTCTGTCTTCTAACCATCCTTTATATCCTTTTTCAACAGTCATAATTGGAATTCTAATTGATGCTCCCCTATCAGACACTCCGTAACTGAACTCATTTATTGATTGTGTTTCATGATCTCCAGTTAGTCGTTGATCATTGTATGCTCCGTAAACTTCNATATGTTCTTTAACTACTGGTCTGAACGATTCACATATTTTTTCATACGTTTCTTTGGAGCCGCATGTTCTCAAAATGGAATTAGAAAAGTTAGCATGCATTCCAGAACCATTCCAATCAGTTGCACCTAAGGGTTTGGGATGATATTCAATTTTAATACCATATTCTTCGGCCAATCTTTCAAGGAAGTATCTGGCAACCCACATTTCATCTCCTGCTTTCGCAGCACCTTTTGCAAAGCATTGGAATTCCCATTGTCCTGCTGCAACTTCAGCATTTGTCCCTTCAATATTGATTCCAGCATCTATACATATATCTAAATGTCTATCCATGATTTCTCTACCAAATGCGTTTGCACCGCCAACCGAACAATAAAATTGGCCTTGAGGTGTTTGATCTTTTGGAAATCCTAAAGGTAAATTAGTGTCAGTATCCCATAAAAAATATTCTTGTTCAAATCCAAACCAAAAATCATCGTCGTCATCATCAATGGTAGCTCTTCCATTAGACTCGTGGGGAGACCCATCAGGGTTTAAAACTTCTGTCATTACAATCCATCCATCTCGTCTTACCGGATCAGGGTATAGTGCTACCGGTTTTAATAAGCAGTCAGAGGAACCACCCTCTGCTTGTCTTGTAGAGCTTCCATCGAAAGCCCACATGGGGCAGTCTTCTAACTTTCCGCTAAAGCCCTCCACGATTTTAGTTTTTCCTCTTAGATTTGCAGTTGGTTTATACCCATCCAACCATATGTATTCTAATTTTGATTTTGCCATAATAACTATTAATTAAATTGATAAGTTGATAATAATAATCAAATATATGAATAAGCTATTTTAGCCTTCAAAATTTGGGGTTGATTTTATTAACATAGGTATATTTTTTGCAGATACCCTATTTTTTGGTGGGTTAAATAGTTATTTTATTAATTTTTTAGATTTATATTCTGTAAATTGTTAATAAAAATTTACAACATAGCATAATTAGGGCAACTTTAAGATTAAATTTGTTTAATTCTAAATAAAAACTAATGTCAACTCTAAGGTTTCATTCTCTAAAGGCTTCAATGGANAGAGATACTATCATGGTAAATGACGATTTAACTCGCTCATCTATTTTTGGCACCAACGTTTTTAGTTTATCTGTTATGCAAACTTATTTATCAAAATCGACATATGAACGATTAATTTTTTCAGTCGAAAAGAATCAAGCAATAGATAGAGATATTGCAGATCAAATTGCATCAGCAATGAAGCAGTGGTCAACCTCTAAAGGAGTCACTCACTACACACACTGGTTTCAACCCCTAACAGGGTATACAGCAGAAAAGCATGATGCTTTTTTTGAAACAAATGATATGAACAAAGGTATCGAACAGTTTGGAGGAGATCAATTAGTTCAGCAAGAACCTGACGCTTCTTCATTTCCAAGTGGAGGCATTAGAAATACTTTTGAAGCCAGAGGATATACAGCTTGGGATCCAACATCTCCGGCGTTCATATTCGGTACAACTTTATGCATACCGACTGTTTTTGTTGCATACACTGGTGAGGCTTTAGATTACAAAACTCCCTTACTGAAAGCCTTACAGGCTATCGACAGTTCAGCGTCTGCAGTTGCTCGTTATTTTGATAAAAATGTAAAAAAAGTATCAGCCTATTTGGGATGGGAACAAGAGTATTTTTTAATTGACAAATCATTAGCAATTTCAAGGCCAGACATTGAATTAACCGGTAGAACTCTTCTAGGTCATTCTTCAGCTAAAGGGCAACAACTCGATGATCACTATTTCGGAACTATCCCATCTAGAGCACTTAATTTTATGATAGACTTGGAGAATGAATCATACCTATTAGGTATTCCTGTGAAAACACGCCACAACGAGGTAGCACCCAATCAGTTTGAATTAGCTCCAATTCATGAGGAAGTGAATCTTGCTGTAGATCATAATTCACTTTTAATGGACTTAATGAAAAAAGTTGCTGAGCGTCATCATTTCAAGGTATTGTTTCACGAAAAACCCTTTGCTGGAGTTAATGGTTCTGGAAAACACAATAATTGGAGTTTAAATACTGATGCAGGTGTCAATCTTTTAGCTCCAGGAAAAACCCCAATGAGTAATTTACAGTTTTTGACTTTTTTTGTCAATACCATTAAAGCAGTAAATGAAAATGAAGAGCTTCTAAGAGCTTCAATAGCATCTGCAAGTAATGATCACAGATTGGGTGCAAATGAGGCTCCACCACCCATAATGTCAGTCTTTATTGGGAGGCAGTTAACCAAAGTTTTAAATGAATTGGAAGGGGTTACTAAGGGNAAATTATCTCCAAAAGAAAAAACAGACCTTAAGCTTAATGTTGTTGGTAAAATACCAGAAATATTACTTGATAATACCGANCGAAATAGGACTTCTCCCTTTGCCTTCACAGGAAATAAATTTGAATTCAGAGCAGTTGGCTCAACAGCTAATTGTGCCAATCCTATGACCGTTTTAAACTCCATTGTAGCTAGGCAACTGAGAGAATTTAAAAAGGAAACTGATTTTTTAATTGAAAAAAAAGGTTTAAAAAAAGATGAAGCAATTTTTAATGTTCTTAGAGAATATATTAAAAATTCAAAAGAAATACTTTTTGATGGTAACGGATATGGCGAGGTGTGGAAAAAAGAATCAAAAAAAAGAGGATTAAGTAATAACAAAAATACTCCAGCTGCACTCAAAATCAAGATTTCACCTTCCACTATCAAACTATATGATTCATTAGATGTAATGAACAAAATTGAAATAGAAGCAAGGTATGAGATTGAGGTTAATGAATATATCAAAAGAATACAAATTGAAGCACGTGTTTTGGGTGATATTGCACGAAATCACGTTATACCAACTGCAGTTAATTATCAAAATGTTTTGATTGAAAATGTAACGGGCTTAAAGAGCATTTACGGAAAGGATTTTAAAAAATATGCAACTGAACAATTAATTTTAATTGAGAATATTTCGAAATATATTGAGTCAATCAATTCTGGAGTAACAAAAATGATAAATGAAAGAAAAAATGCCAACGCAATTATTGAATCAATTNAGAGAGCTGAGGCCTATTGCGAAAAAGTNATGCCGTATTTTAATGAAATTAGAAAAGGATGTGATAAGCTTGAATTGTTAATTGATGATGAGTTATGGCCTTTAGTTAAGTATAGAGAGCTNATGTTCACTAGATAAAGATAANCATACANCTCACATTCAGTATCCAATGAAAGACCTATTAACAAAANTATAAAACTTCAGTGATGGCCAAAAATTCTAGTCAAAGGTATTTGAAACGAGGAGTTTCAGCCTCCAAATCGGAAGTTCATAAGGCAATAAGAAAAGTTGATAGAGGAATTTTTCCAGGAGCCTTTTGTAAAATATTACCAGATTATTTAAGCGGAGATGACAATTATTGTTTNGTTATGCATGCAGATGGAGCTGGAACAAAAAGCTCACTAGCTTATGCTTATTGGAAAGANACAGGTGACATTTCAGTATGGAAAGGAATCGCTCAAGACGCATTAGTTATGAACATTGATGATCTTATTTGTGTTGGAGTTACGGATAATATTGTGTTGTCTTCAACAATTGGTAGAAATAAGAATTTAATTCCAGGGGAAGTAATATCTGCGATAATTAACGGAACTGAAGAACTATTAAAAGAATATAAAAACTTTGGAATTAATATATATTCAGCAGGGGGAGAAACCGCAGATGTTGGTGATTTAGTTAGAACAGTGATTGTTGATTCTACAGTTTCGGCTAGAATAAAAAGAGACAGAATTATAGATATATCGTCCATAAGATCAGGTGATGTTATTGTTGGTTTATCTTCATTTGGGCAAGCTATTTATGAACAAGAATACAATGGAGGGATGGGAAGTAATGGTTTGACTTCTGCTAGACATGATGTGTTCAGTAAAGAGATTGCATTGAAATATCCCGAGACATATGACCCAATCATTCCATCTGATCTTGTTTATTCAGGTAAAATTAAGTTGACACAATCCCTTAAAGATGTTCCATTAGATGCAGGAAAACTTGTTTTGTCACCAACCAGAACATATGCTCCAATAGTAAAGGAAATTTTATTGATTTTGGGCTCAAAAAAAATACACGGCATGGTTCATTGCAGNGGAGGAGCACAAACAAAGATTTTAAATTTTATAGGGAATGATTTACACATTATTAAAGATAAAATGTTCAAAGTTCCAGCTCTTTTCAAACTAATTCAAGAGCAGTCTAAAACTAATTGGAGTGAAATGTACAAAGTGTTTAATTGCGGTCATAGATTCGAAATTTACATNGATCCAAAAGATGCAGAAGAAATAATCAAAATTGCTTCTAAATTTAATGTTGAAGCTAAAATTATNGGTAGAGTTGAGTCTNGTTNCTCAAAAAAACTGACAATTAAAAGCGAATATGGTGTTTTTAATTACTAAAAGATTTATCCATTTTTTTTAAAATTGTAATTTTACAACTCATTTAAAACCTCTCATGCAAGATAAAATTAAAATTGTAAAACAGCGTTTTGATGAATTAACTGAATTAATTATTCAACCTAATATAATTTCTGATCAAAAAAAATACATTAAATTAAATAAAGAATATAAAGATTTAAAAAAGGTTTTGGATCTGATCCATGTTTATGAAAAACTATTATCTAATGCTTCAGAGGCTGAGGAAATAATTTCTAATGACTCAGATTCTGAAATTATTGAAATGGCAAAGTTGCAATTTGAGGAGTCAAGACATGCTCTACCCGAAATTGAAGAAAGTATTAAACTACTCCTAATTCCCAAGGATCCAGAAGATTCAAAAAATGTAGTAATAGAGGTAAGGGCGGGGACAGGTGGTGATGAAGCCAGTATATTTGCTGGAGATTTACACAGGATGTATACAAAGTATTGTGAGTCAAAAGGATGGGAAGTAGATGTTGTAAACTTTAATCAGGGTACATCAGGAGGTTATAAAGAAATAATATTTGAAGTAAATGGAGTTGATGTATATGGGACGATGAAGTATGAAGCGGGAGTTCACCGTGTTCAAAGAATACCCCAAACTGAGACCCAAGGCAGAGTTCATACAAGTGCTGCGTCAGTAATTGTTCTTCCAGAAGCCGAAGAGTTCGATTTAGAGCTTGACATGACTGAGGTACGTATTGAGCGTACTACATCGACTGGTCCTGGCGGGCAATCTGTAAATACAACTTACTCTGCAATTAAACTTCATCATGAGCCAACCGGAATGATAGTTAGTTGCCAAGATCAAAAATCTTCACACAAAAATCTAGAGAAAGCTTTAAAAGTTTTACGTTCTAGGCTCTATGAAATGGAACTAGCAAAGAAAAATGCTGTTGATTCTGAGAGGAGAAAAAATATGGTATCATCTGGTGACAGAAGTGCCAAAATTAGAACATATAATTACCCACAAGGTCGCGTAACTGACCATCGTATTGGATTGACTCTCTATGATCTTTCAAATATAATTAATGGAGATATACAGAAGCTAATTGATGAACTGAGGCTTGCAGATAATACAGAGAAACTTAAGTCTGACAAGGACATAATTTAAAATTCATGACACCACAAAGTATAACGTTGGAAATCAAAAAGAAAAAATCTTTTCTATGTATTGGTTTAGATACTGACATTACTAAAATTCCACGCCATCTACTTCAAACATCCTCTCCAATCTTTGAGTTTAACAAAGCTATTATAGATTCAACCAATAAATTTTGTGTTGCCTATAAACCAAATATTGCATTTTATGAAGCTTCTGGTGAAGAGGGTTGGAGAGCTTTAAAATTAACAATTGATTATTTGAATAATAATTATCCTGAAATTTTCACAATAGCTGATGCTAAACGGGGTGATATCGGAAATACAAGTCAAATGTATGCAAAAGTTTTTTTAGAAGATTTAGGATTTGACAGTGTTACAGTTTCACCTTACATGGGTAGCGATTCTATTGAACCATTTCTTGAGTTTGAGAACAAGTATGCGATAATGCTAACGATTACTTCTAACAGAGGGTCTATTGATTACCAAAATTTGGATTGCAATAACAAAAAGTTGTTCCAATTAATTATAGAAAAGTCAAGAAAATTTAAAAATCCCCAACGTTTAATGTACGTAGTCGGAGCCACCAAACCAGAATTTTTCAAAATAATTAGGGAAATTATTCCTGATAGTTTTTTGTTAGTTCCGGGAGTAGGAACTCAGGGAGGGAGTTTGAGTAAAGTTTGTGAATTTGGATTGAATAACCAGGTTGGTGTCCTTATCAATTCGTCAAGAGAGATTATTTATGCGTCCAGTGGTATGGATTTTGCTGAAAATGCAGCAGTCAAAGCCAAAACTTTTCAAGAAAAGATGAATAATATTCTTTTGCAAAAAAAAATTTATTAAGTATTACAAAATTGTTAAAGTCCAATGTTTGTAAAGCTCATTGAATTTTATTAGCTCTTTTTTTATTAATGGCAAGAAGTCTTTTGCCTTACTATTACATCTCTCAAGGCGCTTTAGATTTTCCATTAATCGATACGAAATCCATTTTGATGTTTTTGCATGAAAATATTTTTTTTCAAAAACAGTTGTATTCTGTGCTTCAACGATTTCCTCAAATAGAGAATTAGATTGTTGAACAATATCCCCAGTGAAATAAATATTTGGGTTTTCTTTACCGCTTAGTGTTAATTTAGAAAGATCACAATTAAAATTACTTGAAATACTGATCGAAAGCTTGATTATTTCTTTTGCTTTTTTGCATAATAATTTATTGAATATTTTGTTTCTGTATTTCACATTAATTTATTTAAAAACAAAGTTAATAAGTATATTCAAATTTTATACTTAATAATTAATTTAAAACTCAAAATAATATTAATAATTTTAGCTATTTTTATTTAAATTCAATAAAAATGAAATTAGATTCAATACATTATAAAATTTTGTCTTTGTTGCAGTCAAACGCAAGAATTTCAAATACTCAAATTGCAAAATTATCAGGAATTTCCTCACCTGCTGTAGCTGAACGAATAAAAAGATTGGAAGACTCATTAGTTATTACTGGTTATAAAGCTAAAGTTAATCCTAAAATGATAGGATTTGATTTACGAGCTTTAATAACAGTAAGAGCTTTCATGGGCAGATTAAAACCATTTATCAATAAAATTAAATCGTTTAAGGAAGTAGTTAATTGTTACAGGATTACTGGAAATGAAAATATTGTTATGGAAGTTATCTTTAAGGATCAATTACATTTAGAAAAATTTATTGATGAGTTGATAAGTTATGGAGAAACCAAAACACAAATTATTCTTTCAGAAGTAATTTCAAGTCAAGAAATACGAAGGACATCGAGATGAAATTAAAAATTATTATTTTTTCTTCTTTATTTTTTTTTGGGTCATGTAAAAGCGACTTGATTAAAAATGATTACGAATCAAATTTCCAAAAAAAAATGAATGATTTGTTCAAAGACGCTTCTATTTCACCATTAACCTCCTCAGATTTAAAAAACTTTAAATTTTTATCCTTTTTCCCTATTGACTCAACTTTTATCGTCAAATCAAAATTATTCAGAACACCAAACGCACCCTTTCAAAAAATGAAAACAAATAATGAAGCAATAAGCGCCAAGTTGAGGGTATATGGTATATTAAATTTTAATTTAAAAGGTAATGAATATAGTTTAGAAGTTTATCAAGACCAAAGTTCTATGTCTACAGATCAAGAATATTTATTACTTCCTTTTTTTGATGATACAAATGGGAATTCAACTTATGGGGGCGGTCGCTATATAAATTTGAAAACTCCAAAAAATGATTGCATAATAATAGATTTCAACAGGTCTGTAAACCCATATTGTGCATACAACGAGGAATATTCGTGTTTGAAAACTCCTCGGGAAAATTATTTACCAATTGAGGTAAAAGCAGGTTTAAAATATACAAAGAATAACTAAAGCTGTTTGGAAATTAATATTCCTGCAAGTACTCCAACTATACCTAAAAAAATTGATGCTATGACATATGAAAAAAAATACATGTAATCACCTGATTTTAAGAACATGTAATTTTCAGCTGCGAATGCAGAAAATGTTGTGAAACCACCACAAAAACCTGTTATCAACAAGAGGTTTTGATTTTCATTTGTTGTATTTGATTTTAGCGAATAGCCAATCAAAAACCCAACCAAAATACAACCAATAATGTTAACAATAAATGTATTAATTGGATATACAGTTGAAAAAATTTTAAATATTTTTTCAAAAGCGTACCTAAATAAACTTCCTAAGCCACCTCCAATGAAAACGAGAAGAGCATATTTCATTAAAAAATTATTTCTTTAAAATTTATTTTTAATAACCCAAAAAGAACTTTATTGCAACCATAGCTAAAAAGAACGAAATAAACGCTAATAAAACCCATAATACACCTCCGTAATATTTTTTATGTAATTTTCTATCTTTCCTATATGCAACAAAAACAGCTGACGCAAAAAGGATGAAAAAAATAACTGCAAAGTAAATTTGTCCCTTACTAAACATGTAAATGTTATTAATATTAATAAATTTACGAAAAACGAATGTCAATGAAAAATAAGATAGATGCAGTTAAAGAATTTCATGAAGCTTTTAATATAGGTTTTAGGACTATCCCTAAAGCGGATTTAGGATCACATAAAAACACACTTAGGTTTAATTTAATGAAGGAAGAGAATGAGGAGTATTTAGAAGCTGCTGAGGCTGGTGATATTGTTGAGGTTGCAGATGCATTGGGTGATATGTTATATATTTTATGTGGTACCATTATTGAACATGGAATGCAAGACAAGATAGAAGCTATTTTTGACGAGATTCAAAGGAGTAATATGAGTAAGCTTGGGTCTGATGGAAATCCTATTTATAGAATTGATGGAAAAGTTTTAAAAGGCCCTAATTATTTTAAACCAAATATTGAATCTATATTAAAATCTAAATAATCAGCAAACTTTATAAAGCCAACCAAAAGGGTCTTTTGTTCTATTAAACTGTATGTCAGTCATCATTTTTTTAAGTTTTTCTGAGTAGGAATCCTTGATCTTGGGAAGAGTGTAATCTTTTTTCCTAAAACCGAATTCAGAAATTGGTGAAATAACAGCTGCTGTTCCTGCTCCAAAAATTTCTTTTAAACTTCCTTTGTTGAAAGCATCAATTAATTGATTGACCTTAACTTTTCTGATTTCAACGGGAATCCCCTCATTTTCAGCTAGTTTGATAATACTTTTTCGGGTTACACCATCTAAAATTCTATCACTTGTAGGAGCTGTTATTAGTTTGTCATCAATTCTTATAAAAATATTCATAGAGCCAGCCTCTTCAATGTATTCATGACTATTATCATCAGTCCAAATTATTTGATCATATCCTTTATTAATTGCTAATTGAGTTGGATAAAATTGTCCAGCATAATTGCCACCAGCTTTAGCATAACCAACTCCACCGTTTGCTGCGCGAGAGAACTTTTCTTCAATTAACACTTTTACTTTTTTAGTATAATACAGACCCGATGGAGCAGTTGCAATCAAAAACCTGTACTCATCTGATGGAGATGCATGAAACCCATCTCCAATTGCAAAAATAATCGGTCTTATATATAAGGAACACCCTGTTGTTTTTGGGATCCATTCGTTATCAATTTTTAATAGTTCGGTCATGCCATCAAAGAAAATTTCTTTAGGTATCTTTGGTATTGCAAGTCTTACAGCAGATTTATTTAAACGATTAAAATTTTCTTCGGGTCTAAAAAGCCATGTGTTTAGTTTATCGTCTTTGTAAGCCTTCATTCCTTCAAAAATAGACTGACCATAATGAAAAATTTTGGCTGAGGGCATCATTGACATAGGCTCAAAAGGGACTATTTCGGGAATACCCCATTCCCCTTTTTTAAAGTCGCAAATCAACATATGGTCAGAAAAGATCTCACCAAAACCAAGATTAGCAAAGTCAATATTATTTAATCTTGATTTTTTTGTTGAGGTTATTTTTACAAAGCTCATCGTTATTAATGTTAATAGCAAAACTACTAAATTCATTACTTTTATTTCTAGTTAAATAGGAAAAGTTGTTATATTTATTAATAAATTTTTAAATGATTTATCGTATTTTTTTATTTGTTATTCCAAGTCTCATGTTATGCTGCCATCAACAAGAAAAAATTGGTATTCCTAAAAAATTTGAATCAAAATTATATTACTTATATGGAAAATATTTTGAACCAAATCAAATAATTTCAATGTCTGATTTTGAAAAAAATGGCATCGAAGTGAGGGATACTTTGAATTTAATACTAAGAGGTAATATAGATGAGGTTTGTAAAAAAAAGGGTTGCTGGATGAAATTAAAAATGTCTGATAATAAAAAGATGATGGTCAAATTCAGAGATTATAGTTTTTTTATTCCATCAAAATCTAAGGGAGAAGTTATTGTTAAAGGAAGAGTTTTTAATTCAGAACTTTCTGTGAAAGAACTGCAACACTACGCAGAAGATTCTGGTGCTAGTGATTTTGAAATTCAAAAGATTAATAAATCTAAAAGAATTTACAGTTTTGAAGCTGACGGCGTATTAATTTTAAACTAATTTGATATATAAATATTAATTTGAGTAAGAGAGTTCTAATAACTGGTGCATCAGGAATGATAGGTAAATCTTTAAAAAAAGCTTTTCTTTTGAAGGGGTATCAAGTCAATGTTTTATCAACAAAAAAAATAAATTCTAGACCTGACACAAGTGTTAGAAATTTTTACTGGGATCCAGAAAATAATTATATTGATATTCAAAGTCTGGAGGGAGTAAATTACATTATCAATTTAGCTGGTTCACCAATTACTCAGCGCTGGACAAACTGGAACAAGATCAAAATAATAAAAAGTAGAGTTAAGTCGCTTGAAATACTATCGCATACTATTAAAACTCATAATTTTCAAGTAAAAAAACTTATTTCTGCAAGTGCTATTGGTATATATCCAGACTCAATGAGTAATATTTATAGTGAGGAAAATACGAAATTTCAAGATAACTCATTTCTGAGCTCAGTTGTTTTAAAATGGGAAGCCGCTGCAAGATCATCTGGCTTTGAAAATTTAGAAACAACAATTATGAGAATTGGGGTTGTTTTAGGTAAGGACGGGGGTGCATTACCAAAGATAAAAAAACCAATTAATCTATATCTAGGAGCCATTTTTAGTAGTGGTAAGCAATGGCAATCTTGGATTCACATTGATGATTTAATTTCTATGATTTTATATGTATTAAAAAATGATATTAAAGGAACTATCAACGCAGTTGCTCCAAACCCAGTAACACAACATGATTTTACCATGATTATGGCTAAGATATTAAAAAAACCCATACTACTTCCCAAAATTCCAGCATTATTATTAAGATTAATTTTTGGCGAAATGGTTTCAATTTTAATCAATAGTCATCGAGTCAGTGCTAATAAAATTAAAAACTTAGGATTTAAATTCAAATATCCAGAATTACCCATGGCATTGCAAGATTTATTGATAGAAAAAACTAATTAATTATTAAAAGATGACAATTTGACATTTTTTAAACATTGGCAAAAATTTTGTGATTTAATTAAATAGTTTCCATTAAATTCAATTATATGAGTGAAAAGAAATCAAAAAAAAGTGATAAAGTAAACAAGCGGTCCTCAAAGAACTCAGGCGCTAAACATAAAAAAAACTCAAAGCTTAACAATAGTGATGATTTGTTAATTGAGGAAAAGGAAAAATATTTGAGATTATTTGCTGAGTTCGAAAATTACAAGCGGAGAACTAACAGAGAAAGAATTGAGCTTTTCTCAACGGCTAGCAAAGACCTAGTGCAGTCTTTACTACCAGTTTTAGATGATTTTGATCGTGCAATTACTGAAATTTCCAAAGAGGGAGAATCTGAGGTTTTGAATGGAATAAAGTTAATAATTAGTAAATTCCAATCTATACTTGAACAAAAAGGACTTAGCGTTATAGATGTTAAAATTGGAGATAATTTTAATGCTGACAATCACGAGGCTATTACTCAAGTACCCGCCCCAAAAGAAGAGCTGAAGGGAAAAATAATTGATATTATTGAAAAGGGATATAAGTTGTCAGAAAAAGTCATCAGATTCCCCAAAGTAGTTATAGGTCAATAATAATTAATAAAAAATGGCAAAACAAGATTACTATGAATTGTTGGGTGTTTCAAGAACTGCATCACCCTCAGAAATAAAGAAGGCCTATAGAAAAATGGCAATAAAATATCATCCTGACAAAAACCCAGGTGATAAATCTGCTGAAGATAAGTTTAAAGCTGCTGCTGAAGCTTATGAGGTTTTAAGCGATGCTGATAAAAGAGGACGGTATGATCAGTTTGGACATCAAGCATTTGAAGGTGCTGGTGGATTTGGTTCAGGCGGAATGAACGTGGAGGACATATTCAGTCAATTTGGAGATATATTTGGGAATGCCTTTGGTGGTGGTTTTAGTGGTTTTGGTGGACAAAGACAAAGGGTTTTTAAGGGCAGTAATTTGCGAATTCGCGTCAAACTATCGCTTGAGGAAGTTGCAAATGGCGTTGAAAAGAAAGTTAAGGTTAGAAGAAAAAAGCTTGCAGACGATGTTACATATAAGAAATGTTCCGCATGTAACGGAACAGGTCAAGTTACTAGAGTAACAAACACTATTTTAGGTCGAATGCAGACAGCATCAACATGTAATATTTGTGGGGGCTCAGGCCAAATTATTGACTACCGTCCCTCCAATTCAGACACAAACGGATTTTTATCCACAGAGGAAACAGTCTCAATTAAAATACCTGCAGGAGTTGAAGACGGAATGCAATTGAAGGTTGCAGGAAAAGGAAATGATGCCCCAGCTAATGGTGTGTCTGGAGACTTGATAGTTGCAATAACAGTGGCACCACACCCTCATTTACAGCGAGAGGGGGATAACTTACATTATGAAATGTATATTAGTATTCCAGAGGCAATTCTTGGAACCTCTGCAGAAATAAAAACAGTCACTGGAAGGGTAAGGCTAAAAATTGAAGCCGGGGTTCAGTCTGGTAAGATTTTAAGATTGCGTGGAAAAGGAATTCCAAATATAGATGGTTATAATAAAGGGGATTTATTAGTTCATATCAACGTATGGACTCCGAAAACACTAAACAAAGAACAAAAGACCTTTTTTGAGAAAATGAAAAAAAATGATCATTTTAAACCAAAGCCTGAAACCACTGACAAGTCATTTTTTGACAAGGTGAAGGATATGTTTTCTTAAATATTATTTTTTAGTTTTGTATTTAAAAATTAAAGTAATTATTTCTTTAGGCCATAATTAAGTTAATCAAAAATCATATTCTATGTCAAGAATATTAATAATTGAAGACGAACAATCCATCCGACGTGTTTTAAAAAAAATTTTGTCCGAAGAGGATTCTTCGTATGAAATTTTTGAGTCTGCAGATGGACTGACCGCCATGCAATCAATAAAAAAGGATGATTATGATTTAGTTTTGTGTGATATTAAAATGCCAAAAATGGACGGGATTGAAGTATTGCAAGCAACTAAAAAAATAAAACCCGATATACCATTTGTTATGATATCTGGTCATGGTGATTTGGAAACTGCAGTAAACTCAATGCGTTTGGGTGCGTATGATTACATTGCTAAACCTCCTGATTTAAATAGGCTTTTGAATTCAGTACGAAATGCACTTGAGAAGAAAAAGTTGGTAACTGAAAATAATTCTTTGCGAATTAAGGTAAGCAGAAAATATGAAATGGTAGGGAACAGTATTCCTATTAAAACCGTAAAATCTATTATTGATAAAGTTTCATCTACAGAGGCTCGTGTTCTCATAACCGGATCAAATGGTACTGGCAAAGAACTTGTTGCTCACTGGATTCATCAAAAAAGTAACAGAAGACACAGACCATTGGTGGAAGTTAATTGTGCTGCAATTCCAAGTGAATTGATTGAAAGCGAATTATTTGGCCACTTAAAGGGAGCTTTTACAGGCGCCAACAAGGAGAGAACTGGGAAATTTGAAGCAGCTGATGGTGGCACATTATTTTTAGATGAAATTGGTGATATGAGCCTTTCAGCACAAGCTAAAGTTTTACGAGCATTGCAAGAAAATAAAGTCCAAAGAGTTGGAAGTGACAAGGATATTAAGGTTAATGTTAGAGTTTTAGCGGCTACCAATAAGGATTTAAAAAATGAGATAAAAGGTGGTAGATTTCGTGAGGACTTATATCACCGACTTGCCGTAATAATGATTGAGGTTCCTTGTTTAAATGATAGACGAGAAGATATTCCAATGTTAATTGAATACTTTTCAAATAAAATTTCCGATGATCATGGAGATAAACCAAAACAATTTTCTAAAAAGGCGATTGATATGCTCAAGGGATTTAATTGGACAGGAAATGTTAGGGAATTAAGAAACGTTGTAGAAAGATTAATTATCTTGGGATCTCAGCCCGTTAGTGTAGATGATGTAAAATCATTTGTAACAAAACTTTGATTTAATAAAAAATCATTTCAAATTTTTAACAGTTTTTCTAATTGCAGTTAGATTGGCTAATAGTTCATCCATTTTGTTCAATTTTAACATATTAGCTCCATCACTTTTAGCAATGGTTGGTTCAAAATGTGTTTCGATAAATAGTCCATCTACATTATTAACTATTCCACCTCTGGCAATTGTTTCAATCATTTTAGGGTTTCCGCCAGTTATTCCAGTGTCTTGATTTGGCTTTTGAAGTGAGTGTGTAGCGTCTAAAACTACAGGGGCATATTTTTTCATTTTTGGAATTCCTCTAAAATCAACAACTATGTCTTTATACCCAAACATACTACCTCTTTCTGTGATCATTACATTTTTGTTGCCTGTTTCCTTGACTTTATTTACCGCATATTTCATTGATTCTGGACTCATAAATTGACCTTTTTTAAGGTTAATTACTTTTCCTGTTTTTGCAGCTGCAATAATAAGTTCAGTTTGGCGAACTAAAAAAGCAGGTATTTGAATAATATCAACAAAATCTGCAGCTATTGATGCGTCATTACAATCATGAATATCTGTAAGTGTAGGTACATTAAATGTCTTGGAAACTTTTTTTAGAATCTTTAATGCTTTAAGATCACCAATTCCAGTAAAGCTATCTAGTCGAGTACGATTTGCTTTTCTGAAGCTACCCTTAAAAATAAAAGGAATTTTTAATTTTTCGGTTAAGTTGTAAATGTGATCAGCTATGCGAAGTGCCATATCTTCACTTTCGATTGCACATGGCCCAGCAATTAAAAAAAATTGATCAGAACTTGTGTGTTTAAGTTTTGGGATATTTTTTAGCTTCACTAAAACAAATTTATAAGCAAATATATACAAATTTAAAGTGTTTCTAACATAGCAGATTATATTGGATAAGAAAAAGATTAATAAGAAATATCATTATTACTAAAATTTTAAGTCTATAATACGCATGGTTTAAATTACCCAAAGAATTTTTTAATTTTACATGTAACATTTATGCAACAATTTCCTTCAGTTACCGTTTATATGTTAGTATTAAATAGACCAATATAATTTGAAATTGCTATCAAAAATTAATAGAAACTTAATATTAAAAATCACTTCATTAAATTCACTTGTTGTTGGATTTCGACTTGTAATTTCACTATTTGTTCAAAACCTTTTAGCTCAATATACAGGCCAATCTGGTATATCAAAAGTTGGTCAAATAAGGAATTTATCAAACATTTTAATGAGTGTTTCATCCCTTGGTGTTTTTAATGGAATTGTAAAATTTGTTTCAGAATTTAAAGAAAAAGAGAAGGAGCTGGTTAAATTATTTTCGACAGTTTATGTTTTATCCACAATAGCTACTATTTTTCTTTCCACAGCTTTGTTTTTTTTTGCTGAAAGTCTCTCCATGTGGTTATTTTTTTCTAAAAAATTTATTTTGGTATTTAAACTTCTCTCGGTCGCAGTACCTTTTATTGCAATGAATAGAATTTTCAACGGAATAATCAGTGGAATTTCTGCTTATAAAATAAATGCTAAAATTGAGATTATCTGGTACTCTTTGACTTCAATAATATTAGTAATTAGCCTTTATTATTATAATATCAAAGGAGTACTCATATCCATTGCTCTAACTCCACTAATTCAGTTTATAATTCTCATTTTAATTTTTGGTAAAACAATTAAAGAATACGTTAATATCAGTAAACTTTCATTCAAAACCCCCATGTTGAAAGTTTTATTAGGTTTTACATTTATTTCTTTTGTTGCAACAGTTTGTTTAAATTTTGTTGAAATAAATTTTAGAACTATGATTACTGATAAAATCAGTGAGAATCAGGCAGGCATATGGACAGCAATGTCTTCAATTTCTAAGATTTACATGCAGTTTTTAATAACAATTTTTAGCATCTATATACTACCAAAGTATTCATCGATAAATTATTCTTACGAATTAAGAAATGAAATATGCTTAATTTTTAAAAGTCTTTTACCACTAGTAATTTCGGGAATGTTACTTGTTTACTTTCTTAGAGAATATTTAGTTTTGATTATATATAACGAAACCTTTTTGGGTATGACAATTTTATTTAAATGGCAACTTATGGCTGATTTTGTGCGTTTTTCTGCAAATATTTTATCCTTCAAGTTTTTGGCAAAAAAACAAATTAGTCATTTTGTAACTACTCAGTTTTTTGGACTACTATCTTATTATTTTTTGGGAAAGCTATTGATAATTGGTTTTAATATTGAGGGATTAGTAATGGCATTATTTTTCAGTAATTTGTTGTATTTCGTGATTGTATTTTTATTTTTGCGCAATGATTTATTTGGGATTAATAGGCCTATATAGTTTAGAGCTATCTTAGTTATGCAGTATTTTAATTTTTATAAAAGAGTATTTTTTTCTTATTTATTTATTATACTTTTTACTTCATTATTTTTGATTGTAAAATGCGAATTTCAATTAGAACTAATTTCTAATTTATTTGAAAATATTTTTTTCGCTTTATTAGTTATAGCTCCTTCATTTTTTTTAGAAAATAAAACATTAAGGAAATTTTATGGCCTTTTTGCATTTTTGTTTTTTTCTATAACTATAATGATAGAATCAATATACTATTGTTTATTTCAAGTTTTTTTTAGCGCATCAACAATTTTTGTTGTTATGGAATCTAATTTTAATGAAGCTATTGAATATGTAAACTTTTATTTTGGACTGAGTGAAGCTTTCTATTTATTTTCTACCATTTTTTTAATTGTAGTTTTAAAAAGATCAATAAAAACTGTTTATTCTGAATTAAAGTTTCCTACAAAAAAAAAAGCTTTAGCTTCTAGCTTATTGATATTTATTATTTTTTCGTCTTTAAAATATTCCAAGCTTATAATTTATAATTTTCCCTACTTGTTCATCAAATCATCTATTGAATATTATCAAACTTCGAAAAACTTTGATTTGTCATCAAAGAATAAAGACGGTTATTTTACAAATGTTCAAATTAAATCAACAAAAATTAATCCTGTATTTGTATTAGTTTTGGGGGAGTCTACAGTTCGTTCTCACATGCAATTATATGGTTACGGCCGTAACACTAATCCTAGACTAACAGAATTATCAGATCAATTAATGATATATGAGGATGTCATAAGTCCACACGCCTTGACTGTTGAATCTATCACAAAAATGCTAACGCTTAGTAATTATGAATCTAATGAAATTAAAAAGGGATCAATCATCCAATTAGCTAATGCAGCCGGTTATATTACTTCATGGCTTTCAAATCAAAGACCCGTTGGTATTTTTGAAAGTTTAATAACCAAAATTGCCTTGAGTGCTTCAAAATCTGATTTTATTAGTACTGCTTACGGACAGCATAATCGAACTTTAGACCAAGACCTCTTACCGTTATTATACAAAGAGTTGAATTCTCAGAGCAACCATCCCAAGTTTATAATAATTCATTTAATGGGTACCCATTTCAAATATGAGAACAGGTATCCAGATTCTTTGAACAAGTTTTTTACAAATGCAAAATCAAACAAGTACTTGAGCGATGTTGAAATAATTAAAAATAAATATGACAGAGCAGTTTTGAACAATGATTATGTCGTTTATGAAATAATAAAATCTGTGAAGCAATCAACAGATTGTGGTGCAGTTCTATATGTTTCAGATCACGGCGAGGAACTTGAAGAAATTAAATACAGAGGTCATAATGAAGATTTTGCAACAAAGGATATGTTTGATATTCCTTTTTTTCTATGGCAATCTGAAAAACATAGAAAGTTTAGTCCAGTATGCTATGATCCAAATCGCCAATACATGAACGACGATTTATTTCATAGCCTTGCAGATATTTTAGAAATTAGAGCTGAAGAAGTTGATTCAGTAAGAAGTATTTTTAGCAAATCCTATAAAGAAAGAAAGCGCTTGATTTTAGATGGTCAAGACTACGATACAAAATTTAGCGTTAACTATTTAAATGACTTACAAGATTAAAGATACTAAGAAAAAAAAAATTGCAATAGTTGCTTCGTCATTAAGTGTTGGTGGTGCTGAAAAAGTAGCAGCAAATCTCTCATTTATCTTAAGCGATCTAGGTCACAAAGTTCACATTGTAAGTGTTCTTGATAAAATTCATTATCAATATTCTGCACAAATTTTTAACCTTGGTTTGGTTAATAATTGGAATTTACCGCTGTTAAATAAATACCCACGTTTTAAATCCCTTAAGAGATACTTAACTGATCAAAAGTTTGACCTAATTATTGACAGCAGGTCTAGGCCTACATTTTTTAAAGAACTAATTATAAAGAAAATTTTATACAACAATCAAAAAGTTATATATCTTGTCCATAGTCATAAATTAAAAAATTATCTTCCAAATAATAAATTTTTAGCTAAGATATTATATTCAAATGCTGAAAAAATAGTTACAGTTTCTAATGCAATTAGAGAACTTATTCATTCAAAATATGAATTTAAAAATTTAGAATTCATTCCAAATCCAATAATTGGATTCAAAGATTCAGATCCAGTTTTAAATTGTTTGAAATTACCTCGCCGTTACATATTATTCTTTGGTAGGATTCTCGATAGGATAAAAAATATTTCTTTGTTGCTTGAGTCATACAGTTTATCAAAATTACCATCAATGGACATTAAGCTAGTAATCTTGGGTGATGGTCCTGATATTTCACTTATAATGAAAAAAGTAACTAAAATGAAATTAAATAAAAGCGTAAAATTTATAGCATTTAATCCAAATCCTAAGTCCATTATTCAGAATTCAATTTTTACAGTTTTAACAAGCAGATATGAAGGTTTTCCAATGGCATTAATTGAAAGTCTATTTTTGGGAGTTCCTGTTGTTTCTGTTAACTGCAAGTCAGGACCAAAAGAAATTGTAGTTAACAAAAATAATGGGTTATTGGTGGAAAACCATAATTCTAAAGCTTTGGCTAGTGCATTTAACTTAATGGTAGAGGATAGAAATCTTTACAAAAACTGCTTAAAGAATGCTGAAAAAAGCGTCGAGTCTTATTTTAGAAAAAACATTTCAAGTTCTTGGAGATTGCTTATAAGTAAAATATAGTTTGACTATTCATAAATAGTTAAATATATATTTATTTTCAATAGTGCTTTTTGAATTTTTTTCATGTATACTAACATAAAACCAGGTAAATTTAGTAAAGTTTTCTGCTTAAAATTCAAGTTGTTTTTGTTTATGTTTTTTTTTAATGTAAAATAATTTTTAAAATCTCCATATTCCTTTCTTTCAATTGCCATTGAAAACCTGTTTAAATCCAAAAATTTTTTTAAGGATAAATTCTTTTCTTCCTCAAGTTTGTACAATTCAAAAATTTTTAATCTGTCAGAAATATATTTTGACTTTGAAAGGTGATTTTCTCTAAAGTTTATAATTTTATTTGATGTTATTTTTGAAGAAAAGGCTACTTTTTCATTGGTTGCAATGCGAATCCATAAATCAGTATCTTGTCCAGATCTTAAATTTTGATTGAAATAACCAATTTTTTTTATGGTCTTTTTTGGAATCATAACAGCTGAAGTCCATGCGACGCAATCTATTCTTGAGGAACCAAAAAAATCGTTTACTACACCAGAAAAATTACTTAATCCATATATTTTTGCATTATATTTTTTTTTATTGTTAAATCTTTTAGCGTAGGCCATACAATATAATCCACAACTTGGATTTTCAAGCCATAGGTTGTACAGTTCTTCCAAATGATTTTTTTCCCATATGTCATCAGAATCTAAAAGTGCAATCATTTTAGACTTTGATTTTTTTATTCCATAATTTCGGGCTACAGAAACTCCACTATTTGGAATATCAAAAATTCTAATTCTTCTGTCATTAAATATTTTTAAACGGTTCAAGCTTTCATCGGTTGAGCCATCGTTTATTATAATTATTTCAAAATTTGAAAATGTTTGCCTTAAAGCACTATTGATTGTTTTGACAATAAAATTTTCTTTATTGTATAGCGGAATTATTATTGAGAAAAAAGGCATTGATGATTTTTTTTATGACAAATAAAACTTATTCGATACAAATCAAACAACAATAGTGATGGATTTTTTGAATTGAATTGCCTTCTAATTAGTGGTCTCAATAAAAGAAAAAAAATTGAAAACAATGGCACAAGTTTCATTTTTTTAATTTTGTAGTAAAACTTGGTAATTTTCATGTAATCTTTATCCATCAATTCATTTTCAACAAAAAATAAAGATGATTCTGCGTATTCAAGTGATTTTTTTAAAAATATATATGCACTATCCAATACAATGTGAAGTACTGGGTTGTCAATATGTTTAACCTTAATATTATTGTATTTTAAGTTGTATGAAAACAAACTATCTTCGTTAGAATTTTTTGATATTTTTTCGTTGAAAGGGTGATCCAACATTAAATTTTTTTTAATTAGAAAATTACACGTCAGTAAATTCAAGTAGCAGTTTTTTTTGCGTTTAATTTTAGATTTACTTTCTCTTTTTTTTCCATATTTCCACCTCAAAACGGTATCATTATTTGGTTTTTTTTTGTCATATTCAACACCACCATAAATAACTTCAGAATTAATTTTTATGTTATCTAAATATTTTTTTATGAATAAATTTGACTTGGGTGAAACATCAGCATCCATAAACAATAACCACTTGTATTTCGCTTTTTCACTAAGACGATTTCTAACAAAGCTCCGTCCCATGTTACTTTCAAGACATTTATATGAAACCATTGGCAGATCAGTTAATATTTCATTGGATTTTTTTATTTTTTGGTTTGTTGAACAATCATCATAAATTAATATTTCGAATTGTATTTTAGAGTCGACGCATTGTTTGTGTATGTTGGTAACCAGTTCAACTACTGAGTGATTAAACGTTGGTATTAATATTGAAATCATTTTTTAGGGTTTTTAAACGACTTCGAAAACTTGCTTTTTGTCGCATTTGAGTGTTTTCCTGGGGAATTTAGAAATCAATGAATAATCATGAGTTGCCATAAGAATTGTATGACCTCTTTCATTTAGTTCATTCAAAACTTTCATTACCTCAACACTAGTATCAGGATCTAAATTTCCTGTAGGTTCATCTGCTAAAATTATTTCAGGGTCGTTCAACAAAGCCCTGGCAATAGCTATTCTTTGCTTCTCACCCCCAGAGATTTCAAAAGGGTATTTATCTATACTTTGACTCATATTAACCTTTGCCAATACATCTTCAATCTTCTTATTCATATCATTGATATTTTTCCATCCAGTAGCTTTGAGAACAAATTTTAAATTAAAATATATTGAAAATTCATTTAGAAGCTTAAAATCTTGAAAAATTATTCCTAGTTTTCTCCTTAGATAAGGAATTTTTTTGTCATCTAATTTTAAAAGATCAAAACCTACAATTTNAGCNGTCCCATTNGATATTTTAATATCACCATAAAGAGATTTTAGCAGACTGCTCTTTCCTGATCCAGTTTTTCCAATTAAATAAATAAATTCAGCTTTTTTTATATTAATATTTATACATTCAAGAACTAAATTTTTGTCCTGTTGTATTGAAACGTCTTCTAAATTCAATATTGATTTTGACATATTGTTTAATTTCATGTTAAAATTATTATATTAAATTCAATAATCAAATTTCGAATAAGAAAATTAATTAATCGTCATTATTTAATATTTTTCTAATCTTTGTAAAGGGTATATTTACTTCTTATNGTCTTAAAATTTTTTAAATCTAATTTCCATGATTTTTTTATTTCCTCTGCATTAAAACCATTTTCAATTTGTTTTTGAAGAATCTTTTGGCCGGCTATTTTTGTAAAAAATGAGTTGAAGAACTCAGATTTTTTTTCAGAACTTTGATACGCACTTATTAACCATTCAAGATTTATTTCATTAAGATATTCACTTCTTTCAAGATTCAAACCATAACAAACTTTTCCATTGTGTTTTGGGCTTTTAGAACCAATGTTTGGTTGAGGTGTAAATGAGTATGAAAATTTTTCTTCATTGATTAAAGGNCTACCAAATANTTGAAATTGCATTTCAGTACCTCTTCCCACACTTACGTTAGTACCTTCAAATAGGCAAAGGCTGGGGTATAGATTTATTGCTTTTCCGTTTGGAAGGTTTGGAGATGGTTTAATTGGAAGCTCATATTTTTTATTTCTGTTATAATTTTTTATCTTAATAACTGTTAAGTCACAACTTAATTGATCACCTAACCATTCTTCACCATTAATCATTNTTGCAAATTCTCCAATAGTCATCCCATGTGTGATTGGAACCGGATGCATTCCAACAAAACTTTTGTATTTCANATCAAGAACTGGCCCATCAATATAGTGTGCGTTGGGGTTTGGTCGATCCAGAATTATCATTTTGATTTTCAGTTCCGCACAAGCCTCCATCATATAATGTAATGTTGATATATATGTATAAAATCTAGCTCCTACTCCCTGAATGTCGAAAATTACAATGTCAATACCTTCCAGATGAGTTTTATTTGGCTTTTTGTTACTTCCATACAACGAAATGATTTGCAGTCCAGTCTTAGAATCAATTCCGTTATTAACATATTCTCCAGCATCTGCAATCCCTCTGTATCCATGTTCAGGAGCAAAAACCTTTTCTATTTCCACATCATGCTTTAGCAATGAATCCACAAGATGAGTATAATTTGTATTTGATTTTTTAAAAATTACTGAGGTTTGGTTTGCAACTACTGCAACTGATTTATTTTTTAAAATTGGTAAATACAGTTCNAACTGATTAGCACCAACCAAAAGCGATGTTTTAATTTTGTGGGTATTATTTATTTCTGAAGTNGGTAACGTGATAAGAAATAATAAAACTGTATTTTTGATTAAGTTAAATAACATTGAAACTTGAATTTTGAATTTTTTATTGCTAAAAGACTTATTACAACAAAGTCCTATAAAAGTAGTGTTTCGGCCCCAATAATAAAAATTGGTATAATAGCGGTTGCAATTAGTGTTATTGTCATGCTTTTCTCAATTTCTTTTAGTAAAGGATTAGAGAACAAAATAAAATCTAAAGTAACATCATTNAACGGAGAAATAATAATTTCAAATTTTGATTCAAATTTATCTNAAGGTGACCAAGTACCAATTAAAAAAAACCAGGTTTTTGTTTCCGATCTTAAAAAAATTGATGGTGTTTCTCATATTCAAGCTACAGCTCAAAAATTTGGAGTTATAAGAACTAAGACTAACTACGAAGGACTCTTTGTTAAGGGGGTTGGTTCGGACTACAATTGGAAATATTTCAAACAATATTTAGTTGAGGGTAATTTGCCAAAATATTCGCAGGATTATTACAACTCTGACGTTCTGATTTCTGAGTACTTAGCTAAAAGATTAAATTTAAGCGTCGATGATAGCTTTGTGATGTATTTTTTAAAAAATAGTTCTAAACTTCAAATACCTTCAAAAAAATTTATTGTTTCAGGTATTTTTAGTTCAGGATTTGATGATTTAGATCAAACTTTTATATTAGGAGACATTAAAGAGATTCAGAGACTAAATCGCTGGGAAAAGGATGATTTGGTTGGTCAGTTTGAAATTTTTTTAGAAAATTATAAAAGTAAATCGCTCAAAGCAAAACAAATAAATTCATTGACTCCTCCATCCATAAAGGTTGAAACAATTGATCAAAAATATCCTATTATTTTTGACTGGATTGATATTTTTGATAAAAATACAATAGTCATTATATCAATGATGATTATGGTTGGGGCTATTAATATTATTACTGCTCTTTTAGTTTTAATTTTAGAAAGAACTCAAATGATTGGAATTTTAAAATCATTGGGATCTACCAATTTCAGCATACAAAAAATCTTTATTTTTATTGCTACTNATTTAACTTTTTTAGGTCTTTTTTTTGGTAATATTATAGGTTTAGGTCTGCTTTTTATTCAAAAATATTTCGATTTAATTAAACTTGATTCATCAATATATTATGTGAATGTTGCACCTGTTCATTTCTCATTACAAGATATATTAATCCTAAATATAGTAACATTCGCTTTATCAATTTTGGTTTTGATTATTCCATCATATTTAATTTCGAAAATTGATCCAATTAAGGCTTTAAAATTTGACTCATAAATTTTAAGTTTATTGATTTGTTAGACTTTGAAATTGGCGTAACTTAGCAATATAAATAATGCAATATTCAGAAAATATATTAGGCACTATCGGCAACACTCCGCTGATTAAGATAAACAGGTTAACTTCTGAACTACCTTGTTTAGTTTTAGCTAAATATGAAACATTTAATCCAGGTAATTCTGTTAAGGATAGAATGGCACTTAAAATGATTGAAGATGCAGAAAAAAATGGAATTTTAAAACCTGGTGCAACCATCATAGAGGGGACGTCAGGTAATACAGGAATGGGTCTGGCAATAGCTGCGATAATTAAAGGTTACAAGTGTATTTTTGTTGTGAACGACAAGCAATCAAAAGGGAAAATAGATGTTCTCAAAGCTGTAGGTGCAAAGGTTATTATTTGTCCGACAGATGTTCAGCCTGAAGACCCACGTTCATACTATTCTGTTTCCAAAAATCTTGCAAACGAGACACCAAATTCTTGGTATGTAAATCAATATGATAACCCTAGCAACACCAAAGCTCATTTTGAAACTACTGGTCCAGAGATTTGGGATCAGACTAGAGGNAAAGTCACACATTTTGTTGTTGGAGTTGGAACTGGGGGCACTATATCTGGAGTTGGAGCTTATTTAAAAGAAAAAAACCCANAAGTAAAAGTTTGGGGTGTTGATACATATGGCAGTGTATTTAAAAAATATCACGAGACTGGTGTTTTTGACAAAAATGAAATTTACCCATATGTAACTGAAGGAATAGGAGAAGATATTATTCCAGCAAATGTTAATTTTAATATAATTGATGGATTTACAAAGGTCACGGATAAAGANGCAGCCATTTTCACAAGAAAACTTGCGGAGCAAGAAGGAATGTTTCTTGGAAATTCTGCTGGTGCAGCTATAAAAGGTGTTTTACAACTAAAAGAAAATTTTAATCCCAATGATGTTGTTGTAGTTTTATTTCATGATCATGGGAGTAGATACATTGGTAAGATTTTTAACGACGATTGGATGCGAAAAATGCGATTTATTTCCTAAAATTTGATTTATGAGGATATTGTTTTATGAATTGTTATTTTTTTTACAAAGGCGGGGTTTCTACGTTTGCCAGCGAATAGCTGATCGTTTTGGTATGAGAGCCAAGGCCGTTAGGACCTCCTTTATATATTTGACTTTTGTGACTTTTGGTTTTGGATTTGCACTTTACTTATTCATCGCGTTTTGGCTAAGAATAAAAGACTTGATTTTTTCAAAGAGAAGCTCTGTTTATGATTTTTAAATCATAGTTGTAAATAAATCTTTAGATTTAATTTTAATAACTCATTTTTTTTTGTCATAATTGTATTGTAAATTCCAACAAGAAAAGTTTTATGCTTTACAAGTCAATTACAATTTCAAGTTTACTATTTCCAATAGTCGCATTTGCCTCAGACCTCGGAGCAGATAAGATAATTGATGAAAAATTTGAAAAGGCAACTGCATGGTTCGTGAATTTTATTTTTTACCAAATTGACTTTGGTGACGACATTAAAGTTTATTGGGTATTGTTTCCATTAATTTTGGGCGCAACTTATTTTACTTTTTATTTTAAGTTTATAAACCTAACTGGAATTAAAACNTCAATTAATATAATTAGGGGTAAATATGATAATGTTGATTTAAATGAAAAAGACTCAAAAATCAATGCTGGTGAAGTTTCTCATTTTCAAGCACTTACAGCTGCACTTTCTGCTACAGTTGGCCTAGGAAACATTGCTGGCGTAGCTATAGCTGTGTCTATTGGGGGTGCTGGTGCGACATTTTGGATGATTGTTGCTGGNCTTTTAGGAATGGCATCGAAATTCGTTGAATGTACACTCGGTGTAAAGTACCGAGATATTGGTGAAGATGGTATAGTTTATGGTGGTCCAATGTACTATCTAACAAAAGGATTGAAATCATGTGGTTTAGAGAAATTGGGAAGATTTCTTGCCATTCTCTTTGCTGTTTTTGTTGTTGGAGGCTCATTTGGTGGAGGCAATATGTTTCAGGCTAATCAGGCTTTTCAGTTAGTTGAAAATATTACCGGAGGTAGTAGTTCAATTCTTCATCAAAAAGGATGGCTTTTTGGCTTAATTATGTCTGTCTTTGTAGGAGTCGTTATCATTGGGGGAATAAAAAAAATAGCTAGTGTTACTGATAAAATAGTTCCATTCATGGTCGTTATTTATGTAACAGCCTCTTTATTTGTAATTTTTACAAATTATCATTTAATTGGAAATGCATTTAAGCAAATATTGGATGGGGCATTTAGTCCAAATGGTGTAGCTGGTGGAGCTNTAGGAGTTTTAATTCAAGGTTTCAGGCGTGCAGCTTTCTCAAATGAAGCTGGAATAGGTTCAGCATCAATTGCTCATTCAGCAGTGAAAACAAACTATGCAGCATCTGAGGGATTAGTTGCGCTATTAGAGCCATTTATTGATACCGTTATAGTTTGTACCATGACCGCTTTAGTGCTGATTATAACTGGTTATGTTGATTCCTCTAATTCGAANTTAACTGATGCAGGGGCAATATTAATGACATCCTCAGCTTTTGGGTCTGTAATATCTTGGTTTCCATATATATTAACAATAGCTGTGGTTTTATTTGCTTTTAGCACGATGATCTCTTGGTCATACTATGGTTTTCAAGGTTGGGCTTATTTGTTTGGTAGATCAAAAAAAATGGAGTACACCTATAAAATTATTTTTTGTCTTTTTGTTATAGTTGGATCTGCNGCTAGTTTNGGATCGGTAATTGAATTTTCTGATGCAATGATTTTTTCAATGATGGTCCCAAATATGATTGGTATTATTATTTTAGCTCCTAAAGTCAAAGATGAATTACAAAAATATTTATCTGCCATAAAAAAAGCTTGATAAATCTTAACTTACCACAAATTTAGACAATCCTTGTTCTGTTTTATTGACTCGTTATTTTGGTTATTAAAATAATTAACAAAATTTAAGTAATTGTGTTTAAAAAAAATATGCACAATTAAGTATATTTGTAAAAAAAAAATTGATGAATTTCAATAGATCTGAAGAGCTAAAAATGATTGCTTTATCTGCTAAGAATTTTGCAGAAAAATATATAAGACCTAATGTGATGGATTGGGATGAGTCCCAGTCTTTTCCTCGAGACATATTAGATAAGGCTGGAGAAATGGGATTCATGGGAATAATTATCCCTGAAAAATATGGAGGTTCTGGGCTTGGTTATCACGAATATGTAGCAATTGTAGAGGAAATTTCTAAAATTGATCCTTCCATTGGTCTTTCCATAGCAGCTCATAATTCTCTGTGTACTGGACATATTTTTTACTTTGGAAACGAAGAACAAAAGANTAAATGGTTACCTAAACTTTCATCAGGTAAATATTTAGGTGCTTGGGGTTTAACAGAAAATAACACGGGAAGTGACGCAGCTGGGATGAACACAACAGCTGTAAAAGATGGGGATTACTANATAATTAATGGCTCTAAAAATTTTATAACCCACGGTCTAAGTGGAGATTTAGCAGTTGTAGTTGCAAGAACAGGTGATATTGGCGATTCGCACGGTATTTCTGCTTTTATATTGGAAAAAGGAATTCCAGGTTTTAGTGGAGGAAAAAAAGAAAATAAACTTGGAATGCGTGCAAGTGAAACAGCTGAGATGATTTTTGANAACTGTAGGGTGCATAAAAGTAATTTAATNGGAAAAGAGGGGGAAGGTTTTGTTCAATCTTTAAAGCTTTTGGATGGTGGTAGAATTTCAATAGCTGCTTTGTCATTGGGTATTGCTAAGGGAGCATACGAAGCATCCTTAAAATATTCCAAGGAAAGATTTCAATTTGGTAAACCAATAGCCAGTTTTCAGGGGATTTCATTCAAACTTTCTGACATGGCTACTGAAATTGAGGCTTCTGAGCTTTTAATACACAAAGCCGCATCTATGAAAAACAGAGGAGATAAAGTTACTAAAATCAGTGCAATGGCGAAGTTGTATGCAAGTGAAGCATGTGTTAAAATTGCTAGTGACAGTGTTCAAATCCATGGTGGTTATGGTTATATAAAAGAATTCCCTGTGGAAAAGTTTTACAGAGATTCAAAATTATGCACAATTGGAGAAGGCACAACCCAAATTCAAAAATTAGTAATTTCTAGAAATATTTTGAAATAAATTATTTATTAAATAATAATAAGTTATATTTGCATATAATTTTAAAGGAAGGAGGTTTTAGTATGTTGATAATCCCTATTAAAGAAGGAGAAAATATTGATAGAGCTATAAAGCGATTTAAACGTAAGTTTGATAAAACTGGGACAAANCGTTCACTTCAAACCAGAAAAGAGTTTATAAAACCTTCTGTTAAAAGAAGAGCCACTATTCAAAAAGCTCAGTACATACAATCTCTAAAAGACTTGCAGAATATTTAATTTTTTAGATTCTTAAAAGNTAGCTTTTTGAATATAATTTTTTTGACTTTTGTATCTTAGTTNAATCAACCTCANGCTATGCTAATTAAGTCCTTCAAAGANTTCCTTTTATTTGAAAAAAACTATTCCAATAATACAGTCACTGCATATATCAAGGATCTTGGGGACTTCAAAAAATTTNTTCATATACAACATGATATAAACGACCTAACTTGTGTCAATTACAGTCAAATTAGACTATGGATAAGGTGTTTATCGGACNACGGACTTTCTTCACGATCAATAAATCGAAAAATTTCTTCTTTGAGGTCGTTTTACAAGTTTTTAATTAAAGTCAATGAAATAAATTTTTCTCCACTTGCAAATCACAAATCACTTAAAATAAAAAAGAAAATTCATATTCCGTTTTCTGAGAGCGAAATTGATATGGTTCTGCAAGATAATTCTGATTCCTCTTTTGAGCTCGTAAGAGATAAATTAATTATTGAACTTCTCTACACAACTGGAATGAGAAGGTCAGAACTAATTGATTTGAAAATGAATGATTTAGATTTAAACCAGAACCAAATTAAGGTTTTGGGTAAACGAAATAAAGAACGTTATATTCCAGTAATTAGCTCCACACAAAGATCAATAAANAAATATTTGAATTTCAGGAACAAAATTCAAATCAATGAAGATTTAAATTATTTGTTCTTAACTAAAAACGGATATAAAATTTATGGTTCACTTGTTTATAGAGTAGTTAATAAATATTTCAATAAAATTTCAACTAAGTTAAAAAAAAGCCCACACATTTTAAGGCACTCTTTTGCCACTCATTTGCTCAATAACGGTGCTGATTTGAATTCAGTCAAGGAATTACTTGGCCATACAAGTCTAGCTGCAACCCAAGTTTATACACATCACAATATTTCAGAACTCAAAAAAGTTTATAAAAATTCTCATCCCAGACAAAAAAGTTAAGATAATTAGATAATTAGTTAAAATAGGCCTAAGTTCTTTGATTTTTTTATTATTAATTTTTGGCAATATTTATCTATAAAAGTAGAACTGTAAAATAAAGTAAAAAAAAATCTATTTTATCCCATATAAAAATATTTCAAAAATGTTTTGAAACCTTAAAAAATACATATACATTTGCAGTCCGTTAGAAATGACGGAAATTTTGGTATGTTGTATTATCAAAATTGCCGATGTAGCTCAGCTGGCTAGAGCAGCTGATTTGTAATCAGCAGGTCGTGGGTTCGAGTCCCTCCATCGGCTCATGTTCTTAAAGATATTGTAACCAATCTTAAATTGAGGGGAGATACTCAAGCGGCCAACGAGGACAGACTGTAAATCTGTTGTTTTTTAACTTCGCAGGTTCGAATCCTGCTCTCCCCACATTTATACGATAGGATTTTTAAATATTGCGGGAGTAGCTCAGCTGGTAGAGCGTCAGCCTTCCAAGCTGAATGTCGCCGGTTCGAACCCGGTCTCCCGCTCTATCAGAAAGCCGGTGTAGCTCAGGGGTAGAGCGTTTCCTTGGTAAGGAAGAGGTCACGGGTTCAAATCCCGTCATTGGCTCTATTTACCCTAAGAATGTAATAAAAAACTAAAAAAATATTATTAATTTAACAAAAAAGTAAAAATTTAAATTATGGCAAAAGGAACTTTCGATCGCTCCAAACCACACCTTAACATCGGTACAATTGGACATGTAGATCACGGAAAAACAACTTTAACGGCAGCTATAACTAAGGTCCTAGCAGATGCCGGATTGTCTGAAGCGCGCTCATTTGATCAAATTGATAATGCGCCAGAAGAAAAAGAACGAGGTATAACTATTAATACTTCACATGTCGAATATGCAACTTCAAATCGTCACTATGCTCACGTCGATTGTCCGGGTCACGCTGATTACGTGAAGAATATGGTAACTGGTGCTGCTCAAATGGACGGAGCTATTTTAGTTGTTGCCGCCACTGATGGGCCGATGCCCCAAACTCGCGAACACATACTTCTTGGACGCCAGGTTGGAATACCAAGAATAGTTGTCTTCTTAAACAAGGTCGATATGGTTGATGATGATGAACTTCTAGAGCTAGTAGATATGGAGGTCAGGGACTTGTTAAATTTTTACGAATATGATGGTGATAATGGACCTGTCGTTTCTGGCTCTGCGTTAGGTGCACTAAATGGTGAACAAAAATGGGTTGATAAAGTCATGGAATTGATGGAAGCCGTTGATTCTTGGATAGAGCTACCTAAAAGAGATATTGACAAAGATTTTTTAATGCCAATTGAAGATGTCTTTTCAATAACAGGTCGCGGTACTGTAGCAACAGGCCGTATTGAAACTGGAATTGCCAATTCAGGTGATGCAGTTGACATTATAGGAATGGGAGCCGAAAAATTAGCGTCAACAATCACTGGTATAGAGATGTTCCGTCAGATCCTCGATAGAGGTGAAGCTGGAGACAATGCTGGTATTTTATTAAGAGGTATTGAGAAAACTCAGATTTCTAGGGGAATGGTAATTTGTAAGCCAGGATCTGTTACTCCACATGCAAAATTTAAAGCTGAAGTGTACATTTTGAAAAAAGAGGAGGGTGGTAGACATACACCATTTCATAACAACTATCGCCCGCAATTTTATGTGCGTACGACAGATGTTACTGGAAATATTGTACTGCCCTCTGGTGTAGAAATGGTCATGCCAGGTGACAATCTAACTATTGAAGTTGATTTAATCCAGCCGATTGCAATGAATGTTGGTTTACGTTTTGCAATTCGTGAAGGTGGTAGAACTGTAGGAGCTGGTCAGGTAACTGAAATCCTAGACTAAGAAATTTGGTTGCAAATAAAACCAATGCGAGTTTATGGTATTTTAAATATGAGGATACCTTTTCTCGTTCCTACGGGTTTAGCTCAGTTGGTAGAGCACTGGTCTCCAAAACCAGGTGTCGGGAGTTCGAGTCTCTCAACCCGTGCTAGTTAATGATCGCTTTAACCAACAGAAAATATTTAATTAATTATATAAGAATAACATGCTAGATTACATTAAAGATTCGTTTGAAGAGCTTAAAAATAATGTTAGTTGGCCCTCGTGGTCACAAGGATACAGTTTGACTGTACTTGTTGCTATTTTTTCAGTAATTTTTTCTTTGGCCATATGGGGGGTTGATACCGTTTTTTCACGAATTGTAGAAGTGTATTTCGATTTAATTAACTAAACAAAAAAAATATTATTTTCGGTTTATGACAGAAATAAAACAAGATAAAAAGTGGTACGTTGTTCGGGCAGTTAGTGGTCAGGAAAATAAAATAAAAACTTACATTGAAAATGAAATTTCTAGGTTAGGTTTAAAAAGTTTTGTTGACCAGGTCCTAGTTCCAACAGAAAATATAATACAAATCCGTAATGGAAAAAAAGTTCAAAAAGAGAAAGTTTATTTCCCTGGTTATATTATGATACAAGCAAATTTGAGCGGTGAGATACCTCACATTATAAAGTCTATCACTAACGTTATTGGTTTTCTGGGAGAAACTAAGGGCGGTGATCCTGTACCTTTAAGGTCATCGGAAGTTAACAGGATGTTGGGTAAAGTTGATGAACTATCACTTGAGGCAGACCAAAACGTTTCAATACCATTTGTTTTAGGTGAGACAGTAAAAGTTATCGACGGGCCATTTAATGGGTTTGATGGAACTGTTGAAAAGATTAATGAAGAAAAAAGAAAACTCGAAGTGATGGTTAAAATATTTGGAAGGAAAACTCCGCTGGAGCTGAGTTACATGCAAGTTGATAAATTTTAAATTTAATATAAGAAAATTACTGAACCCCTATTTCGAATTTTATAAAAAAAACACGCAGATAAATGGCAAAAGAATTAGATAAGGTAGTTAAACTTCAAGTTAGGGGTGGTGCAGCCAATCCTTCTCCACCAGTAGGACCTGCTTTAGGAGCGGCTGGCGTCAACATTATGGAGTTCTGTAAACAATTCAACGCTAGGACTCAGGACAAGCAAGGGAAAGTTCTTCCAGTTGTAATTTCTGTTTTCAAAGACAAATCCTTTGAATTTGCAATCAAAACTCCTCCTGCCGCAGTACAATTGCTCGAGATAGCTAAGATAAAAAAAGGTTCTGGCGAACCTCACGTAAAGAAAGTCGCAAAGGTTACTTGGGATCAGATCAAAACTATAGCTGAGGACAAAATGGTAGATTTAAATGCATTTACTCTAAACTCTGCTATGAAAATGGTTGCTGGAACTGCAAGATCTATGGGTATAACGATAAAGGGTGGCGAATCACCTAAATAAATATATCATATGGGAAAGTTGACAAAAAAATATAAAGAGGCATCGCTAAAAATAGATTCTAATAAATTTTATTCACTTTCTGAGGCATCTCAGCTAGTTAAGAAGATTTCATACTCGAATTTCGATGCTTCAGTTGATATTGCTGTTCGTTTAGGAGTAGATCCTAAAAAATCTAATCAAATGGTTAGAGGAGTAGTTTCTCTACCTCATGGTACTGGAAAAGATGTGAAAGTTCTTGCTTTAGTTACACCTGAAAAGGAACAAGAAGCTAAAGATGCAGGGGCAGATTTTTTTGGGCTTAATGAATATATTGATAAAATCAAATCTGGGTGGACTGATATCGATGTAATTGTCACTATGCCAAGTGTGATGGGTAAACTAGGTCCACTTGGAAAGATTCTTGGCCCAAGGGGGTTGATGCCTAATCCAAAGACAGGAACTGTTACAATGGATATTGCAAAGGCTGTTAGTGAAGTTAAGTCTGGGAAGATTGATTTCAAGGTTGATAAAGAGGGAATTGTGCATGCTGCTATTGGTAAAGTTTCCTTCGCACCTGATAAAATTGAGGGAAATGCTAGGGAGATACTTTCAACTCTAATTAAGCTTAAACCAACATCTGCAAAGGGAGTCTATCTAAAAAGTATTTTTATTTCAAGTACCATGAGTCCAAGCATAGCAGTTGATTCAAAATCATTAATTAATTAGATCACTAATTATGACAAAACAAGAAAAATCTGAACACATTAAAGATTTAACCATTCAATTGGCTGAAGCTACAAATTTTTATTTAACCGATATTTCAGGCTTGGATGCTGGAATGACGTCTGATTTAAGGCGCGCTTGTTACAAGGCTAATATTAAACTCTCAGTCACAAAAAACTCATTTCTAGAAAAAGCTATGCAGGCTTCAAAAAGAGACTTTGGTGAGCTGACTTCAGTCCTGAACGGTAACACGTCAGTAATGTACTCCGATGTTGGAAATGCACCTGCAAAAGTCATAAAAACCTTTCGTAAAAAATCTGAAAAACCATTTTTAAAAGGAGCTTTTATTGAAGAAGATATATATATAGGTGACGAGCAGCTTAATATTTTAGTAGACATTAAATCAAGAGAAGAACTTATTGGAGAAGTAGTTACTCTGCTTCAATCACCAGCAAAAAACTTAATTTCTGCCCTCAAGTCGGGCGGTGGAAAGATTTCAGGAATTATTAAAACATTATCAAAAAAAAATAATTAAACAACAATCAAACAAATAAAACAATAGAAAAATGGCAGATTTAAAAGATTTCGCGGAACAGTTAGTTAACTTAACAGTTAAAGAAGTTAATGAGTTAGCTACAATTTTGAAAGATGAATATGGAATAGAACCAGCTGCAACTGCAGTCTCCGTAGCTGGAGGGGGAGCTACAGGTAGTCCCGCCGAAGCAGGTGAAGAAAAATCAGAATTTGATGTAATACTCAAAGCTGCTGGTGCATCAAAACTTGCTGTTGTTAAGCTTGTGAAAGAGCTTACAGGGCTTGGACTGAAAGACGCTAAAGGTCTTGTTGATGAAGCACCAAGTGCCATCAAAGAGGGTGTTTCTAAGGACGAAGCTGAAGGTTTGAAAAAGTCTTTAGAGGAAGCTGGAGCTGAAGTAGAACTAAAATAGTTAGGTGTTTATTGAGCCAAGGTTTAGGTTATAGGGCATGTGTTCATAAACCTAAACCAGGTTATCTAATAACGATACTTAATTATAAAAACATTAATAACATAATTCCATCATTATATGCTAGTAAATAAAACTGAAAGATTAAATTTTTCATCTATTGTTAACAAAACTGATTATCCTGATTTTCTTGACATTCAAATTAAATCCTTCCAGGATTTTTTCCAGTTAGAAACCAAATCGGATGAGAGATCCAATGAAGGTTTATTTAACACTTTCAAAGAAAATTTTCCAATAACTGATACCCGAAATCAATTTATTCTTGAGTTTTTAGATTATTTTGTCGATCCCCCAAGATATAATATTGGAGAATGTATCGAAAGAGGTTTGACTTATTCTGTTCCTCTGAAGGCTCGTTTAAAGTTGTATTGTACAGATCCTGAACACGAAGATTTTGAAACAATCGTACAAGATGTTTATTTAGGTACTAT
Source organism: Flavobacteriaceae bacterium (assembly GCA_002721175.1). Taxonomy (GTDB): domain Bacteria; phylum Bacteroidota; class Bacteroidia; order Flavobacteriales; family Flavobacteriaceae; genus UBA3537. The sequence goes on along the minus strand of PBJR01000008.1, from coordinate 206,927 downwards.
ACCCTACATGACTCCGAGTGGTACTTTTTGCATTAATGGAGCTGAACGTGTTGTGGTCTCTCAACTACATCGTTCACCAGGGGTATTTTTTGGTCAATCTTTTCATGCTAACGGTACTAAACTATATTCTGCAAGAGTTATACCATTTAAAGGTTCTTGGATAGAATTTGCAACTGACATCAATAGTGTGATGTATGCCTACATTGACAGAAAGAAAAAGCTACCAGTTACAACACTTTTCAGAGCGATTGGTTTTGAGAGAGATAAAGATATACTAGAGATTTTTGATTTAGCAGAAGAAATTAAGGTTTCAAAATCTGGTCTCAAAAAGGTCATGGGTAGAAAGTTAGCTGCTCGAGTTTTAAATACTTGGCATGAAGATTTTGTTGATGAGGACACTGGCGAAGTAGTTTCAATTGAAAGAAATGAAATTGTTTTAGATAGGGATACTATAATTGATAAGGATAATATAAGTGAAATACTTGAAACTGGAACAAAAACAATCCTTCTTCATAAAGAAAGTTCCAAGCAAGGAGACTATGCAATAATTCATAACACTCTTCAAAAAGACCCTACCAATTCGGAAAAAGAGGCAGTTGAGCACATTTACAGACAACTTAGAAATGCTGAACCGCCCGACGAAGAAACAGCAAGGGGAATAATTGATAAACTATTTTTTAGCGACCAGCGCTACAATCTCGGTGAAGTTGGGAGATATAGAATGAACAAGAAACTCAACCTTAACATCGGTATGGACAAGTTAATTCTGACAAAAGAAGATATTATAACCATTATTAAGTATTTGATTGAATTAATTAATTCTAAAGCTGAGATTGACGATATTGATCACCTGTCAAACAGACGTGTTCGCACAGTGGGAGAGCAGTTATCCACACAGTTTGGTATTGGACTTGCACGAATGGCACGTACTATTCGCGAGCGAATGAATGTTCGTGACAATGAAGTATTTACTCCAATTGATTTGATCAATGCTAAAACACTGTCTTCAGTAATAAATACTTTTTTTGGAACTAATCAGTTATCCCAATTTATGGACCAAACTAATCCACTTGCAGAAATAACTCATAAACGCAGGCTTTCTGCTTTGGGACCTGGTGGCCTTTCAAGGGAACGTGCTGGATTTGAAGTTCGTGATGTACACTATACTCATTATGGAAGACTTTGCCCCATTGAAACGCCTGAGGGACCTAACATCGGTCTAATATCTTCACTTTCTGTCTACGCCAAGGTCAATTCGATGGGATTTATTGAAACTCCTTATAGAAGAGTCAACAATTCAACTGTTGACATTAAGGGATCGCCTATTTATTTAACAGCTGAGGAAGAAGAAGATAAATTAATAGCCCAAGCAAGCATATCAGTGGACAAAAATGGTAAAATAATCGCTGATAAAGTAATTGCTCGCCAAGAAGGGGACTTCCCTGTAGTAGAACCATCACAAGTCCATTTCACTGATGTCGCGCCAAATCAAATATCTTCTATTTCTGCATCATTAATCCCTTTTTTGGAGCATGATGATGCCAATCGTGCTTTGATGGGCTCTAATATGATGCGGCAAGCTGTTCCATTACTGCGGCCTGAAACGCCAATTGTTGGTACAGGCTTAGAAAGGCAAGTTGCTTCTGATTCAAGAGTTTTAGTAAATTCCGCTGGTGATGGAGTTGTTGAATATGTAGATGCTGACAAAATTATAATTAGATATACTAGAACTAAAGACCAAGAATTGGTGAGCTTTGATTCTGATACTGCAACATATAATTTGACAAAGTTCAAAAAGACAAATCAAGGCACATCTGTTAATTTAAAAGCTATTGTAAATAAAGGAGATAAAGTTTCTAAGGGCCAGGTTCTTTGCGAAGGCTATGCAACTCAAAATGGTGAACTTGCCCTTGGAAGAAATATGAAAGTAGCTTTCATGCCGTGGAAAGGATATAATTTTGAAGATGCTATAGTAATATCTGAAAAGGTTGTAAGAGATGATGTTTTCACATCTATTCACATAGATGAGTACTCTCTTGAAGTTAGAGATACTAAGCTTGGTAATGAGGAATTAACAAATGATATTCCTAATGTTTCTGAAGAAGCTACGAAAGACCTAGACGAGAATGGAATGATACGCGTGGGTGCCGAAATTAAACCTGGAGATATATTGATAGGTAAGATTACACCTAAAGGGGAAAGTGACCCAACGCCAGAAGAAAAGCTTCTTAGAGCTATTTTTGGTGACAAAGCAGGTGATGTTAAAGATGCTTCTCTGAAAGCTTCTCCTTCCTTACACGGAGTGGTTATTAATAAAAAACTTTTCTCAAGGGCAATTAAGGACAAGAGAAAACGAGCACAGGACAAAGAAGATATAATTAAATTAGAAGAGATATATGATGTGAGGTTCGAGGAATTAAAGTCAGTTTTAGTTGATAAACTTTTTTCAATAGTTAGTGGAAAAACTGCCCAGGGTATTTTTAACGATCTTGGTGAAGAAGTTTTTCCTAAGGGGAAAAAATATACACTCAAAATGCTCAATGCTGTCGATGATTATGCACATCTTGTCTCTGGTAAATGGACTACTGATGATAAGATCAATAAATTGGTCAAAGAACTTATTCATAATTATAAAATCAAGGAAAATGATTTACAAGGTTCCTTGAGGCGTGAAAAGTTTACAATTTCAGTTGGTGATGAGCTACCAGCCGGAATAATAAAGTTAGCAAAGGTATATATTGCGAAAAAACGAAAATTAAAAGTTGGAGACAAAATGGCTGGACGCCATGGGAACAAAGGGATTGTTGCTAGAATAGTTCGCCAAGAGGATATGCCTTTTTTAGAAGACGGGACACCTGTTGATATAGTACTAAACCCTCTTGGAGTGCCGTCAAGAATGAATATTGGTCAAATTTATGAAACGGTTTTGGGTTGGGCCGGAAAAAACTTGAGTCGCACTTTTGCTACTCCAATTTTTGATGGAGCTACTCTTGAACAAATTAATCAATATACAGATGAAGCTGGAATCCCTAAATTTGGACATACATATTTATATGACGGTGGTACTGGTGATAGATTTGATCAACCTGCAACTGTTGGTGTGATTTATATGCTAAAGTTAGGACACATGGTTGATGATAAAATGCACGCACGTTCAATTGGGCCATATTCTCTAATAACCCAGCAGCCTTTGGGTGGTAAAGCTCAATTTGGAGGGCAACGTTTTGGTGAAATGGAAGTTTGGGCACTCGAAGCATATGGTGCTTCTAGCACACTTCGTGAAATTTTAACAGTAAAGTCAGACGATGTTGTTGGAAGAGCTAAAACGTATGAGTCTATCGTCAAAGGTGAGCCAATGCCCGAACCTGGTTTGCCAGAGTCATTTAACGTATTAATGCATGAGTTAAAAGGACTTGGACTAGATATCCGATTAGAAGAATAATTTTAATATACATTAAAAAAATGATTAGAAATCAAAATACTACAACACAAAAAAAATTTAATAAAATAACTATTGGTTTAGCCTCTCCTGAATCAATATTAGGTGGCTCAAGAGGAGAAGTTCTCAAGCCAGAAACAATTAATTATAGAACTCACAAGCCAGAAAGAGATGGACTTTTTTGTGAGCGAATTTTTGGACCGGTAAAAGATTATGAGTGTGCTTGTGGCAAATATAAGCGTATCAGATACAAAGGAATTATTTGTGATCGTTGTGGGGTTGAGGTTACGGAAAAAAAGGTAAGGCGAGAGAGAGTTGGCCATATCAGTTTAGTTGTTCCTGTTGCTCATATTTGGTATTTTAGGTCTCTTCCTAACAAGATCGGATATCTTCTTGGACTCCCTTCAAAGAAATTAGACATGATTATTTATTACGAGCGTTATGTTGTAATTCAAGCTGGTGTTGCCATTAATTCAGAAGGCCAAGCTTTAAATAAAATGGATTTTTTGACAGAGGAAGAATATTTAAATATTTGTGAAGGTCTACCTCAGGAAAATCAATATTTGGATGACTCTGACCCAGACAAATTTATAGCAAAGATGGGAGCTGAATGTCTTATAGAACTACTTTCTAGAATTGATTTAGAGGAATTATCGTTTGAGTTACGCCACAAAGCAAATACTGAAACATCTAAACAGAGAAAGACAGAGGCATTAAAAAGATTACAGGTTGTCGAAGCTCTGCGAGATGGTAATCAAAACAGAGAAAATCGACCTGAGTGGATGATCATGAAAGCTATTCCAGTGATTCCACCAGAGCTAAGACCATTAGTTCCTCTAGATGGTGGGCGTTTTGCAACATCTGACCTGAATGACCTATACCGCAGAGTAATCATAAGAAACAATCGATTAAAGCGTTTGGTTGAAATAAAAGCGCCTGAAGTAATTTTAAGAAACGAAAAGAGAATGTTACAAGAATCTGTTGACTCTTTATTTGATAATACAAGAAAATCTTCGGCTGTCAAAACTGATTCAAATCGACCTCTTAAATCTTTATCAGACTCCTTAAAAGGGAAGCAAGGTAGGTTTCGTCAGAATCTTCTTGGAAAAAGAGTAGATTACTCTGCTCGTTCTGTTATTGTAGTTGGTCCAGAACTCAAGTTATTTGAATGTGGTCTACCAAAAAATATGGCAGCAGAATTATACAAACCTTTCATTGTTAGAAAATTGATTGAAAGGGGAATAGTAAAAACAGTTAAATCTGCTAAAAAAATTATAGATAACAAGGAGCCTGTAGTTTGGGATATATTAGAAAATGTTTTGAAGGGCCATCCAGTACTATTAAATCGCGCACCTACTTTGCACAGACTTGGAATACAAGCCTTTCAGCCTAAATTAATAGAAGGAAAGGCAATCCAACTTCATCCATTAGTATGTACAGCTTTTAATGCAGATTTTGATGGTGACCAAATGGCCGTTCATTTGCCTTTAGGTCCAGAAGCAATTCTAGAAGCTCAACTTTTAATGCTAGCTTCTCATAATATCTTAAATCCAGCTAATGGTTCGCCTGTTACTGTCCCTTCACAGGATATGGTTTTAGGTTTGTATTATATGACAAAATTAAGAAAATCTTCTGCTGGAAATAAAGTTTTGGGTGAAGGCTTAAAGTTTTATTCTCCAGAAGAGGTAATAATTGCATATAATGAAAAACGCGTTGATCTCAATGCACAAATTTTTGTTAGGATCGATGGTTTTGATAAAGACAATAAATCTAGTACCAAAATAGTTGAAACAACTGTAGGCCGAGTTCTTTTTAATGAAAAAGTGCCTACTTCAGCAGGTTTCATAAATGAAGTTTTGACAAAAAAATCACTACGAGATATTATACATAAAATTTTAAAAGTCACATCAGTTCCTGAAACAGCAGCTTTTTTAGATGAAATTAAGTCTCTAGGTTACAACTTCGCTTTTAAAGGAGGTTTATCATTTAGCTTGGGTGATATAATTATTCCAGAGGAAAAACATTCTATGATTAACTCAGCGAACAAGCAAGTCGATGGTATAATGGCTAATTATAATATGGGGTTAATAACAAATAACGAAAGATATAATCAAGTCATTGATATTTGGACGTCTACCAACGCAGAATTAACTGAACTATCAATGAAAAGGATAAGAGAGGACCAACAAGGTTTCAATTCAGTTTACATGATGTTGGATTCTGGTGCCCGTGGATCAAAAGAACAAATTAGACAATTGACAGGAATGCGTGGTCTGATGGCAAAGCCCAAAAAATCTAATGCAGGTGGTGGAGAAATCATTGAAAATCCAATTCTTTCAAACTTTAAGGAGGGCCTCTCAATTTTGGAATATTTTATTTCAACACATGGTGCTCGAAAGGGACTAGCAGACACAGCTTTAAAAACAGCAGATGCAGGTTATTTGACAAGGAGGTTAGTAGATGTTTCTCAAGACGTTATTGTAACTATCGAAGATTGTGGAACTTTACGTGGTATCACAGTTGAAGCTTTGAAAAAGAATGATGAAATCGTTGAAACCCTAGAGGAGCGTATTGTAGGTAGATCTTCGCTTAACGACATATTTGATCCTATTTCAGGAGAGCTCATAGTTGCAGCTGGCGATCTTATCAATGAGAAAATTGCCAAAAGGATTGACAATTCTGCACTCGAATCAATCGAAGTTCGTTCAGCTCTAACTTGTGAGGCTAAATATGGGATATGTTCAAAATGTTACGGAAGAAACCTCGCTACTGGAAAAATGGTTCAAAAAGGCGAGGCTGTCGGAGTTGTTGCTGCCCAATCGATTGGGGAGCCAGGAACTCAATTGACTTTACGTACTTTCCACGTAGGCGGAATTGCTGGCAATATCTCTGAGGAAAATAATTTAAGTGTAAAGTTCGACGGAATAGCTGAGATTGACGATCTAAAAACTGTTAAGGGGAAAGATTCTGATGGGCAAGAGTCTAATATTGTTATTTCAAGAACTACAGAGATTAAGTTATTAGATGCTAACTCTGGTATAGTCCTAAGTACTAATAATATACCATATGGTTCTAGTATTTTTGTAAAAAATGGTCAAAAAGTTAAAAAAGGGACTAAGGTATGTCAGTGGGATCCTTACAATGGTGTAATAATTTCAGAATTTTCTGGAAAAGTTCGATACGAGAATATTGAACAAGGTATCACTTACCAAGTTGAAATTGACGAACAGACTGGTTTTCAAGAAAAAGTCATTTCTGAGTCAAGAAATAAGAAGTTAATTCCTACACTTCATATTGAAGATTCAAAAGGTGGTATAATAAGATCATATAATCTTCCTGTTGGAGCTCACCTAATGGTTGAAAACAATGAAAAAATCTCAATAGGTAAGATTTTAGTCAAAATACCTAGGAAATCGTCGAAAGCTGGAGATATCACTGGTGGTTTACCGCGCGTTACGGAACTTTTCGAAGCTAGAAATCCATCAAATCCTGCAGTTGTAACTGAAATTGATGGAGTCGTTTCTTTTGGTAAAATAAAGCGTGGTAATAGAGAAATTATTATAGAGTCTAAAAGTGGATCAATTAAAAAGTATTTAGTTAAACTTTCTAACCAAATTCTCGTCCAAGAAAATGATTTCGTAAAGGCCGGTATGCCCCTTTCAGACGGATCGATAACACCAAATGATATATTGAATATTAAAGGTCCATCAGCAGTACAGCAATATCTTGTTAACGAAGTTCAAGAAGTTTATCGTTTGCAGGGTGTTAAAATTAATGACAAACATTTCGAAGTTGTCGTACGCCAAATGATGCGAAAGGTTAGAATAGAGGACTCTGGTGATACTATTTTCTTAGAAAACCAATTAGTTCATAAATCTGATTTCATAGACCATAATGACGAAATTTTTGGGAAAAAAGTCATTGAGGATTCCGGAGATTCATCAATTCTAAAAGCTGGGCAGATAGTGTCCGCGAGAGCATTACGAGATGAAAATTCAATTCTTAAGCGAGAGGATAAGAAAGTTGTTCAAGCCAGGGATGCAAGGCCAGCTACTGCTACTCCAATTTTACAGGGAATTACTCGTGCTTCGTTGCAAACAAAATCGTTTATATCGGCAGCTTCGTTCCAGGAAACTACTAAAGTTTTAAATGAAGCCGCTGTTAACGGTAAAGTTGATAAACTTGAGGGCCTCAAAGAAAACGTTATTGTTGGACATAAAATTCCTGCGGGTACAGGTCTTCGTAAGTATGAAAATATGATAGTTGGTTCTAGCGAAGAGCTTGAAAGTTTGATGAAAGCAAAAGAAGAAAAGGAAACGTTTAATATCTAGATATGAGTGATTCTGAAAATAATAAAAAAAAATAAATATTGAACTTGATTCAAGTATTGCTGATGGCTCTTATTGTAATTTAGCTATCATCAACCACTCTGTTTCTGAGTTTGTTCTGGATTTTGTGAATATTATGCCAGGTCTTCCAAAACATAAAGTAAAATCAAGAATTATTCTTGCTCCTCACCACGCCAAAAGACTTTCAAAAGCATTAATTGAAAATATAAATCGTTTTGAGCATAAAAATGGAGAAATTAAAGATACTGATAAGCCACAAATTCCTTTAAATTTTGGACCTACTGGCAAGGCATAAGTTTCATTATAAATTCATTGTAACTTATTAAAATTCTGAACTAAGCTCAAATGTTATTGATTTGAATTTTTCTTTGGCAATTTTTAGTGAAAATTTAGAATCAGCTAAAAAAATTAATTTACCATTTTTATCTTTTGCTAAAAATCTTTGTTTGAGTCTTAGAAATTCTTTTAACTCTTCATTATTGCTATTTTTTATATTAATCCAGACTGCTTTATATATATTTAAATTTTCATAGGTGCACTTTGCACCATATTCGTGCTCTAATCTATATTGAATTACTTCGTATTGTAATACACCGACTGTTCCAATGATTTTTCTTCCATTTAATTCCAATGTAAATAATTGTGCTACTCCTTCATCCATCAATTGATCAATTCCTTTCTGAAGTTGTTTACCTTTCATTGGATCAGCATTGTTAATATATCTAAAATGTTCTGGAGAAAAGCTAGGAATTCCTTTGTAATTAATTTTCTCGCCCTCTGTTAATGTGTCTCCAATTTTAAAATTACCATTATCATGAAGCCCAACTATATCACCAGGATATGAAAAATCTACAATCCTTTTTTTTTCAGCAAAAAAAGTATTTGGACTAGAAAATTTTATTTTTTTATTATGACGTACATGTAAATAAGGTGTGTTTCGTTTAAAGATTCCTGAAACTATTTTTACAAAAGCTAATCGGTCTCGATGTTTCGGATCCATATTTGCATGAATTTTAAAAACAAAGCCTGAAAATTTATCCTCGTCTGGTTTCACCAATCTTCGGTCGGTAGTTTTTGGAAGTGGACTAGGCGCAATCTCAATAAAACAATCTAAAAGTTCTTTAATGCCAAAGTTGTATAGCGCAGATCCAAAAAAAACAGGTTGTAAATTACCTTCCAAGAATAATTCTTCATCAAATTCCTCATAAATACCATGAACTAATTCAATTTCTTCTTTTAATTTCTTGTTTGAATTATTTCCTATCAATTTGTTCAGTTTTGTATCATCTAAGCTAAAAATTTTGATTGTATTATTAATTTCCTTTTTTTTGTCCCCAGTAAAAAGATTTATATTTTTTTCCCATAAATTATAAATCCCTTTGAATTCATAGCCCATTCCAATAGGGAAACTTAAAGGAGTTATTCTAAGTTTTAGTTTTTGTTCTAATTCATCCATTAAATCAAAAGCTTCTTTGCCTTCACGGTCCATTTTATTGATAAATACAATAATTGGAATTTTTCGCATGCGACAGACTTTAACAAGTTTTTCGGTTTGTTCTTCAACTCCTTTGGCAACGTCTATTACCAAAATTACGCTATCTACAGCAGTTAAAGTTCTGTACGTGTCTTCAGCAAAATCCTTATGACCAGGAGTATCTAATATATTGATTTTAACCCTTTGGTATTCAAAAGCTAAAACTGATGTAGATACAGAAATTCCTCGCTGGCGCTCTATTTCCATAAAATCACTAGTGGCTGCTTTTTTAATTTTATTATTTTTTACAGCTCCTGCCTCTTGTATTGCACCTCCAAAAAGCAGTAGTTTTTCAGTCAGTGTAGTTTTGCCTGCGTCTGGATGTGAAATAATTCCAAAAGTGCGTCTTCTATTTATTTCTTCAATTAAAGCTGTCAAAAAGTTTTATTAAATGATACTCAACAAATTTAGTTTTATTTAGATTTTTTAACTTAATTTTTTTAATTAAATTAATGTCGAATTTTAGCATTTAATTAATATTCAATTAGAAAATTAGTTAATAATTTAGTAGAATGACGGAAGAGCAAGTTATTTTAGTTGATAAAGATGATAATCAAATTGGGCTTATGTCAAAGCTTCAAGCACACCAGATTGGACTTTTACATAGGGCTTTTTCAATTTTTATTTTTAACAAAAAAAATGAGCTTATGCTACAGCAACGTTCTTCAAAAAAATACCATTCTCCCCTTCTTTGGTCCAACACTTGTTGTAGTCATCAACGAGTCGGAGAATCAAATATTCAAGCTGGTAAAAGGCGTCTGAAAGAAGAAATGGGATTTTCAACAGATCTAGAAGAGATTTTTTCATTTGTTTACAAAGTTTCTTTTGATAACGGTCTTTCTGAACACGAATTAGATCATGTTTTGATTGGTTACTGGGAATCCTCACCCATAATTAATATTTCCGAGGTTGAGGGATGGAAATGGATGTCAATAGAGGACATAAAGCGGGACATAAATTTAAGACCTCAAATTTATACAGCCTGGTTCAAAATAATATTTGATAAATTTTATAAACATTTAAAGTTAAATACATGAAAGTAACTGTAAGTCGACGAGCTCATTTCAATGCTGCTCATCGTTTGTATCGACCGGATTGGAGCAATGAAAAAAATGAAACTGTTTTTGGAAAATGTAATAATCCTAACTATCACGGCCACAATTATGAAATGATTGTCAGCGTTACCGGCAAAATTAATCCTGAAACTGGATATGTTATAGATGTCAAAGTTTTAAAAGATCTAATCAAATCAGAAGTCGAAGAAAATCTAGACCACAAAAACTTAAATTTAGAGGTTCCTGAGTTTAAAAATTTAAATCCAACAGCTGAGAATATTGCTGTATGGATATATGATAAGCTTCGAGTTGTTATAAATGATGATTTAGAATTGAAAGTTACACTTTACGAAACTCCAAGAAATTTTGTTTCTTATTCTGGTGAACAATAATTTATCTAACAAATCTTAAACGGAATTTGATGCTATTTCCATTAAAATTGTACATAAGATAGCCGACATCGTTCCTACAGCATATCCAAATACTGCCAACAAAACTCCTACAGTTGCTAATGATGGATGAAATGATGCAGCAACAATTGGAGCTGATGCTGCTCCTCCCACATTAGCTTGGCTTCCTATTGCTAGAAAAAAATATGGGGCTTTAATTAATTTAGCTATTGTTATCATTAAAACAGCATGAATTGTCATCCAAATAAATCCAATTATAATCAGGCCGGTGTTTTCGAAGATAAGTTTTAAATCCATTTTCATTCCAATAGTAGTAACAAGTATGTAAATAAAAACACTGCCTATTTTACTGGCGCCGGCTCCCTCATAATTTCTAGCTTTCGTGAAAGACAAAAATATTGCAATTAAGGTTGATATACTTATAATCCAAAAAAAAGTTGAACTCAAAAATGAAAAAATGTTAACAGCATATTCAGAGAAAATTTGATGATTTTTTTTTTTCAAAAAAGGGTGCCAATTTAGTAGCAAAAAAATGTGAGAAACCAACAGATCCAAATCCTATTCCAGCTATAATAATTAAATCAGTTAAATTTGGTAATCGGCTAGTTTGTTTAGTAAATTCATTTACTTTAATCTTAAGATTATCAATTGCCTGAGTATCTGCTTTTAGCCATCTATTTATTTTTTTTCTCTTTCCAATTCCAATCAATAGCAATGCCATCCAAATATTTGCAACAACAATATCAACAAATACCATTCCTCCATATAGTTCAGTATTATATCCGTAAATTTCAAGCATAGCTGTTTGATTTGCACCACCCCCTATCCAACTTCCCGCGAGCGTTGACAAGCCTCTCCATACAGCATCAGCACCAACTCCGCCTATACTTTCTGGAGAAATTTTTGCAGTTAATATAATTGCAATTGGTCCGCCTAAAATTATTCCAATTGTCCCTGTAAAAAACATTATTAACGATTTCCAACCTAAATTAAAAACTCCTTTCAAGTCAATACTCAACGTCATTAATACTAGAGATGCAGGTAATAGATATCTGCTTGCAATAAAATATAAATTACTCTTTTGTGTAATTATTAATCCATCTTGAGTCATTATTTCCCATTCAGGTGCGATTATTCCAATTGAGGTAAATATTGCGGGTAACATGTAGGCTAAAAAAAGTCCGGGGACAATTTTATAAAATTTATTCCATAATCCTTTCTTCTTTGATTCGGTATGAAAGATAAAAGCTAGTATAATAAGAAGAATTCCCAAAATAATTGCATCGTCTTTTATTACTGGAGTAGAAATAATCATTAGTGTTTTATTAAAAATTTTAAATTTTCAATATAATGTTTAAATAGCAAAGTTTGGCACGGTACTTGTATTTTGGTAAATGTATTATTTAATTTTTTTGTTAGTAATATATTTTGGTTGGTTAGTGGTTAAAGCATCAAACTCTGATGCTTTTTCCATTTTGTGAAATTATTGTTAAATATTTTAATACACTTAAAATTTAGAACTAATTTTATTTTTTAATTGAATAATATACTTTGGTTAGTCACAACAAAAAGGCATCTTTAGGGATGCTTTTTTTAATCAATTTGGCCAATAAAATCTAATATTCCTTCAATAACTTCTTCCGCTACCTTTAAATTTTTATTGTTGTAAGATTTTAAATTTTCAAGTTTATTTCCATCAATTTTAAAAAGAATGTGATTCATTTTTTTTATTAATATTAATTTTGAGTTTTGAGCTGATTTGTCTAACATAATTGATTCACTTGCGTCCATTTGTAAATCATTTTCTCCAGCTATTATCAGGCAAGGGATATTTATTTTTTTAATTATTTCACTTGGGTTATATTTCATCCAGCTTATTAAAAATGGCTGGGTTTTAATGTTAAAAATGGATTCAAGTGCAATCGGATAATTAGTTGTAGTTTCACCTTTTTTAAGTTTGTTTAATACATCAATTGTTTGATTAGCTAAAGAGGGTGCGCTTTTTGTAATTTGGGTCTTTATTATTTCATCAATTGTTTGTCCAGCCCCATTCATAGAAATGAAGCCAGCTACTTTCTCGTCCAGCGCAAGTAAACCAACTAAGCTTCCTTGACTGTGACCTGCAATTATTATTTTATCATAAGTTTGTCTGAAAAAATTTATTGCCGATTTTGTGTCCTCTACAAAATCATCAAATAAAATTTCTTCGTCCATATTTTTAGTATTTATTTGTTTAACAACTCTTTTGTCATAGCGGAAAGTTGATATACCTTTATTAGTCAGTGAGGAGGCAATTTTTTTCAGCATATCATTTTCTGCAAATATTTGATTGCCATTTCTGTCTACTGGCCCTGAGCCTCCAATAAAAATAACTAAACTAGAAGCTAATAAAGGTTTGGGTGTAAGTAATGTTCCCTCAACATGTTTATTGATTATTATTTTTTTTTCAACCAATTTTTGTGAATTTGCAACAGATATAAACAATAAAATAATTAATAAGGTTGAATGTTTTTTTTTCATTTAATTATTCTAAAGGTCAAATTAATTCTTTCGCCAATATCTTTTTTTGTCTTGGGTATTTGGTGGAGCCAATGGTGTTGAGTACCTCCTTGCATTACTAATAGGCTTCCATTTTCAAGGTTTATTTTTAATTTATCACTCTTATCCAATCTGTGTTTCATTTGAAAAATTCTATCAGCTCCAAAACTCAAAGACGCAATAATTGGATTTTTTCCAAGTTCCTTCTCGTTGTCTGAGTGCCAACCATTACTATCTTGACCATTTCTATAGTAGTTAAGTAAGCAAGTTGTAAATTCTGTACCAATTACTTTCTCTATTTTTTCTTTTAAAATTAACAAAGGATATGAAAACTTCTTTGGGTGCATCGTAATATTTGAATATTTATAAGTATTATCGTTGCTTGCATATAAGGCAGTTAGTCTGGGCTGAAGGTATACTTTTCCAAAAATTTTTATCTCATCTTGCTGCCATTCTATTTCATTTTTTAATATTTTAAAATATTCTTTGGCCTTTTCTTTTTTTATAAATTCTGAGATATAATAAAGTTCTCCATCTTTTATTGGAATATTAAAGGACTCTTTAAGATTAAAAAACATTTTATTTTTTCTTAGACAAATGTAATTTAAAATTATTTTATTATATCATAACTGCGCTTAATAAATTTTGTCAAAGCTTCGCCTTTGAGAAGACCTTGTGAAAGTTGAGCTAAATCAAGACTTTGATTAATTAATCTTTTTCTTTTTTTGTCAGTTTTTGTATTCAAAATTTGTGATATTAGGTCAGAGTTTGTGTTGACAACCAAATTATACATTTCAGGCATTTTATTCATTCCAAACATTCCACTACCACCACCAGTTTGTTGCATTTCTTTCATTCGTCGCATGAACTCAGGTTGAGTAATTATAAATGGATCAACACTACTATCCATTGCTTCCATTTGTAGAACAAATTTTTCAGAAGAAATCACATCTTTTAGTTGTTTTTCAAGAGTTTTTTGTTGGTCATCAGTAAGTTTAGAAATGAGTTTTTCGTCTTTTTCAATCAATTTATCAATATGATCAGCATCAACACGGCAAAAAGAGATTTTGTCCTTATCACTTTCAAGTTTTTGAATTAAGTGCGAAACAATAGGAGAATCTAACAATAAAACTTCATATCCCTTGGCTTTTGCACTTTGTATATAACTGTGCTGTTCTTCTTTGTTTGATGCATAAAGTATAACAAGTTTATCATTTTTATCTGTCTGTTTAGCTTTTATTTTGTCATAAAGCTCTTGATATGTATGAAATTTACCTTCAGTAGTTGGATAAAGTGCAAATTCTTCAGCTTTTTCAAAGAATTTTTCTTCTGAAAGCATTCCATACTCAATGACGATTTTAATATCGTTCCATTTATTTTCGAATTCTTCTCTATTTTCCTTAAAAAGTGATTTAAGTTTATCAGCTACCTTTTTTGTAATATAGGTTGATATTTTTTTCACAGCTCCATCTGCTTGTAAATATGACCTCGAAACGTTCAAAGGAATATCCGGTGAATCAATAACTCCGCGAAGCATTGTTAAAAATTCGGGAACAATACCTTCAACATTATCAGTAACAAAAACTTGATTTTGATAAAGCTGAATACGATCTTTTTGGATATTAATATCATTGGATAACTTTGGAAAATACAAAATTCCCGTCAAGCTAAAAGGATAATCCACATTTAAATGAATATTAAATAGTGGTTCTTCAAACTGCATTGGATAAAGTTCTCTGTAAAAACTTTTATAATCATCATCTTTGAGTTCACTAGGAGTCTTTGTCCAAGCAGGATTGGTGTTGTTAATTATATTATCTACACTAATTTTACGCTGAGGTTCTTTAGTCTCTTTTCCGTCTTTGTCAGTTAAAGTTTTTGGTTTATGATTTGGGTCATTAATTTCTTTTGTGCCGAGCTTAATTGGAATGGGCATAAACTTGTTATACTTTCTTAAAAGTTCGCTAATTTTATTTTCTTCCAAGAAATCTTTAGCATCATCCCCGATGTGTAAAATTATTTCAGTTCCGTGCTTCTTTTTATCACATTTTTTCAGTGAATATTGTGGACTACCGTCACATTCCCAATGAGCTCCCTCATCTTTTTTGAATGACTTGGTAATAATTTCAACTTTATCAGCAACCATGAACGCGGAGTAGAAACCTAGCCCGAAATGACCAATTATCCCAGTATCTTCAACTTTATCTTTGTATTTGTCAAGGAATTCTTCAGCACCAGAAAAAGCTACTTCATTTATGTATTTTTTAACTTCTTCTGCGGTCATACCTATTCCTTGATCAATGATGTGTAATTTTTTCCCTTTTTTATCAACTTTTACTTCAATTATTGGTTTTCCATATTCTACTTTTGCCTCCCCAATATTTGTAAGGTGTTTTAACTTCAAAGTTGCATCAGTTGCATTACTAATTAGCTCTCTCAAAAATATTTCTTGATCACTATAAAGAAATTTTTTTATCAATGGAAAAATATTTTCCACTGATACATTGATTTTACCTTTGCTCATAGTTTTTATATTTTAATGATTATCGAATTTAATATTTGTATAATTAATTTTAGACATTACAAAAAGAATACCACTTTGATAAATGTGACAAACTGACACTAACCTTATGAAATTTACATCTAAATTATTAAATTTATTCCATGTATAATTCAAAAATTATTGGTCTAGGCCATTTTGTACCAAACAATGTTATCACTAACAAAGATTTATCTATGTTAATGGATACAAGTGATGAGTGGATTCGAGAACGCACTGGAATTAAAAAACGTTATTGGGCAAAGAAGGGAGATGGTAATACAACTTCAAGTATGGGATATGAGGCAGCAAAAAAAGCGATTATTGATGCAGGAATACATAAGGAAAAAATTGATTTTATAGTTTTTGCAACATTGAGTCCTGATTATTATTTTCCTGGTCCTGGAGTACAAATTCAGGAAGCTTTAGGAATTGATAATATTGGTGCTTTGGACGTTAGAAATCAATGTTCAGGTTTTGTTTATGCACTTTCAGTAGCTGATCAATACATCAAAACGGGGATGTATAAAAACATATTAGTAATTGGAAGCGAACTACAGTCAAAAGGAATAGATATATCAACAAGAGGACGTAATGTGTCCGTAATTTTTGGTGATGGCGCTGGAGCTGCAATACTTAGTCGAGAGGAAAATTTAAATAGAGGAATTTTGTCTTCTCATTTGCACTCAGAAGGAGCTCACGCTCTTGAACTAACTGCTGAGGCTCCTGGATTGGGAAAGCGATGGGTCACTGATATAATCTCTGACAATAATCCTGATGACTTAACTTATAGACCTTACATGAACGGAAAATTTGTTTTTAAAAATGCGGTCAGGCGATTCAGCGAGGTAATTTTGGAGTCACTTGAAACACACAGTCTATCAATTTCTGATATAGATATGCTAATTACACATCAGGCTAACTTAAGAATTTCGCAGTTTATTCAAAAGAAGTTTAATTTAAAAGATGACCAGGTTTATAATAATATTCAAAATTATGGAAATACAACTGCTGCATCTATACCCATTGCATTGAGCGAAGCTTGTGAAAAGGGGAAAATTAAGCCAGGTGACTATGTAGTTCTTGCTGCTTTTGGCAGTGGTTTTACATGGGGTAGCGTAATAATAAAGTGGTAGCTAAGTTCAAAACTTTAGTTTTAGGCGCATCAACAAATCCTGAGAGATTTTCAAGTAAATCCGTATTGATGTTAATTAACAGTGGGATTGAAGTTGTAGCGTTGGGTAAATCTAAAGGTAAAATACACGGAATTAAAATAGAGAATTTCCAAAAATATTATAAAAATGTTCACACAATTACATTGTATATAAGTCCTAAAAATCAAGATAAATATTTTAGTTATATTTTAAAATTAAATCCTTCTCGAGTTATATTTAATCCTGGCACCGAAAACCCTATTTTATTTAGATTTTTAGAGAAACATTCAATTTCATACGAACTTTCTTGTACGATTGTTTTAATATCGACGAATCAATATAAGTCCCAAGAAGGTAATAAATCCGTTTAATGGGAGAAGCTCGTAACCGAGAACATAACCCCCAATAAACTTTGGTGGAATTTGACCTATGCTGTAGACAAGTAAAACTGAGGCAAGAGATACAATCCAAACCAAATTATCTTTGATTTTGTAATTGGTGAAAATTCCAAAACTAAAAAGACCTAAAAGGGGGCCATAAGTATAACCGGCAACTGTTAATAGACTATCAATCACATTTTTATTTGCAAAGTATTTAAATGATATGACAACTATTACAAGAACTAACGACATTCCGATATGAGTCAGTTTCCTTATACTTTTTTTTCGATCAGTACTATAGTTTTTAAAATCTAAAATATCAACACAAAATGACGTTGTTAAAGAAGTTAAGGCACTATCAGCACTGCTATAAGCAGCTGCTATAAGTCCAAGAATAAATGTACCAGCGAGAAGAGGACCCAGTCCAGAGTTAATTGCTATTTCAGGGAACAACAAGTCAGTTTTTGGTTTACCGTCCATTAGTGGTATTTTAATCCCATAACGTTCAGTATAAATAAACAAAAGTGCTCCAAGTAGTAAAAAAAGAAATGTAACTATTGTAAGTATTATACTGAAAAACAGCATATTTTTTTGTGCATCTTTTAGGGACCTACAAGTTAGATTCTTTTGCATCATGTCTTGATCTAGACCTGTCATTGATATTGTTATAAACATTCCTCCAAAGAAAGATTTGAGAAAATAATCCTTATCTAGAAAATTTTCAGTTTTGAATATATCGCTGTATCTCTCTAATTCATTGGAATTTAAAAATTCATTAAAGCTCCATCCAAGTTCATCTGTAACAATATTAATAGATAAAATTACTGCGCAAATCATAAAAAGTGTCTGCAACGTATCTGTCCAAACAATAGTTTTAATCCCACCTTTGCTAGTGTAAATCCAAATAAGGAGAATAGAAATAATAACTGTAGCTTCAAAAGGGATTTCCCATTGTTCAAAAACAAATTGTTGCAGTACAATTGCCATTAAATACATCCTGAACGCGGCGCCCAGAACCCTGGATATTAAAAAGAAAAAAGCACCAGTTTTATGACTGACTTTTCCAAATCGACCATACAAATATTCGTAAATTGATGTTAGATTTAGCTTATAATATATTGGTAACAGCAAAAATGCTACAAAAATATATCCAGCTACATAGCCTAAACAAACTTGAAAATAACTAAATTCTGAGCTTCCTACCCATCCTGGAACAGAAATGAAGGTTACTCCTGACAATGATGCTCCAATCATACCAAAAGCTACTACATACCATGGTGACTTCCTATTCGCTTTAAAAAAATCATTGTTGTTATCGTTTTTCCCTGTGATTTTTGCTATAAACAAAAGAAAAAGAAAATAAATGAGAGCGATCAATAAAATGTGTTGTCCTTTCAACTTAATAAATTTATATTTGTTGTAACAAATAATTCCATTAAAGACTCGCTATCAAATGTATTATTTTTAACAGCTTCTGTATATTTTTTTAAAACTAACTATTAATTTATGGAATTTTCATCTAATTTACTACAAAACGCTGTAAATGAAGTCGCTCAACTTCCAGGAATTGGCAAGCGAACAGCTTTACGACTAGTATTACACTTGTTACAACAACCACCAAAACACACTAAGCAACTTTCTCAGTCTTTGGTTGAATTACGAAATAATATTAAATTTTGTAGTTCCTGTCATAATATTTCCGATAGTACTATTTGCGAGATATGTGCAAATCCGATGAGAGATAAAAAAATAATATGTGTGGTGGAGGATGTTAGAGATGTTTTAGCAATAGAAAGTACGGGCATTTTTAAGGGAACTTATCATGTTTTGGGTGGTAAAATTTCCCCAATTGACGGGATTGGTCCAAATGAATTGAATATTGATAGTTTGGTTGAGAAAGTTAAAAGCGGAAGTGTTGATGAGATTATTTTAGCTATGGGATCAACCATGGAAGGGGATACTACAAATTTTTACATCTATAAACAAATTAAAAATTTTAAAATAGTTATGTCTACAATTGCTCGCGGAATTTCGGTCGGAGACGAATTAGAGTATGCAGATGAAATTACCTTGGGTAGAAGCATTGCCAACAGAGTTCCATTTGATATTTCTTTTAAATTATAGAAATTATGAAGTTGTCTGTTGTTATTCTTAATTATAATGTTAGGTATTTCTTAGAATTGTGTTTGCAAAGTATTCAAGCAGCGTTAGAAGGTATTTCTTCTGAAATTATTGTTGTTGATAACAATTCCTGCGATAATAGTTGCTCCATGGTAAAAAGTAATTTTCCTGATGTGAAACTTATAAAAAGTAGTAAAAATCTTGGTTTTTCTAGAGGGAATAATATTGTGAAGGAAATTGTGAAAGGAGATTTTGTGTGTATTTTAAATCCCGACACTATGGTCGAGGAAAAAATTTTTCAAAAGCTTTTTAAATTTTCACGTGGAAAAAAAAATTTGGGTATTATTGGATGTTGCCTGATAAATGGTTCTGGTAAATTTTTACCAGAAAGTAAAAGAAATTTACCCACTTATTGTTCAACCCTGATGAAGTTTTTTGGTTATGGTAAGTCTTATTATGCATCACATATCAAACAAAATTCAATCGATAGAGTGGACATACTAACTGGAGCATTTATGTTTATGCCAACTAAAATTTTTATGTCGCTTGATGGATTTGACGAAGATTTTTTTATGTATGGTGAAGATATTGACTTATGCTACAGAGCCCTAAAAATGAACAAAATTAATTATTATTTTGGTGGTGCTAAAATTATACATTTTAAGGGGGAGAGTTCATCAAAGAATATACAACATTACAGACAATTTTACAGGGCAATGAAAGTTTTTCATCGAAAGCATTTCAAACCTTCATTACTAATGAAATTAATCATTAATTTATTTACTTTTTTTATGCCATACCTAAGTTTTTTCAAAACAGAAAAAACTTTCTTAAAAAAAGATTTAGTTTTTTTGAATCCTCATAACACAAAATATGTAAAGAAAAATGACCGTGTTATTAGCTCTCTTGATAAATTGGATCAAAACTATCCATACAATTTAGTTTTGGATGCAAAGTCAGAATCATTTTCCGAGATAATTAATAAAATCCATACTTTTTCTTCAAGCTCAATTTCATTTAATATTTGGCCAAAAAACAGTAGCTATTGTATTGGTAGTAATAAGTCAAATCAAAAAGGAAAGATTTTTTTTTTTAATTAAAATAAATATCGCACAACAAAAATTATAATTGATTTTATCGCTTATTTTCGTTAATTTTGCACTGCAAATTTGTTGCATTTAAAAGAAGAGATATGGCGAAATTTGAGCTCAAACTTCCCAAAATGGGTGAGAGTGTTGCTGAGGCTACTATTAATTCTTGGCTTAAAGACATAGGGGACCGGGTAGAAGTTGATGAATCAGTAATTGAAATATCTACAGACAAAGTTGATAGTGATGTGCCAAGCGAAGTCAGTGGGGTTTTAATTGAAAAAAAATTTGGGATTGATAAAATTGTAAAAGTTGGAGAGACATTTGCAATTATTGAGACTGATTCTACTGCAGATTCAAATAAAACAGAATTCAGCTCTCAGCCAAGTGCATTGGAAGCCAACGTAAAATTTTCACCTGAAGTATATGCTAAAGATCTTTCAATTTCTAAAAGTTCAGATCAGACCCAATTGAAAACATATTTTTCAAGTGATCGCTTTTACTCTCCATTAGTTAAAAATATTGCAAAAAAAGAGGGGATAGATAAAATTGAGTTAGATACTATTTCAGGCACCGGAAAATCAGGCAGGGTAACAAAAAAGGATATTCTGAATTATTTAAAAAATAAAACAGGTATTAAATCGTCTGATGTTGAGGAATCTTCTTCAGCTGTGAATCCAATAGTTTCAACTCCTTCGAATTTTATAAATATTGAACCTGATGTTATTGAATCGCAAAATCTTGTTTCCAAAACTAATGATAGTGAGATTATTGAAATGACCAGAATGGGAAAGATGATATCAAAGCATATGTTGAGTTCATTGCAAACTTCAGCACATGTACAATCATTTATCGAAGTTGACGTTACCAAAATTTGGGACTGGAGAAACAAAAATAAAGATCAATTTTTTGAAACCTATTCTATGAAAATAACACTGACGCCTATTTTCATGGAAGCCGTAGCAAAAGCATTGAATTTGCATCCTATGTTGAATATTTCGGTTGATGGAGATCGAATTGTAAAGCACAAGTTTATTAATCTTGGAATGGCAACTGCATTATCCGATGGTAATCTCATAGTTCCAGTTATAAAAAATGCTGATCAGCTAAATTTAAAAGGTATGACAACTCACGTAAATGATTTAGCAAAGAGAGCTAGGTTAAATCAACTCAAACCTGAAGAAGTTCAAAATGGCACATACACTGTTACGAATGTAGGAGGTTATGGCAGTATAATGGGAACCCCTATAATAAATCAGCCTCAGGTTGGAATTCTAGCAATAGGTGCTGTCCGCAAGGTGCCATCTGTCATAGAAACAATTGATGGAGATTTTATTGGAATTCGTCAAAAGGTTTATTTGTCTCATTCTTATGACCACAGGGTAATTAATGGTGCACTTGGTGGAAACTTTTTGAAGACTGTCAAAGAAGTTCTGGAATCATGGGATGAAAATAGATCTATCTAAATTGTATGAAATTAAATTTAATTAGACCGATTTGTTTTTTTGACTTAGAAACTACAGGAGTAAACATTACCAAGGACAGAATTGTAGAAATTTCTCTACTTAAAGTATTCCCAAACAATACAGAACAAAAAAAAACATGGCTAATAAATCCTGAAATTAGTATTTCACCTGACGCAACCGCTATACACGGAATTTCTAACGAGGATGTTGTTGACGCCCCTACTTTCAAAATGGTAGCTAGAGAGGTCAATGAATTTATCAAAGATTCAGATCTTGGGGGTTTTAATTCCAATAGATTTGACATTCCAATTTTAGCAGAAGAAATGTTACGAGCTGAAGTGGAATTTGACATGAAAAATAAATTTTCTGTTGATGTTCAAACAATATTTCATAAAATGGAAAAACGTAATTTAGCCTCTGCATATAAATTTTATTGTGATAAAAATTTAGATGGAGCTCACAGGGCTGAAGTCGATACAATGGCAACTTACGAGGTGTTAAAAGCTCAATTAGATCATTATGATGCTCTGAAAAATAACACAAAGTTTTTGGCTGAGTTCAGTACACACAGAAAATTCGCAGATTTTGCTGGTTTTATTGGATTCGATAACCATGGAGCTGAGGTGTTTAATTTTGGCAAGCATAAAGGAAAAAAAGTTTCAGAAATTTTGGAGTCTGAGCCTGGGTATTTTGGTTGGTTGTTAGATGCAGATTTTCCACTCTACACTAAGAAAGTTTTGACTTCAATAAAATTACGTGTTATGAACAATAAATTAGATTAAATGAAATTAATTTGCATTGGTAGTAATTACGAAAAGCATATTGATGAGCTTGGTAATATCATACAAGAACATCCAGTAGTATTTCTAAAGCCAGACTCTGCCGTAATTAATTGTAACCAGCCTTTTTTTATCCCTGATATTTTTAGCGATATTCATCATGAGCTCGAATTATTAGTAAAAATAAACAAGGTTGGTAAATACATTGATAAAGAATTTGCGCACACGTATTATGATAAAATTGGTTTGGGGTTAGACTTTACTGCCAGAGATTTACAAAACAAGTTAAAACTTAATGGGTTACCTTGGGAAAAAGCTAAAGCTTTTGATGGTTCTGCTTTGATAGGAAAATGGGTATCAAAATCAAATTTTAAGAATTTATCGAATATCAATTTTAGTTTAAAAAAAAATCAATTTCTGGTACAGATAGGAAATACGTCCGATATGATGTGGGGTATTGATGAAATAATAAGCTATATTTCCAGATATTTCACTCTAAAAATTGGAGACATAATTTTTACTGGAACTCCATCTGGAGTAGGTCCAGTATTCTCAGGGGATATTTTAAAAGGTTACATTGAAAATGAAGAATTTTTTTCAATAAAAATTAAGTAAATGAAAGCGGAAATCATAACCATAGGAGATGAAATTTTAATTGGTCAAATAATTGATTCAAATTCCGCTCACATTGCAAATGAATTATTTAATATTGGAATTGAAGTTTTCCAAATATCATCTGTTAGTGATGATAAAGAACATATTATTGAAACTATAAAAAATGCTGAAAAATGCTCTGATTTAATAATTTTAACTGGTGGATTGGGTCCAACTAACGATGATATTACTAAAAGTGTTTTAACGGAATATTTTAATGACACTCTTATAGAAAATGAAGATGTTTTATTAAACATTAAAAACATATGGAAAAAACATATAAAACAGCCCTTGTTGAAAGTAAATCTAGATCAAGCTCTGGTTCCTTCAAGATCAATTGTTTTAATGAACTATATGGGATCAGCGCCTGGAATTTGGTATGAAAAACGGAGTAAAATTTTTATAGCCCTTCCTGGAGTCCCCACTGAAATGAAATCAATCTTAGAGTTGGAGGTTTTGCCTAAATTGATAAGTACTTTTGATTTACCTGTAGCAGTAAAAAAAACTATTTTAACCTATGGACTTGGTGAAAGTATGATAGCGAAGCGTATTAATGATTGGGAAAATGGCCTTCCAAAATCAATTAAATTTGCCTATTTACCAAGTCTTGGGCGTGTTCGTCTAAGAATTTCTTCAATCGGTATTAATCGAAATGAAGTCGCAAACAAAATTGAGTCTGAAATTCAAAAATTATTGCCTTTAATATCTGATATTTTTGTTGGATTTGAGGAGGATAACTCCATTGAGAAGATTATTGGATCACAATTAGTTAAATTAAATAAAACTTTATCAATCGCAGAAAGTTGCAGTGGTGGAGGTTTAGCAGCAAAATTTACCGCTAATCCTGGGTCATCAAAATTTTTTAAAGGAGGCATGGTTGCATATGATACAAAAAGTAAAATTAGAATCTTAGGAGTAAATCCAAATCTTATTTCTGAACAATCTGTAGTTAGCTTGAAAGTAGCAGAGTCAATGGCAATAGGAGTAAAAAAAATTTTTTCATCAGATTATGCTATTTCTACTACTGGAAATGCGGGACCAACAAAAGGTGAATCTGATACTGATATTGGTAATGTTTGTATTGCTATTGTTACCCCAGAAAAGGTTTTTTCTAGGCAATTTTCTTTTGGTACAGGGAGAGAAAGGGTTTTGACCAAGACAATCAATATGGCATTAACTCTTTTTCAAAGAGAAATTTTTAAAAATTGATTTACAAAATTTGTCAACTTACCAATATTTTTTATTTTTGCAACTCAATTTTAATAAATATATAGACTTATGTCTAGAATTTGTGAAATAACCGGAAAAAAATCCATTGTTGGTAATAATGTATCACACTCGCTCAATAGAACCAAGCGCAGATTCAATGCAAATCTCCAAAAAAAGAGATTTTATATTCCAGAAGAAGATAAGTGGATTACACTGAAAGTCTCAACATCAGCCTTGAAGACAATAAATAAAATAGGCATATCCAAAGCAATTAAATTAGCCCGGGAAAAGGGTTTTTTTAAATAAAATTTTAAATAATGGCAAAAAAAGGTAATAGAGTACAAGTAATATTGGAGTGTACTGAACACAAAGATTCCGGTAAATCTGGTACCTCAAGATACATTACTACAAAAAACAAAAAAAATACACCCGATCGTATGGAATTAAAGAAATTTAATCCAATTTTGAAGAGGATGACAGTTCATAAAGAAATCAAATAATATAGATTATGGCTAAGAAATCAGTGGCAACACTTCAAACAGGTTCTAAACGCTTAACAAAAGCAATAAAAATGGTTAAATCCCCCAAGTCAGGTGCGTATACGTTTGTTGAAACGATTTTGCCACCTGACAGAGTAAATGAATTTTTAAATAAAAATTAAATTGCAAAAATCAACAAACTAAAAAGCTGCTACTTATAGCAGCTTTTATTTTTTTCATTAACTTGGTATTATCTCAAAATTTCGAAATTTATATGAGTTTTTTTAAAAGAATATTTTCATCAGATAAAAAAGTAAGACTTGACCAAGGAATTGAAAAATCCAAATCCAGTTTTTTTGCTAAACTAGGTAAGGCTCTAGTTGGTAAATCAAAAGTTGATGATGCGGTTTTAGACGATTTAGAGGATATCTTAATTAGTAGCGATGTTGGTGTTAAAACAACTCTTAAAATAATAGATCAGATTGAAGCTCGTGTAGCAAGAGATAAATTTATTGGAACAGATGAATTAAATTTAATATTAAAAGAGGAAATAACTGCTTTACTTTTAGAAAATAATTCAGCAATATCAAAAACTTTTAATCAAAAGTCTCCGTATGTAATTCTTGTTGTTGGGGTTAATGGAGTGGGGAAAACAACAACAATAGGTAAGTTAGCATATAAATTTAAAAAAGCTGGTTTAAATGTTGTTTTAGGCGCATCAGATACTTTTAGAGCTGCTGCCATTGATCAACTAGAAATTTGGGCAAATCGTGTTGATGTTCCAGTAGTTAAACAAAAAATGGGTAGTGATCCTGCCTCAGTTGCATTCGATACATTACAAAGTGCGATTAGTTCAAATGCGGATGTTGTAATAATTGACACTGCAGGACGATTACACAATAAAATAAATTTGATGAATGAATTGACAAAGATTAAAAGGGTTATGCAGAAGCTGATACCCAGCGTCCCAGATGAAATTTTATTAGTTATTGATGGATCAACTGGTCAAAACGCTTTTGAGCAAGCTAAACAATTTACTGCTACAACCGAGGTTAATGCATTGGCAGTGACAAAACTAGATGGGACAGCAAAAGGAGGTGTTATAATTGGTATTAGTGATCAATTTAAAATACCTGTTAAGTATATAGGAGTTGGTGAACATATTGATGATCTTCAATTATTTGATAAATTTGAATTTGTGGATTCTTTTTTTAAATAAATAAAATGATACTGAGGAGTTTTATTTTGGTTCTGGTCCTGACTTTGTTTAATAGTTGTAAAAATTATCCAAAAAACTTAAGTCCAAGCCGTGCAACAAGTAATTCTGAGTCCTACTTCTATGATTTTAAAGTTGAAGATTCAAACTTTATTAAATTAGATTCATTGTGGACAACACAAATTGATTACTTAAATAATTTTTCTGTTGACCGTTATCTTGAGCTAAAGCCATTAATTTTGAACAAAGATATTCCTACTATGCAACAACATGTGAGTGATGGAAAAATGAGTTATGAAGATTTAGCTTTGTTTTATTTATATAGAATTAAAGTTTTTGATAGATTAAATAAAAAATCACTCAATTCAATAATTTCCATTAATCCAAAATTAATTAGCGAAGCAAAATTAAAAGACAAAAATAGGCCTAAGGGAATGTCAGTTTTTTCCTTATATGGTATGCCGATAATTTTGAAGGATAATATCAATACTGAGGGTATGCCGACAACTGCAGGTTCAGTAGCCTTGTTAGATAATTTTACAGTAGATGCTTTTGTAACTACAAAGATTAAATCATCTGGTGCTTTGATTCTAGGTAAGGCCAACATGAGTGAATGGGCTTATTTTTTTTGTGGCGATTGTCCTAGTGGTTACAGTGCTGTAGGTGGTCAAACTTTTAATCCTTACCGCAGGAAAGTATTTGATACAGGCGGTTCAAGCTCAGGAAGTGCTGTGGCTGTATCAGCAAGCTTTTGTGCTGCTGCTGTGGGAACTGAGACTTCTGGATCAATTTTATCCCCATCAAGTCAAGCGTCTACAGTAGGTTTAAAACCCACAGTGGGTACAATAAGTAGAAGTGGAATCATACCAATCTCAAGTACACTAGACACCCCTGGACCAATTTCAAGATTTACTATTGATAATTTACTTCTTTATAATGAAATGCTAGGTAAAGACGCTAATGATCTCAAGTCCGTAAATGCCGACAAAATTAATATTGAAGAAATTACGAACTTTACATTTAAAAAAAAGCGTTTTGGTGTTATACGAGAATTAATGGTTGATTCACTTTACGAAAAAGCAATTGATTTAATAAGCGAAAATGATGCTGAAATCATCATGATTAGCCCTGGAGACATTAAACTTAACGGCTTTCTTAAACTATTGAATATAGATATGAAATCTGATCTTAAGCTATATTTTAATAACCATAGCTCAAAAAAAATAAACTTTGATGGGGTTCAATCAATTATAGATTTCAATAATTTAGATAGTTTGAAAAGAGCACCTTATGGGCAAAAGTTATTCAATGGAATTATTTCCGATGATGTTTCAAAGGAAGAATTTGAATCTATCAAGACAACCCTTAAAAATAAGGGGCGTGAATATTTTGATTTTTTTCTTAATGAGCTTCAATTAGATGCTATCTTATCAGTAAATAATTATCATGCGAGTTATGCAGCAGTAGCAGAATATCCAGCATTAACTATTCCAATGGGTTTTAGTAAAATTGGTGAACCCAAAGGTTTGACTTTCATATCAAAGCCATACAATGAAAATGAACTCTACAAATTTGGATATTGTTTTGAAAAAATAGCTAATAAGCGCGTTGCACCTGAAAATTATAATTAGAATTCTAAATGAGAACAAAATCAATTAAATCTAACAAGATTAACGTTGTAACATTAGGATGTAGTAAAAATATATATGACAGCGAAGTTTTAATGGGCCAGTTAAAAGCAAATGGAAAAGAGGTATCACACGAAAAAGAAGGGAATATTGTTGTTGTTAACACTTGTGGCTTCATTGAAAATGCAAAGGCAGAAAGTATTAACACAATTTTAGAATTTGTAAGAAAAAAAAATGAAGGCAAAGTAGATAAAGTATTTGTTACAGGATGTTTGAGTGAGCGGTATAAATCCGATTTGGAAAAAGAAATAGCTAATGTAGATCAATACTTTGGTACTTCTGATTTGCCCCAACTTTTAAAGGTCTTAGGTGCCGATTACAAACACGAGTTGATTGGTGAGAGAATAATAACTACTCCAAAAAATTATGCATACCTAAAAATTTCAGAGGGTTGTGATCGGCCATGTAGTTTTTGCGCTATTCCATTGATGCGTGGTAAGCATCGATCCAAATCTATTTCAGATCTAGTAATTGAAGCTAAGAAATTAGCCTCCAGCGGAGTTAAGGAACTTATTTTGATTGCTCAAGATTTGACTTATTATGGTTTAGATTTATACAAAAGACGTTGCCTTGCTGAATTACTTAATGCATTGGTAAAAATAGATGGTATTGAGTGGATTCGATTACATTATGCTTTTCCTACTGGATTCCCTGAAGATGTTTTAAAAGTTATTAATAAAGAGGATAAAATATGTAATTATTTAGATATTCCGTTACAACATATTTCAGATAACATTTTAAAAAGTATGCGCAGAGGTACAACACATAATAGAACCACAAAATTAATTCAAAAATTTCGTCAACAAGTACCCAATATTGCTATACGTACAACTTTAATTGTTGGTTACCCTGGTGAAACTGAAGAGGACTTTAAACTGTTAAAGCAATGGGTTAAAGATATGCGATTTGAACGTCTTGGATGTTTTACTTATTCGCATGAAGAAAACACTTATGCTTATAATTTAGAAGACAATATACCTCAAGAGGTCAAACAATCACGTGCTAATGAGATTATGGAACTACAATCTCAAATATCATGGGAATTAAATCAGCTTAAAGTAGGTAAAACTTTTAAAGTTTTAATTGATCGAAAAGATGGTCAATATTTTATTGGCCGCACTGAGCATGACTCACCTGATATAGATAATGAGGTTTTGATAGACGCTTCTAAAGTCTTTCTTAGAGTTGGGGAGTTTACAAATGTAAAAGTGGTTAAGGCCTCTGACTTTGATTTATATGGAATAGTTCAGTAGCTTTTCCAATAAAATTTAATAAATTACAACTATTGATTAAACTGACGATGAAATCTCAATTAATCTCCAATAAAAAAATTAAAAAAATAAATAATCTTCTNAAGAAGTTTTTGGAAANCTCTGANGATTTNTCTCCCTTTATTGGACTTTTNCCAAGAATTGAGAACTTTNAATCACAAATAAAAATNAAAGCTTCAAATTATTCNAATNAAAATCGTCAAATATTAGTCANATNCCTTAACAGACAGTATCGCCATTTAAGTCCTGATANCTTTACTTTAAAGCAAATTAATTTAATTAGTGATTCAGAAAGTTTCACAGTAACNACTGGTCATCAGCTNAATCTAATGGGCGGTCCTTTGTTTTTTATTTATAAAATAATTTCTGTAATTAATTTAGCNCACAANCTNAAGNNTAAGTATCCAAAATATAATTTTATTCCCGTATTTTGGATGGCAACTGAGGATCATGATTTTAAAGAAATCAATCATTTTAATTTTAAAGGAAATTGTTTAAAATGGCCAGATAATTTAAGTGGGCCAGTTGGTAGATATCCAACGAATGGTCTAAAGACAACTTTTCAAGAATTCAAAAGTCTAATAGAAGACACCCCATATGGTGATTTACTTAAACAAATATTTGAAAGTTCTTACATTTTTTCTGAAAACTTGGGCGATGCAACACGTTCTTTTGTTCATCAATTGTTTGGAAAAGANGGCCTCATAGTTTTAGATGGCGATGATGTAGAATTAAAAGCTTTGTTTGTTTCTCATATGAAAGATGAGTTAACTCAAAGACTTTGTTATAAAACCGTCTCAAAAACTAATATTTCNNTTAAAGAAATCAATAAGAATTTCAAAATTCAGGTTAAGCCCAGAGATATTAACTTATTTTATATGAATGATAATTTTCGCGAAAGAATCGTTGAAAAAGATGGTGTTTTCATAGTATTAAATTCACAAAAAAAATTTAAAATTGATGAATTAATTGAAGAGCTTAAAAATCACCCTGATCGGTTCTCACCAAATGTATTATTACGGCCGTTATATCAAGAAACANTTTTACCAAATCTTTGTTATGTAGGTGGAGATAGTGAATTGTTATATTGGATGCAATTAAAATCTTATTTCGAACTTTCTAACGTTTGTTATCCTATCATAATGCGTCGTAATTCAAATTTAATACTATCATCAAAACATATAAAAAAATTAGATCAATTAAGCCTTTGCCCATCTGATTTGTTTTTATCTCCTGATGATTTGACAACCAAAATTATAAAAAAACGTTTAGGTAAAACAATTGATTTTAGTTCCCAAAAAACCTATTTAAAAAAGCAATTTGAATTTATACACAAAATTGCTCAAAATACTGATCCATCCTTTAAGGGAGCTGTCTCAGCACAAGAAAAAAAACAGATTAATGGTTTAATTTATTTAGAAAAAAGATTGTTAAATGCTCAAAAACGAAAATATAAAAGGCTAACAGAAGATGTATTATCGCTTCAATCTAATTTATTTCCAGAAGGAATATTGCAAGAAAGATTTTTTAATTTTTCAACATTCTTTGCNTTTTATGGAGATGAATTCATGGATCTACTCAAGGAGATGAACCCTTTTGAAAATGGATTTTATGTCATTTCTTTATAATTTTTTAAATATTTCATTAAGAATTTAGAGATTAATATTATTTTTAAGCATGCAATTAGATAAGGTCTTAGTTCTTGATTTTGGATCTCAATATACCCAACTTATAGCTCGTCGAGTAAGAGAATTAAATATTTTTTGTGAAATACATCCATACAATAAAATTCCAGAGTCTATAGATGATTACAAAGCAGTTATTCNTTCAGGAAGCCCACACTCTGTACGTGGTAGGGATACTTTACATCTAAATTTGGATAATATTCGCGGAANAAAGCCATTACTAGCAATATGTTATGGTGCTCAGTATTTGGCTCAGTTTAGCGGAGGAAAAGTTTCTGCTTCAAATACACGTGAATATGGACGAGCTAAATTATCATACATTCTACGGAATGAGCCTTTTTTTAAAGGTATTTTAAAAGATAGTCAGGTGTGGATGAGTCACAGCGATACAATTAGAGTTTTACCAACTAATGGTATATTAATAGCTAGTACATATGATGTTGATATTGCTGCTTTCAAAATTGAAGGTGAATTAACCTATGCTATACAATTTCATCCTGAAGTTTATCATTCTAATGATGGTAAAAAATTATTTAAAAACTTTTTAGTTGACATTGGTTGTCTAAAACAAAACTGGACTCCTGAGTCATTTATAGATCAGACAATAAAGAATCTAAAAGTTAAGTTAAAAAATGACAAAGTTGTTCTTGGTATNTCTGGTGGCGTTGATTCCACAGTTGCTGCATTATTATTAAATAGAGCTGTAGGAAAAAACCTGTATTGTATTTTTGTAAATAATGGTCTTCTTCGTAAAGACGAGTTTACTACGGTTTTAAAACAGTATGAGGGAATGGGGCTAAATGTTAGAGGAGTAGATGCATCCGCACGTTTTATTACTGCTTTAAGGAATATACATGATCCTGAAAAAAAACGAAANATTATAGGTCGTGTTTTTGTTGAAGTTTTTGACGATGAATCTAAATTAATAAAAGATGTTAAGTGGCTCGCTCAGGGAACAATTTACCCTGATGTTATCGAAAGTATTTCAGCAACTGGTGGTCCAAGTGCTACGATAAAAAGTCATCATAATGTTGGAGGCTTACCAAACTTTATGAAATTAAATGTGGTCGAGCCATTAAATACNCTCTTTAAAGACGAGGTTCGACTTGTCGGTAATTCTCTCGGAGTTGACAAAGATTTATTAGGTCGCCATCCCTTTCCAGGCCCTGGTTTGGGTATTAGAATTATCGGCGATGTTACCTCTGAAAAAGTTAAAATTTTACAAGAAGTTGATTCAATATTTATTGAAGGGCTAAAAAGATATGGATTGTATCAAAAGGTGTGGCAGGCAGGTGCAATACTACTTCCAATTAAAAGTGTTGGTGTAATGGGTGATGAGCGAACATATGAAAAATGTGTAGCTTTGAGAGCTGTAGAGAGTACGGANGGTATGACAGCTGATTGGGTAAATTTACCTTACAATTTTTTGCAAAAAATTTCAAATGATATAATAAATAAAGTTAAAGGAATTAACAGAGTAGTTTATGATATAAGTTCAAAACCTCCCGCTACTATCGAATGGGAATAAAAGTAAAATCATTTTGACCAGTAAAGACAGTTTTAACCCAA
This sequence comes from Flavobacteriaceae bacterium, assembly GCA_002721175.1. Classification (GTDB taxonomy): domain Bacteria; phylum Bacteroidota; class Bacteroidia; order Flavobacteriales; family Flavobacteriaceae; genus UBA3537. The sequence goes on along the minus strand of PBJR01000008.1, from coordinate 174,304 downwards.
AGTAAATAATTAATAAAATGCATAAATTTTATTTCTCATTTTTTTTAATTTTTTTTTCTNTTTTTTGCAGATCNCAGGTATTACAACATCAGGTTGACTCTTTAGAATCTCTAGAAACAATCGTAAATTTATATGAGGTTTCAGAAGAGGATTTNATTTTACTTAATCCGGATGTAAAAGACAATTTTTTCATTGGTAAATATTTGATTGTTCCAAATTTTAAAAGAAAAAATAATGTTAGTTATGTTAAAGAATTAATTTCATATAAACTTCATCGGGTAAGAAAGAAAGAGACTCTTTACGGTATTTCAGTTAAATATGGGGTTTCTTTAGAAGAAATTCGAATTAATAACAAGCATTTGAATGGTGAATTAAAATCTAAAACAAAGCTCTATATACCAAAATATAAAAAACGCAAAGTTTCCTCTTCAAATTTAATAGAAAATTACGCCGTCAAAGCAGGTGATACATGGTGGAGTATTTTAAAAAAATACGGTATTACAGACAATCAGCTAAAATTACTAAATCCCGATTTAGATACTATTTTAAAAACAGGAAAAATAATCAAACTACCTAACATTGACTTTAAATCTGTCAAAGATGAAAAAAATAATGAATTGTATTTGCTGAATGAAAATTTAGATCTCAAATCAAAATATTTAAATCCAAAATCAATCGCTCTTATCCTTCCATTCAACGCTCATGAGATATCTTTTGATTCGACTAATTTGGCTAAACAACAAATTCAAAGAAACGTTTATACAAAAATATCTACAGATTTTTACAACGGTGTCAGAACTGGTTTAGATTCATTGCAACGATTAGGCATNTCAATAAAATTAGATGTTTTTGATTCGGAAGCAAATGTAGACGTATTAAAAAAATTAATTAATGAAAATGATTTTTCAAAATATGATGNAATTATAGGTCCAATAANGTNAGAAAATTTAAATTTNTTANCTCAATTCTTAGAAGATGATAAAATNAACGTNATATCACCGTTTGTTAAGCTCAATAAAAGNACTTCCAATTTAATCCANACTATTCCGAGTGACGAATACATGTCAAACAAAATGCTAGAATTTGCTAAAAAGGTAGGAGTTAGCCATAATATACTTATTATTTCTGACTCTAAATCAATACACAGAGCTGATAAAATTCTATCTTTCTTTCCAAAGGCTCGTATTTTAAAATCTGAAAAAAATAAAGATGGGGAAGAACAATTCTATATAAATTATAATAAGGTAAAAGAATCTATAAAATCAGGGAAAACATTAGTTTTTTTAGAGACTAATAATGAAAGTTTCGCATCTAATGTAACCAGTATGTTAAGTGGTTTAAACCAGACTAATAAAAAATTTAAAGATAATTCTAATATCATCCTAATGACTACAAATTTAAATAGTGCATTTATGGGTGATAATATATCGAATATAGATTTATCAAATTTGAATTTTCAATTTCCATCTGTCCGCTTTGAAAATCAACCTTCCAATCCTTTTTCGTTAAATTTTAAAAAAAGTTTTGGTATTTATCCAAATAAGTACGTGTCGAGAGGGTTTGATTTAACATTGGATGTTGTACTTAGGCTTGTAAATTTTGGAAATTTTTCAAGCCAACTAACTTCCGCAGAAACATCGTTCACAGAAAACAGATTTAAATACGTTAAGAGTAAAAGTGGTGGCTATGTTAATCAGTCAGGGTTTATTTTAAAGCATCAAAACTTATTTATCATCAAAATGGCTGAGTTTTAATTTTTCCACTTTATGTTACAACCAATACTTGGCTTTTGAATTTGATTATTAGAAGTATTTGTAATTAGACAGTTTAGAGCATTTTTCAAATCTTTTCCATCCACATTTATATTGTTTTCAGGTCTTGAATCATCAAATTGTCCGCGATAAACAAGTTTTAATTCACTGTCAAATACGAAAAAATCTGGAGTACAAGCAGCATCATATGATTTTGCAATGTCTTGGGTTTCATCATAAAGGTATGGGAATGGATAACCTAATTTTAATGCTTGCAATTTCATCTCATTGGGTCCATCTTGAGGGTAATTATTAACATCATTACTTGAAATCGCGACAAATCCAATTCCAAATTTTTGGTATTCATTTGCAACACTAACTAACTTATCATTTATGTGAATTACGAATGGGCAGTGATTACAAATAAATGTAATAACGGTTCCCTTAACCCCTTTGATTTCATTTAAATTTTTTTTTGATTCCGCAATAGTATCGAATAAATTAAAATTAGGTGCTTGCGTACCAATGGGTAACATATTTGATGCAGTTCTAGCCATAAAGTTAGTTTCCTTTTTTTTTAATTTTAAAACTCGTTTCTAAAAAATAGTGAATTGCATAAGAGCTTGTTGGTCCCATACCAAAATGCCCTAAAATTGGTATTGTCTGTAAAACCAACTATTTTTCCACTACCCAGACTGTGTGATTTAAAAGGTACCGTACCTTTCAAGTTTTGAAGATTTTCCTCTGAAATATATCCACTTAGTAGTGGGTTTTTTGTGTACAGTAGGGGATTCTCGTAACTAATTTCACTAGGCTTCATAAAGATTCTAGTATTTCTAAAAATTGAAATTTTATTATCTTTATATCCAAAATTGATAGGGTGTGATCTATCTATATTTACTTCAAATATAGCACCTCCAATTATTTGAGCACCATTTGATTTTGAGCGATCTTCAAACGAAATTTTATTTTTATTTATTTCGTTTTTTACAAAATCGGCAGGAAACATCATGTTTTTATTTAGCCATTTAACGCTATTTTGATAACTTATTAGATTTCCACCATCAATGACCCATTTTTTTAATTTAGATGCGATACCTTCATCAAGTCCCGATGAATTAGGTAAAATAATGCAGTTGTACCGATTTAAATTTAATTTATTAAAATTTGAAATATCAATTTTTGTTATGGGTATGCCATAGCGAGAATCCATAAGATGCCATATTTCTCCTGCATCGTATACATCAATACCCTTTCCAACTAATAAAGCTATTCTCGGTTTTGATAATGTTTTGAACTTTCTGCTACCCAAATCCGGTCCTTCAGCTTCCCCAGTAGATAGACCATAAATTTTCAAATTATTATTTTTTGCTAATTCACTCAAAATATTTGTTATTTCGTTTGTGGAATAGTTTTGATTTTGCAATGGGATCAAAATACTCCCATAATCAAAGTCATTTTCGTTGACTGAAAATGGTTGTAATGCAACTTTTACCCTGATTTTTCTTTGCATCAGGTCATAAAGTACTTTTGGGCTATAATAATCACTCCATGGCATGACATAAGCATAATTACTTTCATTAACTAGTTCTCCAGAAGGAAGTCTAAACTTTATTTTTTCACCTATAAGTTTAGAACTAGCTTTATCGTAAAATTTTACATTGAATGCTAAATCTAACGACCACGAGGAGACATCATAAAACAAGCTGTCTTTAAATTCGGTTCGCTTTTCAAACAGTGCTGTTAAAAGCCTGTTTTGTTTTTGATTTTTTGGTATTATGTAACTAGTTTCTTTATGAAATTCCAATCCATTAATTTTTGTGTCTTCTTTTAACTTAAATATTTCAATTTTGTGATGATTTAACAATTCAGCGAGATGAAATGATTTTGAAGAGTCATTATTATCTCCAAAAATATAACATTCATTAGATTTAGATGATCTTTCTTTTTTTGCATTGATAAAAAAATCAATTTGGTAATCTAATATTTTTTCCCGCATTTCACTTGCCGCATAAAAAGTTGATAAACTAGCAGTAAGTTGATTACGTATTGTAAATGGAAAAGTTAAGATTCCATTGTCACTTTCCTGGGCATGGCCTCTAGAACTTGCTTGTTCAAACAAAATTCCTATGCTACCATTAATATCTGGATAAGTTGAACCTTTACCATAATAAAAGTCATCATAATCTTCTTGTGAGTAATAAAATGATCCTAATTTGTTAAAAGCTCTGATATGAAATTTTCCTATTTCTTCAGTAAGTTCTTGATTTTTTTTTGGTGTGAGAGGGTGTGTTCTGGATGGCACTCCTGGCTGAAAAAAAAAGGTGGAATTAGTACCCATTTCGTGGTGATCGGTCAAAATATTTGGTAGCCACTCGTGAAATGTTTTTAGTCTTACTTTTGACTCAGGGAGCTGAGCTGGTAACCAGTCTCTGTTCAAATCAAACCAGTAGTGATTTGTTCGAGCACCTGGCCAATTTTCATTAAACTCAATATCATTAGAATCTGTATTAGTTGTTAAACTTTTGTTTCTATTTACCCAATTTGCAAAGCGTTGTAAACCATCTGGATTCATACATGGATCTAATAATATTACAGAATTTTCTAATAATTTATTTATTCTAGTAGATTTAGATGCTGCCAAATGGTATGCAATTAAAACTGCAGCGTTTGCCCCGCTGGATTCGTTTCCATGAATTGAGGATCCACTATAAATAACAACTGGTCTGTCAGCATATTTTTTTTTGTTAAGCTGTTTCACGGCATCAATATGTTCTTTTTTGATAGTATTTAGTTTTTCGTGGTTTTTTTCGCTAGTTATTATAAGTAATATAAGCGGGCGACCTTCGAAAGTTTCTCCTCGACTTTCAAATTTGATTCTATTTGAACTTTCGGACAGAATTTGTAAATATTCTACGATTTTATCATGTGATAAGTGCCATTGACCTATATTGTAACCTATTATTGATTCAGGAGTTGGTACTTTTTCATTGTATGTAGTTTCGTCTCCAAAATAGTAACTCATTGGTGGATTTGACTGCGTGTAGATATGCAGTGTAAAAAAAAATATTATTATATGAACTCTCATAGATTTAAAATCTTCTATTGTAAAATTAGAGTTTTGGTTATTTATTAATTCTTTTGGTTAATTAGTTTCCTCTTTATCGTTTCTACTCAAATCTTCCTTGACTAAATCAGATTCGTTGATAATGTCTTCTCCCTTTTCATCAAAAATAAATTTAGTCATTTCATTTAGGATTGAGCTAAATTCTTTGAAATCTTCCTTGTAGAGAAAAATCTTGTGTTTTTTGAAATGGAATGATCCGTCTTCATTGGTGAATTTTTTACTTTCAGTAATATTTAGATAATAATCTCCTGCCTTTGTTGCTTTAACGTCAAAAAAATAAGTCCTTCTGCCAGCTCTCAAGCTTTTAGAAAAAATATCCTGCTCTCTTTCATTCATTTTATTACTATTTTATCATTTATAATAAATCAAAAGTCTAAAAAATATATGATCTTGCCAACTTTTAAACTATAAATTATTTTTAAATAAAACTTATAATTTATCTGAATCTTTTAATTGTTTTTTGAACAATTCTTTGTACACCCCGTCTTGTTTAATTAATTCAAAATGCTTTCCCTGCTGTACTACTTCACCATTATCCATAACTAATATTTTATCCGCGTTTTTTACAGATGATATTCGATGACTGGCTATAATAGTTGTTTTATCTTCCATAATTGATTTTAGATTATTTAATATTACTTCTTCTGTTTCAGTGTCAACTGCTGAAAGGCAATCATCTAAAAGTAATATTTGAGGGTTTTTTATTAATGCTCTAGCGATTGATATCCTTTGTTTTTGTCCACCGGAAAGTGTGATTCCACGTTCACCCAAAACAGTTCTATACCCATCCTTAAATTTTATTATATCATTATGAACAGCAGATTTTTTTGCAGCAACGGTAATTTCATCACATATTGCATCTTTTTTGCCAAATTTTATATTGTTCTCAATACTGTCTGAAAAAAGAAACGGATCTTGTGGAACATATCCAATGCTGTTTCTTAAATTTTGTAAATCTAATTTTTGTATGTTAATATCATCAATTTCAATGCTACCGTTGGTCGTATCGTGAAGTCTGCCTACAAGTTCAAGAATTGTAGATTTTCCACTACCGGTCTTTCCAATTATAGCCAATGTTTTTCCAATTTCCAAGGTAAAACTTATATTTTTTAATGCCATGATTTTTGTATCCTCATATTTCATGTAAACATTTTTGAAGCAAATTTTCCCATCTATATTAGATAATAAATTTTCAGTACTGGAAATATCAACTTTCTGTTTTAAAAATTCATTTATTCTTTTTTGTGAAGCTTCCGCTTCTTGAACAAGCGATGTCACCCATCCAATTGAAGCAACAGGCCATGTCAGCATATTAACATAAATTATAAATTCTGCAATTATACCTAACTCTGGTATTTGCCCAGAGATGTACTGTTTTCCTCCAATGTAAATAACGATCAAATTACTTGAACCTATAAGGAACAACATTAAAGGATAAAAGAATGCTTGAATCTTGCTGAGATTTAATTTTTTTTTCATTTGGCTGACAGAATATTGGGTAAAATCATTCCTCATTTTGTCTTCAACAACGTATGATTTTGTAACTCTTATACCGCTAAATATTTCTTGAGCTAATGACGAAAGAGCAGATAATTGTTTTTGAACAATAGTACTTTGTTTATTGATCAATTTACTTAAAAAATAAATTGATATAGAGAGAATTGGAAGTGGTAAAATAGTGTATAGAGTTAATAATGGTGCTTTATTGTACATGTAAAAAATTATTACAATAGAAAGTGTTATGGTATTGATTGTATACATCAATGCTGGTCCAGCGTACATTCTAACTTTTCCTACATCTTCTGAAATGCGACTCATCAAATCCCCTGTTCTGTTTTTTTTATAAAAATTTAAAGAAAGTTTTTGGTAGTGTTCATATATTTCATTTTTTAAGTCAAATTCAATGTACCTCGAAACATTTATCAGTGTTTGGCGCATTAAAAATGTAAAAATTCCCGTTATAATTGCGGCAAATAAAATGAATATTATTTTTAAGGCTATTTTCTTTTTAAAAACACTTACAGAAACAGGATTTTCGAGTTGATTGGCAACAATAGTCACAACATCTCCAATCAATCTTGGGGGGAAAAGCGAAAAAATTTTCGCTAATATAACAATTATCACACCAAAAATCACACTTCTTTTGTATTTGGAAAAATACTTATTGAGATAACTTAGTTCTTTCAAATTATTTTACTTATTGTTTAACTCAAGTGATAAAAATTAATTTACAAAAAAATGTTTTTTTTAATTTCTTCCTCTAAAATAACATTACTTTTGTGACATTAAGTTAAAAATGTTATAATTATATAAACTTAAATTAGTTCTTTGAAATGTTAAACAGAAGACATATTCGTGCAAAGGTAATGCAATTGTTATACTCAGAAAAAGACAATTTAAATCATAAGATTTTGTTCAAAAAGTTAACGAAAACCACGCAAGAAATCTATGACCTGTATTTGTTAATGATTTCTTTTTTAATTAGATTAAGAGTGAGAGCAATAAATTATCAAAAAAGATCGTCTAAGAAACACATAAAAACCGAGAATGATGTTAATCCAAACATGAGATTTATTGAAAATAAGTTTCTAATAAAATTATGTAACAATAAATCTATCAGTAATAAAATAGAAAATAGCGTTTACAATTGGGACAATAACATGGATTATGTTGATTTGATTTTGAAGGATATAATTTCTAGTGATATATACAAGCTTTACATGCAATCGCCTTATATATCCTTTCAGGAAGACACAAATTTTATAATTGAAATTTTCAAAAAGATTATCGTTCCAAACAGTAAGTTGTATGATTATATCCAAGATAAAAATATTTCCTGGTCGGATGATTTTCCAGTTGTTAATACATTTATTGTAAAGTTATTTAGTAAAATTCCAATCAATAAAAAAGCTAACCTATTTACACCTAAATTATTTAAGGATTCAAAAGACGAGAGATTTGGTTTTGATCTTATTGAAAGCACTATTAAAAATTCTGATAAGTATGTCGATGAAATTATTTCAATGACTAAAAATTGGGATAAAGATCGTATCGCAATAATTGACCTAATTATTTTAAAGATGGCTATATGTGAATTCCAAGAATTTATTAATATACCTGCAAAAGTGACTATTAACGAATACATTGAACTCGCAAAAGATTATTCAACTCCCAAAAGCAATGTTTTTATAAATGGCATTTTGGACAAAATTTTAAAAAAATACATTGACAATAAAACATTGAATAAGAAAGGTAGAGGTTTGATGTAATTTTATTAAATTTATAAAATATTTTAAGCACAATTGGATGAGTAATTTAAAATTTTTTCTTTCTTCTTTATTTATTTGCTTTTTGTTTTCTTGCGATAAGAATAATGTCACAAAAAAAATAAAAAAAGAAAATATAAAAATTGCTGCTGAGCGCGATTCAAAAAAATTGTCGGCGTCAATTTCTTTTGATAAAACTATTCATGACTTTGGTGAAATTCAAAACGGAACACCTGTAAAAACAGTATTTTCTTATACTAACACTGGAAATTCTGCTCTTGTGGTTAGTGATATTAAAGGTAAGTGTGGTTGTACAGTTCCAACCGGCTGGAAAAAAGAACCATTAATGCCAGGCGAATCCTCGCAGTTTACCGTAGAATTTAATGGTAAGGGAGCAAATAAGGTTTCAAAAACTGTAAGAATGACTTCAAATATTGGCGAACACGATGTTGAAATTACTGCATTTATAAAACCTGACCCTAAAGCATCACAACTAAAAAAAATTAATTAACGGCATAAAAATAATAATCATGGAGGGTTCAATTCCAAATAGTGTTTTTCTAATAGCTATTATATTTATAACTTATTTTTTTTTGATAGCTCCTGGGTTGAAGCAGAGAAAAAGAGAACGCCAATTCAATTCCAATTTAAAAAAAGGCGACCGTGTTATTACTAAATCTGGAATACATGCAAAAATAGCGGCTATAAATGATAAAGATAATACTTGTGTAATCGAGACCTTGGCAGGTAAAATAAAGATTGAGCGTTCTGCTCTATCAATTGAAATGTCTCAAAAATTAAATAAGCCTAATAAATAGCTCAAAATAATACTAGTATAGAAATTTGATTTTCAGATTACAAATTTATCTGTATCTTTCTTGAGTTAATTCCGCGATTTTACAAATCACATTTGTAGCCATAACCATGCTCTGAAGTGGTATATACTCATATGGACCATGAAAATTGTGGCCACCAGCGAATATGTTGGGACAAGGTAGGCCCATGTAACTTAATTGTGAACCATCTGTCCCGCCTCTAATCGGCTTGATAATAGGTTTTATTTTTAGTTCTTTCATGGCAGTTTCTGCTATTTCTACTATATGAATTACAGGGACTATTTTTTCTTTCATGTTAAAGTATTGATCTTGTATATCAATTTCAAATCGAACTTTATTAAATTCTTTACTTAATTTATTTACAATCTCTTTTATTATTATTTTTCGATTATTGAATAGATTTAGGTCATGGTCTCTTATTAAATAATTTAAAATTGTTTTTTCAACATTTCCTTCAATACTCTGTAAGTGAAAAAAACCTTGGTAGTCTTGCGTAAGTTCAGGGACTTCTTTTTTTGGTAATTTTTCAATTAATTTTTGGGCGTAGTGCATAGAATTTATCATTTTTCCTTTTGCATAACCTGGATGAACAATTTTTCCATAAATAGTAATTTTTACATTTGCAGCGTTAAAATTCTCATATTCCAACTCACCAATTTGGCTACCATCCATAGTATATGCCCATTCCGCACCAAATTTGCTAATATCAAATTTCTTTGCACCGCGACCTATTTCTTCATCAGGTGTAAATCCTACTTTGATTGTACCATGCTTGATTTCAGGATGTTTTTTAAGGTATTCCATTGCACTAATAATTTCACAAACACCGGCCTTGTCATCTGCTCCCAACAATGTTTTTCCATCAGTTGTTATAATTGTTTGACCTTTATAGAATGATAATTCTTCAAAATAATTTGGTGATAAAATTATGTTTTCTTTTGCATTCAAAATAATATCTTTTCCATCGTAATTTTGGATAATTTTGGGGTTTACATTATTAGCAGTAAAGTCAGGGGATGTGTCAAAATGAGATATAAATCCAATAGTTGGGACGTGGTGATTAACATTTGATGGTAATGTTCCAAACACATACGCATTTTCGTCAATAGAAACCTGTGAAAGTCCAATATTTTTTAGTTCTTCAGCTATTTTGTTTGCTAATTTCCATTGTTTTTTTGTGCTTGGAGTATTGTCAGAGCTTGGATCACTTTGGGTGTCAATTTTTACAAAGCTTAAAAAACGATTTAGTAAATGTAATTTATCAATCATAATTTTAAAATTCATTCAAAATTAATTAACCCCAGATAAATTACCAAGCTATAAATTCTTTCTTTTTTAATGTTTTAATTTAACGTATTTTTGTGATCCAAAAGCGAACTATGTATAAGTATATTATTCGTTCCCTACTATTTAAGTTTGATCCCGAATCAGTACACTACTTTATATTTAATGTTGTTAAATTAGCCTTTAAAGTTCCATTTTTTTCAAATATTATAAAATTCTTTTTTCAAATTAAGGACCCAAGACTTGAGCGCAGATTATTTGGACTAAAATTTGATAATCCTGTAGGATTAGCAGCTGGTTTTGATAAAAATGCTGTCTTATACAATGAATTGGCAAATTTTGGTTTTGGATTTATAGAAATTGGAACTGTTACACCAAAATATCAAATGGGCAATCCCAAAAAGCGTCTTTTTAGATTAGAAAACGATGAGGCACTAATTAATAGGATGGGTTTGAATAATTTAGGGCTGGATTCATTAATTTCAAATTTAAAAAAGAATAAAAATAAAATTATTATTGGAGCCAATATTGGAAACAATACTCAAACTCGTCCTGAAAAGTACACCAATGATTATGCAAAATGTTTTGAAACATTGCATCCATATGTAAATTACTTTGTATTAAATGTAAGTTGCCCGAATGTAGAAAGTCATTCTAAGCTAAATGATAAAGATTATTTATTCAAGCTCATATATGAAATGAAAAAATTGAATAAAAAATTTAAAGTTCAAAGACCTATTCTGCTGAAGATTTCTCCGGACCTAAATGATTTTCAATTAGATGAAGTTATAAGTTTAATTTCAGAGACAAAAATTGCTGGGGTAATTGCATGTAATACTTCAATTCTGAGAGAAGATCTAAAAACTCCTGACAAAGATTTAGATGCTATTGGTTCTGGTGGACTTAGTGGTAAACCTATTAGATCTAGAAGCACTAGAGTTATCAAATACCTTTCAAATAAAAGTAATAAGGCATTCTCAATTATTGGTGTCGGTGGAATTCATTCTCCCGAAGATGCCATAGAAAAGCTAGAGGCGGGAGCAGATTTAATACAAATTTACACTGGTTTTGTTTATGAGGGACCTGGAATTATTAAGAAAATAAACAAAGCTTTATTAAATAAGTAAAACAAATTAATTTTGGATTTTCAAATTCTAATATCATTTGTTTTTGCAACCCTCGCTCTTGCAATTTCACCTGGACCAGATAATATTTTTGTCTTAATTCAAAGTGCAACATACGGACGTAAATCAGGTTTGGCAGTTGTTGCTGGCTTAATGACAGGATGTTTTATACATACTGGGATTGTTGCGTTAGGTCTTTCAGCTTTCATTCAATCAAACGATTATTTTTATTTTATTTTAAAGTTTTTTGGTTCAGCTTATATGCTTTATTTGGCAGCAAAGGTTTATAATTCTGACATGAAAACTAATAAGTATTCAAAAAAAGATCAATACATCAAAAATTTTGAATTATTTAAACAAGGATTTATAATGAATGTCATTAATCCTAAAGTCTCAATATTTTTTATTGCTTTTTTTCCAGCTTTTTTATTTAGCGAAAAGATGGAACTTTTTAAGCAATTCATCGCTTTGGGATTTATTTTTGTTATTACATCTTTTTTTGTTTTTTGTTTTTACGTTTTTTTATCTACTTTTTTTGTAGAACTAATTTTTAGATCAAAATACAGACTTTTGGTTCTGAACAGAATTCAAATTTTCGTATTTGTAGTAATTGCTATAACAATTTTAATTAATTGAATTTTAGAAATATTTTTTTAATAATAATTGTTGCTCTTCTATTACTTCTCTTAACTCCTTTTTCATATTTATTACCAAAAGCTCAATAGCAATATTATCCTTAATACTACTCACTCCCTGTCCAGCAGACCAAATTGTACTCCAGGCTTTAATTTCTTTTTCCATCATCGACAAATCATTACCGAAATTTATTTTTTTATTTTTTTCTAACATTTCTGAATTAATTCCTATGGCTTCTAAGCTAGGTTTAAGAAAGTTAGCAGCCACCCCTGAAATTGCCGCAGTGTATATAATATCACTTGCACAAGAATCAATGATCATTTTTTTATAATTCTCGCTTGCTTTGCTTTCTTTTGTATTGATAAAGCGAGTTCCCATGTAAGCAAAATCTGCACCCATTTGAAGTGCAGATGCTATGTCTCTACCATTAGTTATACACCCTGATAGTATTATTGTCTTTTTAAAAAACTTTTTAATTTCAAATATAAATGGCATTGGATGCAAAGTTCCAGCATGACCACCTGCGCCTGCACAAACTAGAATTAAGCCATCAACTCCAGCTTCTGCTGCTTTTTCAGCATGTCGTTTTTTTATAACATCATGAAAAACTTTACCTCCATATCCTTGAACAGCATTTACTAGCTTTGGAACAGCCCCTAAAGATGTAATTATTAGTGGTACACGATGTTTAATACAAATTTTTAGGTCAGACTTTAGTCTAGGATTAGATTGATGTACAATTAAATTAACTCCAAAAGGAGCTGCTTTTTTTCCAGTTTTACTTTCAAAATTTTCTAGTGAAGTTTTGATTTGAATAATCCATTCTTCTAGGCCCTTTGTTGTTCTTTGGTTTAGTGCAGGAAAAGTACCAATTATACCATTTTTACAACATTCTATGACTAATTTAGGACCAGAGATTAAAAACATTGGTGCTGCTATTACAGGAAGTGATATATTATCAAATAATTTGAGATCTGACATGTTTTGATTAATTTTTTGGTTTAAAATAAATATAGTGATTTTTTTAACCAACATATTCTCAATATCCAAATAAGTTCTTTGTAATATTTTGATAATATTCAATTAATTTTAATAAATTAATAATAAATACTCAATAGTATATATTAAGATATTAGCTTTATTATATTTGCGATAGATCATTGGTACAAATTATGTCTGTAAAACCCAAGTTGGAGCGTTTTAAACAAAATGTATTGTCAAAGTTTAAAATTTACAATAGTATTTTTATGACATTGCCATTTGATCAGATAACTAAAACAGGTGTTCTGTTGCCTCTCTTTCATGAAACGTGTGAAAAAGGATATTTATCAGGTGATGATCCAACTACAATAGTCGAAACATTTTTTAGAAAGTATCAAGGTCGGCGTTCAAAGAAAAGCCAATTAAAACTTCTGTTCAGATTTATTCAATACATCGAGCGTCAAGTTGTACTTTTTGATGCGATTGAAGATGCAGCCTTTCCAATAATAAACAATATGGACGGGTTAGGAACATTAAGAAGTTTGAAGGAAAAAGCATTTTCTCAAAACCGTTTTGATGAATTAAAAAAGTATTTAAGCGAGTTTAAGGTTAGAATTGTTTTGACAGCCCATCCTACTCAATTCTATCCTGGTTCAGTTTTAGGAATCATAACAGATTTGTCTGAGGAAATTCGCCAAAATAATATGGAATCGATTAAAAATCTTTTAGCACAATTAGGCAAAACACCCTTTTTTAAGCATGAAAAGCCTACTCCTTTTGATGAAGCTGTTAACTTAATTTGGTATTTGGAGCATGTTTTTTATGACTCTTTTGGATCTATATTTGACTATATCCAGCAAAATATATACAACTCTAAGGATATTCAAAATGAGGTTATCAACATTGGATTTTGGCCCGGGGGGGACAGGGATGGAAATCCGTTTGTCTTACCTGAAACAACCTTAAAGGTCGCCTATCTTTTGAAAGAGACATTATTTAAGAATTATATTTCAGATTTAAAAAAATTAAAGCGGAAGCTAACTTTTAAGTTTGTAGAGGATCGTTTAAGTGATTTAATTAAACAATTAAGTAAAAATCATTTAGAAATTAATTCATTTGATTTTGAATTTTTTGTTTCAAAGCTGAAGGAGATCAGAAAAATAGTGATTAATAAACATCACTCACTGTATTTGACTGATATTACTAGCTTGATAAATAAAACACGGTTATTTGGATATCATTTTGCGACAATTGATATTCGCCAAGATAGCCGAATTCATCATAAAGTTTTTTCTAAAATAGTACAGGTATGCATCGAAAATAAGTTTGACTTTTTTCCAATAAATTACAATTCGTTAGACGAAAAAGAACAAATTAAAATTATATCTAATATGGATGCGTCAATTGATATCTCAATTTTTAAAGACAGATTGGTTTACAATACCTTAAAGACGATACAGGTAGTTAAAGAAATTCAATTAATAAATGGCGAATTGGGTGCAAATCGCTACATTATCAGTAACAATCAGACAGCTCTTAATGTAATGCAGTTGTTTACAATGTTAAGATTAGTTGCTTTTAAAGATAAATTAAGCATTGATATTGTTCCTCTTTTCGAGACAATAGATGATTTAAAAAATGCTTCTAAAGTCATGGAAGAATTGTATAAGAACAAAGTTTATATGAGCCATTTAAAGAGCAGAAGTAAGAAACAAACTATAATGCTTGGATTTTCTGATGGTACGAAAGATGGTGGTTATTTTATGGCTAATTGGGCAATCTTTAAAGCAAAAGAGAATCTTACCAGTATTTCTAAAAAATACAATATTGACGTTGTTTTTTTTGATGGTCGTGGTGGTCCTCCTGCAAGAGGAGGTGGAAAAACTCATCAGTTTTATGCATCACTTGGTCCAACAATTGAAGACAAAGAGGTGCAATTAACAATTCAGGGACAAACTATAAGTTCCAACTTTGGTACATCCCATTCGTCAAAGTATAATCTTGAGCAATTAATAAGTTCGGGGCTTTCAAATAAATATCTTAATAATAATGATTCGCTCAGTAAAGAAGATCGTTCTACGTTAGGTGAGCTTGCAGAAATTAGTTATGGTGCTTATCAAAAATTTAAAAATCACGATAGTTTTATTCCTTATTTAGAGAGGATTAGTACTTTAAAATATTATGCGAAGGCTAATATAGGTAGCCGTCCGTCTAAAAGGTCAAAATCTAAATCATTGATATTTGATGATTTGAGGGCAATTCCATTTGTTGGGTCGTGGAATCAATTAAAACAAAATGTACCGGGTTTTTTTGGCGTTGGAACAGCTATTTATGAATTTGAATCCAGAGGTGATTTGGATAAGGTTATTTCTCTTTACAATAATTCTAGTTTTTTTAAAACTTTGATTGAAAACAGTATGATGTCTCTGAGTAAATCTTTCTTTCCGTTAACAAGTTATTTGGAAAAAAATGAAGAATTTGGCTCATTTTGGAAAATTATACATAATGAATTTTTATTAACGAAAAGATTACTGCTGAAAGTTTCCGGATATAAATTTCTCATGGAAAATGAGCCCAGTATTAAGGC
Organism: Flavobacteriaceae bacterium; assembly: GCA_002721175.1. Classification (GTDB taxonomy): domain Bacteria; phylum Bacteroidota; class Bacteroidia; order Flavobacteriales; family Flavobacteriaceae; genus UBA3537. The sequence continues at coordinate 158,712 of PBJR01000008.1, read as the reverse complement.
TTCAATTGATGTAAGGGAATCAATTGTATTACCTTTGCTTACTATACAGCAATACGCTTTGCAAAGGATTCAGTTCTTAGAAGATAGCGCAGAAGTTAATTGTGATGATCTTCAAGTCTTTGAAAAAATAGTAACTCGTACTTTATTTGGAGTTATAAATGCAGGTAGAAATTCTGCATAAAAAAACTGGGAATTATTATTTCCCAGCTTTTTTATCACAAACAAAATTATATTATTTTTTTTGAATTAGAATGAATATATAGCTGCTAATGTAAATGCGGCTAAGGAATCAGAGGCTAATCCGTCATTGTCGAAATACGGTTCATCATCAGTCCAAGAATCCAATCTGATTTCTGGTTTTATTGTTAAGTTTTCAACTGTGTAACTTCCAGTTAAAGTTGTTGATAACACACTTGGTAAGTCTTCGTCAGAATCGTCGTGAAAACCAAACAGTTCTCCCCTGAGGCCAACTGAAAACGAATCAGATGTAGTGAGCTGAGGATAAAGTGCTACTCCATAAAATCCAGCATCATTACTTTCTTGGTAAGCGGCATTAATACCAAGAAAGAAATCATCGGCCAAATCAAAACCACCTGTGTAATCAACCTCAAAACCAAGAACTTCGTCATTATCGTAGTAAAGATTTAAAAACTGACCTGCATAACCAACTTGAGCACCTAATGCGTATCCACCTGTTGTATTATTGTTGACGTCAGTTGGATTCATTACGGCAAGCATAAGACTTGTTTCACCTAAGCTAAAATCTCCTTTTAGTCCTACCATTGAAAAAGGGCCATTTGAAAACATATAGGAAGTGCTGTAGTTAAAATTTCCAGCTGGCGATATAACTTCATACCCTAGATAGGTATTAAAACGACCCATTGTTAGGGTGGTTCCATCAGTTACATTCCAATAAGCATACAGTTGATTCAGGTTGTAACCACCAACTGCAGCATCTCCTCTTGGTCCGAAAACCATGTCAGCTACAACACCAGTTGAGCCCATATCGTATGACGCAACCATATTGGCCATACCCAAAGCAAAACCAGTTTCGTCGGCAAATGAAGTTCCAAAAGAATCTCCGACATCGTCTGATGACGTAATGTTAGTTTGGTAATAGCCGTCAACCGTTCCAGAAATGGACAATGTTGGTTCATCTTGAGCAAACGCAATTAGAGAAGATGAGGCTAAAATTAAAGTAAAAATTTTTTTCATAATTATTTTTTTTAGATAGTTTTTGTTTGATTTATTCAAATTTAACTATAAATTCTGACAACCCATCAAAAAAAGGGGGTAAACAGTCATTTTTATTATTTTAATAAAAAAAGACCCTTAAAATTTTGGGGTCAATAATTTTATAAAAAAAAATAACTCAAGAGTATAATTTATTTAAAATAAATAATCAACGAAAAATTTAACATTTCTTTATATTTTTTTAATTTTTAAAAAAACGCTATCATTATTAATATTTCAAAAATTGAGTATAAAAATAAAAATTAATATGTTTTTTTTGTCTCAAATTATCAATCTGATAATTATTCAAATTCTTTCTCTTAGTTAATGGATTTGTTGCTATATTTCAATCTAAACTATATAAAATTTTTTACATGCTTAGGCAACAAGGACTTTATTCTCCACAGTTCGAACATGACAATTGTGGTGCTGGTTTTATATGCAGTCTTCGCGGTGAAAAGTCTAATGATATTATTCACAAAGCACTCCAAATCCTAAAGCGTTTAGAACACAGAGGTGCTGTAAGCGCTGATGGTAAAACAGGTGACGGAGCTGGTATATTAACTGATATTCCACACGAGCTTTTTTTAAAAGAATGCCCTTTTGATCTTCCTCAAATCGGTGAGTATGCTGTTGCTAACGTTTTTCTTCCCAAAAAAACTAATCAAAGTTCTTTTTGTCAATCTATATTAAAAAAACATCTAAATACCCAAGGACTTAAAATTATAGGTTGGAGAACTCTACCTATAAATTCTGAGGTTCTGGGGACTATCGCAAAAGATACTGAACCTCGCATAGAGCAAATATTCATATCAAAATCTGACAAAGACCAAAACGATTTTGAATTTAATTTAAAACTTTTCATATCCAGAAAAAAAGCAGAACATGAAATATACAGTTCAAGGATATCTGAGTCAAACTTTTTTTATATCCCCAGTCTCTCAACAAAGATTATTATTTACAAAGGACTTTTAGTTCCTGAGGATATTAGTCTTTATTATAATGATCTGACAAATCCGCTTTTTGTAACACGATTAGCTTTGGTTCATCAGCGATTTTCAACCAATACATTTCCAACTTGGGATTTAGCTCAGCCCTTCAGATATATGTGTCATAACGGCGAAATCAACACCCTCAGGGGTAATATTTCAAGAATGGTTTCAAGAGAATCATTATTTGAAAGTGATTTTTTTGGAGAGGAAATAAAAAATATTTTACCTACAATTTTACCCTTAAAGTCTGATTCTGCCTCCATGGACATGGTAGTTGAGTTATTATTGATGACAGGGAGATCTTTGCCTGAAGTCATGATGATGCTTGTTCCTGAAGCTTGGGAAAAAAATGATGAGATGACAATTTCCAAAAAATCTTTCTATGAGTACAATTCCTGCTTAATGGAGCCTTGGGATGGACCAGCTTCTATTCCTTTTACAGATGGTAATTACATAGGAGCAGTTTTGGATCGTAACGGGTTGAGACCATCCCGTTATTCTATCACTAAAGACGGATATGTTATTATGTCTTCAGAAATTGGGGTTGTTCAAATCGCTCCAGAAAATGTTGAGTTTCATGGCAGATTAGAGCCTGGTAAAATGTTTTTAGTTAATATGGACGAGGGTCGTATTGTAAACGATGAGGAAATTAAAGAAAAAATTTCTAGGATGAAGCCCTACCATAGGTGGTTAGATGAAAATTTGGTTTACTTAAAAGACATACCCTATAATGATTGCCCAGTTTTTTTGAATCAAGAAACTTTATCTAAAAGAAAAGTGTTGTATGGCTATACACATGAAGAAATTGAAACTATTATTTTGCCAATGGCTAGTCACGCTAAAGAACCCATTGGATCTATGGGGAGTGATACTCCTTTAGCTCTTTTATCTGAAAAGCCACAATTAATTTATAATTATTTTAAACAACTCTTTGCTCAAGTCACAAATCCTCCCTTAGATGGCATTCGCGAAGAATTGATTACTGACATAAGTTTAACCCTTGGTAGTGATTTTAATATTTTTAAAATAGATCAAAATCATTGTAAAAAACTAAAAATACAAAATCCAGTTATTTCAAAACAAGACTTGGATAAAATTAAAAGTTTCCAAAATCCAAATTTCAAAATAACTTCAATAGACATTTTGTATCAAATTGAAAAGGGGTTAAATGGTCTTGAGAGCTCATTAAAAAAACTATTGAAAATCTCGTCGGAAAGTGTCGATAATGGAACTAATATCATAATTCTTTCAGACAGGAACGTCAATGAGAGCAAAGCACCTATACCAGCCTTGTTAGCTTGTTCATACATTAATAGTGGCTTACAAAGATTAGGTAAAAGATCTAAAATTAGTATAATTATTGAATCAGCAGAGCCTCGTGAAGTTCATCACTTTGCATTATTATTTGGATATGGTGCTAGTGCCATAAATCCATATATGGTTAATGAAATTATCGAGGAAGAAATTAAGCAAAGAAAAGCAAAAATAATACCTGATGAAGCCATACAAAATTATAACAAGGCTGTTGGAAAAGGTATTTTGAAAGTAATGAATAAGATTGGAATTTCAACTCTCAATTCCTACAGAGGATCACAACTTTTCGAATGCATTGGTATCAATAGTCAAGTTGTAGATGAATTTTTTCCAAATACGACAACTAGAATTCAGGGGATTGATTTATATCAAATAGAAAGAGAAATTTCTAAACGATATTACAAAGCGTTTGTGAAAAATACAATCGGGGCTAGTCTTGATTTAGAAATTGGTGGTCAATATCGATGGAGGCGAAATGGAGAACATCACCTTTTTAACCCTTTTTCTGTTGCTAAATTACAAGAATCAGTCAGATCAAATAAATATGATAAATACAAACAGTATTCTGAAATAATTAACAATCAATCAAAGCAATTGATGACAATTCGCGGATTATTTGAATTTACAAATTATGACCCAATATCGGTTGATGAAGTAGAGCCATGGACTGAGATCGTCAAACGTTTTAAGACTGGAGCAATGTCATATGGATCCATCAGTAAAGAGGCTCATGAAAATTTAGCAATAGCCATGAATAGGATTGGTGGAAAAAGTAATTCTGGGGAAGGGGGTGAAGACAATGAGCGATTTTACAAGGACCATGGCGGAAATTGGAAAAATAGCGCAATTAAACAAGTAGCCTCTGGTCGTTTTGGAGTAACATCAAATTATTTGACAAATGCTCAGGAAATACAAATTAAAATGGCTCAAGGGGCAAAGCCTGGAGAGGGTGGTCAACTTCCAGGATCAAAGGTGAACCCAGATATAGCTAAAACAAGAAATTCAACTCCGTACGTTGGACTAATTTCTCCCCCACCACATCACGATATTTATTCTATTGAAGATTTATCCCAACTCATTTATGATTTAAAGTCTGCTAATCGTGACGCTAGAATTAATGTAAAGTTGGTTTCCGAAATGGGAATTGGTACAATTGCAGCTGGAGTAGCAAAAGCAAAGGCTGATGTTATTTTAATCTCTGGTTGTGATGGTGGAACTGGAGCATCTCCGCTAACTTCTTTAAAACACGCAGGATTGCCATGGGAACTAGGATTAGCTGAAGCCCAGCAAACTCTATTAATGAATGATCTTAGAAATAGAGTTGTTCTGGAATGTGATGGCCAGTTAAAAACAGGTCGTGATGTCGCAATTGCTTGCCTTTTAGGCGCAGAGGAATTTGGTTTTGCAACCGCTCCCTTAGTCGCATCTGGATGTATTATGATGCGTGCTTGCCATCTAAATACATGTCCTGTTGGAATAGCAACTCAAAATCCAGATTTACGCAGTAAATTCAAAGGAAAACCTGAGCATGTTGTAAATTTCATGTACTTTGTGGCTCAAGAGCTAAGAGAAATCATGGCTAAACTTGGTTTCAAAACTGTCGACGATATGGTTGGAAGAGTTGAGAAATTAAACCGGGATAGTGCCATTAATCATTACAAGTCTAGAGGAATTGATTTAAGCCCCATACTTCATAAAGTTCAATCTAAAAATGGAGCTAAGCTACATAATACAATTAAACAAGATCACCAAATTCAAAAGGCACTTGATTTCGAAATAATTAATAAGGCACATCCATCAATTTTTAGAAAAGAACCTATTGTTTTGGACTTGAAAATTAATAACGAGAATAGGGCGGTAGGGGCTATTATTAGTAACGAAATTTCTAAGATATATGGGGCAAAAGGTCTTCCTGATAACACTCTTAAGATTAATTTTACAGGCTCGGCTGGGCAAAGTTTTGGTGCTTTTGCCACAAAAGGTTTAACGCTGAATGTGATTGGCAACACAAATGACTATTTAGGTAAAGGTTTGTCTGGCGCAAAAATTTCAGTCCGCATAAATGATGAGTCAGATATTGTTCCAGAAAATAATATTATTATTGGTAATGTTGCATTATACGGAGCCACCTCAGGTGAGGTTTATATAAATGGCAAGGCTGGTGAAAGATTTTGCGTTAGAAACTCGGGGGCCATAGCTGTTGTCGAAGGAGTTGGTGATCACGGATGCGAATATATGACAGGCGGGAAAGTAGTAATACTAGGTCAGGTTGGAAGGAATTTTGGAGCAGGAATGAGCGGAGGTATTGCCTATGTATTTGATCCAAAAAAAATCTTCGATAATCGCTGCAACACCGATGGTTTAAATTTAGAACTAGTTAGCAGTAAAGATGATTTAAATGAACTTCATCAATTAATCACAAATCATTACAATTCAACTTTAAGTCCATTGGCCCAGCGTTTGTTGTATGACTGGGAATCCTCATCAAAGAAATTTATTAAAGTTTTACCAGAGGAATATAAGCAGGCCCTGATAAGATTGAAAAAGGAAAATATTTTAAATAAAAAGAAGTGGGTAAACTAGCAGGTTTTTTAAAACATAAGCGGATAGATGAATCTTTAATTTCGGTTGAAAAAAGAAAGAAAAATTATAAAGAGTTCACTATTCCTCTAGAAAAAAAAACATTAAGAAATCAAGCGTCTAGGTGCATGGATTGTGGTATTCCCTTCTGCCAAAGCGGATGTCCTTTAGGAAATTTAATTCCTGATTTCAACGATAGTGTTTACAATGGTAATTGGGAAAAAGCAGCCGATATTTTACATTCGACAAATAATTTTCCTGAATTTACAGGTAGACTTTGTCCAGCTCCATGTGAACAGGCTTGCGTTTTAGGTATCAATGAAGAACCAGTTTCTATTGAAAATATTGAGAAAAATATTGTTGAAATTGCTTTCAAAAGGGGTTGGATAAAAGCTTATATCCCCTTGAAAAGAACCGGTAAATCAATAGCTATTGTTGGATCTGGTCCATCTGGGTTAGCTGCTGCTCAGCAGCTAAATCGAGTGGGCCATAAAGTTACCGTTTACGAAAGAGAATCAAGACTTGGTGGACTTCTTCGCTATGGTATTCCAGATTTTAAATTAGAAAAAACTGTTATTGATCGCAGGATTGATGTTTTATTAAAAGAAGGAATAATTTTCAAAACGAATACAAATGTAGGGATTGATATTTCTATTGATTCATTAAGATCAGATTTTGACGCAGTCTTGTTGTGCGGTGGTGCAACTGCCAAAAGAAGCCTTTCTGTTGATGGTTCTAATTTAGATGGGGTAGTTCAGGCAATGGATTTTTTGAAACTTAACAACGATTATGTGAGTGGTTCAAAAAAATTTAGTGAAATAATTTCTGCAAAAGATAAAAATGTAATTGTGATTGGGGGTGGAGACACTGGATCAGATTGTATTGGTACATCAAACAGGCACGGTGCCTTGTCAGTTACAAACTTTGAGATTTTAGATAAACCTATCAAGGGTAGACCTGCGCATCAGCCATGGCCTTATTGGCCGATGAAGCTGAAAACCAGCTCATCACATCAAGAAGGAGTAAATCGTTTTTGGAGTATTTCAACCAAAAAATTTCTAGCAGACAAGAATGGTAAATTAAATGCTCTTGTGACTTGTGAGGTGGAGTGGGTTCATAATGAAAATGAAAGGCCAGAGCTGAGGGAAATCTCAGGCTCTGAAAAAACATGGCCATGTAATTTAGTACTCTTAGCTCTTGGTTTTACTGGTCCCGGTTCCTTAATTATTGACCAATTAAAGCTAGAGACGGATTACAGAACTAACATTAAGGCTTCAACAAAGGATTTTAAAACTAATATTAATGGTGTTTTCGCCGCTGGAGATATACGCAGAGGTCAATCACTCATTGTTTGGGCTATTTCAGAGGGTAGGCAAGCAGCTCATCATATTGATACTTTTTTAATGGGTAGTTCAGACCTTCCCTTAAAAGATGATTTTGACTTGCCATCGGCCTAAGTTTAATTTAAAACAACTAAGATACAAACCAATTTAATTTTGTTAATTTTACTACAAACTGAGCTATCAGTAGATGTAGATGTTTTAAATTGATAATCAATTAAAAAATGTAATATATGTATTTGTTTAAAATTGTTTTTGTTTGGTTAGTTTTATTATCAGGTTTCAACAATTCCAAAAACACCAGACCAAGTTTTCAAGGACAAGCTACATATATTACAAAATCAAAACTAGAACTTGGTAGGTGGGGTGCAAGAATGAGTGAGGCTCAGAAAAAGCAAATCGCTGCGAGATTAAAAAATCGCTTAGAAAAAGAATTTAAGCTAACTTTTAACATTGAAGAATCTTTATTCCTTGAAGAGGAACAGTTAGATGCTATTTCAGGTGCTACTGATTCATGGGGGAAAAATTTTTCAGCTGGTGAAAATTATAAGAATGTAAAAAACAACTCACAAATACAACAGCAAGAATTTTACGGAAAAAAATTTTTAGTAAAGGATAAATTACAAACCATTAATTGGACACTTCTTAGTGAAACTAAACAAATTGGCAATTACACCTGTTACAAAGCCAAGACGTTCATTCCTACTGATGATCTATTGTGGTATTCATTTTCCTGGAGTAGAATGCGTTCAAGTAATCAAGATTTAGATGAAGAAAAAAAAGATATTCAAGAAATAGATATTACATCTGTTGAAGCTTGGTATTCACCAGAAATTCCCGTCAGGCACGGCCCATCCGAATACTGGGGTTTACCTGGTTTGATTCTTGAGGTAAGTGCCGGTCAAACTACTATGCTTTGTACCAAAATTGTTTTAAATCCTATTGATAAACTTGAAATTAAAGCTCCAAACAAGGGAACACAAATAAATAAGATTGAATATCAGAATTTAATTCAGAAAAAAATGGCTGAGTTTAGAGACAACCGAATGAGACGCCGATAGTTTAATTTTTTTAAAATTTGTTACTTTATTTTACTTTCGTATTTGTAAATTTATTCTATGAAAATTTTTTCCGATTATTTTTTTTGTAAACGTTTTTTTTTGATTTGCCTTCTGATTTTTCCTCTTTTTGGTTGCTTTAGACAATCCCCTCGAATTATAAAACCTATAGCTCCTAAAAACGTAGTTTTATTAATTTGCGATGGTGCAGGTTTATCCCAAATTTCTTCAGCATATTTTTATAAAAATAATCCTGTCAATTACTCTAGATTTAAAAATATTGGATTAATTCATGTGAATTCATCCGATCAGCTTATTACAGATTCTGCGGCCAGTGGAACAGCTTTTGCAACAGGTCATAAAACTTATAATACTGCTATCGGTGTCTCAGACGAAAAAGTTGACCTTGAAAATTTGGTTGAAATTGCTTCTCAGAGCGGAGTTAATTGTGGAATTGTTACCACTTCATCAATTACTCATGCAACACCAGCATCATTTTTCGCACATGTTTCAAGTAGATACCTGGAGGAGGAAATAGCAATGCAACTAGCAGATTCTGAGGTTGATTTTTTTGCAGGGGGTGGATTAAACTTTTTTGTAAACAGAAGTGATAATTTAAATGTTATTGATAAGCTTATTTCTAATGGTTTCTGTATTAATACCAATGCCCTCGATGAGTTTAAAACGATAAAAAAAAATGATAAACAAGCATATATTTTAGCGCCTGACGGAATGCCTAAATTGACTCATGGCAGAGGGAGTTTTTTAGAGAAAGCTACAATACTTGGAATAAATTTTTTGCACAAAGGTGATAACCCTTTTTTTATAATGTCAGAAGGTGCACAGGTTGACTGGGCAGGTCATGACAATGATTCTGATTACTTAGTCTCTGAAATGATTGACTTTGATAACACAATTGGTTCGGTACTTGATTTTGCTGAACTTGATGGAGAAACTTTAGTCATTGTGACTGCTGATCATGAAACAGGAGGTTTTACTCTTTCAGGTAAAAAACGCGTGAACAGTCAAGGCGAAATTTATGAGGATTACAAAGAAATTGAACCTACATTTTCTGCAAAGGGACATTCTGCAACTTTAATACCAATATTTGCTTTTGGTCCTGGATCTCAGGAATTTAATGGAATATATCACAATAACGAAGTTTTTCATAAAATTTTAAAACTTACAAGCTGGCATAGCGCTAATTAAATTTTTCATTAGTGTAGATCACATTATAAAAATTATACTCCCAACAAAAATAAATCCACCAACGCACATTACTATCAATGTAAAAGGTAATATTTCATTTGCCTTGAGTCCTGTTATAGCCAACAAAGGTAAAGCCCAAAAGGGTTGCAACATGTTGGTTAACTGATCTCCATAAGCCAATGACATAATTACTTTTTCAATAGGCACCCCTAAATTCATTGCGGCTTCAATAATAATTGGACCTTGTATAACCCATTGACCACCTCCACTGGGCACAAAAATATTTACAATTGCTGCACTAAAAAAAGTAAAGATTGGAAGAGTTGTTTGTGAAGATATTGAAATAAAAAAATCTGACAAGACATTTATCAGGCCGCTGTATTTCATGATACCCATTATACCAAAATACAATGGAAATTGAATTAAAATTCCGCTTGCTCCACCAATAGCAGTTTTTAATGCAGATAAGAATGAAACAAAATTCTTGTGTAATATAATAGCTAAACCAAACATAAATAAATTCAAAGCATTTGGAGTTATTCTTAGGGATTTTATATCATGTCCATAGCTTACAAAAAAGGATATTATTACAAATATCCCAAAGATTATTCCAACTGTTTTTGAACTATCAACTTTTACAATTTCATTTTCATTATTTGCCTTGACCTCATTTATTGAAATATTATTAAATTTTGGCTTTGTTGGACTTAAATATTTATTAAGTAACCAAAAGACTATTGGCACTATAACCAGCGTTATGCCAAAGGTTATTAAATTACTGTTACTTAGTATAGTATCGCTGAAGCTGATATTTTCTGGCAATAGTTCTATAAATTTATCATTGTCAACCCCCTTAAATAAATCTTTAACATGTTTATTCTCTGCAGCTTTTATAGGAGCAGATCCACTGATTCCTCCATGCCAAACCATTAAACCAATGTAACCAGCAGCACCAACAAGTGCATAATTTATTTTAATTTTATTTTTTTCGCAATGCTCCCCTATTTTTCGGGCAAAAATTGCACCAAAAATTAGACCCATTCCCCAATTAAAAAATGCTAAAAGCATTGTTGCAACAGAAAGAATGGCAAGTGCTTGCGAGGAGGTCTTAATTTTTTTTGTTAGACTTGAAATTAAATTTTCTATCGTCGGGCTCAAAACTATAATGTGCCCGAGGATTAAAATTAAAATCATTTGGTAAGCAAATACTAAAAGTGAGCTGTCCCAAACTCCCTTTTCCCAATATGATAAAATTTGAATTAAGTATTTGGATTCACCACTTTCATTAGTTAGACAAAACGCTCCAATGAAGCTGATTAATGTTAGAACTACTGCAATTGAAAATGAGCTTGGAATGTAGGATTTAAATAATTTCTCGATAAATTTTACAATCATCATTTTTATAGATCAAGAAAAGAGGAAAATTAATCAATTTAATTCTTAATAATTCGCTCAGTAATCACATATTTTTCGTTGGTTATTTTTACTAAATAAATACCTTGCTTCAATAAGCTAAGGTCTATTGCATTTGTGTTTGACTTTTCTATGACTTTTTGTCCCAAAACTGTGTATATCTCAACATCATAAGAACTTTCTGTTCCCGAAATATTTAATATATCAAATACTGGATTTGGATACATATTGATTATTTTTTCATTATCCATTTCTATTGCGCTCAATTCGCTAGAATTTACAGCATTTGGACTTCCATTTTGGTTAATACAATCCCAGTTTTCAGCAACAGTATTATCTAAGTCAGGATCTATTAATTCGATAGTATTACCTGTTTCATCTGCACAAGTAGGCCAGGGTTCTTCGGATTCATAGTAAACTTCATCGATTAGTGTGTTATCGGAATTAAATAACCTTACAGCGTCTGAGCTACCAAAACCAAAATCTAAATCTCCAATAAAAGGTATTTCAGGGAAAAAATTAATAAAATCAGCTTGGTCCTTCACAATTATTAGAAATCCGTTGCCATTTATTTGAGTTCCTTCTGGAAAAACAAAAACATGTGAGTCGTCATTATCTTTAATTTTCCAATTTGATAAATCAATGCTATTGTTTTTTGGGTTATATAATTCTATCCAATCATCTACATTAAAAGAACCGCTTGATCGATAATTTATTTCGTTAATGACAATACTTGGTGGTAAAGATGTAAAATTTGGAATAACTTCGAAAGCTCCATCTAATAAAATTTCTATCGTAGGGTTAGTTGAAAATAAATCTCCACTCCAATGAGAAAATTCGTAGCCAATTTCCGCTGTTGCAGTAAGTTTTACAGGAACAGTTTCAAAATAATCACCTGTCCAAGAGAACTCCTGAATGTTTAAATTTTCATTCACTTCAACGAACCCTGCTGCAATATCTTGGTTGGTTATAGTAAGTGGATGAAAATTGGGAAGATTAAATTCTTCTTTGATATGCTCTTTGGCTATTGAGGGCCTTTGATTAGCAAAATTAGTCATTGCCCATATGTAAAAGCCATTATGGCCACTTATATCTGAAATTTCATACCAAACTGAAGGATCATCTTTCCATCGGTTGAAGTGATCAACTATTTCAGGTTGAACAGATTGAAATATTTGGTTAATGTGTTGTGAAACATTGTCGCTCAAAAAACGAGTATTTAATTCATCAGCATATCGGTTTATGAACTGATTTCTAAAACTCAAATTTGTAATTAATTTTCTGAATAAAAGAGTTGACCATGGAGGATTAGGCCAACCAGGACCGTTTGGATTTAATGCAAAATTTAGAGTATTTTCTGAAAAATTCCCCCAATTCCACCATGGTCCAAAACCAAAGTCAGTATCGTACATTATCCACCTCCATTTAGTGTCTGGATGTTTCCAAAATTTTATATTATTTCCTGGCCAATCAGTATTATTTATAAAAATATTTGTTGCCTGATAAAGCGCATATTGCTTTAAATCAACTCTTTGTCTAACATAATCAAAGTTTAATTCGTCTGTTAGGTCAGTATTTTGGATATAATCGATCAATTCGTTGTATTCGTCATTATCACCCTCAATAATTTCTGCATTACCAAAAAGTAACGTGATTCTATCTGCATCGATGTTATGCTTTGATGCTAACATGTGTTCATTTACTTTTTCACGCATGTTATACATTCCCCAGTACTCCCCATTGATGTAAGTTGCAACAGGATTATGTTCCTGAAAATCCAGACCTGATCCACGCATCAGACTTGTCAAGGTAATATCTTTTATATTTGATCTAAGCCAATCTTGTCCAGAGCTCCTTAACACAAGAGCTTGAAAGTCATCATAGTCAAGATTATCAAAATATGGGTGCTCAAATTTTGAATCTCCGTATTGACCTCTAGCAAAAAATGATAAAGATCTTTGCCCATTCTGACCTCTACTCCAACCACCAAAAATTTTTACACCACCGTTAAAACTTGAGACTAATTCGCTATTCGTTTCATGAAATGATAGGTGAACAGGGCGTTCCCAATCTTCCCAAAAATTAGCACCAAAGTGGGGCTGCCCTTGGTCGTATGTTCCCTCAGGGCCAAACACATAAATACCATCTTCGTCATCAAAAAAATCAACTGGATCAACAGTTAACATAATTGCGTCAATATCATGATTATTACCAAAAACATATGATTCTGTAAAAACACTAGAGGGTAAGTAATTCTCTTGAAAAATTCTAGCTCTTATACTTGAGTTTTCGGAAACCTGAAATGGGTCGCTATATGCTTCTGAATTAGGTGTGGGGGAAGTTCCGTCCTCTGTATATCTGATTATTTGTGAATTGGTGTTTCCAGATAATGTCAGAATAAATTCACCATCTTTGAATCCTCCATTTTCTGAAAAAACAACTTCTTGTTGTATACTTCCTAAAAACTCTTCATCTGAGTTTTCATATCCTGGAGTTGTCTCAGTGTACGTCACAATATTACCAGAATAAGTAGATACTCCTATAGATGTATTAGCAGGCAGTCCCTCAACCAAAACTTCGTCTACTATTATCCCAGAATCGTTAGATAAAGTTAATGTCTCTGACGATGAAGAGATCTTAAAATTTGTATGGTATGGGTTGTCATCGCTTAAATTCAATATTTCAGGCGGATCAATACCAGAGGTATTTGGTGATGAGTAAATTGCTGATAAGAATGGTATTATTGTGAAGTCAGAAGAGCCAGAACTTATATTATGTGCTTGTATTGCTAAAACATTTTCACCTTCTAGGAGATAGGAGCTGAAATCTGTTAAATTAAATCTATCAGGAAGTCCTCCTGAATACATTTGTGCTTCGTGATCAGTATTAATGTCATTTGAATTAAATGGGGGTGGTACTCCATTTATATTTGCTCTACAAATTTCAATTCCATTAATGTAAGCTACAAAAGCATCGTCATAGTCTATATCTAATATGATAGAAATTAAATTTTCAAGGTCATTAATATTAAATATTTTTCTAAGATAAACAGAAAGCGTCCCGTAAGGAATACTGGTGTTATCATCTTCATCTCCATATCCAAATCCTGAAGAGCCATTAGACCATAACGATGAATCAAAATTTAAATTTTTCCAATTTATATCAGGCTCATTGTTTGGAATGTTATATTTAAAAACATCGCCTTGGTTAATTAAGGTTCTAGAAAAAGTATTGATAGTTCTGTCTTTTCCAGAAGCCCAAATTAAAAGGTATTCATTTGGCTGAAGTATTACTGATGGAAAAGACCATTTATCTAATACGTTTGAATCGTCAGTTATGTTCCAATTTTCTAGTGATACATTTTGGGTTCCATAATTATGGAGTTCAAACCAGTCGGGGGTATCACCGTCTTCATCTAAATAAACTGAATTTGAAGAAACTACCTCGTTAATTCTGATAGTTTGTGCTGATGAGAAAAATACACAAATTAGTAGTAAAGCAGAACAATAACGAATTGTCAAAATACCTAGGGTTTTATTTATAGCAAAAATATTCATTTTTTTTCATCTAACACAGTTCTAAATCCAATGTGTTCAGCTGTGTCCTCAATTCCTTGTGGGTGTCTAGACGAAACCCGATAATTAGCGCAATACGAATTATGACATAGAAAAGATCCACCTCTAATTACTTTCACGTTGGCATGTGCAGATAGACCATGCCGACTATTTGGGTCATATGCTTTCTGAGCACCCCTTGGATTATTTATTAATCCAGTTTTCAGGCATTCTGCATAATACATAACATTGTACCAATCACTTGTCCATTCCCAAACATTTCCCGAGATCTCATACAAGCCAAACTCATTGGGCGGAAATGATTTAACAGGCGCACTTTTTTCAAATCCGTCCTCTTTGCTGTTTTTTGAAGGAAAATTACCAGTCCATATGTTTATATTGAGCGAAAGATTATTAGCTAAATTACCCCAAAAATAAATTTTATTTTTTTTCCCGCCTCTCGCGGCATATTCCCATTCAGCTTCTGTAGGTAATCTTTTGCCTGTCCATTCGCAATAAGCTAAAGCATCTTTATATGAAATATGAACAACTGGATGTTTTTCTTTTCCTACAATACTACTGCCTTTACCCTGAGGATTTTTCCAGTTTGCCCCATTTTTAAAATCCCACCACGAATTTTGAGATTTTTTTGTCATGAAAACGAAAGATCCGCAATCGAGCAATGAATCATGAAATTTTGGAGTGTTAGCGGGTAGTTCTTTTTTTAATGTTTCCCAATCAACATATTTTTCAGCTGTTGTAATGTATCCGGTTGCATTTACAAATTCTTCAAATTCTTCATTAGTAACCTCAGTTTCGTCCATGTAAAATCCATCAACTTTTACAGCATGTTTTGGTTTTTCATGTGGCTCAGCATAAGTATCATTTTCATTAGCTCCCATTCCAAATGTACCTCCTTTTATCCATACCATTCCATCAACCTTTTCTTTAGAAGTTGAGGTATTTATTTTAGTGTTTTCATTGCACGAAATTATAATTAATGCAATTAAAAATTTATTTCTAATGATAATCTTTTGAATAAATGACATATACTAAAAAAAATAATTATACAATTTACAAATTTAATAACACTAATTTATTAATTACATGTTATATATTTTAATTCAAATTTTATATATTAACTTTAGAAAAAATTAGTTTTAGAAAACATCATTTTTAGTTTTTTAGACAAATCAAAATCTTTTTTTTATGAAAAAAATATTAATTATTTTATTTTGCGCATCATTGTTTTCTAGTTGTGATGAAAAGACAAAAAGGAATAAAGACAAAAGAACCAGTCAAGTAATGGAAAAATATTACGAGAACCAGCTCTGTGAATGCTTATATACTAATGGGCCTGGTGAATGTCTAGATCTTTGGAAGAAATATGAAAAGAAAACTGGTAAGCAAGCTGATGATCTCGATTGTGTATTTGAATTTGAGGCCCAACAAATTGAATACGATAAACCAAGCTTCAAATCAATTCCCTTAGCAATGAGCTACAGCGATATTATAGATATATACACATGGAAGGATGATTTAGGAAAAAATACTCTAATTATAACTGCCAGAAAAGGATGTGGAGATGGATATCATTATTGTGATTTAAGAGCTTATCACTATTCAGATGATATTATTTATGGTAATAAACCCGTATTAGTCCGAGAGATTAAGGATTTTGAAAAAGGCTTAGGTATTGAACTTGATGGTGTTAGACTAACTGATCTTGACAGAAATGAGATTGCTGAAATTTCAATAACATATACAATAAGATCCCGTTCAGTTGACACTGTTAAATTAATTATGCTTGAAAAAGGTGAAAAATATGCAATTAGAGGCGAGTCTAAATATAATTCTAATGGTTGTAACTATAATTACAACATGTATGGAAGAGATTCTTTTGAAAGTGCAAAGTCAAGTTTTCGCCGATTCGCCATGAAGTTGTTTTCAAGTCTTTATAATTGTAATGTCAATGATTATTTAAAAATACAGGCTGACTACTAACAATTTTAAAAATTAAATTAATGGTTGGAAATTTTCTTAAATATCTTTCTCTTTCGTTGTTGTCGTTTTCAGTACATTCTCAAAACAGCCATTACCCCAATATTTTATTTATTTCTGTTGATGATTTAAAACCAACTATTGGTTCATTTGGTGATCCTCTTGCTCAAACCCCACAATTAGATAAGATCTCTGAAAATGGAGCAGTATTTTTAAATAATCATTCTCAACAAGCAATTTGTGGCCCCTCCAGAGCTAGTTTATTAACTGGAAAGCGTCCTGACTACACACTAGTTAGAGATTTGAAAACTAAAATGAGAGAGATGGTTCCAAATATTGTTACCATTCCACAATATTTTAAAGATCAAGGATATTATACTGTTGGAATCGGAAAAATTTTTGATCCAAGGTGCGTTGACAAGCTTAGAGACGAACCGTCTTGGTCAGAACCCTTTGTCCCTGAACATAAGCTAGATTATCCTGATAATTTTGGTGCACCTGCACTCGGATTTTATCAAAATTTAGAAGTAAAAGAAAAAATTAAAAAATTAAGACTTGAGGCAAAAACGAAAGGGGTTAATAATTTAGGTGCCTATGTAAGAGAAAGATACAAACCACCAATTTCAATAAGCGAAGCACCTGATGAAGCTTACGTTGATGGAGCTTTGGCTGTTCAAGCGATAAAATATTTAGAAGATTTTAAAGAAAAAGCTACAAAAAAACCATTTTTTTTAGCTGTTGGTTTTAAAAGACCTCATTTGCCATTTGCGATGCCTAAAGATTATTGGGATTTATATAATTCATCTGATTTTGATATAGCTTCTTTTCAAGAAAATTCTAAGAATGGTCCGAGTATTGCATATCACAGTTCAGGTGAATTGAGATCTTATATCACCCATGATATTTCATATGAAACATCAACTAATAATAAGGTTGTTTTAACTGAAAATTTTCAAAAGGACTTAATTCATGGATATTATGCAAGTACCAGTTTTGTTGATGCCCAAATAGGTAAAATAATAGACAAATTAAAATCTACGGGTCTGAGCGATAATACTATCGTTGTGGTTTGGGGAGATCACGGTTGGCATTTAGGAGATCATGGTTTGTGGAATAAGCACTCAAATTTTGAACAAGCTACGAGAGCTCCATTAATTATATTTGATCCCAGAGTTGAAAAGAAAATAACTATCACTTCACCCACTGAGTTTATCGATTTATTTCCTACTCTTTGCGATGCCGCCGGCCTTCAAATTCCAGAAAATTTAGATGGGGTAAGTTTGATGTCAATGGTTCGAGGCAATCAAATTTCTGTAAAACCTTTTGCAGTAAGTCAATATACTAATTCTAACAAAACAGGATACAGCTTTAGAACTGATCGCTACAGATACACTGTATGGATCCAAGATAAAAAAAGTACAGATCCAATATTTGAAAGTGATATTTATGCGGAAGAATTATATGATTATTTAACTGATCCTAATGAAACAAGGAATATTTCTAGTGATGAAAATACAACAAAAATAGTTTTAAGATTTCAAAAATTAGCTGCCAATTTTTTTAATAAACAGAGTGATATTCCATTTAAAGAGATTTTAAGACCAAAAAATGAATTTAAAGTTGGAGCTACTTTAAATTACCATGAACTTGGTTCACGAAAGGAATCTCTTTTTCTCAAAGATTTTGATTTTTTGACTCCTGCCAACTCTGCAAAACAATCTAGAGTTCATCCATCTCCAGGTTTGTGGCAGTGGGACCGAATTAATAAATTTATAAAGTTTGCAAATGAAAATAATTTGACTCTAAGAATCCATGGACCAGTTAGTCCTCAAGCATCTAAGTGGGCTAAAGAAGATTATAGAACCGCAAATGAGCTTGAAAAAGTAATGACTGATTTTATGATTCAGTCATCCAAACGTTATAATGAAGAAAAAAATATCAAATACATGGACGTGGTTAATGAAACTGTCCTCCCTAATGGAAATTGGTTTGGACCTAAAAAAGGGACTAATTTATGGGAGAACCCATGGTTAAAGATGGGGTTTGACGAAAACGGTTATCCAAATTATATTGTAAAAGCCTTTAAAATTGCTACTCAGCATGCTCCTAACGTGAAGTTAGTTTATAATCAAAATGGGGGTATGCAACCAGCAATGTGGAAAAAAATAAAAAACACTATAACCTATCTAAGATCAAGAGGATTGAGAGTTGATGGTATTGGATGGCAAGGACATCTAAATCTCAGTCGCTCTACAAATGATTTTATTGAGAAATCTGAAAAAGCTTTAATTGAGTTGTCCAATCTAATTGATTGGGCACATGCAAACAATTTAGATTTTCACGTGACTGAACTCGATTATAGGGTTAGTGATATGTCAAATTTGAAAAAGGAATTACAAATTCAGGCAGAGCTTTACCAAAAAATCGTTAATGTTCTGCAATCAAAAATAAATTCAGGTACTGTAACTTTAAATCTCTGGGATATGGGAGAAAGGCTAAAAAAACCTTCAATCTATTTTCAGTCTATATATGATAGAAATTTAAATCCCACACCGGCTTATAATATTATAAAGAAGGCGATAACTAGAAAAAAATAACAATGAATACAATAAAATTTAAATTTCTTTTTTTAATTATCATTCCCATCTACATGGTAAATGGTCAGCAAGAAACTATTATTTATTTGGATCCCAATCAATCTGTTGAGGATAGAGTTAAAGATTTGATGAATAGGATGAGCCTTGAGGAAAAGGTATATCAAATGAATCAATTTGTTGGATTAGATCACATGAGGAAAGCCGAAAAAGACCTAACTGAGGAGGAATTACATTCAAATGATGCACAAGGATTTTACAAGGGTTTATTTAGCGAGGACGTTGCTGAGATGACAAGAAGAGGCGAGATAGGATCTTTTTTACATGTTGTTACAGACAGGGAGTCAAATTTGCTTCAAAATCTTGCTGCTGAATCTAGATTGAAAATTCCATTGCTCATAGGAATTGATGCAATCCATGGAAATGCTTTAGTTTCAGGAACTACGGTATATCCTTCTCCAATTACACTTGCATCAACATGGTCAGACTCATATTTAGAAACAATTGGCATTCAAACAGCACGTGAAATGCGAGCAACTGGATCTCAATGGACCTTTACTCCTAATATTGATGTTTTAAGGGATCCGCGTTGGGGTCGGGTGGGAGAGACCTTCGGTGAGGATCACTTTTTGGTTGGAAATTTAGGAGCTGCGATGATAAGAGGGCTTCAACAAAATGATTTCACTGGAAACCAAAAGGTTATAGCCTGTGCTAAACACATGATAGCAGGTGGTGAACCTATCAATGGGCTAAATGCTTCCCCAATGGATGTATCAATCAGAACTTTGAAAGAGGTTCATTTAAAGCCTTACAAAAAGGCTATAGACGAAGGTGTATATTCTATAATGGCTGCACATAATGAATTGAATGGGGTACCTTGTCACATGGATTCTTCGCTAATGACTGATTTGTTTAGAAATAAATGGGGTTTTCAAGGATTCTTTGTTAGTGATTGGATGGATATTGAACGAATTGAGACACTACATCATGTGGCCAATAGCCTCAAGGAAGCTTCTTATTTAGCAGTAAGCGCTGGGATGGATATGCATATGCACGGTCCAAAATTTCCAGAGGCTGTAGTTGCGCTAGTAGAAGAAGGAAAATTACCGATACAGAGGGTAAATGAAGCCTGTGAAAAAATATTGACTGCTAAATTTAAACTTGGTTTATTTGAAAATAGAACCGTTGATATTAAATCAATCCCTGATAAGGTTTTTACACCAGAGCATCAGCAAGTCGCTCTTGAAACTGCTCGAAAGGGTATAGTATTATTAAAAAATGAAGGGCTTTTACCTTTAGAAAAAACAATATCCAATAAACGAATTTTAGTTACTGGTCCAAATGCCAACAACCAAACTATTTTGGGTGACTGGCATTCTCCACAGCCTGATGAAAAGGTGATTACAATTTTTGAGGGACTCAAGACAGTTGGTAGTAAGTGTGGATATGATTTAGAATTTTTTGATTCGGGTGAAAACATTCGAAAAATAAAAGATAATACCATTGCCGCAGCAGCTAATAAAGCTAAGGATGTTGACTATGTTGTATTGGTGGTAGGAGATAATGCCATGCGTTATCGCTGGAAAGATAAAACTGCGGGTGAAAACATGGGGCGTGCGGCCTTGGATTTAGCAGGTAAACAATTAGACCTAGTGAAGGCTATCGAAGCTACTGGAACGCCAATTATTATAGTTCTTGTCAACCATAGACCAATTTCTGAGCCTTGGTTACACGATCACATCCCATCAATTGTAGAAGCCTGGGGACCTGGTTCACTAGGAGGACAAGCAGTCGCAGAAATTATTTTTGGCCAAGTTAATCCTAGTGGTAAACTCCCGCTCACTATAGCCAGAGATGTAGGACAATTGAGAATGATTTATAATCACAAACCATCAGCATATTTTCATAAATATGCCTTTGAAAAGATTGAACCACTTTATCCTTTTGGATTTGGTTTAAGTTTCACAAATTTTGAGTATTCCAAACCAAAATTATCTTCAACAATGATAAATTCAAATGAAATTGTTTCGGTTACAGTTTCGGTCACTAATACAGGCAATTATGATGGCGATGAAGTTGTACAAATGTATATAAGAGATCAAGTTAGCAGTGTTACGCGGCCTGTAAAAGAGTTGAAAGGTTATAAACGTATTTTTTTGAAAAAAGGTGAAACAAAGGAAGTTTTCTTTGATATTGATAAATCAACACTAGCTTTCTATGATATTAATATGAAATATTGTGTTGAGCCAGGCGATTTTACAATTATGGTTGGCAGTTCTTCTGATGATAGAGATTTAAAATCAACGAAACTTACAGTAAAAAATCGCATGGATGTCAATGATTAGATTACTTAAATATTTTATCGCTTTAGTCACTGTTGTTCAATCATTTGCACAGCAGAGTCAGCCATTGCCAAATGTTTTATTTATAATCGTGGATGATTTGCGGCCTGAACTAAACCTCTATGGTAAAGATTTTATAAAAAGTCCTAATATTGATGCCTTGGCAGCTCAAGGAATAACTTTTAATCGTGCCTATTGCAATGTTCCTGTTTGTGGTGCATCAAGAGCTAGTATGCTAACTGGAATTAGACCCACAAAAAGTAGATTTTTGCGATATTATTCTAGTATCAATGAGGCAGGTCCCAATATAAAGCACATGGTGGATTATTTTAATGAAAGGGGTTATATAACTATTAGTAATAATAAAATTACTCATTTGAAGAATGACATAACTTCCTGGAATGAAGAATGGTATCCAAAGGATATTAGTTGGAGAAATTATCAAGATCCAAAAAACAGGGAACTAGATGCAAATAAAAAACCTGCGTCAGCATATGAAAAATTAGTTGTTAATGACTCAGTGTATTTTGATGCCCAAACCGCTCAAAAATCCATTGAAGATTTAAAAAAACTTAAAAAAACAAAACAACCCTTTTTCTTAGCAGTAGGGTTTGTTAAGCCTCATTTGCCTTTCACCGCTCCAAAAAAATATTGGGATCTTTATGATGGGTCAAAAATTGCCTTACCAAAAAACGCTTCATTTCCATCAACTGCCCCGAAAATTGCTAACCATAAATGGGGAGAGCTACGCGCCTATAAAGATATTCCTAAAGAGGGTGCTGTACCCGAAGATTTAGCAAAGACACTTATACATGGATACTATGCTAGTGTCAGTTATGTTGATGCACAGATAGGTAAACTTATAAATGCTTTAGATAAATTAGAGTTTCGTCAAAATACAATTATTATTTTGGTTGGAGACCATGGCTGGAGCTTATCTGATCATGGCCTGTGGGCCAAGCATAGTA
Source organism: Flavobacteriaceae bacterium (assembly GCA_002721175.1). Lineage (GTDB taxonomy): Bacteria > Bacteroidota > Bacteroidia > Flavobacteriales > Flavobacteriaceae > UBA3537. Next base: position 136,114 of record PBJR01000008.1, on the reverse strand, counting down.
ACTTTGAAGTTGCATTACAAGTGCCATTGATTATTAGTGCTCCTGGTTTACCTAGTAATAAAAAAACAAATTCCATAGCTGAGTTGGTAGATTTATATCCAACCCTGTGTGACCTTACAATGGGCCGAAAACCAAAACATTTACATGGAATTTCATTAACATCAAGTATAAAAAATCCAGATAAAATATATAAGACTAATGCGCTTGCACGCTGGCAAAATGGGGAAACGTATATTAAAAATAATTATTTTTATACTCAATGGACTTTGAAATCAAATCGAATTCAGCGTATGTTATATGATCACAATCTTGATCCTGACGAAACCTCTAATTTAGCTATTCATAAGCGCTACCAAAAAATTATTGCGAGTTTGAGTCAAGAATTAAAATTATTTAAAAAAACATTTAATTAGAATCAGTATGAGAAAAATTAATTTTAAATTGTTATTGCTGCTTTTTATAGCTCAGCCTTGGGTACAATCTCAGGTAGAAAAAAAAGTATCAGACCGCCCTAATATAGTATTTATTATGTCAGATGACCATGCCGTTAGTGCTGTGAGTGCCTACAAGGAATGGTTGGCAAAAATAGCTCCTACCCCTAATATCGATAGGATTGCGGAAAATGGAATGCTTATGACTCGTACATTCAACACCAATTCTATTTGCGGACCAAGTAGAGCCTCAATCCTAACTGGAAAATATAGCCATGTGAATGGATTCTTTAAAAATGAAAAAGGAGGTGATTTTGATGGTACTCAAATGACTTTTCCCAAGCTTTTTCAAGCATCAGGTTATGAGACAGCTGTCATTGGTAAATGGCATTTAGGTACTACACCAACTGGTTTTGATTATTCCAAAGTAATGATTAATTGGGGCGGGCAAGGTACTTATTTTAACCCTGTTTTCTTGGTTAACGGAAAAGATACAATTGTTGAACGCCAAAGGCATTCAACAGCTCAAGTTGCTCATGATGCTATTAACTGGCTGGAAAATAAAAGAGACAAAAAGAAACCATTTATGCTAATGTATCAGTTTAAGGCTCCACATCGTCCATGGCAACCTGATGCAGAATTCAATTCTTTGTTTACCACAGGGGATTTACCGCATCCCAAAAACTTTAACGACAATTATTCTGGAAGAAGAGCAGCTAAGGAGCAATGGATGGAAATTGAAAATCATATGAACCGTAGAGATTTAAAAATCGATCCACCCGATGGCTTAAGCAAATATGAATTAAACGAATATTACGCATTTGGAAACCAAGGTCAGTTTTGGACCCCCAATGACACACTTCAAGGCGATGATTTAAAAAACTGGAAATATCAGCGTTATATTAAAGACTATTTACGATGTGTCGCTGGTGTAGATAAAGCAGTGGGTCAGATGCTCGATTACCTAGATGAAAATGACATGTCTGACAATACAATAGTTGTTTATACTTCTGACCAGGGATTTTATTTAGGTGAACACGGATGGTTTGATAAGCGTTGGATGTATGAGGAGTCATTTAGAATGCCTTTTTTAATTAGCTATCCGAAACTGATAAAGCCAAAATCTTTGAACTCAAATTTAATCTTGAATATTGATTTTGCCCCAACCCTGTTAGATTTAGCAAGTATTGATATTCCGATTGAAATGCAGGGCCAAAGTTTTTTACCACTACTTAAATCTAATTCAAAGAGGAGCAGAGATGCTGTTTATTACCATTATTATGAATACCCAAAGTGGCATAAGGTACAACCCCATTATGGAATACGAACCCATCGTTATAAGCTGATTCATTTTTATTATAATATGGACGAGTGGGAACTTTATGACTTGGAAAATGACCCTAACGAAATGAATAATTTGTATGGTAAATTGAGTTATGAAAGGATAATCAAGAAATTAAAAAAGAAGTTAAAAAAACTTCAAGTTAAGTACAAAGACGATATGTCTATTGATGAAATGCGCAAAATGACTGATATGGTTGTGGAGAGAATTTATAATGAAGAAAATTTAAACACACGATAATTTATGAGTTTTTATTTTTTCGCTATCTTTATTGGGTTATTTATAAAAATTCAATGTTAAATAAAAGAATATGAGAAAAATTTACACTTTTTTTACAATTTTAATGACTTTATCTCTCCCCGCTCAAACAATCTATGATTTTCAAAATGATCAAAGTATGGGAGGTTGGGTTTCAGGAGGCGGTGGCATAACAGATGCCAATCTAAGCATAACACCTGAAGGTTTAGAAATTAGCTGGGACGGCCCTGGAGAAACAAGTTGGACCAATGGTCGTAAGCCAAAAATCAAACATGACAATGCAAATGTTGATGCTGATAATTTAAAGATTTTTGCAATCAGCTTACACAATACTTCTGGTACAGTAACTAGGCTAAGAGTTCTTCATTTCAAGGGTCTTAATGGTTCTGACCCATCAAATCAAGCCGGTAGTGATACTAGATATACTAGCTTTGATATTCCATCATCAACTGATCCACAGACTGTTTATTATTTTGATCTGACGAACGTTGATTGGGTTAATTACAATCACTCATCCGAAACTGAGACTGATCTTGACATGGATCACATTCAAATCCAATTGGTTACTGCTTCTCCTGCTAATGGGTTTTTAAATTCATCAGGATCATTAACAATCCACAAGATTGAATTTCTAGAAAATATTCCTTCCGAGCCAAGAATAGATTATACATTTGATAACGACTCAGAAGGATTTATTGGTCAAAATGGTGTTTCTGTTTCTCAGTCTTCTGGGCAGTTAATTCTTAATATTTCAGAAACAAGTCCCTACCCAAAATTAACTCAAAGTGGTGCGTATTCGGTTGATGCTGATTTGTATAAATATGTAACAGTTTATTTATCAGAAAATAATTCAACGAAATCAAGAATGACATTTGTATCACCCCTAGGAGGCAATCAATTTGTTTCTGCAGACATTGCAGCCAACACAGATTCCACACAAGAAGTAAATTTTGATTTATCTGCGCTGGAAAATTGGAGTGGTGTGATTAATAATTTTGCTTTCCAAATAATTGAACCTAGCTCAGTTGAAGGAGAATCTCCAATCACATCATCAGGAGTGGCAATCATTGACAGAATTTTATTTTCTACCGAAAACCCACTTTCAATATCTGATATTGATATTTTAGATAATTTTCAAATTTATCCTAATCCTACACGAGATGTGATTTATTTAAAAAGTTCTCACTCAATTAGTTCTGTTTCTATAAGTGATATGCTTGGACAAAATATTTATAATAAACAAAAAAACATATCGAGCATTAATGTTTCAAATTTGTCTCCTGGCTTGTATATTTTGAAAGCTTATTTTGTGGACGGATCTCAAAAGAAACGTAAATTTATTATCAAATAATTCTTTAACAATAAAAACTAAACAAATGAAAAAAATTATTACATTTTGTACAATTTTACTATTCACACTTTTTGCAGAGGCTCAAGAAAACAAATTTGCTGAAAAACGAGCTGCAAATGCAGTATCCTTAATAACATCAAATATGGATATTTCTGATGCTGATGTTGTTTTTTTGAAAGAAACATTGTATAACAAATATGCAACAAATGCTTCAAAAATACGAGGGAAAGATCTCACTGACGATGAGAAAAGGCAGATTTACAGATCTGCTTTCAAAGAGACACGAAAAAAGTTAATGACTGTCTTTACAAAAGATCAAGTTGATAAGATTACTGAGTTTGAGAAAATGTCATTTAAAAAGTAACCTTTTAAATTTATAAAAGGGGCCAATACAGCCCCTTTTTATTTTAATGTTTTCTATCAAAAACTACTTTATAGTATATTTTTTAGGCACACTTGTCTTAACTTCTCAGTCTACAAATTGGGAGATTGTTGAAGCTATGGGGCGAGGTGTTAATTTAGGCAACACTTTAAGTGCGCCGGTAGAGGGAAATTGGGCGCCAACAGTGTATGAACAATATTTTATTGATGTTTCTGAAGCTGGATTTTCTAATGTAAGAATACCTGTAGATTTTTACGGTTCAAGAACAACTGGAAATACATCAGTATGGTCTTCACTAGCAAATACTTCAAATCAATATGATGGTTCAGTTGCAGATTTTATTGTTAGTTCTAATTATTTAGATCGAGTAGAAACCGTGATTGATTGGTCATTGAATCAAGGCTTGTATACTGTTTTGGATTTTCATGGTGCTGATTTGAAATCTGAATTTTTAGAAACATTCAATAGCTCCCGTTCAAATTTTACTAATCCAACTTCTGCAAGGCGTTACGCTGATTTAATGAAATTCAAGTCAATTTGGATTCAAATTGCTAACAGATTTATTAATCATCCGGAACTTTTAATTTTTGAGGTTGTGAATGAACCTTATTTTGAGGTCAGCGATGTGGAGATGGATTACATTAATCTAATGATTATCGATGGTATTAGATCTACTGGAGGCAATAATTTAACAAGAAAAATTGTAATAACTGGCGGAACTTCTACATCATACCAAGCACCGACATCCATAAGTGAAGAGGTTTTAAATCATGACGATAATCTTATAGCATCATTTCATTATTACCAACCATTTAATTTTACAGCCTCTTCACGACAGGAATACAATAATTTTAATTGGGGTACAAATGCAGACAAATTAACCTTAAGCTCAAATTTTGATTTCGTTAAAAATTGGTCAGAATTAAATAATATTCCAGTAACTCTAGGTGAATTCGGTGCTGATAACCAAGCTGGATATAACTATTATACAGGCACTTATGGTTTATATGGTGGTCCTGTGAATGATGATAGGGTAGAATATCATCGATACATAGCAGAGCAAGCAATAAATAGGGGGTTTTCTTTTTCTGCTTGGTGCGCGGGTAATAAATCAACTAAAGCAATTCACCTTCGAACAGACAATCCCTCCACAAATAATTCTTTTCAAGGAGTCTGGGTAGAGGATGTTAAGCTCGCTTTGCTCTCTGACGGACTATGGCCAAATTGTTACGGACCATATGAAGAAACAGTTATAAGAAATCCGGATTTTGAATGTGGTGTCAATTCTCAATGGAATCTTTCTGTTCTTGGATCTGCTCAGGCATCTATCAGTGAAACCTCTAGTGTAATTTATTCTGGCTCGATTGCTGCTCAGATTGATGTGACACAATCGCAAGTTTACAATAAAGTAATTTTGAGTAATGTGGTTTACAATGGGGATTTATCTGACAAGACTCTAATTTTTGGTTGTTATGCGAAATCTATTAATAATAATCTGTCTTTCAGACTCAGGGTTAAGTCAACAGTTAGTGGTAATTCGACGTATGTTCCGTCTGAGGTTTTCCAATTAACAAATTCATACCAATATTACCAATTTGAGTATGTCGTGCCCGAAAATACATCAAATGTTCAGTTGCAAGTTATGACAGGCGCATTTGAGGGGACTTATTTTTTCGATTCTTTTGATTTTCAAGTAATTGATACATCGCTGAGTACAATTGATAATGATTCATTATTGAATAACAAATTATACCCCAACCCTGTCACATCACAATTAAACATCAAATCTGAAAAATTAATTCATCAAGTAAAAATATATGATTTTAAGGGAAAATTAAAAATGGTATCTGATAAATTTCGCGATATAAACGTGTCAAATTTTTCTGCGGGTTTTTACTTCATTGAATTGTATTTTTCTGACGGAAATTTTTCAATTGAGAAATTTATTAAAGACTAACTTATTTGAGTCTGATTAATTTTGGAATTTCTCCATATTTATTTTTAAAATATTGTGTGAAATAAGATGGGTAGAAAAAACCTACTTTATAGCTTATTTCACTAATTGTTAAATCTGTATTTTTTAATAGTTTTTTCCATCTTTAAGTCTTATTCTCTTAATATATTCAGTCGCCGTTTAACCAGTAATCAATTTAATTTTTCTGTATAATTTATTTCTACTTAATATTAGTTTTTTAGAAAGACTAATAACAACAAAAGAAGGGTTATTTAGATTGTCATTGATTTAGATAAAACTTCATTCATGAATAAGTTTTCAAACAATTTGGGTTTTTTTATTTTTTCGCTATCTTTATTGGGTTATTTATAAAAAATTCTTTGTTAAATTGAGAAAAATTTAATACTTTCTCACAAAGTAATTAAATAAATTTAAGATTTAAAGTTTTCTCAAAAAAAACTATTTAACCAAGTAATTAATCACAAATGAAAAATAAAATAATAATTACATTAGCAATTTTACTTTTACCTGCAGTAATTTTTGCTCAATCAAAGACAGTCACCGGAGTAGTTAATGATGATGAGGGTTTGCCTCTTCCTGGTGTAACTGTCCAAGTCAAGGGAACCGATAATTTAGGCGCCGTTACTAACTTTGACGGAGAGTTTACAATAAGCTTGTCAGAAGGTGGAAAGCAAGTATTAATTTTCTCATACGTTGGATTTGAAACCATTGAAGCGGATGTAACAAACACAAATAATGTTTCAATTGCAATGCAAGTTGATACAGCTGCATTGGATGAGGTCGTCGTTATTGGTTACGGAACTGTTCTCAAAAAAGATGTGACAGGTTCGATAAGTTCTGTGAAAGTTGAGGAAAATATTGCTAACCAAACAACAGGAGTTGATCAATTGCTGCAAGGTAGAGCTGCTGGAGTTCAAGTCTTGCAAAATTCTAGTGCTGTTGGCTCTGGCATCAGTGTTCGAATTAGAGGAACAAATAGTTTAAGAGGAAATAATGAGCCTTTGTACGTTGTGGATGGAATAATTATTGCCTCTGCAGGTGAGGACGTGCTTCCAGCTGGAGGTGTTGGTAACTCAGGTCAAGAAGCTCAAAATGGATTAACCGGTATCAATCCCCGTGACATTGAGAGTATAGAGGTTTTAAAAGACGCCTCCGCTACTGCAATTTATGGGTCAAGAGGTGCTAATGGTGTGGTGTTGATTACTACAAAGAAAGGTGAAAAGGGTAACATTAAGTTAAATTCCTTTTACACAACCTCTGTTCGAAGCATCAGAAAAAAGTACGACATGTTAGATGGAGTCGGATATGCAAGATACCAAAATGAGTCATGGGTTTTCAATAATCCAGATCCAGATCCATCAAATGACACCCAAACAGTCGATACCAGAGTGCCATATTTAATTGATGGTAACCAAATTTACTCATTACAATATACTTCAGATGCGAACGGAATAACAACATCAACAACTCAAGGTGATGCTCCATTAGATACATACAATTGGCAGGATGAGGTGTATGACCAATCTTACAGTCATCGTTTTGGTGCTTCAGCTTCTGGCGGTAGTGACAACGGAAATTATTATATTTCAGGTGGCTTTGGTGACGAAAAAGGTATTGTTTCTAACTCTAGTGTAAAATCAGGGGATTTAAGGATAAACTTAAACAAAGACTTAAATAAAAATTTAAAGATTCAAGCTCGTGCGACTGCTTTTTTCACTGAAACTGATTTTGCAGAGTCTGGTGATTTGATAGGTAGCTCGAACCAAAGCTTTGTAAGAAGTGCTCTAGTATTTAGACCCATTATTTCATCTGGAGTGGATGATTTTGTAGAGGATTTAGATACATCTAATCCGTACTCTTGGATTAATGACTTCTCAGATATTTCTAAAGAAAAGCGTTTTATTGGATCAATAGCATTGACTTACAAGCTTCCTGTTAAAGGATTAAGCTATCAGTACAGAATGGGTGGAAATGTTAGAACAAAGGATAGAAGAAGGTTTTATGGTAAAACAACATTTCAGGGCAGAAATGCTAATGGTGCTTTACAATTATCTGGGCTTGACGCCAAAACCTTTCAAGTTAATAACTTGCTGAGGTATAACAGAACATTTAATCGAAAACATCGAATTAATGCTACTGCTGGTATAACTTATGATGTAAGAGATATTGAAAATAGTGTTTATGCGGTAGAAGATTTCTTTACAACTTCTTTAGGAACAGAACAACCTTACTTAGGCTCGGTAATTACTACGCCTTTGACTTATCTAGATTCAAAGCAACAAGTTTTCTCATTCCTAGGAAGAGTTAATTACTCTTTTGCCAACCGATATGTTCTTACTGCATCTTTTAGACGGGATGGTGTTTCTAAGTTTTCAAGAGACAATCGTTATAGTTTTTTCCCATCATTTGCACTTGCTTGGAATGCTAGTAACGAAACTTTTTTTAGAGATATTGATTTTATCAATAGCTTAAAAGTGAGAGCTGGTTGGGGTCAAATTGGAAATCATGGAATTAGACCTTATGGTACCATTTCAAATTATGGAATTAGTTCTGATGTTCAATATGGAACTCCAACTAATGGTATCAGTATTCCAGTTTTATTAAATAATATTGCCAATCCGGATTTGACTTGGGAAACTACGGAACAAGTCAATTTTGGAATAGATTTTTCTGTTTTGGATGATCGAATTTCTGGGACTATTGATTTTTACGATAAAAAAACTAAAGATTTATTACAAAATATTCCAATTCCAACATCCTCAGGCTATAGCAATATTTTAATTAACAAAGGGGATATTTCAAATAAGGGAATTGAATTAGCAATGAACTTTGACTTAATTTCAAATGATGATTTTGAATTTTCATTTGGTGGAAATATCGCATTTAACCAGACAAAGCTTGAGTCTTTGGGTGTTCCAGCTGACGATTTTTATATTGACGGTGTTGCTGAACAGCGTTCTTTTTTCTTTGGAAATAATATAAGTAGAGGTCAAATTTTTCAATCTCCAGCAAATGTTTTTGTTGAAGGAGAAGAAACGAGCCTATTTTATGGATTTGAAACAGATGGAATATATCAATCTGATGATACCGATCTAGTTGATGGAGCAGTTCCAGGTGACCCTAGAATTATTGATCAAAATGGAGATGGTGTAATTGACGATCTAGATAGAACTTTTATAGGTAACCCAAATCCTGATTTTATTTATGGATTTAATTTGAATTTAAGATATAGACGCTTTAATGCTAGTCTACTATTCAGTGGTGTTCATGGTAATGATATAGCTAATGGGAATTTATTAACTATTGGAAATGCAACTGGCCAATTTCAAAACGTTTTATCGGATTCATATTATAATGCTTGGAGACCAGATGCCCCTTCAAATATTCATCCTAGAATTGGCTATAATACTGTTGGTGACACAGCTATAACTGACAGAATTATTGAAGATGGTAGTTTTTTAAGGCTTAATAATATAACTATTGGTTATGATTTTCCAGTTGACAACTTAAGTGTCTTTGATAGATTCAATTTGTTTATAACGGCTCAAAATTTATTTGTTTGGACAGACTACAGTGGCTATAATCCAGAAATTTCAAGCTTTTCATATGACGGTTTGAGAAATGGAGTTGATTGGAACGGATCTCCAGACGCTAAAAACATTTCAATTGGTTTGAATCTTAATTTTTAAAATATATTAAAATGAAAAATATTAAAATATTATTATTAGTGACATTCGCTATTTTTTCTTCATGTGATTTGGAGGAAAACCCCCCATTTTTAGATGAAAGCGTTTACTCAGATCCCGAAATTGTTGTTTCGGCTATTGATGGTATTTACGCTGCATTGACAACATATAATGCTCAGGAAAGAAGATTATTTGTAATAAATGGTTATTCCGGTTTTTTTAACACAAGAAAGCAGGGAGGAAATATCAATAATCCTAATAATGCAAATCTTTTTTCGCTGAAGCCTAGGCAAAATGAGGCTGATGTTGCCGCAATGTGGGCTGGTCTTTATACAACTATTGCAAGGTGTAATGCTGCAATTGCTAATATTCCATATACTGATCCTTCCATAGCAACAGCTGACGAACTGGTTTTAAATGACGCTTATGGTCAAGCTTTATTTATAAGATCATGGTCTTACTTTTCTTTAGTAAGAATGTTTGGCGATATTCCTCTTTGGACTCAGCTTCCTTCGTCGGATAATTACATGATTGGGCTTTCTGATGCCAAGGATGTTTATGTTCAAATTATTAATGACGCTGAACTAGCGAAAAATTATATTAACGGATCATCTGGACCTCATTATGTAAAAAAATATGCTGCTGATATGTTGCTTTCAAAAGTCTACATGACATTAGCTACTAATCCACAATTAGTTGATGAGTCTTTGACTGTATTTAATTTCTGGCAGCAGGCATACGATGCCGCAAAAGAGGTTTACAATGTTGCTGAGTTTGAGGGTGAATATAGCCTTGCACCAGATTATTCATCTCTTTTTACATTAGATAATGAAAATAGTTCTGAGTCAATATTTGAATTACAAATTAGTCAGGTAGCATCAAATAGTCAAATGGGAAGGAACTACACTCCAAATAATTACAAAGCTGCCCAATCTTTTGGATGGTTCACTGTCAATGCTGATATATACGATGATCACGCACAAGCATATCCTGGTGACCCCAGACTTGCTGCTACTTATATTAGCGAATACACTAATAACAACCCAACTAATAATTGGTTTGGTTCTCTTACAAGGACTTGGCCGTCTAGAACCAGACAAAATTTTAGAAATTCTCATCCGTTTTTATTCAAATATGCAGTTAAGGATGTAACTCACAGTAATCAGTATGACGATAAAAATATTGTCATATATAGATACGCTGAGCTTTTGTTGATGTTGGCTGAAATTTCTAATGAGTTAGGTAACTCAGGTGAGGCAATTTCTTATGTTACTCAAGTTCTAAATAGAGTTGGATTGGATAATACGCATTATGCTTCAGCTGATCAATCGACATTTAGAGACTTAATTATGAAAGAATACAGGTATGAGTTAATAGGAGAAGGTGAAGATGCACACAATAACAGACGCAGAGGATTTGATTATTTTTTAAGTAATATAATAATCCCACATAATACAACTCAAACACTATCAGATGGACAGTTAATGAATTTTCAGAACAAAGATTTGACGTTGAGTGAAGATCCAAGTAGAGTTATGTTATTACCGTTACCCCTCACAGAGATTAATACAAATGAGCTAATTAATTAAATTTAATTGTCGTCGTCTTGAATAAAATTTTAACGGTTTTTTATCTTTTTTGGGCACCTTTTTTAGGTGCCCAAAATCAATTACCGCTTGCTAATGGTGAATTTGAGGATATTGATCCCGGAACATCTAACTTTAGCTATTGGACTAATCTTCAAACGAATGGAGGACAGGCTATCTACTCAATTGAAACTGAGAATTTAATTCCAGGAAGTAGCAAAGCTCAAAAAAGTCAAATTATATCACTTGGTAGTAATGGGTGGCATGTCAAAACACACAGTGATTATCTTTTTCAGGTTGAGGCAGGCCAAACATATACAGTAAGATTTTGGGCTAAGGTTAACGGAAATAGTAATGCAATTATGAAAGTCGTTTTTCAATCAGAGGTTTCTGGAAGCTATCAAGGAAATAACAAAACAATTACCCAAAACTGGCAACAATTTACACATACTTTTTCTGTGAATCATAATTCTGATTTAAATAGGTTGAGTTTTTGGTATATGGATGCTGGAGTGACATACTTTCTTGATGAAGTTGAAGTAGTCGTAGGTAGAACAATTTCTTTAAATCAAGATATTACTTATCAAACTGTTGACGGATTTGGAGCTGGAATAAAAAGGAGAACTGAGCATTTGTATGCTTTAAATGAAGTTTTGCGTAACCAGATTGAAAGTTATGCTTTTCAGGAATTAGAGGCTAATATGATTCGATTTTTTGTTTATCACGACTTAGAAGATCCAAACGATAATAATAATCCATTTAATTTAAATGAATCTGCCTTAGATTGGACTCGTTACGATAGTGATCCAAACTCTTTCAGAACAAGATATGTGGCAGAGGCTCTTAATAATGCTTTTGATTTGAGTATTAATGGTTTTGATCAAGTTATAGGAAACTGTAATAGTGCACCAGCTTGGTTAAAAACTAATGGATCTCATACCAACGGGGGAACCTTGATTGCTGGAGGTGAAGATGAATTTAGTGAGTTTTTAATTGGGTTTTTAAATGGTATGCAGTCAAGATATGAAATTACGGTCAATGCAATTTCACCAACCAACGAACCCGATTTCCAAGTTTCTTATGAATCTATGAACACAACGCCCAGTCAATTAGCCAATATAATTTCAAATTTAGGCGATAGATTAATTTCAGAAAACCTTTCACATGTAAAAATTATTTCGCCTGAAACATTTCGGGTGAATTCAACTAATTCCAATACATCAACCGTAAATTATATTAACTCAATGTTCAACAATCCAAACGTTGCTTCGGTAACTGATGTTGTAGCTACTCACACTTATCAAAGTTCAATCACTCCGACAGACTGGGCAGCATTGAAAATTGCATGTCTTCAGAAACCTATTTGGGTAACTGAAGCTGGTAATTTACATAGTCCTGATTTTGATATGCTAGATGCTAGTTATCATATTGAGCGAATTATGGATGGCTTTAATTATGGTGGATTAACAGCTTACATGCTTCATTTATTTTATGAAAAACATGATTATATCAATGAGGTTAATCCAGGTGATAATTATGGGTCCTCAGCACTTGTTTTATGGGATTCGAATTTAAATATTATATTACCAAAACGCTATTATGTATTTAAACACTTTGCTAATTTAGTAAAGAAAAATTACGAAAGGATTCATGTTAATAGTTTTGGTGATAACCTTAAAGTCTTAGCTTTTAAGTCTACAGATGAATCAAAGATTGTTGTTCATTTGTTTTCTTACGATAATATTTTAGATTTTGATTTGGAAATCCCAAATGGTACAACTTCAATAACAAATTATGTTACTTCAGATCTTGTTGAAGAAAATTTCAATATAACCCCGGTTGATAATCTTAATCTCTCCTCTGATTTTATAAATCTTGATTTAGATGCTTTGTCAATGCGAAGTATTGTTTTTGATATTGATACAAGTTTGAGTTCAAACAATATCTCACCAGAAAACAATCATCAGTTAATAAGAGTTTATCCGAATCCAACTAAATCAAAACTTGAGATAAGTTTTCCAAACCAAAGAAAAAGGGATGTAAGTATTTTTCAAGCTAACGGAGTTTTAGTTTATAGTAATGACTTTTCGGTCTCAAATAAAATAGAGATTAATGTTAAGTCATTCAGTCCAGGTGTTTACATATTGAAATCAAATGACGGTAAACAAAATCAAGTTGTCAAATTTATTATCAAAAATTAAATATGTTAAATTATTTAAAACAATTTTTTATTTTTTTCACTCTTGTGACTTTTCATTTTTCATTGGCCCAAGAGACATCAAAGGCACCAAATATTTTTTTTTATTTAGCTGATGACCAAGATTTATTAGATTATGGTGCTTATGGTAATCCCAAAGTGCATACACCAGCAGTTGACTTATTAGCTAAACAAGGGATGAGGTTTAATAATTTTTATACCAGTCAGGCTATATGTGCACCTAGTCGGTCTCAAATTTTTACAGGAATGTATCCTATGAAAAATGGGTGCATGGCTAATCATTTACCAGTCAAATCAGATATCAAAACTATTATCGATTACATGCAAGAACACGGATATGATGTTGTTCTAGCAGGTAAAGGTCATGTAAAACCTAATTCCGTTTTTAAGTGGTCGAAGTATTTTAAATCTGTAAATAATCGTTTTTTGCCACTTGAAGATCTTGAAAATTATTTAAAAAACTCCGAAGGACCATTTTGTGTTTTTGTCACATCAGATTTTCCTCATGGACCATATCCAAAAAATTCTAGCTATTCGATTGAAGATATCTTTCCGTTACCTTACGATAGGGGGAGTTTTAGAGGTTTTAAAAGAGGATATTACCAAAATATAAAAGACGATAATTCTCAACTAACCAAAGTTTTGAGGTTAGTGAAAGATAATAATTTATATCACAACTCAATTTTTATTTATGCTTCGGATCATGGTATTTCTGGAAAGTGGGGTGTTTCAGAACAAGGGTTAAGAGTTCCTTTTATTGTTCGTTGGCCCGGAGTCATTAAAGAAAACTCTATTTCTGAAACTATGTTAAACTTTGTGGATGTGCTTCCAACCTTTCTAGATATTATTGGTGCTGATATTCCATCTAGTATCGATGGCAAAAGTTTTAAAAGTACTTTTTTTGGAAGTCAAGCTCCAATTCATAAATATATTTTTTCCCTTTCAACTAGACAAAATATAAGAGACTGTAAGGTTTTTCCAATTAGAGCGGTTCGTGATATTAGATATAAGTACATTAGAAATTATAATTCATTAGAAGTTGTATCGTCCAACTATGGAAAAAATCCTATTGTGAATGAGTTTATAAAAATAGGAGCCGAGTCGTTTCCTAATACTCCGTATGAAGAACTATATGATCTTAAAAATGATCCTTATCAAGAAAATAATTTGATTAATAATGATAGTTTATTTTCAATCAAAGAGGAGTTATCTAAAGCCTTAAACTCATGGATGAAATCTCAAAGTGATTTTTTATTGAGTGAAAGAATGCCATTAATTAAGCCTACCTTACATCCGCTAGATCAGGCATCAAAGTGGAATAAAGTTAGTGACAAATTAAACGGAAAATTAACTGAAAGTGATTATACTTTACTACACTATTAAATAGTTGAAAATGAGGAAGTTATATTTCAAAAAATATTTTATTTTAATTTTCTTTTTTTCCACTTTTACAACTGCTCAGAATTCTGTAAAAAAACCCCTTAATGTGATATGGATAAGTTGTGAAGACATGGGACCAATTCTAAGCTCCTATGATAATAAATTTATTAATACACCAAACATTGATCGTATTGCAACCGAGGGTGTTAAGTATACAAATGCTTACTCAACTGTTGGAGTTTGTGCCCCGAGTCGATTTTCAATTATTACTGGTATGTACCCTGTTAGACTTGGAGCCCACAATATGCGCACAGGGGACCATAATAACTTTAAATGGCCTGAAGAGGTGAAATTTAGAAATGATAAGGGTATTTTAGATAAATCAGGGAAAAATGTTCCCGACTATGAAGTGGTTACTCCAGCATATGTGAAACCTTTTACAGAATATCTAAGAAAAGCAGGATACTATTGTGTAAATGACAATAAATGCGATTACCAGTTCAATGCACCTTTTACCGCATGGGATGATGTCTATGGGAATGGATCATATATGGATGCACCAGATGGGAAGCCATTTTTTTACGTAAAAAATTATTATACAACTCATGAATCAAGAATATGGATTCGCAAAAATGAGCCCTTGACAGTTTCACCAAAAAATGTTCCCGTTCCAGATTATTTTCCTGACATACCAATAGTTAGGGAGGCCATAGCTCGAAAGTATTCTAATATTGAGGCACTTGACAAAGAAATTGGTTTATTAATGGAAAAGTTTGAGCGTGATGATGTACTAGAAAATTCTATAATTTTTTTCTGGAGTGATCATGGTGGAAATCTTTTGCGTCAGAAAAGAGCTGTTGGAGATAGTGGACTTCATGTTCCATTAATTGTTCGCTACCCTGATGGTTACAGAGCGGGTGAAACTGATAGTCGTATGGTATCACTGATGGATCTTGGTCCAACTGTAATGTCAATATTAGGAATTGAGCCGCCTTCTTACATGGACGGAAAAGCATTTGCTGGATTTTATAAAGATGATCCCAGAAAATATATTTTTGGCTCTGCAGATCGTTTTGATGAGTCAACTGACATGCAAAGATCTGTGCTAGACGGTAGATTTGTATATATTAAAAATTTTATGCCTGAGCTGCCACTTATTTACAGGAATAAATACAGAGAAAAAATTCCTATGAATAAAGAGTTGATTAACCTTGACAAACAAGGTAAACTTACTGGTGATGAATCTTATATATTTATGAAGACTAAGCCAGTTGAGGAGCTGTATGATTTAGAAACGGACCCTTATGAAATTAATAATTTAGCCTTAGATTCCAATTATACAAATGTTTTATTTGCTATGCGCAAAGAACTTCAATTATGGCAAAAAGAGGTTAATGATCGCGGATTTATACCTGAAAGTGAAATTATTAAAGAATTTTGGCCAAATATGATTCAACCGATAACTTCAGAAGTAATTATCAGTAGAAATGATAATGAGGTACACTTAATTTGTGAAACAAAAGGAGCATCTATTGGATACCAAATAGGTGATTCTATTGGTTCAATATATTGGGAATTATACACAAAACCAATTGAATTAGAAGAAAGTAAAAAAATTAGAGCTAGAGCAATTCGCATTGGTTATAAGGCTTCAAAATTTTCTACAAACTAAATTTATTATGATGAATAACAAAATTTATAATTTATTAATCGTTTTTGTTTTTTTTACACCAATTTTTGCAATTGGACAAACCGGAACGAATAAGCACAACATTCTTTTTATTTCGATTGATGATTTTAGACCAAAGATTAACTCGTATGGCGAATCACAATTGATAACTCCAAATATTGACAAATTAGCGGCAGAGGGATTACAATTCAATAATGCTTTTACAAATATTGCAGTTTGTGGTGCGAGCCGTGCTAGTATTATGACAGGTATTCGCCCCAGTCAGAAGAGATTTAATGATTACACAACGAGATCCTCAAAAGATACACCTGATGCTGTCACCTTAAATCAAATATTTATGGAAAATGGTTATGAAACAATTTCATATGGAAAAATTTATCACTTTCCAGATGATACTGCTGAGTTTTGGACAGATAGTGATGGAGGAGCTCATCAAGCAGATTATCAAGATCCATTGGCACAGGAGAGAAAGAGAAATGGCGAAATTGGTGAGCATGGAAGAAAGGGACCAGCCTATGAGTTTCCAGATGTTGATGATTATGCATACAATGACGGTAAAGTTACTAAGAGAGCACTTTCAAAAATGAAGGAATTAAAGAGAGAAAATAAGCCATTCTTTATGGCAGTTGGATATGTCTCTCCACATTTACCATTTATTCAACCCAAAAAATATTGGGATATGTATGATCATTCTTCACTACCTCTAGCAAATAATGCTTATCAACCTGAAAATTCACCATTCATAGCCATGCATTCACAACATGATAATGCTGAATTACGAGGCATGTATTTGGATATTCCAAGCCAAGGCTTATTGAGTGATGAAATGTCTAGAAATTTAGTTCATGGATATTATGCTAGTGTAACTTACATGGACGCATTAATTGGAGATTTAATTGATGGTCTTGACGAAATGGGGTTAAGAGATAATACAACAATAATTTTGTGGAGTGATCATGGCTTCTTTCTTGGCGAACACGGATTTTGGTGTAAGCATAGCACATTTTATGAAGCTGTGAAAATACCATTTATTATTTCTTCCCCTGGGTATGTGAAAGGTCAGGCTACAGATTCATTTACAGAGCTTGTTGATGTTTATCCTACTTTGTGTGAACTGACAGGGATTAAACCGCCGAAATATTTGCATGGGGAAAGCTTGGTATCAGTTATGGAGGAGCCAAAACTTGATTTAAAAAAGGAGATTTACACAAGATATAAACAAGGAGAAGCAGTTATTGATAAAGATTATTCTTACACAGAGTTTTACGAAGGTAAGCGGTATTTGGGTAATATGCTTTATGATTTAAATAAGGACAAACAACAGAATGTAGATATATCAAAGTTTTCAGAAAATTTTGAAATTGTAAAAAAGTATAGCGAAAAGCTAAAAGTTATGCGCAACTTTGTTGATCAAGATCCCTTACAATCATTAACAAAATGACATAAAAAAAATGAGCAATGATGTCACAATTTCTATTCAAATTTGTAATTTAATTGGATCTTTAAAACTTGACTTTTGCGCAGTACAACAAATGAGGTTTAGATTTTTTATTTTTCTTTTTTTCTTTCAATCAGGACTAATATGTTCTCAGGATTATTATGTTTCTGTTAATTTGGGATCAGATTCTAATAATGGTACTGAAATCGCACCATTTAAAACCATCAACAGAGCTATATCTTCAGTTAATGCAGGCGGTACCATCTATGTCATGGAGGGTGTTTACAGGAACAATAATTATGGAACTGTTGATCTTCCAAGTTACTCTAACATGAATAATCCTCATGTTGTTACTATTAATAAGTCTGGAAGTGATGGAAATTACATCACACTTAGAAATTTTCCTGGCGAGTTACCAAAGATTCAATTTGATGGGAGTGGAGGAATTTTGATAGCTAATAATATGAATTATATTATCGTTGAAGGATTTGAAGTTGAAGGTCCTGCTCAAGCTATAAATTACGATATGGCAATAGCTAATAGGCAATATAAGATATCTGTTGCAGAAGATGGTAATGATAATACTAATTATAACCATACATATTTTTCTGGTAAAGGAATATGGGGTGGTTATGGAGCTCATCACCACATTATCATTCGCAATAATATTGTACACGACACCCCGGGATCTGCAATTAGATTTAACGATTCAGACCACATAACTATAGAACATAACGAGGTTTATAATTCAACCTGGTGGACTTCTTCTGCTTCTAGCGCTGTTGTTTTTGCAGAAACAATAGCGGCCTCAGAGTCAGATAACGGCAATGATGTAAAGATGATAATGCGTGGAAATACGGTATATAATAATTGGAATCGAATCCCTTTTTATGTTACTCAACTTCCAGATAACTCAGGCAATACTAACCCCAATTATGGGACAGCTTCATACAATAGTATATTGGATGGACAGGGTTTATATGTCACGCGAAGCGATCCTGGCTACAATGGAACTTTTTTAATTGAAAACAATCTTTGTGTTAATAATGGAAAAAATGGTATAAATTTCGACAATTCTTTGGGTGCAAGCGCCATAATTCAAAATAATACAATATTTTTCAATGGAGTTCATGAAATCATACAGGATATTTCTGAGGCAAATGGTAACCCAGCTCATAGAGGACAAAAAGTAGGCGGAATTAAATCCAATAAAGTCCTCAACTCAACAGTTGTAAATAATATTGTTGTCACTAGAGATAATTTATTTTCAGCATTAGAACTTCCAAATGTCTATGGTAGCCGTTTAGTTTCAAATAATATTTTTTTAAATGGCAAGCTACCTTCTGATGAAAACGGCAATCCATATAATTATATTTCGTGTTGTAGTATGATAGACATTGATCCTTTATTTGTGAATGCACCACTAACAGTAAACGGTCCTATTGATATAGACCAAACTAATTTTCAGTTGACTGAAAATTCTCCAGCAATTGACGCTGGTGATTCAAATTATTCTCCTCAATATGATATTTTGGGAAATCCAAGACCTGAACTGAATGAAGGTATTTCTTCATCAAGTTTTGAAAATTCTGTAGGTGGATGGAGCTCTTTCGGTGCATCAATTCAAACAAGCCAAATAGATAGCAGGAGTGGCGATCAAAGCCTTATAATTAGTGATAGGACTTTAAATTGGCATAGTGCTAAGCTAGTACTTGATAATTTATTAACGCAGGGTGATAGCTATACTTTTTATGTTTGGGTTAAATTAGCTCTTGGAGTCTCTGGTAGCTCACAAATTACCATAAAAAACACATCACTCAATACCTACACAAATATAACTCCAACCACAGAAGTTTCTGACCAAGAATGGACTTTACTCTCAGGTGATTACACATATTCAGACCCAGATAATATGTTTGTATATGTTAAGGGTCCATCCATGGATGAGGGTGGAGGAAACTATTATATTGATGATTTTTCTTTAGTTCCTCAAGGATCTCAACAAGTTGATTTTTCAAATGCTGGGGATGTTGTTGATATTGGTGCGTATGAATATAATAACAATTCGATGAGTATTGAAAGTAATAGTGGAGATTTCACAAGTGTTTCTCTTTATCCAAATCCAGCTAAAAGTTTTATAAATATTTCCCAATCTGATTCTAATTATCATATTGAAATAATAGATCCATTGGGGAAAAGGTATATTTTACCCAAAAGACGAGTTGGTCAAGCTTACCAAATTGACATATCTAAATTGAAGAATGGTTTGTATTTAATAAAGCTGGTTGATACAACAAATTTTAGATTTAAAGTTTTAAGATTTTTAAAGAATTAATATTAAAATCAATTATTTGCATGAAAAAGAAAACTAATAGAATTATTTTCAGCTCTTATTTTCTCATCGTTATTTGTCTCTTTAGTTGTGTAAATACTAATGTAAGTTCAAGTCAAACTTTTACCAAATCCTTAAAGTCTCATTTTGAGAACAAATTTTTTATTGGAGCTGCAATAAATGAATCAACGATTCTAGGTAAAGATGACAAGTCTTATCAAATTGTAAACAATCAGTTTAACTCAATTACACCTGAAAATTCATTAAAATGGATGTATATTCAGCCTAAACCAAATCAATTTGATTTTAATACTGCAGATCAGTATGTTCAAATGGGTTTAGACAATGGTATGTATATTATTGGACATGCTCTTGTTTGGCATGCACAACTAGCTGAATTCATGCAAGAGACCAAAAACAAGAATGAATTCAGAAGTCATGTTGAGAATCACATTAATCGACTGGTTAAAAGATATAAGGGAAAAATCGATGCATGGGATGTAGTAAACGAAGCCTTTGAGGAAGATGGTAAATTGAGAAACTCTATTTTTTATAAAAATATGGGTGAGAATTATATAGAAGAAGTTTTTAAGCTTGCTGAGAAATTAGATCCTGAAGCTGATCTAATCTATAACGATTACAATCTATACAAACCAAAAAAAAGAAATGCTGTAATTGAAATGGTTAAACAATTTAAGGCTAATGGAACTAAGATAAGTGGGGTTGGGGTTCAAGCCCATTGGGGTTTAAATTATCCTACAATCGATGAGATTGAACAAATAATTTATGATTTTCATATTGCTGGAGTTTCAGTTTCTTTCACAGAACTTGATATTTCCGTCCTCCCAAATCCATGGGAATTGGTAGGTGCTGAGGTTAATCAGAATTTTTCAAAGTTTGAGGGCGACCCTAAGATGAATCCTTATCCAGATAATCTTCCAAATGAAGTTGCTTTGAAATTAGCTAATAGATATTATGATATTTTTCGATTATTTGTAAAGCATAGCGATAAAATAGAAAGAGTTACATTTTGGGGTGTGACAGACAAGTATTCTTGGTTAAATGATTGGCCTATCAAAGGTAGAATTAATTATCCTCTTTTATATGACAGAAGTTATAAGTCCAAAGAGGCTTACAGAAAAGTTCTGCAAGTTAAAACAAACTAAAATATTTAAAAATATTTGAATGGGACCAAATGATGTAAAATTAACAGTAATTGAAAAAATTGGATATAGTTTAGGGGATCTCGCAGCTAATTTAGTTTTTCAAACTTTGATGACTTACTTAGCCTATTTTTACACTGATATTTACAAATTAGAACCAAATGATGCCACTGCAATAATGTTTATAGTTGGAACCGTAGCTGCTTTTGGATTCAATCCCATTGTGGGGGCCATAGCAGACAGAACCAATTCAAGATGGGGAAAGTTCAGACCATGGATTTTATGGACCGCAGTACCATTGGGAGTTATCTCAGTTTTAGCATTTAGTACACCTGAATTTAGTAGCTATCAAGGAAAGGTAGTTTACGCAGTTATAACCTACACTTTATTGCTTTTACTTTATGCTGCCAGTAATTTACCTTATTCTGCTTTAAGTGGTGTTATAACTGGTAATATGAAGGAAAGGAATAGTATTTCATCTTATCGCTTTGTAGCTGTTATGTTTGCCCAATTTTTTGTACAAGTTTTCATGCTACCAATAATAATATATGCTGGTGATGGTGATAAATCACTCGGAATAGAAATTGTAATGACTTGGTTAGCAATTATAGGAACAATCTTGCTTTTGATCACTTTTATTGCGACCAGAGAGAGAATAATCCCTAGCGTTGAGCAAAAATCATCTCTTTCTGAGGATATATCAGATCTTGTTAAAAACAAACCTTGGATTATTATGCTAATCTTAACAACTTTAACTTTTATTTCTTTGGCAATGAAGGGTGGAAGTTATGTCTATTACTTTGAAAATTACATTGATTCATCCAGCCTAACATATTTTATAAAACCAGTTTTGAATTTTCTTTCAAATGTTGGCATTAATTTTTTTGGTAACGATCCAGTTTCAGCAGGCTTTGGTTTATTCAATGCTGGAGGAATTATTTTTATGATTTTTGGAATAAGTCTCTCCAAGCCGTTAGCTGATAGATACGGCAAGCGTAATATTTTTGGCACATTTTTATTTATTGCTACAATTTTTGTATTTGTTTTCAATTTTTTTAGGCCTTCAGATATAGCTCTTATTTTCAGTTCTCAAATTTTACATGGTTTTTTTTATGGTATTACAATTCCCCTTCTTTGGGCCATGATAGCCGATGTAGCTGACTTCTCAGAATGGAAAAACAACAGAAGGGCCACAGCTATAATTTTTTCTGCTATGATGGTTGGTCTAAAGCTGGGATTGACAATAGGTAGTTCACTTGTTACAAAAATATTAGATTTTTATGGATATATAGCTGGCGATGAAATAGTTCAAACTAACCAAGCTGTTATTGGTACAAAATTACTTGTAAGCATTTATCCTGCTATTCCATTTTTACTAGGAGTTGGTTTATTATTTTTTTATGAAATCAATAAGTCTCTAGAAAATAAAATAGAATTAGATTTAAGTCAAAGAAGAAAATTCAATCAAAATGCCTGAAGACAAAATTGATCATATTAACTTTACAAAGCTCAACGAAAATGCTATTTCACCTCCTTTAGTTGACCATATTTATACTGCGGACCCTTCTGCTCATTATTTTGGAGATAAAATATATATATATCCTTCCCACGATATTGATGCTGGAGATGCATTTGATGATTTGGGTAGTCACTTTGCCATGGAAGATTATCATGTTTTATCTATGGATTCTATTAATAGTAAGGCTTTTGACAACGGTTTAGCTCTTCATGTTAGAGATGTACCCTGGGCTGAGAAACAAATGTGGGCTCCAGATGCCAATGAAAAAGATGGTAAATATTATCTTTTTTTTCCTGCGAAGGATTATGATGGTATTTTTAGAATTGGAGTAGCAGTTAGTGACTCACCTGTTGGGCCGTTCAAACCCCAACCCAATCCCATTAAAGGAAGCTTTTCAATTGATCCAGCTGTCTTTAGAGACGAAGATAATGCTTACTTCATGTACTTCGGAGGTCTTTGGGGAGGTCAATTGCAACGCTGGAACAATGGAGAGTTTAATGCAAAATTTCCAGAAAGCCCCACTGCTTTTATCCCTGAAGACGATGCTCCTGCTTTATTACCTTATGTAGCTAAAATGCGAGACGATTTATTAGAATTTGATGAAACACCTAGGCCTATCAAAATATTAGATGAAAGTGGAAATATGTTACTTGCTGGGGATAACCAACGCCGTTTTTTTGAAGCAGCTTGGTTACACAAACACAATGGTAAATACTATTTTTCATACTCTACCGGTGATACACACTTTATTTGTTACGCCATTGGGGACAATCCTTATGGTCCATTCTTCTATGCGGGTCGAATTTTAAATCCCGTGGTTGGTTGGACAACTCATCACTCTATTTGTAAAATTGAAAATAAAACATATTTATTTTACCATGATTCATCCTTATCGAAAGGGATAACACATCTCAGATGCATAAAAGTTGCAGAAATAAAATACAGGGATGATGGTACTATTGTTACTTTGGACCCGTACAAAGACTTTCATTTTTAAAAATTAAATATATTTATACACAAACCAATATTATGCAGGAATATTACATAGGATTTGATTTAGGAAGTTCGTCTGTGAAAGTAGCTATTGTTGATGCCAAATCCGGGGAAAACATAATAAGTTTGCATGAACCAAGTTATGAAATGTCAATTATTTCTGAGCAGATGAATTGGGCTGAACAAGACCCAAATGATTGGTGGATGTATGTATGCCAGGCAAGCAAAAGAGCTATACGAGAGTCTAAAATTGATTCTTCCAAAATTAAAGCAGTTGGTATTTCATATCAAATGCATGGTTTAGTGATAATTGACCAAAATCAACAAGTTTTAAGAAATTCTATTATTTGGTGTGACAGCAGGGCAGTCCATATTGGAAATAAAGCTTTCGAGGATTTGAAAAAAGATCGTTGTGTTTCTAAACTCTTAAATTCTCCGGCTAATTTCACAGCATCAAAATTAAAGTGGGTTAAAGATAATGAACCTAAAATTTTTGACAAAACATATAAGTTTTTGTTACCAGGAGATTACCTTGCTATGAAGTTAACCAATAAAATATCTACAACAAAAAATGGATTGTCAGAAGGTATTTTTTGGGATTACGAATCTGATACCCTAGCGGACTGGTTATTTGATTATTTTGGCTTTAAAATTGATTTGGTGCCAGAAATTGTAGAAAATTTTAGCACTCAAGGTTTTATTTCAGATGAGGCTTCAAAAGAAACTGGAATTCCAAGTGGAATACCATTAACATATAGAGCTGGAGATCAACCCAATAATGCTTTATCATTAAATGTATTTAAAGATGGGGAGGTTGCAGCCACAGGTGGGACATCCGGTGTAATTTATGCTGTCACCAAAACAAAAAGATCAAATGAAGCAAGTAGAATTAACCATTTTGCTCACGTAAACTATTCTCCTTCAAATCCATACATAGGAAAACTTTTGTGTATTAATGGTGCTGGAATAATGTATCGCTGGTTGAAAAATCAATGTTCAGCTGAATCTTATGAATCAATGAATAGACAAGCATCAAAAATTCCAATCGGATCCGAAGGGTTAATTATTTTGCCATTTGGGAATGGTGCTGAGCGAATGCTGAATAATAAAAATATCGGTACTCAGTTTTGTAATATCAATTTAAATCATCATTCAAATGCTCATATGTACCGCGCTTCCTTGGAAGGCATTGCTTTTTCATTTGTATATGGTATGGAAATTTTAAAAGATGATAATGCCAAGATAAATGTGATTAGGGCGGGCAACGATAATTTATTTAGGTCAGAAATTTTCGCCAAAACATTGTCAACTCTAATAGGTTTTGAAATCGAGATATATAATACTACGGGGGCAATTGGTGCTGCTCGCGCTGCTGGATTAAGTGACCACGATTTTAATCGATTTGGAAAATATATTAGCACTAACGATCACGTTATGACATATAAACCAATCAAAAATAAAACCCCATATTTAAAAGCTTACCAAAACTGGAAAAATGAACTAGAAAAAAGAACAAAAAGATGATAGTAACTGGAGATAATGAATATTATAAAGGAATTAAATCTATACCTTACGAAGGTAAAAATTCTGACAACCCATTGGCGTTTAAATATTATGACCCAAATAAGGTTGTCGCAGGAAAAACAATGCGTGAACATTTTAAATTTGCTATAGCTTATTGGCATACCTTCTGTGGTCAGGGATCAGACCCGTTCGGTTCCGGTACTCAAAATTTCCCTTGGGACAAGTCATCCGATCCAATTCAAGCCGCAAAAGATAAAGCTGATGCTGCATTTGAATTTATAACAAAAATGGGTTTTGATTATTTTTGTTTTCACGACTATGATTTGATAGCTGAAGGATCAACTTTCAGAGAGTCTGAAAAACGCCTTTCCATTATTGTTGATTATTTGAAGCAAAAACAGCAATTGTCGGGTGTCAAACTTTTATGGGGAACCTCAAATTGTTTTTCAAACCCCCGTTATATGAATGGGGCGGCAACCAATCCTAGTTTTGGTGTTGTAGCACGTGCTGGTGCACAAGTCAAATTAGCACTTGACGCAACCATGGCATTAAGTGGTGAAAACTATGTTTTTTGGGGGGGAAGAGAAGGATATATGTCTCTTTTAAATACTGACATGGGTCGTGAATTAGATCATATGGCACAATTTTTAACAATGGCTAAAGATTATGCAAGATCTCAAGGGTTTAAAGGAACTTTTTTTATTGAACCTAAACCGATGGAGCCGATGAAACATCAATATGATTTTGATTCCGCCACAGCTATTGGATTTTTAAGAGAATATGGTTTACATAATGACTTTAAATTAAATATTGAGGTCAATCATGCCACATTAGCTCAACATACAATGCAGCATGAATTAGCAGTTGCTGCAAAGGCTAATATGCTGGGAAGTATTGATGCTAATAGAGGCGATTATCAAAATGGATGGGACACCGACCAATTTCCAAATAACATTCAAGAAACCACCGAGGCTATGCTCGTATTTTTAGACGCTGGTGGATTACAGGGAGGAGGAATTAATTTTGATGCTAAGATTAGAAGAAATTCAACTGATATGGAAGATATATTTTTGGCGCATATTGGGGGTGCTGATACATTTGCACGCGCGCTTTTGACTGCTGATAAAATCATGAATTCTTCACCATATAAAAAACTAAGAAAAAAACGGTATGAGTCTTTTGATTCGGGAAAAGGCGCCGCATTTGAATCAGGTAATTTAAATCTTCAAGATTTATATGAGATTGCGATTGAAAATGGAGAGTTAGATCCTCAAAGCGGAAAACAAGAGCTGTTTGAGAACATTATTAATCAGTATATTTGACACATAAAATAATTCTATGAATTTTATCATTTTGAAAGCTTTTTCAGTCCTACAACGTCTTGATTGGATAGTATTGGGTGTTTATTTTATAGCCTTGTTGGCTGTAGCTATTTGGGTAGTTTTACAAAAAAATAAAAATACAGAGGATTATTTTTTAGCAGGCCGGAATGTGGGTTGGTTTGTTATTGGTGCTTCTATATTTGCTTCGAATATTGGATCTGAACATGTAGTGGGACTAGCAGGTACTGGATTTGAATCGGGTACCCCAATGGCACACTATGAACTCCATGCTTGGATTGTTCTTTTATTGGGTTGGTTGTTTTTACCATTTTATATTCGAAGTGGTGCTTTTACTATGCCAGAGTTTTTGGAAAAAAGATTTGATAGTCGTTCAAGATGGTTTTTATCTTTATTTTCACTTGTTGCCTATGTTTTAACCAAAGTTTCAGTTACTATTTATGCTGGAGGTATTGTAGTTTCAGAACTTCTTGCAATCCCTTTTTGGTATGGTGCAATTGGAATTGTGCTTTTTACCGGAATTTATACAGTTGTTGGAGGAATGAAGGCTGTTATATATACTGAAACGCTACAAACTGTAGTTTTGATTTTAGGGTCTGTAATAATTACTCTTCTTGGATTGCAAGAAGTGGGCGGATGGACGCAATTAAGAGAAACGGTCACGGCTGTCAGTCCAGACCATTTTAATATGTGGCGACCTATGAATGATCCTGATTTCCCATGGACAGGCCTTTTAATTGGAGGTACAATTGTTGGGATATGGTATTGGTGTACAGACCAATATATTGTTCAACGAACCCTTGCTGCAAATAATATAAAAATTGGTAGGCGAGGGGCTATTTTTGGTGCCTATTTGAAGTTATTACCTATTTTAATTTTCTTAGTACCTGGAATCATTGCATTTGCATTATCGATACAAGATCCCGAGGTCTTTTCTATTGAAAAAGCGGACCGCGCTTTTCCAATGCTTGTCAAAACGCTCTTACCAGTCGGATTGAAAGGTTTGGTTGCNGGNGGNNTGATGGCAGCACTAATGAGTTCTTTAGCNTCTGTATTCAATTCATGCTCTACCATCTTTACCATTGATATATACAAAAAACTTCATCCCAACAAGTCGGAAAAATCATTACTCAAAATAGGTAAAATAGCCACAGGATTTATTGTTATTTTAGGAATTATTTGGATTCCTATCATGGAAAAAATAGGAGGTGGTGTTATGTATCAATATCTACAAAATGTCCAGTCCTANATTGCACCACCTGTGACTGCTGTTTTTTTGTTGGGTATTGTTTGGAAACGCGTCAACTCAACAGCGGCTATTACAACATTGTTGACAGGATTTGTTCTGTTGGTTATACGCCTAGGATCAGAGATATATTTTCAACCACAAATTTCTTCAAACGAAGCGGTTGCACACGCCTTGTATGACTTTGCAACCATTAACTTTGCCCATATGGCTATTTTTATGTTTGTTTTCTCTGTTATTTTATGTGTATCTACAAGTTTATTGACCACTGCACCAGATTATAAAACTATTGTTGGCTTATCTTTTGGTACGCTTACTGACAAACAAAAACAAGCCCATAAAGACAGTTATGATACTATTGATGTAGTGCTCTCAGTTCTTTTAGTTTTTCTTGTTGTTGGAATTTTATGTTATTTTACAGGTTAAATTCTAAATTATTAAAATTAGATAACCAACGATTCAATCAAAGTAACTAATTCTTCCTCAGTTCCAAAATCAACTTCGATATTAAAGGAATCATCTCCACTAACTGATATTGGAAGTGATCCAAACCTGAGGTAATTATCATTATCAATATGAATACCAATTAAGGTTCCATTTAATCCCGTAGGTATAGACCCTACGTATGTTTCCAGTGCAGGTGTTGAATTGACAGTTGTTAACATAACAACAGATGGAAAATCTTCAATAATAAGCCACACTTCAACATTATTTGTGTAGTCTGTGACTCCACTAACAGTTGCTTCAAACTGTGTCCCATTTTCTCCAGCCATATCATACAGAACATCACAATTGGAAAATCCTATATCAATTCCCCAGGCTTCAAAAACCCCATCAGCNACTGAAAACTCGCCTTGTGTTACCATATTCCAATCAACTACTTGTTGACCATTATTATCTAAATTGTTTGTATTTCCATCAAATAGAAGCATTTGATTTTCATATATTCCTGGATTTGTCTGGATGTTTAACGAACACGAACAGCTCCACGGGTTGAAATCTAACTCTTCATTNGTCAAAGCGTCATTTGCTCTGACCTCAAAACTACCACCAGTAACAAGAAGATTTCCGTTAGATGTAGTGGGTGCTTTAGCTAAAATCATTTCATCTAAACTTGTGAACTCATACAATGAAATTATAACATCATCACTAATTGTATTGCCATTGCTATTAATTATTGAATTGCTAAGGCAATTAACAGTTGTTCCTTTGGGACCAACAATTGAAAAATTTGATGTTGGATCAACAGTTTGAGTAAACGGAGAAGGCTTTAAGGAAGCTCTCAGATCTGAAATATCTGTAAAGACACTACCGTTGGGCTGATTATTGTCATAGACCCCCCCCTCAGCCTCATCGCATGTGTGACAGAAAAAAGAAAGAAGTGCTCCTAGGCAATAAATTAATTTAGTTTTCATAGTTTTATCTTTTACATGATTTAATTTACAATTTATTAAAATTTTTAACTTTTCTTTATATAATTATCAATTATCATACCAATTTCATTGAAATAATCTAATATTTTATGTTTTTTTTAATCTGTTTTTTTATATAATTTTATGTCCTGTATGAAGGAGAATTTTAAATTATCGTCTTTTGCAATTCTATTATTTTTTTTCTTTCAATTTTTATTTGTTCATGGACAAAATCGAATTGTAGTTGAAGGAGTAATCTATGATGAATTTAATTATCCAGTTCCNTATGCATCAGTTGGAATTTTAAAGAAAAATATTGGAACAAGCTCTACTGAGGACGGAGGTTTTAAGTTTTTTGTTACCGACAATGAACTTTTAGATATAATTGAAATATCATCTATAGGGTTCAAAACCTATAAAATCAGCGTTAAGGATTTTATAGCTCTGAAGGACAAAACTTTTATCCTGAAGGAAATGATTGCAGAGCTTAGTGAGGTAACAATTGAAAGGCCTAAAGATATTGTAAAAAAGGCCCTAAAAAAATTAAAAGAAAATACAATCAGCGACAAGCATAAACTTGGTATTTTGTACCGCAGGTGGTCTGTTGAAGATAATATTTGTAGATATTTTATAGAACAGTATATGGACGTATTAGACCGCGGTCCCTCTTCATACATACAAGGATTCGATGTTCAGCAAAGTCGCAACTCCTCTGATTATCGTTTTATTAAAAATAAGCAAGACAGACACGCTATTCAGTTTATGGAGCTCAACAATCCTCTTAGAAACGGACCCGCCATGTCATCCTATACTTGGAAAAAAATTGATGATACTTTTTATGAAAACGAAGATGTAGTAGTGTTGAGAGNAACACTTCGTAACGGCAATACAATTACATTTTTTGTAGGACTTGATTCCCTTAAGATATATAAAATAGAAAAGAACACAACAGTAATGGATGTTGGAAAAAGCTTAACTGGTTTGTATATCTATAAAAACAATAACAGTAACAAACTATATCTTAGCTATCATAAACGCCAATGGGAGGGAGCTGTGGCAACTCCAGCGCATGTCAAACGAGCAATGCAACAAGCAGGAAAAAAAGAAAGAAGNTATATTCCGATATCTTACAGACATGAAGTTTTCGTTCTTAATCTCGAAAATGAAAAGGGGAAAACAAGACTAAGTGATGTGTCCGTTCAAAAGGATATGACTCTGTANAAAGTTGCATATGATCAAAGTTTTTGGGATAATATTAGTATTCCACCAGAGACTAAATTTTACAAAAAAAATATAGGCGAATTAGAGTCATTATATGATGTGCCTATTGAAACTCAATTTGAATATTCCAATCGTTAANATGGATATTGATATCGTTCTTGAAAATAATCGGAAAAATTTTAAAATTGTTAAGAATAATGAGGTNTTGGTTACGGGGTCTAAATTGAAATGGTATTCTCATGAAACCGATTTTTTTTTCAACAATAAAACTTACAAAATAAAAAAGAAAAGCTTTTGGAGCAGTCGATATAATATTTTTGAGAGTGGCTATCTAAAAGGGGAAATTAGATTTTTAGGCAAGTATTTTTTTTCGTTGTTTGGAAACGATAAACCAAATATTACTTACACTATGTCTATCAAAAAACCAAGAGGTTGGTTTAGAGCTGAGACGCTCTACACATTAAATGATAGTAACAACAATTATGTACTGTCGGTAAATTATAAATGGAAAAAATGGAAAGAGGTTTACAAAGCTGATATTGGTGAGTCCATTTACGAAAATTATGAACTCTTAGCATACACTTTATTTTTGATTCGTTTGAAACATTACAGAGATTCAGCTGCTACTGGAGTGTGATAAAAAAAAATCCCAATACGTAATATTGGGATTTTTTATTGTGATTAATTATTCGGCCCAGGCAAAGTTCCAAGTAAGTTCAAAATCTGTTTCTCCACCTGCATTTGTTGGATCTCCAGAAGAAACACCCTCTGCAGATTTATCAGGTNCATGGATCAACAATACAGTTAATGTTCCAGACATACCAGCGGACTCCATATAAGGCATTATGTGACATTTTTGCCCAATTTTATCTCCATTTATATCTACAGATGCCCATGGTCCCATACTCAAAATATTGAAATCAAATACTAAACCTTCTGGATCAGTAGAAAAGAAAAATTGATGATCTGCACCTTCTTCCAAAATTTCAGTTGTTACTAAATACTCCGGATCACTTGGATCGAGTGTAGTGTTATAAGCATTCACTTCACATCCGGTAGGGACTGGTGGTAGTTCAGTAAGACCATCGTATTCGAATCCGCTACCACCATACTCCGGATCATTCCAACTATAGGTTGCAAGAACTTCGTCAGTCTCCAAATTTGTCATTGTAAGAGTGACACGAGTTATAACTTCTTGTTCATTCACTGGGTCAGGTGTCGGATCGTCGTCATCTGAACAACCTGTAAATACAAGAGTTAGGATTAATATTGGTAATAAAAAAATATGTTTTTTCATTGTTTTTGTTTTTTAATTAATAATTGAATTTTAGTTTTAATAAAATATTTCTACCCATATCGTCCGTGTAAAAACGCAGAAGATTCAGATAGTTTCTGTAGGAGGTATTTAATAGATTCGTAACCCCTAATCCTACTGTTAGGGACGAATTTTCTGTTACTTTAAAGTCTATGCTTGAATTTAAATTTATTAGGTGATATGCTTCTGGAGGTGTGCTTATGTCAAGAAGTTCTGTAGTTTGAGTAAACGGGAGAAACACCTCAAAGTTATTGTCTGGGTATTCATTTTGAGTAAAGACATATTCACTTTCCAAGTCGATTTTTAGGTTATTAAGTTTTTTATTTTGATAAGAAATAGAATTTCTAGTGTTAACTGGCGGCATATTAATAAGCGGTAAATCTCTTTCTTTGTCATACCCTTTAACAATTGATAATTGATTTTTTAAGCCAAAAAATTCATTTATTTTAAGATTTGAGTCTATGTCAACTCCAAAAAGCTGAGCATCGGTTTGTCTATATTCCCAAGAAGGAAAGTTACCTCTGATGGTTTCTACCAACTCTACCGGTTCAACAAGTATAAAATCTTTAATGTTATTGATAAATGGATTTATGGAAAAATTATGCTTTTCATTAGAAAACTCGTAAGTTAGAGATGTTTTGTGACCAACTTCTGACTTAAATCTCAAATCACCAATTTCTATCCTGGCGATGGAGTGATGCAGGCCCTCGCTGAATAACTCCGAGGGGTCTGGTGCTCTTGAAGCAATGGCGTGGTTAACAAATAATTTAGATGTGTCGCTGAAATTGTGAGAAAAACCAAAAGTGCCTGAAAAATTATTAAAACTTGGTTTCGTATTAACCAAAACTTGATATCCATACTCATCAACTACTAGATCAGCGAACAACACATCATATCCTCTATCTTCCCAAAGAGTTTTTTTATAAAATTTATAAACATCCATGTATACGTAATCAAATCTTGCACCAGCCTCCAACTCCCAATTATCATTGAGTTTGTAATCTGCAATAGCATAGAACCCTAAATCATATTTTTCATAATCTGGTATTAGTCTTCTTACTCCAGTGTCTGGGTTTGCAAAATTGTCTTGAAATCTTCCCATGATACCGGTTTTGAAGTTCAAAGATTCAAAGTCTGAATCATAGTCTAAAGTGATTGTGTGGGTCTTTAATTCTAGATCAAGGGCAGGTTTATCACGATCGTTTCCCAGTCTTATGTCATATTCAAAGCGGCGGTTATTTTGATAATCATATTGAAAATTTAATTTTCCATAATCTTCAAATTTTTTAAACGCTTTGATTCTTGCAAGTTGATGAGTTACATTTTGTTTAGGGTAATTTATATCATAAGTAAAATCCCTAACTACTAAGGGAATGTTACTATTTATAGATCTTATTTGATCTCCTGCGCTGTGAGCATGTGATGATCGCAGTATACCAATTTCTGTATTGTAGTAAGCATAGTAACCTTCAATACCATGCTTAAACCTATTTAGCCCTAATCTAATTGACAAATCTTTTTCATAAAGTCCTGTATTACTCATCACGTAGTTGGCTGCTTCAACATCACCAAAACGTTTTAAGGTACCTTGGATAGTTGTATATAATCCATTTTGATGAGTTTTTGTAACTGTTGAAGTAAAAACTCCACCACGTCCATTAGACGCTCCTGAAATCATAGTTTTGCCATAAAGACTATCTTTCACGGGTACCTTCAGTCCTTCTGCAATAATAATTCCCCCCATCGCATCACCTCCGTACTGCAGGGCACTGGCGTTTTTAATGAGAATTAATCTTTCTACTGCATTTACATCAATATTTGGTGCATGTTCTTTACCCCATTCTTGGTCCTGCATGCGAACCCCATTGTTTATCATAATGATTCGACTGCTATGCAATCCATTTATAATTGGTTTTACAATTCCATTCCCTTTATTCAAGGACGATACTCCACTCAAACTTTTTAATGCATCTCCAATTGCACCAGTTGTATATTTTTCCAAGGTTTCTGTGGAAACTTTGTTTTCGAAAACAGATTTACTTTTTGTTTCGTAGGCATTTCCCTTGACAATAATTTCATTTAATTCATTAATGTGATGCTCCAATTTAAAGTTTCGATTAGTATCTCCGGAAATTTTAATTTTAAATGTTATTGTTTCGCATGCGGGATGGCTTATTTTCAATGAATAACTTTGACCTCTACATAGGTTTTTAATGATATAATTTCCATCAATATCAGAAAATGCAGCACTATTGTTTTCAATGATGAATATACTAGCTCCAGACAATACAGAGTCATCGTGTAAGTCTATAACCTTACCCGACAGAGAATTATTACAATCTTGTGAATATGATGCTAAATTTAATAATAGCAACAAAGTGATATATAATCTTTGCATTTATTTCTTTTTAACGTTTTTTGGGGCTTAATTCGTTTAAGAAATAATTGGCGGAGCTCGTAGTTTTTTGTTGTTTTGTTTGAGTGAATTAAATAGTTGCGATTGGGAATCTAAATCTATTTTTTTTAAATAACAATGGTTAATTGGTTCGAAATATTCAATGACCTTGAAGTTATAGGTATGAACATTAAAATCACAAGTATCACAATTGTTAGTTTTTTCATGTAAATGAGTCTTTACTTCTTTACATTCTGTGTGCGAGTGCGCCTCACAGGAATGTAAAAAATTAAGTATGTAGGGAAAGATTAAAGCCGCTAAAAAAATAGTAGCTGCGAGTTGTCTGATTTTTTGATTTTTTATAGGCATTTGGTTCTGTAAACAACTATTTATCAAAATTAGAAAAAATAAATTTAATTATATCATCAATAGATAATATAATGCATAAATTAGAGTTATTCTTATATATATCTGTTAAGGTAAAGTTGTCATTTTTTTGTATTTTTCGCAAATTTCAAAAATAGTTGCAGCTATTTAGAAGAACAAAATTGAACATATCCATTGATATGAATAAAAAAAAAGCCATCATAGTTTCAGGATATTTTAATCCCTTGCATAAAGGGCATTTAGAATATTTTAATTATGCTAAGTCATTAGCTGATATCCTTATAGTTATTGTAAATTCAGATCTTCAAAGATCACTTAAGGGAAGTAAAGAATTTCAAAATGAATCAGAAAGGATGTTCATTGTTTCAAATATCAAAGCCGTGGACAAAGCAGTTATTTCAATAGATAACGATCGAACCGTTTGTGCCACCCTGAAAAAAATAGCTAATGAATTTGGTGACAAATATGAGTTAGCTTTTGCCAATGGTGGAGATCAAAATAATAATACTATTCCCGAGCGCTCCACTTGTGATGCTTGTGGAATTAAATTAATCGACGGGCTTGGGGATAAAATTCAGTCAAGCAGTTGGTTACTAAAAAAAATATAATAACACCGTGAGGTCTAGATTTAAAATAATATAACATGAAAGTAGGAATCACCTTTTCAACCTTTGATTTATTGCATGCAGGTCATGTAAAAATGCTAGAAGAAGCTAAAAGACAATGTGACCACCTTATTGTTGGTTTACAATTAGACCCGTCTTTGGATAGATCTGATAAAAATTCACCTTCTCAAACAATTATTGAGCGTTACATTCAGCTCAAAGGATGTAAACACATAGACGAAATTATTCCTTATGTTTCAGAACAAGATTTAGAGGATATTTTACGATCATTTAAAATTGATGTTCGCATCATTGGCGAAGAATACAAGCAGAAGGATTTTACTGGAAAAGATTATTGCATAAAAAAAGGGATTGAGATATATTACAATAAACGAGACCATCGTTTTTCTTCTAGTGGTCTTAGAAAACAGGTAAAGATTGCAGAAGATAAATAATGTTTCAAAATTATCACAATAGCATACGGGAAGAACTTATAGATTTGGGTTTTAATATTACTTATTCTGATTTAAATCGGCCTTGGGGAGCTTTTTTTTATATTGATGAATCTCAGTCACAATTTTTTTCAGACTATTTTTTTGAGGGATTAAATATAGATCAACTGCGGATTGACGGTAAATTAAGTCCCAAAATATTAATTGTTAAACCTGATACCAGGTTATCATGGCAATATCATAACAGACGAGCTGAAATATGGCAAGTTTACAAGGGGAGTGTTGGTGTTGTTCAAAGCCAAAATGATGAGGAGGGTAATATGAAAATCCATAATCCAGGCGATCAAATTCGAATAAATAAAGGAATTAGACACCGATTAGTCGGTTTAAAGGATTTTGGTGTTGTGGCTGAAATATGGCAACATACTGACCCTGTTTCGTCTGACGAAGACGATATTATTAGAATTCAAGATGATTTTGGAAGGTAAATTAAAAAAATATAAAATTTTAATTACAGGTGGAGCCGGCTTTATCGGTTCTCACGTTGTTAGACGTTTGGTTAATAATTATGATAATTATTCAATATACAACCTTGATGCTTTAACTTATGCAGGTAATTTGGAAAATTTAAAGGATATTGAAGAAAGACCAAATTATACTTTTTTGCACGGTAATATAAATGACGAGACTTTTATAAATTCTATTTTTGATAAATTTATGTTTGATTCTGTTATACATTTAGCTGCAGAGTCACATGTAGATCGTTCAATAACGGATCCATTAGTCTTTGTTAAAACAAATATTTTAGGTACAATTAATTTATTGAACGCTTTCAAAAGTTTGTGGTTTGATAATTGGGATGGAAAGAAATTTTATCACATTAGCACTGATGAAGTTTATGGATCATTAGATGATCTTGATTTATTTCTTGAAACAAATCCATATAAACCAAACTCTCCATATTCTGCCTCAAAAGCAAGCTCAGATCACTTCGTTAGGGCTTATGGGGAAACTTATAAAATGCCTTACTTAATTTCCAATTGTTCTAATAATTATGGACCGTGCCAATTTCCTGAAAAATTGATTCCATTATTCATCAATAACATTATAGATGACAAGGAGCTACCTCTTTATGGTGATGGTAATAATATAAGAGATTGGTTGTACGTTATTGATCATGCAATAGCGATTGATTTAATTTTTCACAAAGGAGAAAATCATAACACATATAATATTGGTGGCTTTAATGAGTGGAAGAATATCGATTTAATTAAATTACTTTGCAATTTAATGGATGATAAGTTAGGAAGAGCTATTGGTAATAGTCAAAAGTTGATCACTTATGTCAAAGATCGCCCTGGTCATGATCGCCGTTATGCAATCGATGCATCAAAGTTAAAGACTAAATTGGGATGGACGCCATCAGTTACATTTAAGGAAGGACTATCAAAAACAATTGATTGGTATTTATCAAATCAAAAATGGCTAGCAAATATTAACTCAGGAGAATATATGTCATATTATAAGAATCAATATTCAGAGTTATGAAAGGAATTATTTTAGCAGGTGGTTCTGGAACAAGATTATACCCAATTACAAGAGGTACTTCAAAACAATTATTACCAATATACGACAAACCGATGATTTATTATCCCTTGTCTGTTCTAATGCAATCTGGAATAAAAGAAATTTTAATAATATCTACACCAGATGATTTACCAAATTTTGAGCGACTATTAGGTGACGGAGGGGATTTGGGTATCCAACTTTCTTACAAAGCACAACCCTCGCCTGACGGATTAGCTCAGGCCTTTATAATTGGAGAGGAATTTATAGGTAGTGATGATGTATGTTTAGTTTTGGGAGACAATATCTTTTATGGACATGGTTTTTACAATTTATTGACAAAATCAATTTCAAATGTTACGGATTTTAACATGGCAACAGTCTTTGGATACTATGTTAGTGATCCGCAATTATATGGAGTTGTTGAATTAGATGAGGACGGAAATGCAATTTCAATTGAGGAAAAACCTCAAAATCCTAAGAGTAATTTTGCAGTTACTGGTCTTTATTTTTATCCAAACTCTGTGGTTGAAATTGCCAAAAATATAAGACCTAGCGATAGGGGAGAGCTTGAAATTACTGCGATTAACCAAGAATATTTAAAACATGGTAAGTTAAAAGTTGAGTTTATGGAAAGAGGTTTTGCCTGGCTTGACACAGGGACACATGAGTCACTCATTGAAGCATCGAATTACATTAAAATGATTGAAAGTCGTCAAGGTTTAAAAGTTGCTTGTTTAGAAGTAATTGCATGTCAAATGGGTTATATTACTAAAGAACAACTATTAAAGCTTGCAGAGCCTTTGAAAAAAAATGATTATGGTAAATATCTAATTCAACGATCTAAAGAATTGTAATGAAATTTAGTAGACTGAAAATCCCTGAAATAATTGTTTGTGAGTCCGATATTTATAAAGACGACAGGGGATATTTTATCGAATCTTTTAGAAAAGACAAATTGGAATCTTTTGTTGGTCACAAAATATTTTTTTGTCAGGAAAATGAGTCAAGATCTTATAAAGGTGTTTTAAGAGGGCTACACTACCAATTACCACCTCATGCACAAACCAAGTTGGTTCGTGTTGTTAAAGGGGCCATATTAGATGTCGCTGTAGATATTAGGAAGGGGTCACCAACTTTTGGGGAACACATATCATTAAAGCTTACGTCAGATAATAAAAAACAACTTTTTATACCAAGAGGTTTTGCTCATGGATTTGTTGTTCTAAGTGAAGAGGCCATTTTGAACTATAAAATTGATAATTATTATCATCCAAAGAGTCAAAGAGGAATAGCTTTCGATGATAAATTTTTAGGTATTGATTGGACTATAAATAAAGACAGCATCTTAATTTCAAACCAAGATAAAAATCATCCCAATCTGGAAAACGCCGAGTTTTTTAATTTCAGACCAAATTTATATGAATAATATTCTTGTTACTGGAGCTGGTGGTCAATTAGGGTCTGAGTTAAAACGACTCGAAAGAAATTATCCTAACTATAATATTTTTTTTACTGATAAATCTGAGCTAGATATTACAGACCATAACAATGTAAAAAAATTTTTAAAAAAAAATAATATAAATTTTATTATTAATTGTGCTGCTTATACACAAGTTGAAAAAGCAGAATTTGAGGCCGAATTAGCAAATAAAATTAATCATTTAGCAGTTGCTAATATCGCCCACCTAGCCAGGCAAAAAAATATCAAACTTGTTCACATCTCTACAGATTATGTGTTTGACGGAAATACTAAAAATCCTTATTTAGAAAACGATGAAACAAAACCTTTGTCTGTATATGGTAAGACTAAATTAGATGGCGAATTAGCAATAAAAAAAATAAATCCCAAGAACTCTATTGTATTAAGAACCTCATGGTTATACTCTAAGAGTGGAAAAAATTTCTACAGTACAATGATTCGCCTTTCTAGAGCAAATGATCATATAAATGTCGTATCTGATCAAACAGGTTCTCCCACAAATGCAAAAGATTTAGCCACAATCATCTTAAAAATTTTACCTAAAATAGATAATAGTTCAGTTGAAATATACCATTACTCAAATGAAGGAGCTTGTTCATGGTATGACTTTGCAAAGAAAATTTTTGAATCTAATAGAATTGATGTAATATTGAAAGCTGTTAAAAGCACTGATTATTCGGATCGTGTAAAAAGACCCATTTACTCTGTTTTAAATACATCACTAATAAAGAATAAATTTGACATAAAAATACCGAATTGGGAGGATTCTCTTGAAAATGATAGTTAAAAAAATTTGTTGTATTGGAGCTGGTTATGTTGGTGGCCCAACAATGGCAGTTATTGCTCAAAAAAATCCAAATATAACTGTTACCGTAGTTGATCTAAATAAAGAAAGAATTGATCAGTGGAATGATAAAAGTTTAGATAACTTACCAATATATGAGCCTGGATTAGCAGAAGTAGTTTCTGAGACTAGAGGAAAAAATTTATTTTTTTCAACCAAAATTGACAAAGCAATTGATGACTCAGAAATGATTTTTATTTCAGTTAACACGCCTACCAAGACATATGGCGACGGCAAAGGTATGGCGTCAGATCTAAAATATGTAGAGTTGTGTGCTAGACAAATTGCAAAAGTTGCCAAGTCAGATAAAATTGTAGTGGAAAAATCAACCCTTCCAGTAAAAACAGCTGAAGCTATTCAAAATATATTAGATAATACAGGCAACAATGTTAATTTTGAAATTCTATCAAATCCCGAATTTTTAGCAGAGGGTACTGCGATGAGAGATTTAGCTGTACCTGATCGCGTTTTAATTGGCGGAAATTCAGACACTGAAAGCGGTCGTAATGCTATTAAAGAGCTTAAAAATATTTATAAGAGCTGGGTGCCTTGTGAAAATATTTTAACTACAAATGTTTGGTCATCAGAACTTTCCAAGCTTACTGCTAATGCATTTTTAGCTCAAAGAGTTTCATCAATTAACTCATTATCTGAGCTTTGTGAAGCGACTGATGCTGACATAAATGAGGTAGCAAAAGCTATTGGGATGGATACCAGAATCGGACCGAAATTTTTAAAGCCCTCAGTTGGATTTGGAGGCTCATGCTTTCAAAAAGATATTTTAAATTTAGTATATATAGCTCAATCTCTGGGTCTTAACGAGGTTGCAGAATATTGGCATCAAGTAATTATTATGAATAACCATCAGCGTAGTCGTTTTGCTAGGAATATTATTAAAACTCTTTACAGTACTGTAAGCGGTAAGACTATTGCGTTTTTGGGTTGGGCTTTTAAAAAAGATACCAACGATACTCGCGAATCTGCTGCAATTTATGTTGCTGATAAATTAATTGAAGAGCAGGCTAATATCATAGTTTTTGATCCAAGGGTTAATGGTATCCAAATTCAATCAGATTTAAATTATTTACAAACTCGTTCTTCAAATGACAACAAAAAATATTTAAGGTCCTGTGATGATCCATATGATGCAGTGGATTCAGCCCATGCCATAGCTGTTTTAACAGAGTGGGATGAATTTAAAACTTATGACTGGAAACGAATTTATGGCAGAATGCAAAAACCTGCTTTTATTTTTGATGGGCGTAACTTATTAAATAAAAATGAATTAGAGTCTATCGGTTTTATTTATAATGGAATTGGTTCTTGACATATTTTGTTTAGATAATAACAATTCATAANTACTTATTTAAATTNTGATTCATTTTTTGATGATTTAGTTTTTAAAAAAATGAAACTTGATAAATTAAGTAAACTCACAATTTTTTGTTAATTTCGTAACGAATCTATATACTNATNTTTAATTTTTGAATTTAACCAAATGAAAAATTTATATCCCTTAATTGCCTTCTTGTTTTTTAACATTATAACATCGCANGAAGTCATGCACATTAATTTTGATGATNTTAACCCTGATGTAACATTTGAAAGTTGGAATAATTCCAGTACATTTTCGTTAACCACTAATCCGATGCCAGACCCAGTTAATGCATCAAATAACGTAGGTCAGCTCACNGCAGGCTCTGATGAAGGTGGTAATTTTGATAGTAATATTGGTATCGGAGTTATGAACCCATTG
The DNA here is from genome assembly GCA_002721175.1 of Flavobacteriaceae bacterium. Lineage (GTDB taxonomy): Bacteria > Bacteroidota > Bacteroidia > Flavobacteriales > Flavobacteriaceae > UBA3537. The sequence continues at coordinate 94,824 of PBJR01000008.1, read as the reverse complement.
AACGTATTCACCTCCCCATTTGATTTGACGTCTCTGGATTATTTTAAAATGAAAATTTATGCTTTAGAAGAAGTAACAGTTACATTTCATATTGAAAATTCACCTGACTGGGGAAATTTCTTAGAGTCTACTGCTTCTATTTCTGCGTCTGAGCTGAACCAATGGGTTGAGCTAACTTTTGATTTTGAGGGTGCCAACAATATTTTTATGAATAATATTGTAATTAAGGTCAGTGGACCAGATTGGAATGTTGGAGATTTTTTATTTTTTGATGAAATAATTGGTCCCGAACTCTACACAACACCTGCTTTTGTTTACACTCCTGAAGATGGTTCCAATGAAATATCAGTTGGATCTGTTTTGGACATAGAAACAAATGATAAATTTTATGATCCAGGCGCTGTCACAATAACTGATTTTTCAAACAAAGTTGCTCTTAGAATCGGAGACGAAAATGGTCCTNATGTTGCCTTTGCNGCATCGATAATTAATGATAGTAAAATCACAATAACNCCTGATGAAGATTTAGATTTTCTAACTACATATTGGTTTGGAGCAATTGACAACNCGATGTATCACTCTAATGGCTCATTTGTTACAGGAGTTGGAGCTAGCTTTACAACTAAAGAGGCTGTTTCGGGAAATATTAACGTCATGTTAATTGATTACGAAACTCCTGAAACAAGTATTCCGTTCGAGTCGTGGGGCTCTGCAGGTTTTGCACAAACGCCTAATCCAGCCCCTGATGACGTTAATCCATCGTCAAGTGTAGGTCAATTTACTCATCCTGGAGGTGTGTGGTCTTCTACAATAGAAACATCACCTGAGCTCGAAGTTATTGATTTTGCAGAAACACCATATTGGAATGTGAAGGTGTGGGCAGATAAACCAATAAATATTGTATTTAAGCTTCAGAATAATCAGAACTGGTGGGAAAATAGCGAATTCACCTATCCTCTTACTAGTGACGAAACCAATCAATGGGTTCAATTATCATTTAATTTTTCTAACGTAACTGCAAACAATTATAACCGAATTCAAATGTGGTTTGATGGTGATCTTGAAGGCGGATCCGAAGTAGGAGATGTCTATTATTTTGATGACATTGAAAAAAGTAATGTACCCCCTCCCGCAGTGGTTGTATTTACCCCTGAAAATGGATCGACTAACGTACTACAATATTCTCAGTTAAGCATAATTTCAAATTTTGCTTTTGTAAACATNGATGGTTCTGATATTGAAAACCCTGTTGATGTTCTAGAGCTCAAGGAGAACGATAGTTCTGGCTCACCAGTACCTTTTTACGCTACAATTTCAGAAAATAATAACATGTTTACTATTGTTCCGGTAGATGTTTTATCTACTGGCGGCACATATTGGTTTGGTGTGCAAGACGGATCAGTTAAATTTGATGAAAACCAACAATCTGTCAGCGGAATTAATTCCACTTTTACAGTTACCAATACTCAAATGCCAGAAATGGAAATTTATGAGGACTTTGATGGTAATTCTCAATGTATTGTTGTTGAAAGTTTAGGTGACCCAGCTGGTATGTACGTATTAAATGCACTTGANCCAACTGGTGTGAATAATAATGTAATACAATGGACAAAAGGACCTAGTTGGGGTGGATGGGAAAGAGTTCATTTCCAGTTAAATTCTCCATTTGACGGCACACTTGATGATGTTTTTTCCTTTAGAGTTTTTTCACCTGTAACAACAGGTATTAGATTCAANTTAGCTGACGCAACTGATGATTGGGAACANACAGGAAATTATGAGACAGGTTCCGATAGTTTTCCTGATCCGCTAATTGTTGTGGAAAACCAATGGCAAACTTTTTATTTAAATGTATCTGACCTTGCAGATGGTGTAAATTTTGATCATCTATTTATTTTTATTGGTCGCGGTGANGGTGAGCCAGGAGTTGGTTCAACATTTTACATTGATGATTTAATGGGTCCAGCATTACAAGCACCAGCATCATTAGTTGACATGGATTTAGATAATATAGTTTTATATCCAAATCCAGCTAACGATAAATTATATTTTGAAAATACTACAGAAGAAAAATCAATCACATTTTTTGATTTAAATGGTCGGNTAATCAAGAAACTCAAAACAAATGAACAAAATATTGATGTATCAAACTTTAAAACTGGATTATATATTATTGAAATTAACGGTCAGACCAAAAAATTTNTTAAAAGATAACACCCAAATCTGAAATTTTTTATTCAAAGATGATCAAATTAAAAAAATATCTAGGAAAGTTGGTTTTGCATTCAATGCTCATATCAAGTTCAATTGTTTTCGGTCAAATATCTATCGTGAAAGGAACAGTTGTGGATGATTCCGGCATGCCCATGCTNGGAGCTACAATTGTAGTGGAGGGTACCGAGAATGGAGTAACAACTGACTTTGATGGTAATTACCTAATTAATGTAAAAAAGGAAAATGCTACTTTAATATTTTCTTACATAGGTTATGAGACCCAAAAAATAAGTATTGAAGATCGAACTGTAATAAATGTAATAATGAAAGAAGATTTAAATGCGCTTGAAGAGGTTCAAGTAGTGGCTTTTTCAAAGCAGAAAAAAAGTTCAGTGATAGGATCTGTATCAACAATTAATACATCGGACTTAAAATTACCTTCAACAAACTTAACATCTTCTTTTGCTGGCCAAATAGCTGGAATGATTTCATATCAACGATCAGGAGAACCGGGTCAAGATAATGCCGAGTTTTTCATTCGTGGTGTGACAACTTTTGGCTATAAAAATGATCCTCTCATTCTTTTAGATGGTTTGCAAATTACCACCTCTGATTTGGCAAGAATTGAGCCTGACAATGTCGCCACTTTCTCGATTATGAAAGATGCCACCGCTACATCATTATATGGCGCTCGGGGTGCTAACGGAGTCATTCTTGTGACAACTAAAGAGGGTAAAGTTGGAAAAGCTAAAATATCTGCAAGGTACGAATCATCATTTTCAAGCCCTTCAAAAGTTAATGAATTTTTAGGAGCGGTTGATTATATGCGACTTTACAACAGAGCACTGCGCGCTCGTGATCAGTCTGCTCCCTTACTTTACTCTATTCAACAAATATATGGTACTGAGAATGGATTAGATTCAAATTTGTATCCAGATGTGGACTGGTTTGACGAATTATTTAACGATTATGCTCAAAATCGAAGGATAAACCTAAATATTTCAGGAGGTGGTGAAGTTGCACAATATTATCTTGCACTGTCNCATATTAGTGAAACTGGTCTTTTAAAAGTTGAGCCTCTCAATAACTTCAACAATAACATTANNATCAAAAGGTCTAATTTAAGAGCCAATGTAAACGTTAACTTAACAAAAACTACTAAAATTGCAACCAAATACTATTCTCTTTTTGAACGATACAATGGACCAACAGTAAGTGCAAATGATATTTTTGGGATGGTTGTTCAGGCTAATCCAGCTAATTTTCCCAAAGTCTATGACCCTGACGAAAATACAATAAACTTTAATCATTCATTGTTTGGAAATAAGGGAAATGGGGGGTTCCCAAATCCCTATGCTGATATGGTAAAGGGTTACAAAGATAGATTTTCAAATACAACTTTAGCTCAATTTTCTGTTGAACAAAATTTAGATGCATTGACTCAAGGCCTTAGATTGAGAGGTATGGCATCAGTAAGAACTTTCTTGTCTAATGAAAACGAGAGAAGTTTTACTCCATTTTATTATGGGCTTTCAGAAATTCAGACGGATCAGGGGATTGACTATACTTTATATCAAATACAAGAGGGTACGGAATACTTAAATGACCCTACGGTATCTAATAGTGGAAATAGTAATTTTTATTACGAAGTTGTCGCAGAATATAATCGCGAGTTTGATGAAAAGCACGAATTTGGTGGATTATTAGTAGCAAATTTCACAGAAGCACTAAATACTATTGGTGGTGGGAATACTGCCTTTTCGACTCTTCCGTCTCGAAACATGGGTGTTTCAGGAAGGTTTACTTATAATTATGGAAAACGATATTATACAGAATTTAATTTTGGATACAATGGTTCGGAAAAATTTTCTGAGCAAAATAGATTTGGCTTTTTTCCTTCTTTTGGGGTTGGTTATATTTTATCAAATGAGACTTGGTTTGAACAAAAATATCCCTCAATCAATCTTTTGAAATTAAAATACACCTATGGTTTAGTGGGAAATGATGGTATTTCAGCGCCTAGTGATCGATTTTTTTATTTATCAGATGTAAATTTAAATAATGGTGGAACTGGATTTGCTTGGGGTGCTGATTATAACAATTATTACAATGGCTATTTCGTCAACAGGTATGATAATGAGAATGTTACGTGGGAGGTTGCGGAAAAGTCAAATTACGGATTAGAACTTGGTTTATTCAACAAAATAACTCTTTTNGTTGATTATTTTCAGGAGCACCGAAGAAACATATATATGGAACGTGAATACATTCCTGAGACTATGGGTTTAACAACATCAATAAGTAGCAATGTTGGAGAAGTTGAATCTAGGGGAATTGATTTATCATTAGACTTCAATCACGTATTTAAGTCTGGTCTATTTGTTTCTGGAAGAGGAAATTTCACCTATGCTACCAATGAAATTTTAGTTAATGGTGAGCCTGAATTTCAGAACCAAAATCTTAGTAGGATTGGGTATCCAATAAATCAACAATGGGGATATATTGCTGAAAGACTNTTCATTGATCAAGAGGATATNAATAACTCTCCTGAACAGTTTAACGGATTTTCTACAAATAATGCCTATTTACCTGGTGACATNAAATACAAAGATGTAAATAATGATGGGGCAGTAAATGAATTGGATATGGTTCCAATTGGCAAACCTTACATTCCAGAAATTGTATACGGATTCGGTTTCTCTGCAGGATATAAAAACTTCGATTTTTCAATGTTTNTCCAAGGAACAGCTAGAACATCATTTTTTATTCAACCAGAAAATATTTCTCCTTTTGTTAATGAAAGAAANGCATTAAGCATCATAGCTAATAATTATTGGTCTGAGAACAATCCAAACCCAAATGCTTTTTGGCCAAGATTATCAACGACTCAGATTGACAATAACGAGAAGCCTTCTACTTGGTGGTTACGAGATGGCGATTTTTTAAGACTCAAAAGCGTTGAGTTTGGATATACTATTCCTGAAAAATTTGGTAATTTTTTCAATGACGTTACNTCACGTGTTTATTTCACTGGCTTAAACTTATTATATTTATCAAAATTTGATCTTTGGGATCCTGAGATGGCTGGAAATGGATTGGGTTACCCGCCACAAAAAGTTTATAATATTGGCTTACAACTAAATTTTTAAAAATGAAAGTAAATACAATTTTTCGCAAATCTTTTTTAGTGTTTTTTATAGTTGTTTTCAGTTGTGAAGATTACTTAGACATAGTGCCCGATAGAACGCAAGAAATTAGTCTGTTATTCAATCGCCGTGAAAGTGCTTTTAGTGCTCTTGCTAACTGTTATAGTTATCTGCCTAAAAAAGATGATATTTATGCAACTTTTGTCGTAGCCTCAGATGAACTGACTACTCCATTACAAAAAGAACCTAATTCAATTAAACTAATGAAAGGAGAACAATCAGTATCAAATCCTAAAATGAGTTTTTGGTCTGGATATTCAGGTGGTGCCTACCAGGGATCTTTGTGGGAAGCTATTAGAAGCTGTAATATTTTAATAGATAATATTGACTTAGTAATTGATATGCAGCAACAAGAAAAAAATGAGTGGAAGGCTGANGCTGAATTTCTGAAGGCTTATTACCATTTTTTACTTTTAACTTATTATGGTCCAATTCCAATTGTTGATGCAAATATCCCAATTTCAGCCAATGATGACGAGGTCAGAGTTGAAAGAGAGCCATTTGATGAAGTTATATCATATATAGTCGAAACAATTGATAATTCTATCATAAATTTACCCCTAAGGGTTACTGGTGCAAATGATTTAGGAAGAGTAGATCAAATAATTGCAAAAGCAATCAAATCAAGAGTTTTGCTTTATAGTGCAAGTCCACTTTTTAATGGTAACTCTGAATTTTATTCCGGTTTTACCAATAATGATGGTGAAAATTTATTTAATCTTAATTATGATATTGAAAAGTGGCAATTAGCAGCTGATGCCGCTGCAGAAGCAATAATTGCAGCTACAGGTCAAGGGGTTTCAATGTATCAATATAGTGGAGACGTCCCAACTTTTGATGAAGTAAATTATATTAATCCATTTATTCAAAGCCAATATGATTATAGGTATTTAGTAACGGATCCATGGAACTCAGAGCTTATTTGGGGTAACTCTAGTCCAGTTGATAGTTGGTGGAGGTTGCAATCCGGATCATTAATGAAAAATCCAACTGCATCCTCTGGNGAGGCTGCTTGGCAGTGGATTGCTCCAACGATGCGAATGGCTGAGTTGTTTTACACAAAAAATGGACTTCCAATTGACTATGATTTAACATTTGATTATTCTAACAGGTACGATNTCACCCCAGTAGCATTTATCCAACGATATGTTGCACAATATGGACAAAGCACAGCAAAATTAAATCTGGACAGAGAGCCAAGATTTTACTCTTCTTTAGCCTTTGACAGAGGTTATATAAGGAGTTGGGGTGAACTTTGGAATTTGAGAATGAGAAAAGGAGAGAGTCACGGCCGAATCGCCAATACTGGTGATTATCTAACAACAGGTTATGGCTTGAAAAAAATTGTACATCCTGACTCAGAGGGTGACACTTACTCAAAGCTGGTAAGATATCCATTTCCAATCATAAGACTTGGGGAATTATATTTAAATCTGGCTGAAGCATTAAATGAACTTAGTGGACCCAGTCAACAAATTTATGACGCGCTTAATGAAATAAGGAGTCGTGCTGGAATTCCCAATGTTGAGGAAAGTTGGAGTGATTCAAGTTTAACAACTCAAGTTGGTAAACATAATGATCAAAGCGGTTTGAGAGAAATAATTAGACAAGAAAGACTAATAGAGCTATGTTTTGAGGGCCACCGCTATAATGATATTAGAAGATGGAAACTTGGTTCTGAATACTTTTCAACTCCAGTAAGAGGGTGGTCAGTCGATGAAGAATCGCAAGCTGACTTTTACAATGTAATTGATGTGGGGATGAGAGCATTCAATTCTCCCAGAGATTATCTACATCCAATAAACTTTAATGAGCTGAACATAAATCCAAATTTAGTTCAAAACCCAGGTTGGTAATAATTAAAAATTAAATTATGAAAAAATTAATTTTATTTACTCTTTTTTGTTTTATTTCTTTTTCTTGTTCTAAGAGCGAAGATGGGGATACAAATCCGCCATCCGTTCTCACTGTTGATTCTGTAACCCCTACTAATGGAGGTGGAGTAATCAGCTACANCTTACCAAACGATACTGACATACTTTATGTTAGAGCTGAGTATACGAATTCGAATGGAGTTGATGTCAGTAGAGCTTCAAGTTACCATAATAATTCTATAGAAATCGATGGCTTAAACCAGACAACTCCGTTGACAATTACCTTGTATGTAGTAGATGAAAATTATAATCAGTCAGCTCCAGTATATGTTGAGTTGACACCACTTGAGTCATTTATTTATTTAGTTCAAGAAAGTATTGAAGTTGCTAGCGATTTGGGTGGTTTCAGAATTACTTGGGAAAATATTGAATCTAAAACTGTTTATGTGTTTGTTCATATTAACAACGGAACTGAAGAAGAAATTAGAATTTTATCTTCAAATAGTGCTGAAGAGTCAATAGCTGTCAGAGGTTTGCCATCTGTTGAAATTAATATTTCAACTAGGGTAGAAGATTTCGATCAAAATACAACAACCTTAGAGGAAAAAGGTTCTCTAACTCCTTTATTTGAAGAGGAGATTGATAAGTCAACTTGGACCTTGGTTGCTAACCAATCTGTTAATGGAAATGCATGGGAAGGGGCATCTGTTAATTTTTGGGATGATGTTATAGATACAGTTAATAACAATTCAGATAATAGTTATTTTATGATATGGAGAGATTTAAATGGTGGTTCTCTTAATTGGCCATTAGATCTTGTAATTGATTTAAATAAAATGGTAAAGATTACAAGATTCACAGTTTGGCAACGTGCATATTGGTATAATGGTCCTTCTGATGTTCCTTACTATTTTCAGGAAGAAAATATGAAAACTTTTACTATGTATGCTAGCAATGATGCACAAGTTTGGGAAGANTTAGGCCAATTTGATATTGGGGATCCAAGGGACTCTGAGGGTAATATTCCAAATACTGCCCTTGAATCAGCAGCAAATGGACATGAATTTGAGCTTGACGAAGTCTCTGAGGCTTTCCGTTATTTAAAATTTAGTGTTACTTCCAATTATGGAAGTGAAGCCTATGTAAATGGCTCTGAGATAACTATGTATGGATTAGATAATTTATAATTTCTCTAATATGAGAATGATAATCTTTCTATTTGTTGTTCTTCAATCTCTCAATGCACAAATGTTGAGCACCTCTGGGACTGCAATTGTTGACAACAATAATCAAGAAGTAATTTTGAGGGGTATTGGTCTTGGTGGTTGGATGTTNCAAGAGGGATATATGATGAACTCTGTTGGTGGAGCTGATACACAATATGAATTTAGAGATAAGTTAGTTCAATTGATTGGTGAACAAGAAACCCAAATATTTTATAATAATTGGTTACAAAATTTTGTAACAGAAGCTGATATTAATGCTCTAGCAAATCATGGTTATAATAGTGTAAGATTGGCAATGCACTATAATTTATTCACCCTGCCAATCCAAGAAGAACCCGTTGAGGGTGAAAACACATGGCTAGATACGGGGTTTTTAATTGTAGATAATTTGCTCGACTGGTGTGAAGAAAACCAAATATATTTAATATTAGATTTACATGCTGCACCGGGTGGACAAGGCGCAAATTCAGGAATTTCTGATTACAATCCAAACTTACCTTCTCTTTGGGAAAGTGATTTCAATAAAAGTAAAACTGTTGCCCTCTGGGGTCAGTTGGCTGACCGCTACAAAGATGAGCCCTGGATTGGTGGTTATGATTTATTGAACGAGGTGAATTGGCCACTAGATACTTATGAACTTCGAAATCTTTATATTCAAATAACAAATGCCATACGTGCTGTTGATAATAATCATATTATATATATTGAAGGAAATGGTTACGCAAACGATTTTACAGGCTTGACACCTCCATGGGANAGCAATATGGTTTATAGTTTTCACAAATATTGGTCTTACAATAGCGATAACTCGCTAGATTGGGTTTTAACTATGCGTGATCAATATAACATCCCGCTCTGGTGTGGTGAAACTGGAGAAAATTCTAATACTTGGTATAGAGATGCTATTAAGTTATATGAAGATAATAATATAGGATGGGCTNCATGGCCATTTAAAAGAATNGAAACTATAGTAGCTCCTTATTCAGCATCTTCAAATTCAAATTATGAATCTATAATTAATTTTTGGAGAGGAGAGGCACCTGCACCTAGCCCTGCAGACGCCATTGCTGGTTTAAATCAATTAACTACGGATATTTTACATGAAAACACAATATTTTTTAAGGATGTTATTGATGCTCAATTGAGGCTTCCAAACGATTTGTCACTCTTACCATACTCTGATCATCAAATTCCAGGAGTAATCTTTTTATCAGATTATGATTTTGGTATTAATGGAACAGCCTACAATGATGATGATTATATTGATTACAGCATAGATACNGGCGAATATGAGCCCTGGAATAAGGGATGGAATTATAGAAATGATGGTGTTGATATTCAATCAAACAATGATAATTTCAATTCAAATGGATATCACATTGGTTATATAAATGATGGTGAGTGGATGAAGTATACTGTTAATATTGCAAATAGTGGGTTTTATGATTTAAGTATAAGGTATGCATCTCCTGCGGCTGGCGGAGAATTAAAGTTGTATTTGAACGAATCTGATATTAGTGAACCAATTTCAATTTATAATTCAGGGGGTTGGTCAAATTTTGTTAATGGCTATTATGAAGGAGCTTACATGGAACAAGGGACTCATGAACTAAAAGTTAAATTTATCGGAAACAATGAATTTAATGTGGGCAGTATTGAATTTTTAAGTTCTTCTTCTGTTCCACCATTTGAACCTATTGGTGGAAGTATATTGGAAGATGAAAAAACTATAAAATTAGTATTGAGCCACCCCGTTGATCAAAGTCAAATTNTTGAAGCCAATAATTTTAATGTTAATATTGATGGTAATTCAAGTTCAATTGAATTAATTCAGCTGAATAGTGAAAATGCAAGAGAAATTTTGATTGAAATGATAGATTTTATGAACTTTCAACAGTCAATCACTGTAGATCATGAAGGTAGCATGATTAATTCTTCNTTCAATAATCAACAACTGTCNAGCTTTTATGATTTTCCTGTTGAAAATAGTTTATATCAAAGGCAGCTTATTCCCGGAAAAATTGAGGCTGAAGACTTTGATTTTCAGTCAGGGCTACTTACTGAGCCTACAAACGATATTTTTGGTGGTGAAAATATTGGTTCAACAGATGNAGGTGATTATGCAGAATATTTAGTTTATGTCAATCAAACTGGAATTTATGATTTAAATATTAGATATTCATCAAGTTTTCAACAGGGTGTTCTTCAATTACAAATGATCGGAAGTGATTCTACACAAAATTTAGGATGGTTTCCCATTCCAGTTACTGGGGGTTGGCAAAATTGGTATACACTTCAAAATGAAATTGAATTAAATGAGGGAGCATATATCATGAAAATGACTGTATTGCAACCAGGATTTAATATTAATTGGTTTGATTTCAATTATTCAGATCAAAACCTTGCAATTGATGACTCCGAGCATTTAAAACCAATGGTTCTACCCAATCCTTTTTGTGATGAGATTAATATTGATTTTCATGGAATGTCTATTGATTCGGTCGAAATATTGGATATTAATGGTCGTCAAATTTTGAAAAGTGATTATGAAGGCTTAAATAGAAATATAAAGATAAATACCTCAAATATTTCAAATGGCTTTTATATTTTGAAGATCCAATCCCGTGGTTTGATTTATAATTTCAAAATAGTAAAAAAATAATTAAATAAAACGTTTTAGTATGAAGTTTAAAAATTTATCTTTTTTGTTGGTTATATTTTTTCTGTTTACTATTTTANTTTCATNCAAAAATGTAGCCGAGCCCTCTTCTGTTGATTGGCGAATTGATTTTTTTGATGATTTTAATTTTTTTAATGAAAATAATTGGCAGGATCAGCGTATTTGGGTTAACAATGAAACACATTGTTATGTTCCAAATGGTGAATTTAACACTCGTGAAGTTAGCGATGGAACTCTAAAATTAAGAGTGGTTGAAATTGAGAANAAAATCTCCTGCGATAATTTTGATAAACAAGGAAATCAACATCCAGATACTAAATATGTTGCTGGACGTATCGCCTCTAAAAATAAAAAGGAATTTATCAAAGGAAAATGGACAGCACGTTTGNGATTACACAGCAATGGTGAGGCGAGTATGTTTCCGGCGTGGTGGATTTTGGGTGCACAGAACAATGAACCTCCTGTTCAAGAATNAGATGAATATATTTGTTGGCCAACCACAGGCTCAGGTGAGATTGATATTTTTGAACATCATGGCGATCACCAAAAAAATCATTACACAGCAGGGGCTATAAAAAATTTAGGTGAATGTGGCAAAGGCGATTGGTGGAGTTTAAGAAAGGGATTTGATGCTTCACTTGATGATTTTCACGAATATTCTGTTGAGTGGGAAGGTTCTGATCTCTTATATCGTCTTGATGGAAAAGAAATTTATCGTAATATTGGTTTAGGCGATAATTATCCTGAGCCAATGTTTGCTATTTTAAACTTTGCAAAAATAACGGATTTTCCAATGAGTGGTGAATGGGTTATGGAGGTTGATTGGGTTAGGCACGAATCAAGAAAAATAATTAAATGAGGATTAAAATAAAAATTAGCTTTTTCATCTTTTTTTCGTTTTTTTCAGTTAATTCTCAACAATTTGATAAAANAAAANGGGATTTAGATCTTTTAAACAAAAACATCGAGGTATACACCACAGCAAAAGAAACTGATCTCAGACTTACTAAAACAGAGAATAAAATTTTTAAAAAGAGAATTCAACCGTTGGAAACTGAAATTTCGATTTTTGTTAATCCAAAAAAATCTTTTCAAACTTTTTTAGGGATTGGTGGTGCNATCACCGATGCATCAGCTGAAGTATTTTCAAAGTTGACAAAGAATACGCAAGACAAATTATTGAATGCATATTTTGGAGCACNAGGAATAAATTACAATATAATCAGAACAAGCATTCATAGCTGTGATTTTGGTTTAGGCAGCTATACTTACATAGATGAAGGAGATGATCAACTTAAATCTTTCTCTATAAAAAAGGATTTAGAAAAGCGCATTCCAATGATTAAAAAAGCGCAAAAGCTAATAGGTAATAAATTAGTTTTTTATGCAAGTCCGTGGAGTCCTCCCGCATTTATGAAAACAAATAAAAATATGCTTAAAGGAGGAAAACTAATTCCTAGATTTCGACAAGCTTGGGCTAATTATTTTATTAAATTTATTGAGGCTTATGAATCTGAAGGAATTCCTGTGTGGGGATTAACGATTCAAAACGAGCCTATGGCAACTCAGAGATGGGAGTCATGTATATACTCAGCTGAAGAGGAAAGAGATTTTCTGAAATACTTCCTNGGGCCAACAATGGAAAAAGCTGGTTATAAAGACAAAAATATTGTGGTTTGGGATCACAATAGAGATCTTATTTCTGATAGAGCTAATGTGATTTTTGAAGATGAGGAAGCCTCAAAATATGCTTGGGGTATTGGTTTTCACTGGTACGAAACATGGACTGGAAGCAAACCAAATTACAACAATTTAAAAAATGTTAAATCCTCTTTTCCGTCAAAAAATTTATTATTCACAGAAGGTTGTCAAGAGGGTTTTACATTTGATCGTTTACAGCACTGGCCTAATGCAGAACGATATGGAAATTCAATTATTAATGATTTTAATAGTGGAACTGTTGGATGGACAGATTGGAATATTTTGCTAGATGAGCNTGGTGGTCCTAATCATGTTCAAAATTTTTGTTTTGCACCGATTCATGCTGATACTCAATTTGATAAACTGATTCTCACCCCCACTTACTACTACATTGGACATTTTTCAAAATTTATTAAACCTGGTGCAGTTTTACTAAGTTCTTCTACTAGTCGAACAACAATTGAAAGCACTACTTTTAAAAATGAGAATGGTAGTATTGTTACAGTTGTAATGAATCCTAATGACGAAAAAATAATTTACAAGCTTATAGTAGGAAATAGTGAATCTATAATTGAGATAGAGGCTCGTGCAATACAAACTCTTATATATTAACANATCAANTAAATTTTATAAATGAAAAGTAATATTTTTTTTATTGCAATGGTTGTATCACTTGGTGGGTTCTTATTTGGATTTGANGCAGGAATAATTTCAGGGGTGATGAATTTTGCTGGGCCCAAATTTAATTTGACCGACTTTCAGTCTGGATGGGTTGTAAGCTCACCATCATTTGCTGCCATGTTTGCAATGCTTTTCTCGGGTCGTTTAAGTGATTTGATTGGTAGAAAATTGCTTCTAATGATTGTCGCTTTTTTTTATGCAGCATCTGCCTTACTTTCAGCTTATTCTTTTTCCTATGAAATGTTGTATATTTCTAGGATGTTGGGTGGCGTTGCCTTTGGAGCAGCTTTAGTTTTAGCCCCCATTTACATAGCTGAAATTTCTACTCCTCAAAATAGNGGCAGGCTTGTTACGCTTCAACAGCTCAATATTGTTTTTGGATTTTTTGCAGCATTTCTTAGTAATTATCTCTTTAATAAATACAACGGTGGAAATAGCTCATTTTTNTCTGATACGAATGTTTGGAGGTGGATGCTTGGTGTTGAATTTATTCCTGCTTTTTTATATTTTATTTTACTTTTTTTCATACCAAAAAGCCCACGGTGGCTTTATCTCAATGATAAAAAATCTGATTGTGAAAGAATTTTAGTTAAGCTTCATGGTGATCAACAAAGTAAAAGCGAAATGTCTTCAATCAAGAGAGGAATAATTACCAAAAACAATGATTTCAAATTAAATTTTAAGGTTCTTGTAACNAAGTCATTACGTTTTGTTTTTTTTGTAGGACTTACAATAGGTATATTACAACAGATAACAGGTATTAATGCTGTTTATTTTTATGCAACCTCAATATTTAAGCAAACAGGAATCGGAACAGATGCTTCTTTTTCATCTGGAGTTTTATTAAGTTTAATATCTGTTATATTTACCTTTTTAGCAATTTATCTAATAGACAGAACAGGAAGACGGCCGCTATTGTTGATTGGAACTGCAGGTATTGCCTTNAGCTTATTGCTGTGTTCATTTGGATTTAGTAAAGCTACATACCAACTAGATAAATCAGATATTAAATCCTTTGAGTTTTTTANTTCTGTCAAGCTCAATAGAATAGTCAATAAATCGTACGATAGTGATGTTGTTTTTAAAAATGATGTTAAGGCTATTTTAGGGAACAAAATTTACAACAAAAATGATGGTTTAATTTTAGAGACAGCAACACAGATGAACGCATCAATAGTTTTAATTGGTATTCTTGGTTTTATAGCTTGTTTTGCATTTTCATTGGGCCCAGTTATGTGGGTTTTACTTTCTGAGCTTTTTCCATTGAAATTCAAAGGGCTAGCAATAGGTTTCATCGCTTTTATAAATTCATTAATTAGTTCATTAGTACAGCTTATNTTTCCTTGGGAGATATCAAACTTAGGAAATTCTTTAACTTTTTTTATTTTTGGTTTTATTGCTTTAGTTGGGTTTTTTATTCTCTTTAAAATCTTACCAGAAACCAAGGGCAAATCATTGGAAGAATTAGAGATTGCTTTTCAGCAGTAGTATTATTAAATTTATTTTACATCATNATAAGTTATGGGCAAATTAATTAAAAAGTTAACTTTTTAAACTAGANATAGATGTTATATATTTGTTTTATTAATCAAATCTTAGACCATGAGGTATTATTATAAAATATTTGTAATTTATATAGTTNTATTTGGTTTAAATTTCAAATTAAATTCTCAAATTAACTCCAAAAATTCGAGAGTCAATCAACCAAATTTTTTATTCATTTTGGTTGACGATCAACCGTTTGATGCTATTGGTTTCTATGGTAGATATCCTTTTTTGAAAACACCCAATATTGATAGAATCAAGAATGAAGGAACTAATATTAAGAACTTTTTTGTAACTCAATCAATTTGCTCACCGTCTCGAGCAAGCTTCCTTACAGGGACATATCCGCACATTCATGGGGTTAATCAAAATAATCGGCATGTTGATCCAAACTGGGATAATTTCCCTCCTTATTCAGTCCATTTACAAAAAAAGGGCTATGAGACTGCTCATATTGGTAAAATTCATATGGCACACAAGAAAGGTAAAGATCACATTCGACCTGGATTTGACTATTGGTATAGTTTTATCGGACAAGGAAAATATATTGATCCTCCAGTTAATGATAATGGTACTGAATATCAAGAAAATGGCTACATGACTGATATTTTAACNGAAAAAGCTGTATCATGGTTAACAAATAAAAGAGATCCTAACAAACCTTTTTGTTTAAACCTTTGGCATAAAGCTGTCCACGAGCCTCATATTCCAGCTNCAAGACATTCTAATNTATTTTTTGGTGANGAATTACCAGTGCCCCCATACAATACACACAAAGAAACATTTAAAGGTAAGCCTGAATGGCAACGTAAAAAAACATATGGATTTGATTGGAAAAAAAATCTACCAATTCCATCTGAGCTTCCAGAAAAAGATTGGCCTATAAATTATGAAAAAAATATGCAATTATTACGTTGCATAGCTGCAATTGATGAATCCTTAGGCAAGGTTATAGAGTCTCTTGAAGCTATTGGTGAACTGGAAAACACAGTAATTATATACAGTAGTGATAACGGATATTTTCTTGGTGAACATACTTTTAATGATAAGCGATTNGCATATGAAAATTCAATNAGAGTTCCAATGCTTATTCGCTATCCCAAATTGATTAAAAAAAATTCAGAGGTAAATGAACAATGCCTTAACATAGATATAGCTCCTACAATTCTTGATTTGGCTGGAATCGAAGTTCCAGCCTACATGCAAGGAGAGTCGATGGTTGATCTTTTAAAGGGGCACAACTCAAACGACTGGAGAAACTCCATTTTATTTGAATATTATCTAGACACNTATTGGCCTTATGCGGGACCTAATCAAATTGCGGTCAGGACTGAAAGATATAAACTTGTAGATGCTTTCTTAAAGAACGATATTGATGAATTATATGATTTAAAAAATGATCCTGGTGAAATGAAAAATCTCATTGGTATAAGTGAATATGATANNATTGAGGAAGAACTTAGAAAAGAAGCCAATAGATTAAAAGAAAAGTATAAATACAGAGCTGATAGAGATTGGTGGTTGCGAAAAGTAAAAAAAAATAATTGACTAAAAAAATATTGAAATGTGTAAATTTTTAAATAAAATATTAATTTTTTTAGTTTTCATAAGCATGAATTTTCTTACTGCTCAGAGTTTAAATATTATTGGAAAAGTTTTAGAAAGTGAAACAAATAACCCGTTAATTGGTGCCACTGTAATAGTCAAAGGTTCTACNAAAGGAGTGACTACAGATTTTGATGGTAATTTTAAAATTTCAGCCGATTCAGGTCAGATTCTATCAGTCTCATATATTGGTTATGAAGATATTGAAGTTGAAGTTAAGCAAAAAGAAATCATTATATTTTTGAAACCTAAGGTTGATGAGCTAGAAGAGGTTACAATTAGCGTTGGATATTTTGATGTAAGCAAGAAGGACCTTTCAGGATCTATTTCTCAAATCAAATCAGACCAGCTAGAACAAAATAGGTCATCTTCATTAGAAAACTTGTTGCAAGGGCAAGTTGCTGGAGTAGTAGTAACAGAAAGCGCTGAACCTGGGGGTGGTATTGGTATTTCAATTCGTGGTACTAATTCAATTCTTGGTGGNACCCAGCCTTTNTATGTTTTAGATGGAATTCCTATTGATCCAGTTTCCGATGCTGAAGGAAATGGAAATTCAGGTGAATCTCAAAGCTCTATGGCGTTTGTTAACCCGAATGATATTGAAAAAATTGAAATTTTGAAAGATGCAGCAGCTACAGCTGTCTATGGTGCCAGGGGTGCTAATGGTGTGGTTTTAATAACAACTAAGTCTGCTGAAAAAAATAAGGGTAAAGAAAAGTTTTCTTTAACCTACGATGGTTACTATACATCAGTAAGGGAAAAGCTTGATGTTCTAGATGGAATTGGTTTCGAAAATTACATGAATCAGCGTNCTTTGAATCAAATCTATCAGCTGATTACTGATCCAAATCGAATAGGNGGAGCTTTTGATGGTACNCAAGATTTAAACTCTGATAACTATCCGGAAATTAATGATTATTCAATACCATATCCTCAAACGACAGGAATTGATACAGATTGGCAAGACGAAACATACAGNTTAGCCAAAACCAATTCATATAATTTTAGCTACAGAGCAGGTGATTACAAAAAAAACTATTCTTTGAGTTTGGGTCTTTTTGATCAAGAGGGTGTGATTGTTAATTCTACGAACAAGCGTATTTTTTTAAATTCAAATATTAAAAGAAAAGCCCTTGACGATAAGTTTGATATTTTTTCGCGAACAAACATTTCACATAGAGATGGAAATGCATCTTCAGTTGGAAACGGTCAAATATTTTTGCAAAAAAGTGTTGTTTCTCAAACTTTGCAGTTTCAGCCCATATATTCTTTGCTAGACTCAGGACANGATGATGATGTATATTCTGCTTTAAATGAGGGTGATTTAGTTTCAAACCCATATACATTGGCAAAATATGTTATTGATGAAAAAAAATCATTCACATTTCGGCAAGCTTTGTCNNTNGTTGGTAAATTGACACCAAAATTGACTGCAACTTTCAGAGGGGCTTTNGATTATCAAAAGAATACAAGAGATAATTATTATCCATCAAATACAACCAGAGGAAATATAAATAATGGCGAAGCTTCTCAGGCTTATTCTGAAAATAAAAAGATTTATCTCGAGGGAAACTTGAGGTATAGAAATCGTTTCAATTTCCACAGAATTGATGCTACACTTGTATCTACATACGAAAAAAACTCAATTAGATCTTTGTTTAATAAAGCAACTGGATTTGCTAACGATAATACTACGTTTTACAATTTTACATCTGCCGAAGAAATATTTGTTCCCATTTCACAATATCGAGAGGTTGGCTTATTGTCTGCATTGGCGAGAATTGGATACAGCTACCAACGAAAATATTTTATTGACCTAAATACAAGAGTTGATGCCTCTTCAAAATTTGCTGAAAATAAAAAAAGTGCAATATTCCCTTCGATAGCTTTTTCCTGGGCCCTATCCAACGAAGACTTTATTAGAAAAATAAAGCAAATAAATAATTTAAAATTTAGATTATCTTATGGCAAAACTGGAAGTAACCCAATTTCCCCATACCAATCTTTGGCATTAATGAGTCCCATTAGATATAATTTTGATGACCAGCTGACAATTGGTTTTTATGAACAAAACCTTGAGAATGATGATTTAACTTGGGAAACTACTGATCAATTTAACATTGGCTTTGATTTAGCTTTATTTAGATCAAAGCTGAATATAACTTTTGATTCCTATAAAAAACTAACATATAACCTGCTTCAGAATGTTAACCTACCCCCTTCAAATGGCTACGCCACAAGAGTAGATAATTTTGGTGAAATTGAAAATACTGGGATTGAAATTGGTATACAGGCCAATTTATATAACTCCAAAAATTTTAATTGGAGTCTAATTTCAAATTTTAGTAGAAATAGAAATAAACTTATTAAATTGAATTCAAACTTAGATTTTCAGCTTGGGCCAACTATCGGCTTTTCTGATGCTCGACCTATTATGTTTATGGTTGGTCAGCCATTGGGTATTTTTTGGGGTGCTCAGACCGATGGTATTTATGAAAACTGGGGCGAAGCAAATGCTAGCGGAATTCCTAACGCTGCACCAGGTGAAATCAAATACATAAACAATGTTGTTGGTTATGATGAATTTGGACAGCCCACAAGCAACCAAATTATTGATTTTGACGATTATGTTAAAATTGGTGATCCTAATCCAGATTTTACCTTTTCAATAGGTAATGAATTCAATTATAAAAATTGGGATATGAGTATTCTTTTTACTGGTCAGAAGGGTGGTGATTTGTTCTGGGTAGATTCATGGCAACTCAGCGGACTTTTCAGAACAAGAAATCACCTTAGTGAATCATTTGCTACGTCTTGGAAAGCTCCATTAACCCATACCAACGGTATAATTTCATATGATCCATCAGTCGGAAATACCACTGACGTTATTAACCCTGCAGCCATCGTTGAGAACGGACAACGAAATATTCCCTCAGACAGGCAAGTTTTTGACGGCTCATTTTTTAGATTAAAAAATATAAACATTGGTTACAATTTTAGTTTTGAAAGCGGGAAGAAATTAAGACTGTATTTATCAGGACAAAATTTATTAACATGGACAAAATATCCAGGATATGATCCCGAAGTTCAAACTTACGCTAAAAATCCACAGCGACGTGGTGTTGATTTTGGTTCATACCCTGGAACAAAGTCATACGTGTTGGGGTTAAATTTTAATTTTTAAACAATTAATATGGAAAATAGGTTACTGTATAAAGCAAAATTATTGTTATTTTTTTTCTTTTTGGTTTCTTGCGAGATATTAGATGAGGAGCCCTACATTCAAGTCGATACAAATAATTATTACCAAAATCAGGATGATGCAATGGATGCCCTCTCTGGTGCTTACGCAAGATTAAAAAGTGGCAATGGATATTACAGGCAAAAATTTCTTTCAACAGTTTTCGCATCATCTGATCAAGGATTGTCAGACTTTTTGCTAAATAATTTTAAGAACGGAACCGTAACTTCAACTGATCCAAACTTAGATATTATTTGGAAAGATATTTATGTAGCAATTCGTGATGCTAATAATGTAATTGAAAATGTTCCTGCAATTGAGATGGACGAGGATTTAAAAAATAGAATCTTGGGGGAGGCAAAATTTTTACGTGCATTGCATTATTTCAATTTGGTTCGATGTTTTGGTGAAGTGCCTTTAAGATTATCTCCTGCTTTACCTGGCGATGATGAAGGATTACCGTTATCTCCTATCTCTGAAATCTATGAAGCAATCATTGATGATTTAGAATTTTCTTCCATACATTGTTGGGATAGATTAGAAACCAGAGGTTCTGAATTTAATAATCTGGGTAGAGCAACAAAATCAGCTGCAAATGCCTTGCTTGCAAAAGTTTACTTGCGAATGGCCTCATGTAAAAGGACCGCATTATCAGGTGTTGAGGGTAATTTTTTATACTTAGAATTGCCCCAATCAGTTACAGAGTATTATCAGTTATCACTTGAAAGATGTAATTTAGTATTAACAGATACTGGATTTTCATTAGTTAATAATTTAGATGGTTGGATATCTATTTTTGATGCTGAAAATGGTAATAATCCAGAAATGTTGTTTGATGTACAAGGTTCTGATGAAATTGGACAAGGTACAGCTGTTTCAAATTTATTTACACCTAGAAATTCTGGATTAAGCGGAACTGGATTCGGGGGTAACAACAAATTAAAACCAAGATTTATAAATTTTCATTTGAATAAAACTGATCCACGATTTCAAAACTCTATTATCAGACAGTATCAGAACACATCTTGGTCATTTTTGATAAATAATGGTAGTACCGGATACAGAGCAACTTCTTTGGATCCACAGAATTCTAATCAATGGTGGTTGTGGCAAGTTTGGACATCTAAGTATATTGATACTGGGGCAACTACAGCTTATTCAAGTAGACAAAATTGGCATGTTATTAGGCTTGCTGATGTTTATTTAATGCGAGCTGAATCTGCTGCTGAATTGAATTCTAATCCAAGTTTAGCGAGCCAGGATATAAATATTTTACGACAAAGGGTTGGTATGTCCGAATTGGATATTTCTGCAATGACTATGGATAATTTTAGAACCCTTTTATTAAAAGAGAGAGCTGTTGAGTTATTTATGGAAGGACACCGTTTCTTTGATTTAACAAGGTTTGGTGTTTATGATGAGTATTGTAGAAATGTCTTGGATCCTATCCCTAACACTGANGGATCTAGACAACCTGATGATTATATTTGGCCAATTCCAATTACTGAAATTTCAGCTAATTCAAATATAAATTAAAATAACANATTAGTAAATGAAAAAAATTTCATTTCTATTTATTTTAAATCTTTGCTTTTTAAGCGGGTGTTCTGGTATTAAAANGTTTTCAAATTTTGAATATCCTAATTTTATTTTGATATTGGCTGATGACCAAGGCTGGAATGGTACTTCTGTTCAAATGATGGATAATCAGCCACTTTCAAAAAGTGATTATCACCAAACTCCAAATTTAGAGATACTTGCATCCAATGGAATGCGTTTTTCATCAGCTTATGCAAGTGCCCCTGTTTGTTCTCCATCAAGGTACAGTATTCAATTTGGTCAAACCCCTGCGCGCCTTCAAATGATTCGAGTGGGAATGAATACTAGTCATATAAATCATAAAACTGAATATACAATTCCTAAGCTTTTGCGAAAAGTAAACCCATTATATAAAACTGCACATTTTGGTAAATGGGGTATCGATGCACACCCATCTGAACTAGGATATAATGAAAGTGATGGAATCACAAGAAACAAGGATGGTGGATTTAATCACATGAATAATAAAAAACAATGGCAAAATAATATCAGTGATGATCCAAAAAAAATATTTAGCATTACTGAGAGAGCAATAAGTTTTATACAGGAGCAAGCTGATAACAAGACTCCGTTTTTTATGCAAATCTCACATTATGCTGTTCATTCTGATCTGATGATGCGTAAAGAAAGTCTGATTAAATACAAAAATAAATCTAAAGGAATTTATCAAAAAAATGCTGGATTTGCGGCTATGACTGAGGATTTAGATTTTGGAGTAGGTATGATAATTAATAAGCTAAAATCTTTAGGCTTGAACAAAAATACTTACATAATATATACATCTGATAATGGTGCAGTTCCAGTTATGCCACCAAGACCAAAATATAAAGANAGCTCTAATTTTCCACTAAGCAGAGGAAAGTGGGACGCTTTTGAGGGGGGAATAAGAGTTCCTTTTATTATTTCAGGTCCTGGAATTGAAAAGAGTTCCCAATCTACTACNCCNATTTCTTTTTCAGATATTCTTCCTACAATTGTTGATTTAGCAGGTTACAATGGTAATTGGAATGGTAAAATTGATGGTGGAAGTTTTAAAAATATTCTTAAAAATAAAACTGAAAAAGTAATAAAAAGATCAACAAATGGACTTGTTTTTCATGTACCTTATGAAAACGGAATAGCTCTAAAAAGAGCACATTCATCAATCATTATTGACCAATTCAAGTTGATTAAATTTCATGATAACAACGATATCCAGCTTTTTGATTTAAAAAATGATATACAAGAGAAAAATAATTTACTTATTTCAATGCCATTAAAAGCAAGGTTTCTTGAAAAGACTCTTAATAACTATTTGTCAAGAGTTAGAGCTCCCAAGTGGAAACCAGGNATTACATGGAAATCAAACNCTTTAAAAAATATTAATTCATACCATTAGTATAAAACATAAATAATTTTATATTTTTATGTAATAAATTTGTAATACATTAACTAAAATGAAAAAAATATCTTTAGTAGCTTTTCTTTTTCTATTAAGCTTTCAATTAACGTCACAAACGAATCCTGAACAGCAAGCAGCTGAAGTGACCAAGGAAATGGTTNTTGCTCTTTCACTAGACGAGAATCAGAAATCCAATCTTTATCTAATACAATTAAAACGGTTCAAGGATGCCAAATTAATTCGTCAGAAATTTCTAGATCAACCAAATATTAAGAACGCTGAGCTAAAAAAAGTTAACAACAGGTTACAAGGAAGTTTACAAGAACTTCTTGGAAAGGAACTTATGCATCAGTGGCGTAATTACAAGCTTAAAAAGAATTAATTAGAGTTTGTTCTTTCGTTATCAATTTTTTTCTAAGTTTAAAAAAANAATTTATGTTATTATTTTTTTGTTTTTGAATATAACTCACAGTCAAGAAGAAATTAAACTCAACCAAGCTCCAAATATTTTATTTATATTTTCCGATGATCACGCTGTAAATGCTATATCGTCTTACGGCGGTTTTTTTGCTGAAATAGCTCCTACGCCCAATATTGATTTAATCGCGAAAGAAGGAGCACTATTAGAAAATGTTTTCTGTACAAATGCGATTTGTGGACCAAGTAGGGCTTCAGTTCTTACTGGTAAGTATAGTCATGTNAATGGATATTATAAAAATTACAAGGGTGGCGTTTTTAATAACCAACAATGGACTTTTCCAAAGGCGCTACAAAACGCTGGATATAATACAGCTTTAGTNGGAAAATGGCATCTAGCATCTGAACCTACAGGATTTAATTATTTTAAATATCATATTTCTAAGGGTCAACAAGGATATTATTGGAATCCTGTTTATAATGATAATGGTTCAAATATTAATGAATCCGGATACGCTACTGACCTAACAACTGATTTTGCTATTGAATGGCTTGAAAAAAGAGATAATGATAAACCATTTTGTCTTATGTTACAATATAAAGCACCTCACAGGGAGTGGTCTCCTNACACTAAATATGAAAATTTATTTGATGGAATTACTATGCCATATCCTTTAACTTTTGATGATTCATACGAAGGCAGAGAATTAACAGCTGGTGATACTGAAATGACTATGGATTATTTTAGCAGAGAAGATATGAAGATGATTCCACCTGACAACTTATCTACTAATCAAAAGAAAAGNTGGTTACAATATGGGTTTAGAAAAGGTCAAATTGTTTCACCATCAGATAANCTTGATTATAATCAATCTAGGAAATGGAAATACCAAAAGTATATTAAGGATTACTTGGCTACAGTGAANTCCATTGATGACAACATTGGTAGAGTTTTAACTTATTTAAAACAAAATGGTTTGGAGAATAATACAGTTGTAATTTACTCTTCTGATCAAGGATTTTTCTTAGGGGAGCATGGTTTTTTTGATAAACGTTTCATGTATGAAGAATCAATACGAATGCCATTTTTAATAAGATACCCTAATAAGATAAAACCTGGTACTGTTGTTAATGATATTATATCAAATATTGATTTTGCTCCTACGCTATTAGATGTAGCCGGAGTAGTTGTTCCAAATGATATTCAGGGNAAAAGCTTTTTATCTAATTTATTTAATAAAACTCCTAAGGATTGGAAAGAGTCCATGTATTATCATTATTATGAATACCCTTATTATCATCATGTNCAGCCTCATTATGGTATTAGAAATAAACGATATAAGCTTATTCACTTTTATTATGATATAGATGTTTGGGAGTTTTATGATCTCAAAAAAGATCCAAATGAAATTAATAACTTAATANATGTTGAGTCTTATCAAAAAAAAATAAAGAAATTAAAAAAGGAACTCTATACGCTAAAGAGTCAGTTTGGAAATAATATGTCTGCGGACGAGTTGAGAGATATTACTAAAACTGATTTCGGTGGGTTAGAATCTAAAAAGTGAAATTTTAAGTCGTACATATAGTGTTAAAACAAGTTATAAATTTTAAGTTTCTTATTTTTTCAATAGTTATTTCTTCTCAAAGTTATGAATGGACTGGAAATGGAGACGATGTTGATTTTTTTAATGAAAGTAATTGGAATGATACAACTAGCGGAGACCAACCTCAGATTGGTAGTATGGAACCTAATCAGCCTATTGACTTTAATCTTTATATCAGCTGCGATGTATATGCAAATAATGGTCAAGATAATGATTTGGTTTCTTTGTCACCTGAAATTTTTGATATTGGCCCAAATAATACTTGGCCGTATGTTTTTCGAGCTACAGTAACAGGAGATGGAAATTTTGGTAATCAACAAACTTTGGTTTTAAATGTNACTAGTTTACCAGACGGTGGAGCTAATTATCGCATAAATAGAACTGTTGCGAATGGGAATTGGTGGTTTGGTGAATATAGAACACTCCAACTTGGTGTTAATGTAATTTCTGCTGATGCAGTTGATTTTGATAGATCAGTAATCTTTCAATTTAGTAGTGGTGAGATCTCTTTTGAATCAATTTTGTTTAATGGCGATATTATTTATGATACCCCGAATAACCCTATCATTTTAGGCTCTGATAATTTTATTGAAATATCCAATGGGAGTTTAAATGGATCAAGTGTCAATGGAGGCACATTAATGATAAACGAAGGTGGTTATGTAAATTTAACTGATTCTAATTTAGCTCTTGAGGACACCCAAGTTTTTTTTAACCATCCTTTGACTTGGTTAAGGTTAAAAAATATTAATCCAAATTACGTTAACAGTCATTACCTGAGTCAATTATTCATCGGAGANTCAAGTTCTTTATATCCAAGCAATATTAGACTTGATAATTATTACGAAAATGGAACGGTCATNCGTCCTAATAACCCGAGTAGTTCTCCTTTAACAATTTATTCAGAGGAAAATTTAAGTGGTACAGAAGCTCAGATTACATTAGACAATGTTTATAGTGGATCTTTTATTCCAAATGGTATGAACAATATGACCAATTCTTTTGATTTAGCCAAGGGGCATATGTTGACCGTAGCAGTTAACCCAGATGGATCAGGTATCAGTCAAGTTTTTATAGCATCTGAGGAAAATATGGAAATACATTCTTTACCAAACTCATTGCAATCAAATATTTCATTTATTAGAGTAATTCCTTGGAATTGGGTGTCAAAAAAGGGGACTGCAGGNGATATTTTAGGAATGAACAATACTTGGTTTTACAGGTGGAGTAATGNTGGTGAATCTGATTTGGAGCGTGAATATTCTCCCATGTCNTGGGGATATGGAGGTGCAAATGATGATAATGATATTTTAATCTACAGATCAAAATATAAATCAACTCATATACTAGCTTTTAATGAACCCGATGATTGCAATGGTCAATCTGGTCAATTTAATAATATGTGTGATGAGGCAACAGCATTGGCAGTTTACAAGAATTTATTAAAAACCGGATTACGAATTGTGTCTCCAGCTTGCCGACAAGGTGCAGTTTTTTCGTGGTTAGATAATTTCAATCAACTTGCAATTCAAGATCAAATTAGGATCGATGTTATAGCTGTTCACTGGTATGATTGGGATGCTAATCCTCAAAATTCTCCAAACGCAGATCCGGAAAATATTTTTAATCGATTTAAATTATATTTAAATCAAGTACACGATTTGTATGGTCTTCCAATATGGATTACTGAATTCAACGGTAATAAATATAGGAGTGAAGAGGTTAATCGTGCTTTTATGGAGCTTGCCCTACCTTATCTTGAAACACTCGATTTTATTGAACGATATGCTTGGTTCGAACCAAATCCTGTAGATCATTCTGATTCAGGAAATGGAGAATTTTTTGATACTGAAATGAATCTTACCGAAATAGGACAATTTTATAAAAATAATTTATCAAATCCTTCAATTTCTTATTACTCATTTCCAAACAGTGTTGGTGGTAGTTATGTTGGTAATAATAATTTAAACAATGNAGAACTAATAAATCAATTTGATAATTTCTGTAATACAGAAAACCAATTATCAATTGAGCCAATTTTTAATCAACCAAACAATATTTTGAAATTATACCCAAANCCTTCTTCAAATTTTATTAAAGTGGAATTCCCTTATGATGTTACCAGCATAAAAATTTTTAATTTAACTGGTATAACTTTTAGCGCAGTTATNATTGATAGTAATATTGATATTTCGTCTTTACCCTCAGGCGTATATTTTCTTAGAATAAATGAATATTNNGCCAAATTNATAAAGAATTAATTTTCACTTATCAAATTTTTTATAACTTNAAGATTCTTAAATAATTATTTGATGATTCGTTTTTTTTACCTTACCGTTTTAATTTTTTTTACTACAGCAATTTGTGGGGTTAAATCTTTAGATTATACAAGAGAAATTGAGTCTTCCCAAAAACCCAATATTCTGTTCATAGTCGCTGATGACTTGAATTGTGCATTAGGTGCTTATGGAGATGCCTTAGCAATAACTCCTAATATTGATAAATTGGCTAAAAGTGGTATGGTTTTTAATAGTGCGCACGTTCAATATCCGCTATGTGGTCCATCAAGAGTGTCATTTATGACCGGAATGTACGCTGACCAAACAAAGTCGAAAGAACTCCGATTGTATGTTCGCCAAACTATACCTGATGTCATTACCCTAGGCCAAAAATTTAGAACTCAAAATTATCACTCTGTTCGCGTTGGTAAAATATACCATTACCATAACCCGAGAGATATTGGAACTGCTGGACATGATGATACATTTACTTGGGATCGCACCGTTAATCCATATGGGCGTGACAAAATTGAGGAATATATGCTAAATAAAGTTAAGCCTCAATTTGATGGTGCCACGCTGAGTTGGCTTGAAGCTGAAGGGGATGATTCTGAACAGACTGACGGTATTGGCGCAGAAGCTACTATGGAATTTTTAGATGAATTTAAAAAAAGCGGTGAAAATTTCTTTTTAGCCTTTGGTCTTTATAGACCTCATATTCCTTTTGTAGCTCCAAAAAAGTATTTTGACTTATATGATATAANAGATTTTAATGTACCAAAATCAAAAGATGATTATTTAAAAACTATTCCAATCCCTGCAGCCAAATCTGTTCGCGCCAGAAAGGAACAAATTAATTTGGATNCTGATCTAGCTGTCACCATCAAACACGCATATTATGCAACAACGAGTTTTATGGACGCTCAAGTTGGTAAAGTAATAGATAAATTAAAGGAAACAGGACTTGATAAAAATACAATTATTGTTTTTACTTCAGATCACGGTTATCACCTTGGTGAACATGGACATTGGCAAAAGCAAACTCTTTTTGAAGATGCTACAAGGGTCCCATTAATTTTTTCAGGTCCTGGAATTAAAAAGCAACGTAAAGCTGTTGAAAGCCCCGTTGAGTTAGTTGATATTTATCCTACCTTAATGGATCTCACTGGTTTTGAAACCCCCACTTTTGTTAGTGGAAAGAGTTTGACTCCAATTTTTGATGATCCCAATAAATCAATTCGTTCCGAGGCTTTTACCGAGCTTCAAGTTTACACAGNCAAGGGNAAAGCTCAAGGATATTCAATAAGAACAAATAGATATAGAATAAATCGATGGCAGAACAATGGAATAANAGACTATGAACTGTATGATCACAGATATGATAATAAAGAATTAAAAAATTTAGCAAATTCTGATGATTACAAACCAATACTGGATTCACTTTCTACTATTTTGGAAAAGAGAGTTGCAGAAGCAAAAGTTGTCCCTGTTGGTCTCGGACGTCAAATTAAAAATGCACGACCNTGGAGCGAACCTTTGAGAATATTATCNAATAAAAAACTAAAATTTAATTAAAATGAAATTGAACTTTTTTTTGTGTATATCAATTTTAATGGTTGGTTGTTCAAATGAAGAAATTGGCAATATCGATATATCATCAAATGAGCCGATTGATAACAATAATATGGTAGATTGGTCAGAATCAACACACGGAAATAATATTTCGCCTGACTATGTAGAAGTTTTTGATGACAACAATTCAATTCGCCGAATTGATATAGTTATTGAAACAACAGATTGGGATTCAATGTTACAAAATATGACATCATTGTATGGTAATTTTGGAGAGGGTAACTCAGGNGGTGGCCCTGGCGGAGGAGGACCAGGCGGAGGAGGACCAGGTGGAGGAGGACCAGGTGGAGGTTTTCCAGATGAAAATCCCGAGTTTAAAGTAGCGCAAGTTTTTTATAACGGTCTTCAATGGTATAATGTTGGAGTACGATTTAAAGGAAATTCGAGTCTTGCTTTTTCTTGGAGAAATGGCATATGGAAAATGTCATTTAAGTTAGATTTTGATGAGTTTGAGGATCAATANCCTGAAATTACTAATCAAAGATTTTACGGATTTAAACAATTAAATTTGAAAAACAATTTTGATGATAAATCCTTTTTGCGCGAAAAAGTTGCATCTGACATCTTTCGAAATTCTGGTTTACCATCGCCAAGAACACAATTTTATGAGGTTTACGTAGATTACGGAAATGGTCCAATTTATTTTGGTCTCTATACTATGGTTGAAGAGCCTGATGATTCTTTGCTAGGCTCTCAATTCGAAGACGATAGTGGAAATTTATATAAACCAGATGGTTTTGGAGCTCGNTTTTCAGAAGGAGCATTTAATCCTAACCACTTTGTCAAGCAATCAAATGAATTTTCATCTGATTGGAGTGATATTGAACTTACATTTGATGCTCTTCACGATTCTAATAGAATCACGAATCCCTCGGCCTGGCGAAGTCAGCTAGAAAGTGTTTTTGATGTAAATGGATTCTTAAATTATTTGGCTGTCAATACAGTTATTCAAAATTGGGACACATATGGCAGAATGACCCATAATTATTACTTGTATGGAGATCCTAATAATAATTCAAGGTTGACTTGGATACCATGGGATAATAACGAAAGCCTCCAATTTGGTAAGATGGGCGGTTCANTACCTCTTAANTTTGATGGAGTTGGCAATGGATGGCCTTTAATAAATTATTTATATGCTGACTCAGTTTACAGAAATATTTATGATAATTATGTTGATGAAGTTATTAATANCGCTTTCGAGACAAATAATATTCAAACAATTTATTCAAATTATGCCTTTANAATTGAGGATTCTGTTTTGAATGAAGAATCTGGTTATAGTTTTTTGGAATCATCAAATGATTTTCAAATTGCTATTTCTGAGCTTATGAGTCATGCTCAGGAAAGAGCCTCCGCAGTTTATCTTTATTTAAATTAATGTATAATTTTGGGTTAAAATTCTAAATTTTGAATTTAGTTAAAAATTTATTTTTCTTTCTTTTTTTTCTGTTGGGTAATAGCCAAGGAAAAACTGAAAAAGGATTATTTGAATATTANAATGATTATTTTTTGATAGGAACAATATATCATGGAAAAGTTCTGGGAGATGATAATCAAAATATAGATCAGTTAAAAGAGTTTCAGATTACTCAAAAAGAGTTTAATACAATTACTGCTGAAAATTGTATGAAACCGATGTATTTGATTGATGATAATGGTAATTACAATTTTGAGGAATCAGATGCTTTTGTGCAATATGCTAAAAATAATGGCTTAACAATAGTTGGACACACACTCGTTTGGAAAAATAGTGCCCCAGATTGGTTTTTTTTTAATTCTGATGGAGAAAGGGCTTCGAAAGAAGTCGTTATTAAAAAGTTACAAAATTATATTCACACTGTAGTTTCAAGATATNAAGGACAAATTAAATATTGGGATGTAGTAAATGAGGCAGTTGACGTATTTAAAACCAAAGAGGGTAAAAGATACGCTGCACTAAAGTC
Organism: Flavobacteriaceae bacterium; assembly: GCA_002721175.1. Lineage (GTDB taxonomy): Bacteria > Bacteroidota > Bacteroidia > Flavobacteriales > Flavobacteriaceae > UBA3537. The sequence continues at coordinate 63,990 of PBJR01000008.1, read as the reverse complement.
TACACCATGGTTTGATATTTTGGGTGAAGATTACATAAAAATCGCTTTTAATGCTGCCCATAAAGCTGACCCGGAATCTAAGCTTCTTTACAATGATTACAACATGTATCAAAGGGAAAAATCTGATTTTATTTTAAATCTATATTTAAATTTAAAAAAAGACGGTATTCCAATTCATGGAGTAGGATCTCAATGTCATATGTTTATGAACCATCCAGCAATACAAGACGTTGAATATTGGCTTAAAAAATTTAAAAAAGCTAAAATACCGATTCATATAACAGAGCTCGATGTTAGCGTTTTACCAAATGCTTGGAAGCATAGAGGCGCNAGTGTTGAGGATAGATTTGATTTAGCAGAGGAATTTAATCCATACTCTGACACTATTCCAGATATTGTTCTAAATAAACAAGCTAAGCGATATGCAAAACTATTCAAATTATTTATAAAATACAGTGATAATATTGAAAGAGTTACTTTCTGGGGTGTATGGGATGGTAATTCATGGAGAAATTATCTTCCAATGCGTGGCAGAACTGATTATCCATTACTTTTTGACAGGAATTTTAATAAAAAACCGTCATATTTTTCAATAATAAACCCATTAATTTTTAAGTAAAAGTATTGTTTATGGTAATCTAATTTTATCAACTAAATTTCTGATTTTNTCAGGTGTTTTAGTCGTTAAATTACATATTAGTACAGATACAATAAAATTGACAAACATGGCAAAAGTTCCAAAACCTTCTGGAGAAATACCAAACCACCAATCATCATTATTACCACCTCCGAACCATCCAAATTTGAATTTAGTCATATAATAAATCATTAATATGACTCCAACTATCATCCCACTAATTGCACCTTCTTTATTCATTTTTTTATAAAAAATTCCCATCAAAATTGCTGGAAAAAATGATGCTGCTGCCAGTCCAAACGCTAGAGCAACGGTAGCAGCTACAAAACCCGGTGGGTTGATACCAAAATAACCAGCCAAGCATACAGCAAAAAAAGCAGAAAGTCTTGCTGCAATGAGCTCTCCTTTTTCAGAAATGCCCGGTAATATTATTTTCTTCAAAAGATCATGCGAAACAGATGATGAGATAACAAGTAAAAGTCCAGCTGCTGTTGACAGTGCTGCCGCTAAAGCTCCCGCTGCTAACAGTGCTATTACCCAGTTTGGTAAATTTGCAATCTCTGGGTTTGCTAATACCATTATGTCATTATCTATGTATAATTCATTGTCATTATTACTAGGATTTTCAATCAAACGTTGTCCAAATTCTCCTTTTTTATCTTTAAAAATTGGTTTGTTTTTTCCGTTATCTTCACCATCAAAAGCATTTCCTTCAAAGTAATTTATTTTCCCATCATTATTTTTATCGTACCATCCAATTAATCCAGTATCTTCCCATTTGCTAAACCATTTGGGCATTTTTTTGTAAGCTTTACCACTTACTGTTTCTATCAAGTTAGTTCTGGAAAAAACTGCAATTGCCGGAGCTGTGGTATATAAAACAGCTATGAATAAAAGCGCCCATCCAGCAGATTTTCTNGCATCAGTTACTTTTTTTACTGTAAAGAATCTTACGATAACATGCGGTAATCCTGCCGTACCCACCATTAGAGCCATAGTAATAAAGAATATGTCAATGGTTGATTTTTTACCACTCGTATATTCATGAAAACCAAGTTCTCTGTGTAGGCTATCAAGCTTATCTAAAAGAAAAATTCCATCTTTACCACTTTCCCCAAAACCGATTTGTGGNATAATATTTCCTGTTGATATAAATGAGATATATATTGCAGGAACCATGAAGGCAAATATTAGTACACAATATTGAGCAACTTGAGTATAAGTAATTCCTTTCATCCCCCCCAAAATAGCATAAAACAAAACAATACCCATTCCTACAATAACCCCAGTATTTATGTCAACTTCTAAGTATCTTGAGAAAACCACTCCAACCCCTCGCATTTGACCAGCGATGTATGTAAAAGATACTATTAGTGCACAAAAAATAGCGATTGCTCTTGCGCTGTTTGAATAGTATCNTTCACCAATAAAATCAGGTACTGTATATTTACCAAATTTTCGTAGATATGGTGCAATTAATAGTGCAAGTAAAACATAACCNCCTGTCCAACCCATTAAATATACCGATCCGTCATAGCCAGCGAAAGAAATTATTCCAGCCATAGAAATAAATGACGCAGCAGACATCCAGTCAGCCGCCGTTGCCATTCCATTAGCTATTGGATGGACTCCGCCTCCAGCTACATAAAATTCACTCGTATTGGAAGCTTTTGTGTAAATTGCAATTCCAATATATATTAGAAAACTAATACCTACTGCGATCCATATTAAAAACTCTAGTTTCATTATTTTTTTTGATTATACTCATTATCAAGTCTATTCATTAGTCTGATATAAATAAAAATTAATAGAACAAAAATGTATATAGAACCTTGTTGTGCAAACCAGAAACCAAGTTTAAATCCTGCTATTTTAATTTCATTTAGCTGATCAGCAAATATGATTCCTGCTCCAAAAGAAACAGTGAACCATATTACTAAAAGTACTGTAAGATATTTTAAGTTTTTAGACCAGTAATTTTTTCTNTGAAATTTATGCAAATTCAATGATTTTTAAAGAATGAAGATCTTTACCCTAAATTTACATATTCTTTTTAAAAATTGGTATTTAAAGTTGTGAATTCTATTAACCTGTAAATTCTCTANAAAGTTTACGTGGCTTGTTTATTTTAAAAAACAATAATTTCCAGTGNTTATTTTCAAAAAATATTAGAATCAAATTAATAGCAAACAAGGCACCACAATAAATAAGCTCACCTATTTCATCTGGTTCTAAGACAAGATGAAAAAGAAATATGTGNGCAGTTACAGGAAGTAAAAATATCGANCCAAAAAAATACGTCCTGTAAAAGAACAGAAAAAGACCAAAAAACAATTCGCCAAGAGCTACCATTTCCCAAGCAAATCCAGTTTGTTTCATTCCGCTAATGTAAAGTGTTTTTTTAGCACTATCTTTTNTTTCAATTTTAATAACCTTCTCAATTACATCTTGGGATGATAATTTAGTATGTTTGATTAGCTTACCTGCTCCTGCTTTTATCATTATAATTCCTAAAAAAAGTCTAAATGCTANNAGCAAAACCTTACTTGATCTTTTCATTTTTTTTATTTAAATATTGATTAGTTATTTATTGGGGAATACTTTTTATAATGCTTTTTTATTAATATATTTGAGCAAATATAAATATTATTTATAATCAATCTAAATAAAAATAATGAAAAATTTTTCTTGTAATTTAATTTTAATCATTTTTTCATTTTACGTCACTGCCCAGGACAAAAAAAATATTGATATTAAAGCTATTAAGTCGATGTGTGGATGTTTTGAGGTNAGTTTCAAATTTTCGGAAACTTTTGTTTATTCAAGNAATTCAACTTACCAACCTTCAAAAAAATATAATGCTAACGCTCTGGAATGGGCAGAATTGGTAAGTGATGAGAATGATAATATAATTATACAGCATATTTTAATTGCAGGAAATGAAGACAATCCCTACGTAATTAAACACTGGCGACAGGACTGGATATATGAAAACACACATTTTTATTTATACAATCAAAACAACCAATGGAATTATATAGAAAAGGATAAAAANCAAGTAAAAGGGCAATGGACTCAAAAAGTTTTTCAAGTTGATGATAGTCCTCGATACGAGGGCTCAGCTTCNTGGGTACATGTTGATGGACGAAGTTATTGGTATGGAACTGCAGATGCACCTTTGCCTAGACGCGAGGCAACTAAACGCGATGATTANAACGTTACTTTGAGGCGTAATCACCACGAAATTTTTGATTGGGGTTGGAGTCATGACCAAGACAATGATAAGTTGGTCCGTAAACCTGGTANTAAAGATTTTATCTTAGCGCAAGAAAAAGGCGTAAATAATTACAAAAGAGTTGATGATTCACGCTGTTATGCTGCAAAATCCTTTTGGAATGAAAATAAAACTATGTGGAATAAAGTCAGAAACCATTGGAATAGTATTTTTGAAAGAAAAATAGATTTGAAACTTAAAACAAAAGTTGAAGATAAAAGATTGTTTCAATTTTTATTTGCATTAGAAAAAAACTCAAAATCAGATNAAATAACATCTATAATTGACGATTTTATCTTATGATATTTTGTAACTTTTAAAAAAACCAATTAATTATCTAAATTTGTACTTTACAATATTAGATTTTGCGTTATTTATTACTAATAATATTATTTTCAANATTTAAATTAACTGCTCAAGTGGACCATTGGGAGAGCGTCATACTTCCAGGGGATTCATGGTCTTANAAAATACCAACTTCGCAGCCCGATCAAGACTGGAACCAACTTGGATTTAATGATTCGTCTTGGCAGGAAGGAATTTCTGGTTTTGGATATGGAGATGACGATGATGCGACAATTATTTCAAATACTATGTCTATATATATTCGAACTACATTCGATATTTTGGATATTTCATCAATTGAGTCAGTNCTACTTGATATTGATTATGATGATGGTTTTGTAGCTTTTATCAACGGTCATGAAGTTGCTCGTAACCTAATGACTGGTACTACTCCAGATTTTAATCAACCGAGTGATGGTTGGCATGAAGCTTTGTTGCCTCAAGGGTATGTCCCGGAACGTTTTGCTGTTGAAACAAATATTTTAAATTCTGGAGCTAATGTAATAGCAGTTCAAGTGCATAATTACTCGTTAGATTCGTCTGACATGACAGCCTTACCTGTACTTTCCTTTGGAATTAATAACAACTCGAATGATTATAGGCCGCCACCCTCTTGGTTTGTTGAGCCTTCCGTTCCTAATGANATAAATTTTGAATCGTCGAATTTACCTATTGTTCTTATTCAAACAGTAGATGGGCAAGGAATTCCTAACGAGCCAAAGATTGATGCAACTATGCAGATACTGTTTAGAGAAAATGGAGATCGCAATTATCTAACAGATATAAATGATCCTGATGCAGTTCATTTCAGTGGAGATATAAAGATAGAAGTCCGTGGTTCAACATCATCAACTTGGGATAAAAAGCCTTATGCCTTCACTCCATACGATAGTTCAGGAGAAAAAATTAATGTCTCTTTTCTGGGCATGCCTAAAGAAAATGATTGGATACTTAATGGTATAGCATATGATCCATCTTTTATGAGAGATTATTTAAGTTACAATTTATCAAATTTAATAGGTAATTACGCCTCGAGAACACGTTATTGTGAATTATTTTTAAACGGGGAATTTCGTGGGATTTATATTTTTCAAGAAAAGCTAAAAGCTGACGACAGCCGAATTGACATTAGGAAAATTGATGAAGATGANACAACACTTCCCCAATTATCGGGTGGATATATAACAAAGACCGATAAAATTGCTGGAGCAGATGTTGTAGCTTGGTCTATGGATAATTATGGAGGATGGCAAAGTAATTTTGTTCATGAACATCCGAAATCATCAACAATTGCCCTTCAACAACATGATTACATAAAAAATCAATTTGAAACATTACAATCTCTAGTTGATCCTCCAAGTAACAACACTATCAGCGAGGGTTTTCCCTCATTAATAGATAATCCATCATTTGTAGATTTTATGATCATTAATGAGTTAGCATCAAATGTTGACGCNTATGAATTTAGTACTTTTTTTCACAAGGACCGAAATGGAAAACTAAGGGCTGGACCAGTTTGGGATTTTAATTTAACTTTTGGTAACGACTTATTTTCATGGGGGTATGATAGAAGCCATACTGATATTTGGCAATTTTTTGACGGTAATATGGGGCCCAAGTTTTGGAAAGATTTATTTGACGATTCTGTTTTTAATTGTTATTTGACCAGGCGCTGGCAGGAGTTAACATCCCCAGGAATGCCATTAGCATTAGATGAAATATATTCATTTATTGACGAAACAAAAATTTTAATTACNGAAGCAGTTGAGCGTCAAGAATNAATTAATGGAACCAGTGGAGTATTTGATCAAGAAATTNTNGANATGAAATCTTGGATAAGTGACCGTATGAATTGGATATCAAATCAGTTAACAGATGTAAGTTTGTGTGAAAATGTTACGACACCGCCACTTGTAATCTCCAAAATCAATTATAATCCTTTAGTTAGTNCTGATTTAGATTCAAGTGATTTTGAGTTTTTAGAACTTTCAAATAATAGCTCATCAACTATAAATTTATCTGGTATTTATTTTGGAGGTCTAGGGCTTAGTTATCAATTTCCACAAGGTTCTTTCCTTTTAGGCGATGCCTCACTATTTCTTGCCAATGAGACTAGTTCCTTTATTGATCGTTATGGTTTTGAACCCTACGGTGAGTTTACTAGAAGTTTATCTAACGATGGTGAAGATTTAATTTTAATGGATGCTTTTGGTAACATTGTCGATGAAGTTGTTTATAATGATGTTTTGCCCTGGCCGGAAGAGGCTGATGGACAGGGCTCGTTTTTGAAGTTAATTAGCTTGGACCTGGACAACAGCTTGGCTAGTAGTTGGGTGGCTCAAGAGGATAATTCTGAAAATCTGTCTATGGATTCTATAAATCAAAATTCATACATATCAATTTATCCTAATCCGTTCACAGGAATTATCAACATAAATTCAAATTTAAATAGAATTAACATCATTAGTCTGATGAATTTAAAAGGTCAGCTAATACAAACTTTCGACATTAAAGAATTTGATTTTCAAATTGATTTTTCCGACCTTAGTANAGGTATATACATACTTCAAATACAAACTGAAAAAGAGATTTTAGTTAAAAAGATTTTGAAAAACTAAATCTTTGATAATTTAATATTATTTAAAAAAATCATGAAACTGATTAGTTCAAATTTTTTAGTTTTCTGTTCTCTTTTGNTTTTATTAAATTTTAATTTAATTGGTCAAAATTATCACGTTTCAGTTGATGGAAACGATAATAATTCAGGTTCAGAAGCTTTTCCATTTAANACAATATCAAAAGCTGCGAAAATTGCNTTACCTGGAAATACGGTTACAGTTCACGCTGGTGTTTATCGAGAATGGGTTAGTCCAAATTATGGGGGTACAGATAACCAAAAACGTATCATTTATCAAGCAGCTGATGGTGAAGAAGTTTGGATAAAGGGATCCGAAATTATTAAGGGTTGGAAGCTTTATGATAAAACTGTATGGAAAGTTGAAATTGANAATAGCATGTTTAATGATTTTAACCCTTATAAAGAAATTATAAAAGGAGACTGGTTGATGAAAACATATGGAAGAGATCATCACCTTGGAGAGGTTTATATTAATGGAAAATCTCTTTATGAAATTGATGATTTGAGTAAAGTGTTATCAGAAGATCCACTCGCAAGAGCCTTTGATTTAGAGTCTTCAAAATATAAGTGGTATTGTGAGGTGAATGATAAAGTAACAATTATATATGCTAATTTTTATGGTTTTAATCCGAACAATGAAGAAGTAGAAATAAATGTAAGACCATCAGTTTTTTTTCCCAAAAAAACGGGAATCAACTTTATTACTGTTCGCGGTTTCAAATTAGCTCACGCAGCCACTCAATGGGCTCCTCCAACCGCAAACCAAGAGGGCTTAATAGGTCCAAATTGGAGTAAAGGTTGGATAATTGAAAATAACTTGATCACAGACTCTAAATGTACTGGTATAAGTTTAGGTAAAGAATATAGTACAGGTCAAAATGAATGGACAAACTTAAAAGTTAAACATGGAACGCAAAGGCAACGTGAGGTTGTTTTTGATGCCTTATCTAAAGGGTGGTCAAAAGAAAACATTGGTTCTCACATCGTTAGAAACAATACTATAAAAAATTGCGAACAAGCAGGTATTTGTGGACATTTGGGAGCGATTTTTAGCCAAATTAAAAACAATCATATATTTAATATACATACCAAGCAACAATTTTTTGGTTATGAGACTGGAGGTATAAAATTACATGCTGCAATTGATGCTAAAATTGAAGGAAATTTNATTCACAACAATTATCGCGGTCTTTGGTTGGATTGGCAATCACAAGGTGCCCGTGTTTCTAAAAATATTTTTTTTGATAATATAAACGAAGATTTTTTTAATGAAGTTAATCATGGTCCTTTGGTGGTCGACAATAATATATTTTTATCCGAAATGTCTCTTATTAATGTTTCTCAGGGAACTGCCTTTATACATAATTTTTTTGGGGGTAATATCTTGATGCGATTAGCGCCAAATCGTTTTACCCCTTATCATTTTTCTCATTCAACTGATGTTGCAGGACTCATGGGAATTAATCACGGAGATGATCGTTTTTTTAATAATATTTTCAGTTCTGACAATAATCCAAATAATAATCAAGTATATACTGGACTTAACGCTTTTAACGGATTTCCACTATCTCAAGATAGGTGGTATCAAGACAAGAAAAATCCAAATGATTTTGCATCTCTTAAATTACCTGTTTACATTGAATCAAATCTCTATTATAATAAGTCACTACCTTTTGAAAGGGAAAAAAATTATATCAAAGACCAAAAACATAAGACTGATACCTCAATTGAGAAAATTGATGAAAAGTTATTTTTAAAAATTAAAGTCAACAAAAGCTATGAAAAACTGTATTCAAAGCTTATAACAACAGATGTTTTGGGGAGTGCTTTTCAAAGTGAATCTCCTTTTGAAANCATTGATGGTTCTGCATTGATTTTTGATACTGATTTTTCAGATAGTTTNCGCAATTTAAAATCTCCTAAACCTGGGCCTTTTGAGTTCTTAAGATTAGGAGAAAATAAAATAGAGGTTTTTGACTTAGATACGGTAAAAAAATAATTGCTCAATACTATATATTTTTTAAATTGTGGATACCAATAACTAATTATTTTAGAATCAATGAGAAAAATTGCAAGTTTAGCTATAGAGATAAATGAATTAATTTTAATTACATTTTTAATTTTATTTAATTTAAATGCAATTAGTCAAAATCTTGATAAAAATAGACCTAATATACTTTTTATAATTACTGATGACCAAGATGCTGAAACCCTAGATGTTTATGGAGATAAATATTGCGATACACCAAATATTGATAATCTCTCAAATGAGGGTATAACTTTAATTTCCGCCTATCACATGGGGTCTTTCAGAGCAGCTGTATGTACTCCATCTAGGTCAATGCTGATGACTGGCAGAAGCGTTTGGGAAACGCAAGACCTTAATGTTGATTACCCGCCTCTTGACTATAAGCATCAACCGGAATTAAATTATTTAAAAATTACTGAAGATTCACCATCTTACAATAGCTTACCAGCGATTTTTAAAAGATCCGGTTACTACACTTTTAGAACTTGTAAGAGAGGTAATAGTTACGAAGGAGCCAATTTATTGTTTGATGAGAGGTATGATCAAACAAATAGAGATTCTCTTAACGTAAATGGTAGTAGTTGGCACGCTGATAAAGTTATTGACTACTTAGATAGGAGGATACAAGGAGACCATATACAGCCCTTTTTTATTTATTTAGGTTTTTCTCACCCTCATGACCCGAGAAGAGCAAAATCATCTNTTCTTAAAAAATATGGAGCTGTTAGNCCTGGTCCACCTAATNTAATTAATAAAAACTCACCAAATTTACCCATCAACTATCTTCCTTTTCATCCTTTTGAGGAAGGTCATCCTGATTTGAGAGACGAAAATAGTGTTGAGGGAGTCANGACTAAAAGGGATGAATTAACAATAAGAAATGAAAGAGGTAAAGAACTAGCAACAATTGAATACATTGATACAGAAATTGGTCGTGTNTTAAAAAAACTAGAAGAAACAGGTGAATTAGAAAATACTTTTATTTTTTTTACTTCTGACCATGGAATTGCAGTAGGGAAACATGGTTTGATGGGTAAACAAAACCTCTATGAACACAGCATAAAAATCCCTTTTATCGTCAAGGGGCCAAACATTAAAAAAAATAAAAAAATTAAAGGGAATATTTATTTATCTGATGTTTTGCCAACACTATGTGATTTAAGTGGTATAAAAATCCCCGAGAATATTTTCGGTAAAAGTTTTAAATCTGTATTGTTAGGAAATAAAAAGAAGATAAGAGATGTTATTTATGCTGTTTACTCTGGTGGTAGCAAGCCAGGTATTAGATNTGTCAAGAAGGGTAACTGGAAGCTAATTAAATATGACGTAATGGATGGTAAAGTAAGAAAGACTCAACTTTTTAATCTCAAGCAAAATCCAAATGAATTGCTAATTGAACACCACCATCCAAAAATTATTTCAATGACAGGGAATACTCCAAAAAAACTTCAAGTAAACTTAGCAGATTTTCCTAAATATAAAGCTAAACTTAGAGAAATGGAAGTTATTTTAATGGAAGAAATGAAATTGATTGAAGATCCATACGAGCTATGGGATCAAAAAAATAAATAATATTAATGATACGATTTTTTACAATTCTTAGTTTTTTTAGTTTANCAACTTTTTATTTATTTCCTCAAAATCCTTCTGTATCTACAGAAGATTACTCGATTCGTCAAATTCATTTAGATTTTCATACCTCTCAATATCTTCAAAATATTGGAAAGGACTTTAATAAAGCTTGCTGGCAAGAAGCATTAAAAGAAGCTAATGTTCAATCTATTAACATCTTTGCAAAAGGCCATCACGGCTATTCTTATTATCCAACTAAAATTGGGACTCAGCACCCCAATTTGAATTTTGATTTGCTTTCAGAACAAATTAATGCCTCCAAAGAAATTGGAGTAAAAACTCCTTTTTACTTTGCCGTTGGATGGTCATCATTGGATGCATCAAATCATCCAGAATGGATTATTAAAGACAAAAATGGGAAATCAAAAAAAGGAGATTTAATNGAGTCCTTGGGGGATGATGATCCATACCCACCATTCACATGGGAATTATTAATGCCAGAGGGTGAATATCTTAATATGATTTTAAAGCAAACAGAGGAATTATGTAAAAATTATGATGTGGATGGGTTTTGGTATGATATTATTCCTAATAATGCAGTAAATTATAATGAATATAGCCGNAAAGACTTAAAAAGAGTTGGCATCGATGTGAACAATGATCTTGACGTAGAGCGATATCATATTGAAAAAATAAAATTTTTTATGTCCTCATGTAACGATATTATAAAAAAATATCATCCCAATGCCTCAATTTTCTATAATTGGTCAACACACATGAACAACTCCAACACTTTTAAGTATAAATTATATGAGTTCAATACAAGTTTTGACTTGGAAGATTTGCCAACTACCTGGGAAGGTTATAATGAATTTCCTTTNCGGGTTAAATATTTTAGTAATTTTAATAAACCTATTACAGGAATGAGTGGAAAATTTCATACNTCCTGGGGTGAGTTTGGAGGTTACAAATATCCAAATGCTCTGCAATATGAGGCTGCNTCTATGATTTCTTTTGGAGCAAATGTAAATTTTGGAGATCAATTACATCCATNAGGGTCAATTGATAAAGATACTTACAGGAATATAGGTAATTCATTTTCATATGTAAAGAGTATAGAAGATTTTGGACCTGGTGGACTTCACCGAGCAAGAACAGGAGTGTGGATGACATATGACAATTACGCTGAGCAGGGAACGAGTTTACTGTTGTTAGATACACAAACCAATTTTGTTGTTGTGAATAATCTTTCAGATTGGTCAGATATAGAATTAATTATTTTGCCTAGTAAACAAAGCTTATCAACAAATGATGTTGCGAGATTTAATAAGTTTTTGTCAAGAGGTGGTAAATTATTGGTTTTTGGGGAGGGTGCATTGAACAAAGACTTTTCCAATTTTGCTTTGGATATTGGAGGTACATACATTGGAAAATCTGATTTTGATGTTGATTACACTGTTGTTAATGAATCAATTTCAAANAATTTAGTAAGTTCNCCTTTTTTNAATTATCTGCCTGCTATTAAAATTATGCCACACAACAGAGCCGAAATATTGGCTACTCTCAGAGAACCTTACTTTAATCGCACAAAAGCAAAGTACTCATCTCATCAAAATACTCCATATGAATTAAAAATTGCTCAATATCCATCTATTTATAAGTATGATAACGTTGTTGTTGCGGCTCATCCAATTGACAGAATGTATCTAGATTACGGAGCACAAATCCACAGGGAATTATTTCAGAATTTGTTGAACAAATTACTAAAAAATCCAATGGTTAAAATCAAATTACCTAGCTCAGGACGCGTAAACTTATTACATTTTTCCAAAGATAANAGATATGTAATACATCTTTTGTACGCAACTCCTATTCAGAGAGGTGTGGCACAAGTTATTGATGATTTAGTTCCAATTTATAATACTCAGGTTGAAATTATGGTCGAAGAGGATATTAAAAGAGCATATTTGATCCCAGAAAATTTGGAGCTAGAGTTTATTAAAAGTAATAACAAAATAAGTTTAACCGTACCAGAATTTACTTGCCACACCGCAATAATTCTTGAATATTAGTTACCATATGAAAAAAAATATAAGTTCAATTTCTTTAATTTTAACAATATATTTCTATGCACTTTTGTGCATTCAATTTGTTTTTGCTCAGAAAACAAATATTTTATTTATTCCTGTGGATGACTTAAAACCAATGATTGGTGCATATGGTGACACAATTATAAAAACTCCAAATATTGACCGATTAGCACGTTCAGGAACTGTATTTTTAAACACCTCATGTCAACAAGCCATTTGTGGCCCCTCTAGAGCTAGTCTTTTAACTGGNATGTACCCTGATTATACTCAAATTTGGGATCTTAGAACAAAAATGAGGGATAAAAATCCGGATATTTTGACCATACCTCAACATTTCAAAAACAACGGTTATGTCACTGTTGGAATTGGAAAAACATTTGATAATAGATGTGTTGATAATGNAATGGATATGGATAAACCTTCATGGTCAATTCCATATTTGAGAGTAAATTCTAAACGATACGCAAATCCTGAAGTTAATGCAGCTTGGCAAAGAGCTGAACAACNGGTTGAGGGAAGAAAGTTTGAAGTTAACTACATGCGTGCTAAGGCGATATCTGACNTAGGTGGTCCAATGTGCAGACCTTCCACAGAGTCATTGAACGTTCCTGATGAAACTTATGCAGATGGNGCAAATGCAAGAAAGGCCTTGAAAGTTTTAGAGCAGCTTGCAAAATCAGATAAACCATTCTTTTTTTCTGTTGGTTTTTCAANGCCACATTTACCTTTTATTGCTCCAAAAAAATATTGGGATTTGTATGATAGAGATAAAATATCAATTTCTGAATTTCAAAAAAGNGCTGAAAATAGTCCTGATATCGCTTATAAGGGNTACAATNTAGGCGAAATAAGTTCTTACAGCGATATTCCTGATCAAGGGCCTCTAACAGTTCAAAAACAAAAAGAATTAATACATGGTTACATGGCCGCTACAAGTTATGTTGACGCTCAAATAGGATTAATTTTGGATAAATTGGAGACTCTAGGGCTACGAAACGAAACAGTAATTGTTCTTTGGGGTGATCATGGATTTCATTTAGGTGACCATGGACTTTGGACCAAACATACCAATTTTGAACAAGCTGTAAGGTCTCCTTTGATAATATCAGCTCCAAAAGGTTATGAGGCTAANAAAAACAACGTACCAAGCGAATTTGTAGATATTTTCCCAACATTATGTGAGTTGTCAAATATTGAAACACCCGCGCATTTACCTGGNAAAAGTTTGGTCCCAATAATGAAAAAAAACACTAATTTTTTGCGCTANGCAGCTCTTTCACAGTATCCCAGAGGCAGTAGCCGTATGGGATACACTCTTCGTAGCGAAAAATTCCGATATGTAAAATGGATGCGAATGGATTATAAATCTGGAGAAAGAACAGGAACAGTTATAGCTACTGAACTCTATGATTATGANAATGATCCGATGGAAACACTAAATCTTAGCAATAGCCCAAGATATAAATTGGTTGTAGAATCATTTGAAAATGAATTTAAAAATCGTAATGTCGCGCAAGTAAAATATTGATTTTATTAATGAAAAGGTTAATCTGTTTTTTTATTGNTTTTGCTGTTTTTTTTCAAATTCTATCATGTGAAAGTTCAGCCAGTAAATTTGATTTACCAAATATAATCATTGTTATGACTGACGATCAGGGTTATGGCGATTTGGGTANCAATGGAAACAAAATAATTANAACTCCTAACATTGATGATTTTGCTTCAAGATCAGTAAATTTTTCAAACTATCATGTAGGAACTACATGCTCACCAACTCGCGCAGGCTTAATGACAGCGAGGAATTGTTTGCGAAATGGTGTGTGGCACACTAATGCGGGATGTTCTTTGTTAAATCAGGAAGAGGAAACAATTGCTGATGTTTTTTCAAATGCAGGATATAACACAGGAATGTTTGGTAAATGGCACCTTGGAGATAATTTTGCATTTCTTCCAGAACAANGAGGCTTTAATGAGACTTTTTATCACAAAGGCGGGGGAGTAGGTCAAACTCCAGATTTTTGGGGTAATGATTATTTGGATGATACATATTTTAAAAATGGTTTGATTGAAAAAACTAAGGGATATTGTACAGATGTGTTTTTTGACAAAGCTATTAGTTTTATAAAAAATTCAAAAAANAAGCCCTTTTTATGTTATTTAAGTTTAAATGCTCCTCACAGTCCATTTAATGTTCCCGAGAAATACTATAATATCTACAAGGATAATCCAAATTTGTTACAGTCACAAAAAAGATTTTATGGAATGATTACAAATATTGATGATAATTTTGGCAGATTAATTAAATCTTTAGATGATTTGAATTTAAGTGATAACACTATTTTGATATTTACTACTGATAATGGTACTTCTAATGGATATAAATTCAATAAAAATANAAATAGATGGTTGGGTTTCAACGCAGGTATGAGAGGCACTAAAACTAGTGAATATGATGGNGGACATAGGGTTCCATTTATTATGAATTGGAAAAAAGGCGGTTTTGATAGAATGACTGAATTTAATGGTTTATCTAGTCATGTTGACATATTACCAACTTTAGCATCGTTTTCTAGAATTGAATTTAAACCAAAGAAAATAATTGATGGAATTGATCTTTCAGCGTATTTGCAAAAAAATAAAAAACCTGATCGCATTTTGGTGACTGACACTCAAAGAAACCAATGGCCTCAAAAATGGAAACAAACTTGCGTTATGTTCGATAATTGGCGTTTAATTAATGGCAACGAATTATATAATATTAATAATGACCCGGGGCAAGAAATTAATTTGTATGAAGATAATCCTCTCATTGTTAAAAAGCTAATTGATTATTATAATGATTGGTGGTCAGACGTATCAAAAGAATTTAATTATACCTATATTAATATAGAACCAAATCAAATAAATACACTAACTTCTCATGACATTCATGTNAATTCTATTACTGCGTGGCATCAAAGAGATGTTCGAAAAGGAGTTGCTTATGAAATTGNCCCCTTTAGTTTAAATTTTAAAGAATCTGGTGT
Source organism: Flavobacteriaceae bacterium (assembly GCA_002721175.1). Classification (GTDB taxonomy): domain Bacteria; phylum Bacteroidota; class Bacteroidia; order Flavobacteriales; family Flavobacteriaceae; genus UBA3537. The sequence continues at coordinate 48,379 of PBJR01000008.1, read as the reverse complement.
TTATGAGTTTAGTCTGCGCAGATGGCCAAAAGAAGTCAATTTAAAACTTGCAGAAACTATTAATGATAATTATCCTTCAACGAANTATTGGGATGAAAAGGGGATAGGAAAATCGATGAAATTTTCATCAGCTTTTTTGAAAATTGGTGATGAATATTACAAAAAAGATGTTGATAATCTCAGCAAAAATGTAAAATTTAAAATAAATGTTGGTGNAGGANAAAAAACAGTAGAATCAGGTTTTGTTTTAAAAAATGGAAAAGTCACTACTTCTTTTTACACTTACATAAAAAAAATAAATCCGTAATTTAATAAAATGGAAAAATTCTTAATCAAACCAATATTAGTATTTCAATTGTCATTATTTTGTANTTTCATATCTTGCTCATCGCAAGATGTTAGTCAAACNGTAGACATTATAACTCCGAATTTAGATTTAGAAGATCAAAGTTTTTATTTANATCAATTAATTGATGGTAATAATGTTTCTCGTGAGGTTATTCTAGAGGTTCCAGATTATATTGATCTGACAAAGAACTATCCAATTGTTTTTGCTTTTCATGGTAGAACCGTTTTAAATGATACATGGATTAATAAATTAAACCATCTGACTTCGATTGGAGAATTTGTTGGTGTTTATCCTCAGGGTCANGAAAAAATGTGGAATTCAGGTGGTAATGAAAATACAACTGCCGACGATATTGCATTTGTAGATTCTATAATGTTAGCTTTGCGAGAATATAAAAATCTAGATTTTGATAGAGTTTACGCTATTGGTACATCGAACGGCTCCAGTATGACTAATAAATTTGCAATTGAAACATCACATTTCAATGCTGTATCCACAATCGTTTCACAATTAACTGAAATAAATTTACCCAATTCGCAGACAAATCCAACGTCTGTTTTTCAGGTTAATGGAGCTGCTGACTCAACAGTTCCTATAAATGGAGGACCTCGACTAGGCTATATTTTTTTAGATGCTCTAGAAAGTGCACAATATTGGGCTTCATCATTTGAATGTGATAATTATCAATTACAAAATATTGGTAATGACAGACTGTATGTCTTTTCTAACTGTGTTGATGACAAGGAAATACGTTATCTTCGTATCGAGAATGGTGAACACAATTTACATTGGGGAAATCCAGAATTATTCACACAGATATGGAATTTTTTAAAGCTTTACTGATTTATCAATTTAGTTTTTTGTGATCTTAAAAGTTTTTCTTTGACTTCCATTCACAAGTGTTATGTGATAAATACCACTCCTAAGTTCACTTAAATCTATTATTTTATTTGTTCAAGCAACACATTAACTGCTTTTTTCAATTGATCATCTTGCTGTTTAGCTTCCCAACCTGGTTTATTTTCAACCAAGTAATCTGGGACTGCAGGAGCATCATTTTCCATGTTCAGGCCAGATTTTTTTACATACCAAGCACGAAAAGGCATTCTTACGTATCCTTTGGTTAGACTGTATCCTCCAGTAGAGATTACCGCTCCAAATGTAGGCTGTCCAACTAATTTGCCTATTTCTAAATTTTTGTAAGCATGTGAGAATATTTCTGCGTTGGAGTAGCTATTTTCGTTACACAGTGCCACAGATGGTTTAATATTTACCGATAAAATAGCACGCTCATTGAAAGGGTAATTTAGCTTGAAATTTTTATTTTCCTTCTGTAAATTATTGGTAGCCCCTCTTGGTATTGTGTAAGCATGTTGGTCTACATTCAATACAGCCATCAAGCGATCAGTTGTCCATCCTCCACCATTATATCTAACATCAATTACTATTCCTTTTTTACCATATCCACTAGCTTTCAATTCACGTTCAAAACTTTCAAAACTTGGTGCATTCATTCCTCTTATGTGTATATAACCAAGTTGTCCCTTTGAATATTCTTTGACTAGTCTGCGTCTAGATTCTACCCATGCTTCGTATTGTAAGGTTTTTAATGAACCAGAAGTTCTAACAATAACATCATTTCCATCACTCTTGGTTAACAATACCTCTTCGCCCTTAGTATTTTTTAGTAAACTGTAAAAGTTAGTGCTTTTGTTTATCGGTTTTTCATTAATTGCTGTTATAATATCGCCAGCTTTTAAATTTACTTTTGATTTATTTGCAGCGGAATTTTTAAGTACATATTCAACAATAACACCTTTTTCAATATTTTTTACCTCTAACCCCAATAGGCCAATATTGTCATTATTTGTACGTTCTGAAGTTCCTGCTCTGTATCCCATATGACTAGCATTTAATTGCCCCAATAACAAATTATAAACAAAACTATAGTCCTGTTCCGTAGTTGCTTTTAAAACTAGTGGTTTGTATTTTTTAATCAATGATTTCCAATTGTAGCCATGGAAATTAGGATCATAGAATCCCATTGTAAGAACTCTTGTGCCTTCTTCGAAAATTTGTTGATTCATGGTAACAAAATCTTCTATACATTTTGCTGTGTGAGGCAGAGAAGTAATTTTATCCCCATCAGAGTCCAGTTTTTTTAATTTGCCTGCTGAAATAAAATAAAATTTATCATCAATTTCTGTAACTCTTTCCACTTTTGAACTTCCTTTTATAACTTCAGGGTCAGTTCCGTCTAATTTAACTTTGAAAAAACTTCTTTCATTTGATGAGGGGTCTGTTGCTGAATAATACACATATTTACTATCAGTACTAAAAATCCCTCCATATTCGTCATCTGGTAACCTAGTAATTCTATCAAGTCTATCAAAAATTCTTTCCTCATCTATAAAAACTTTTACCTCCTTCTTTTTCTTTTCTTTTGTTACTTCATTTTCCACATAATAATCTCCATTTTCTCTATCCATTTTTGATCTTTCCCAGTCCTCTTTTTTTAACCAAACCATCCATACATCATAATCTATTCCGCCTCTGTTACCACTCCTATTAGATGCAAACGCTAATTTTTTGCCATCTGGGCTCCATACAGGCATTATATCACTTCTGGGATGCATTGAAATATTAAACTTGTCATTAGGATTATTAACGGATTGTATAAAAATTTCACTATCAAAGTTTAAGTCTTCTTGAGAGTAGGCAATATACCTGCTGTCTGGGCTCCAGCTGACATCTTTTGCTTCTGCCCAACTAGAAGAGTATACTTTATTGTTGAATATACCTCCGCCTTTAACATCAGCTAATATTAGCTTGCCTGTACCTAATCTGTAAGCTATTTTTTTATGATTTGGAGATACTAGAATATCATAAATATCCTCTTTACTATTGGTAAGTTTCTTTATTGAAATCTTTAAGCTTCTGTCTAATCCCACCAGGGTGTCTTTTGAAGTAGCTCTGTATACTTCGTTATGTCCATCTCGATCTGATATAAATAGTAGTTCTGTATCGCTTATCCATTGAGGGTTTCTGTCCCTATAGCTGTGCTTACTAACATTATTAGTGTTTCTTCGGTTTTTACTGTTTTGTTTAACAAAAAGCTCACCATTAATTTCAAGTGCAATAAATTTACTGTTGGGTGATACATCAAAATTCGTAATATCAGAGCTTGTAGAAAATTCTTTTTCAGTTTCAAATTTGTTATCTGACTCAATTTTTAAGTTGATCTTATTAAATTGCCCATTATTTATTTGATATAAATCAAAAAGAGTTGAATAAACTATGTTTCCCTTATCGCTAACCGAAAAAGAAACAACACCGTTTTTATTTTGTTTTGTAATTTTTATGGAATTACCTTTTAGCGAGCCATCAGAATTTACAGACTGTTTGTAAATGTTGTATCTACCACTTTTAGCTCCAATATAATATAAATTACCCGCTGCATCCCATAAAGGTGAATGATCATTTTTTTCAGAAAAAGTTGCTTGAAAATAACTATCAGTTTTAATATTATAAATCCATACATCTCTTTGAGCTGAACCTGAATAATCTTCTCTTGAAATTCTACAAGCCCCTTTCACATAAGCCACTAAATTTCCGTCTGGTGAAACAGTTGCCATACTACCCAAAGCTGTTATAAATCTTTGTGGAGTACCACCTTCAGCATTGATTTGATAAACTTGTTCGTCCCATTCGGGTCCTTTCAAGACTCTGGATGTTGAAAAAACAATATTATTTGACGTTGTCCAATCGTAAGGCGTGTCTGTAGTCGGATAATATGTTAATTGTTTGGGAACACCCCCATTTTTTTTAATTGTAAAAATATTAATATAACTTTTCCTGTTCGAAGAAAAGGCGAGCATATCACCTTCATTATTCCAAACAGGGTTACTCTCATACGCCTCATGAACGGTTAGTCGTTTTGTTTGTTGATTATCCAAATTGTAAGTCCAGATGTCTCCTTGAAAAGAAAAGGCTAATTCTTGACCATTTGGACTAATTCGTGGCATACGAATTAAGGAATTTTGCGCCGATAGTAATGCATTAATTAATATAAAAAAAACGAAAGAAGATCTTTTAATCATGAGTTTTAGTTGTTCTATTCAATTTGTGTAGTTAAATTTAATAAAAAAACCCCAAAAAAGTGTTGGGGTAAATTTTTGTGGGGGTAAGAGGCATAAAATCGAAGTATTTTGAGTAGGATTAGATTAGAGTTTAAATTCCTGCTAATAAATTCCCTAGGCCGTCTTTAAATTGAAAGCCTTCCATGGTTCTGTATTTGTTCAGTTTTTTGTTTGCCTCTAGACCCCATAATAAAAATTCCATCATGAACAATAAGTCTTCATCGGGACAATTTACATGATATGCTGTTATTAGTTTTTTTAAGTTAGGAACGTTCATTAAGGTGTCGTGGTATACATTATCACTTAGGTTGTCTTCCAAAAACAATTCATTATCGCTGTTAAACCATTCTAACAGCTGGTCATAAGGACCTTCTTCCTCTTGTTTTTTAAGTTTTTTTATTTCCGGAAAATAAGCTGGAAATAAGGTTTTTATAGCTTGACTAATTAAGTGAAAAGAAACCTGTTCTGCCCCTTCTTGTTCGCCTTCATATACCAATTCTACTTTTCCATTTATGGAAGGTATAGTTCCTAAAAAGTCAGACATTCTAATGCAGGTACTTTGCTCGCCAGACATGAGCATACGGCGTTCAGCAGCACTCATTAGGTTTTCAAAAGCTGTAATGCTCATTCTTGCACTCACGCCACTTTTGGAATCAACGTATTCACTTTTTCTAGCTTCAAAACCTATTTGTTCCAAAATATCACGCGCCAATTCAGGGACGTATATAGCCTGCTGAACTGCCTCGTCGGTATGAGTCTCTTGTCGGGTTATGGCCTTAGCCGTTTCCAGGTTGTGTGGATAGTGTGTCAAAATTTGAGAACCAATGCGGTCCTTAAGTGGGGTAACAATACTTCCTCTGTTAGTGTAGTCCTCAGGGTTGGCCGTAAAAACAAACTGGTTTTCAATTGGTAATCGGAGTTTGAATCCACGGATTTGAATTTCTTTTTCTTGTAGAATGGAAAAAAGTGCTACCTGTATTCGCGCTTGCAAATCAGGCAATTCATTCAAGACAAATATACACCTATGTGCTCTGGGAATCATGCCAAAATGAATCACCTTTTCATTGGCATACGACAACTTAAGGTTAGCTGCTTTAATGGGATCAACGTCGCCAATTAAATCTGCTACACTAACATCTGGCGTAGCTAATTTTTCAAAGAAGCGATCGTTTCGGTGTAGCCAATTGATGGGGGTATCATCTCCTTTTTCTGCAATAAGTTCTTTGGCAAAATTGCTGATTGGGGCTAGTGGGTCATCATTTATTTCAGAGCCTTCGACCACAGGTACCCATTCGTTTAATAATTGGGTAAGCTGTCGCGCTAGTCGTGTTTTGGCCTGACCTCTCAAGCCGAGTAAGTTGATACTATGCCCCGAAAGCAATGCCCGTTCTACATCTGGAATAACCGTATTTTCATAGCCCAAAAGGCCTTCAAATGTTGGCTCGCCTTTTTGCATACGAGATCTAAGGTTTTGTGCCAGTTCTTGTTGAATTGAAAGGGGTTTGTAATCTATTTTTTTTAGTGCGCCTAGTGTGGTACTTTTTTTCATTTATCTCAATCGTTTTTTTCTATTTTGTTCATAGTCTTCAAAAATCATTTCGCCCAAGCCTTTTAATCCTGTGAAGAATGCCTTTCCTTTGTTAGCTTCAGTAAAATTCCGAATAAACTTTTTTAAATAGGGATCTTGTGCAATCATAAAGGTGGTGATGGGGATATGAATTTTTCTAGCCTGTCGTGCCATATTATAACATTTATCTACAATATAATCGTCTAGTCCATTGCTATTTTTATAATATGTGTCGTCGGAGTTTTTTAAACAACTTGGCTTTCCATCCGTAATCATAAATATTTGTTTATTACTGTTTTTTTTTCGTCTTAACAAATCCATTGCCAAGGCAAGTCCCGCAACAGTATTAGTATGGTAAGGTCCTACTTGTAAGTATGGAATATCTTTGAGTGCAATTGGCCAGGCATCGTTTCCAAATACCAAAATGTCGAGTGTGTCTTTTGGGTATCTAGTGGTAATAAACTCCGCCAGTGCCATGGCTACTTTTTTGGCCGGGGTAATGCGATCCTCGCCATACAAAATCATACTATGGCTGATATCAATCATTAAAACCGTGCTCATTTGCGTATTGAAATAACTATCCTCTACCACGAGGTCGTCGTGATGTAGTGTAAATTCATCTCCTGCAGATCGTATTTGTGCATTTCGCAGACTTTCGGTCATAGATATTTTCTCAAGTGGGTCACCAAATTGATAGGCTTTAAATTCGCCCGTATTGTCTGCGCCCTGCCCGATGCTTTTGGTTTTGTGGTTGCCACTACCTGCTTTTTTGAGTTTACCAAAAATTTGCTTTAAGGCGTGTTCGCGCAACAGCTTTTCTGTTTTGGCAGTGAGGGACATCCCTTTTTGATCGCCAATACCATCTCCTTTTGGTTGTATATAAGCACGTTTTAATAGGTCTTCGATAAAATCATCTATTGTGTATGCTGTGGTGGTTATGCCATATTCAATATCTAATTCACGCAGCCAATTAATGGCTTCATCAAAGTCGCCAGAGGTATGGGTGATCAACTCCTTAAAAACCTCAAAAAGACGCTCAAACGGTGTTTGATGCTTTGGGACATGTTGGGTAAATGTAATCCCAGCAGTGGACAGTTTTAGTTTCATATAAATGTAAATTTACTAAAACCGTAACATAATTTTCTTAAAATAATGTTTAAAAATAGTACAAAAATAAATTATAATCGCTAGAAACAATCAATTGAGCATAACGGGGTAAATTCGAACTATTTTGGGGATGATTTAGGAAGGACAGATAATATTAAAAATTTTTTTAAAGACAATATATTAAGGTTTATTGATCTAATGCATAAGCTCTGTTCAATGGCCAACTGTCATTATAACCCACATCCATATCTAGCCCGCTGAGTTCGGTATCCGTTGAAAGGCAGTTAGTAAGATCTGACTTTATTTTTTTTTCATTAAAATAAAATTTAATGTAAATTAAAATACTCAGATATTTAAAATCAATAAAAATTGATTATGTTATATTCATTGGTTTTATTACAAAAGCAAGTTGTATTTGAATATAACATAGATAAAGAGAGTAGCACCTGAAAATAAATTGATTAAAGGAAATTGCTTGTATAGTACAAATACATTTTTTGTCTTCTTTGTAAAATATATATAGGCTGTTGGAACTCCATAACATAAAAATCCTAAAAAACCCAGCCAAATATTAACATAGACCCCACAAAGTAACGCTGCTATTGAGTAATATGTCAAGGTCAATAAGGTTGCTTTTTTAAAGCCAAGCCAAACAGCTGTAGTTTTTACATTCGCACTGCGGTCCGACTTTATATCTGGCAATGCTGAAAATAAATGCATTCCCATGGCCCAAACCCAAGCGGCTCCTACTAAAGGCCAGGACAAGTTTGCCAAGGGCTCAAATATTAAAAACACCATGATTCCGGGAAGAATGTATAAAATATTTGAGAAAGAATCCAATAATAGTCTTGCTTTAAACCTTAGCGGTCTTAAAGAGTAAGACGTAGAAAAAAAGACCCAAATCACAAATACAATTTGAGATTCAACTGTTGGGAAAAACCATATAAATACAACTGTAGAGATAGCTATCGCGGCAATAATCATCCACAAAACGTTATTATGTTTATGTTGGTAAAGATCTTCGTATTGTTGTTTTTTTGGATTATACTTGTCGGTATCTCCGTCTGAATAGTCATTTAATCCATAAAGAAAGAAGTTTGCCGGCCACAAAAAGAAAAATAAACCAATCCAAAACAATGTACTTTTAAAATCAACTATTGAATTTGATGCCGTTACCATACCCACGGCCCATGGACCCGCAAGATAGGGCCAAAATCGAGGCCTGCTAATGGTTAATAACCAACCCAACTGTTTCATCTATTTAGTTTCAAATTTTGTATCCTCGTCAGATAGTGGATGTCCGTGCTTGATACCATGAATTCGTTTGTATACAATTTGTGAACTGATAAGGCACATAGGTACACCAATACCAGGATTGGTATTTGCACCTGCGTAATACAAGTTTTTTACTTTAGTTGATTTTGTCTTGGGGCGAAATACAGCAGTTTGCATTAGGTTTTGTGCCAATCCTAGTGCCGTTCCCTTATAAGCATTATAAAGCTCAGAAAAGTCATGACCTGTAAATATACGCTCAAAAACAATATTATCTTTCAAGCCTTCTAAGTTCATGGTTTTACTCATATGGGTTAGGATTTTATTTCTGTAGGTTTTGATTGTTGTCTTATTAAGCGCTAGGTTGGTAGATGTGGGTACCAAGACAAAAAGATTTTCACAGCCCTTAGGTGCTACTGAGGGATCGGTTTTACTAGGCGCACAAATGTAGTAGGATGGATTTTCTGGAAGTGTTTTACTATTAAAAATAGCCTCAAATCCTTCTTTCCATTTTTCAGCAAAGAAAAGATTGTGGTGCTTTAGGGAATCAAATTGTTTATTAACACCCAAATAAAGAATAAATCCTGAGGGTGCCATCGTTCTTCTGTTCCAGTACCTTTTTGAAAACTGTCTATTTTTTGGATCCAGCAAGTGCATTTCTGTAAAGTGATAATCAGCGTTGGATACAATGATGTCTGCCTTGAGCCTGGCTTGATTTGCTCTAACACCAACTGCTTTTTTATTCTCAACAAGAATTTTTTCAACCTCTGTATTGAACATAAATTTCACACCATTTTTGTTGGCAATTTTGTAAAGAGATTCGAAAATTTTTGTCATTCCTCCCATGGGGTAAAAAACACCCATTTCAAAATCAATATGATTCATTAGAGAGTATACGGCCGGAGCTTTGTATGGGGAGGTCCCTAAAAACAGCAATGGGTATTGTAAAATTTTTCTAATTATGGGGTGCTTTACATAGGACGAAATGTGCTTATCAAATGACGATATCACAGAAAACTTAGTCCACAAAAACAGCGTTTGTCTGTCAAAAAAGTCTAAAACATTATTAAAGGGCTTGTAGATAAATGTATTTTTTGAAATATTGTATTTGGCTGCCGCCTCTTTAAGGTATAAATTGATTTTTTTCATTACTCCCGGCACATAGGCCTCAAAGAGTAGGGCATCTCTCTTAAGATCAGAGGTTATTTCAACTGGTTTGTTTTGTTCTTCAAGCCAAATTTTATAGGAAGGGTCTAAACGCTCAAGTTTGAAATAGTCTTTGATGTTTTCTCCAATGAGGGAAAAGAAATGTTCAAAAATATCTGGCATGAGATACCACGAGGGGCCCATATCAAATTGAAATCCTTTGGCAGAAAAAACTCCACCACGACCTCCAAAAGTGGCATTTTTTTCAATTACTGTGACCTGGTATCCTTTTTTGGCTAAAAGAATAGCTATGGAAAGCCCACCCACACCTGAACCAATTACGATAACTTTTTTTTTCACTACTCAAAGATACTTCATCATGTGTAGTTAAATGTGATATTTTTCTTAAAATTGATAGGATTTATTGACTGTTTTTTAACAATAAAAAAATATTCCCAAGAATAAAAAATTATTTTTGGGAATAAAAAGTGGAGTCGGAGGGAATCGAACCCTCGTCCAAACAAGCTAAAAAAAGGCTTTCTACACGTTTAGTTTTTATTTTATTTTCGAGAGCAAACTAACTAAAAACAATATATTAACTCCTTAGCTTAAAAAATTCAAAAATCTTACTAAGCAATAAGAATTTCTAGATCCATTTTCACGATGCCTCTTATACGAACGCCATGAATCAGGGCTTTCTTGAGACATAAAGCTTGTGTACCTTGTACACCTAGGCTAATCTTACTATAATTCAGATTAAGCAGCTAAAGCGTAGTTATTTTCGCCGTTTAAATTTTGGTATGGTCTTTAACGTGTATCGATACCATTACACGACGTGCTTACAATTTATAGGTCTTGCTGTCAAATCCAGTCGACCCCATGTTTTAATAACGATTACCAGAAGCAAATTTACAAAAAAACTTGTTTAAGGCTTAAAATCCAATTAAATTAGTGATAATTAGTTCTGTTATGAGTATTTCTTTTGCTATAATCAAAGAGGAAAAATATCCACCAGATAAAAGAGTAGTATTAACACCAAATGATTGTAAAAAATTTATTGAAAGTTTTCCTTCTGCGGAATTATTTGTGCAAAAGTCTGACATTAGAGCTTTTTCAGACTCTGAATACGAAGCTTTAGGTGTTAAAGTTAGAGACGATATTACTGGTGCTGATATTATGCTTGGAGTTAAGGAAGTTCCAATTGGTTCGCTAATCCCAAACAAAAGTTATTTTTTTTTCAGTCACACCATAAAAAAACAGCCCTACAATCGAGAACTTTTACAAGCTGTTTTAAAAAAGAATATTACATTATATGACCACGAAGCATTGGTAGATATAAATAAAAATAGATTGATTGGATTTGGTTATTATGCTGGGATTGTAGGAGCCTACAATGCAATAAGAACCATTGGAAAAAAAATGAAAATATATAATATTCCAAAAGCGATTGATCTTGACGATAGAATTCACATGAATTTTATTTTAAGAAAAGTCAAATTACCAAAAATAAAGTTTGTTTTAACAGGCACCGGTCGAGTTGGTAAGGGAGTCAAAGAAGTTTTAGATTTTATGAAAATAAGACAAGTCAGTTCAAATCAATTACTCAATAATTCTTTTAGTGAGCCTGTTTATGCTCAGTTGGATGTTTTGGATTATGTAAAGCGAAAGGACGGAAATATTTCTTCCAAAAAAGATTTTTTTTCAAATCCAACTTCTTATAAATCTTTTTTTCAAGATTATCTAAAAGAAGCTGATGTTTTCATTGCAGGACACTTTCACAACTCAGATGCACCTTATTTCTTTACCCGACAGAATCTTAAGTCAAAAGATATTAAAATCAAAATTGTTGCAGATATAAGTTGCGATATTAATGGTCCAGTTGCTTGCACGATTCGTCCATCTACAATAGATAATCCTATTTACGGCTATGATCCAAAAACTGAGTCCGAAACTGATTTTAACAACCCTAATTCGATAGCTGTAATGGCTGTTGACAATTTACCATGTGAATTGCCGCGTGACTCAAGCAGTAACTTTGGAGAAATATTCTTGAGCAATATAATACCAGCTTTTTTCAACAATGATAAAAATGATATCCTTATGAGATCGAAAATAGCTGAAAATGGAAAACTTACATCACTATTTTCATATTTACAATCCTTTGTTGATGGTAAATAAAAAAAACCTCTCGTCAGAAAGGTTTTGAAAAAAATGAGGGGTGCTGATGCTAGATAATCTTAACATTAACAGCATTCATACCTTTTTTGCCTTCTTTTAATTCAAATTCCACAGCGTCACCTTCATTGATTTCGTCAATCAATCCCGTTACATGCACAAAGTGCTCGGTTTCTGAATCATCTTCAGTAATAAATCCATAACCTTTGGATGCATTAAAGAATTTAACTTTGCCGTTTTTCACAATATTTATTTTAATTTAATTATTTCAAAGGTAAGCTTATAATCATTAAAAAACCTAATTATTTTGTTAATATAGTCCTAAATCTACAATAACATTTTTTTGTTTAAAAATCAACTTTAAAATATTGCTATTGAATATTCAGTTATTTAAATTTGTATCAATATTTACGATTTAACCACACACTTAATTATTTTTATGAATTTACATGAATATCAAGCTAAAAGTATACTTGCTGAATTTGGTGTTTCAGTCCAAAATGGAATTGTTGCAACAAATTCTGACGAGGCACTAATCTCAGCTAAAAGTTTGACAGAGAAAACTGGTACAAAATGGTATGTAGTCAAGGCCCAAATTCATGCTGGTGGAAGAGGCAAAGGTGGTGGAGTAAAATTAGCCAAATCGCTTGATGAAGTAAGCTCAATTTCTAAAGAAATATTAGGAATGCAGCTAGTTACACCCCAAACACCCCCAGAAGGAAAGACAGTTCATCAAATTCTAATAGCAGAGGATGTATACTATAAAGGCCCATCAAAAACAGATGAATTTTACATTTCAGTCATGCTCGATAGGGAATCAGCTTGTAATATGATTTTATATTCCACAGAGGGGGGTGTGGATATAGAAACAGTTGCTGAAAAAACCCCACATTTAATTTTTAAAGAAAAAATTAATCCCAATTATGGATTATTTCCATATCAAGCAAGAAATATAGCATTTAATCTTGGACTTAGCGGTAAAGCTTTTAAAGACATGATTAAATTCGTTTCGAATCTATATTATGCTTACTGTGAATCAGATGCTTCACTTTTTGAAATTAACCCTGTTTTAAAAACCTCTGACAACAAAATTATAGCCGTCGATGCCAAAATGACTATTGATGATAATTCTTTATTTCGACACAGTGATTATGATAAATTAAGAGATATTCGAGAAGAAAATCCAACTGAGATAGAGGCTAAAGCATTAGGTTTAAGTTATGTAAGTTTGAATGGTAAAGTAGGATGCATGGTTAATGGTGCAGGTTTAGCTATGGCAACCATGGATATAATAAAACAAGCTGGAGGTGATCCGGCTAACTTTCTTGATGTTGGCGGAACCGCTGATTCCTCAAGAGTTGAGGCAGCCTTCAGAATTATTTTGCGTGATACCAATGTTAAAGCTATTTTGGTTAATATTTTTGGTGGAATTGTCCGTTGCGATCGTGTGGCCAATGGTATTGTTGATGCATTTAAAAAAATGGATAGTAAAATTAAAGTTCCTTTGGTAGTGCGTTTGCAGGGAACAAATTCTAAAATAGCAAAAAAAATAATTGATGATTCAGGGCTAGATGTACATAGTGTTACAGGATTTCAAGAAGCAGCTGAAAAAGTACAATCTTTAATTCACCAATAATCTAGGTGAAGTTTATTTTAATTCATCTAATTTTTTTTTATAGTCGGATATTTGATCTCTGAATTTTGCTGCCATAATGAAATCAAGCTCTTTTGCAGCATTTTCCATTTCTTTTCTCTTTTCTCTAATTTTTTTTTCTAGTTCACCTATATTTATAAATTCCAGATCTTCGTTATTATCCTTTGATTCTTCTTTATCATTTTGATTACTCATTAAATTTTTTGTGAGAAAATTTTCAAGTCCTTTTATTAATGGAGTTGGTTTAATTTTATTCTCAATATTGTAGGCCTTTTGTCTTTCTCGTCTGTCAATTGTTTCATCAATAGTCTTTTTCATACTATCAGTAATTTTATCTGCATACATTATTGCCATACCATTAATGTTTCTTGCAGCTCTACCTACTGTTTGTGTTAGTGTTCGATTGGATCTCAGGAATCCTTCCTTATCTGCATCTAAAATCGCAACTAATGATACTTCTGGAAGATCCAAACCTTCTCTCAATAAATTAACTCCAACTAAGACATCAAATAGTCCTTTACGTAAATCTTGCATTATTTCTACCCTTTCAATGGTATCTACATCACTATGAATATATCGACAACGTATTTTGATTCGGGATAAATATTTTGTTAATTCTTCAGCCATTCTTTTAGTAAGGGTTGTTACCAGTGTTCTTTCATCTTTATCAACACGTTTTTGGATTTCTTCGATCAGATCGTCTATTTGATTTTCAATTGGACGTATCTCTATGATAGGATCTAAAAGGCCAGTAGGTCTAATTATTTGTTCAACGTATGCCCCTTCGGATTTAACTAGCTCATAATCAGCAGGAGTGGCACTTACAAAAACAACTTGATTATGTAAATTTTCAAATTCTTCAAATTTAAGTGGTCTGTTATCCATAGCAGCAGGTAGTCTAAAGCCGTAATCTACGAGATTCTCTTTTCTACTTCTGTCTCCTCCGTACATGGCATGAACTTGAGGAATAGTTACATGACTTTCGTCAATGACCATTAAATAATCATCTGGAAAATAATCAATTAAACAAAATGGTCTCGATCCTGGTCCTCTTCCGTCCAAGTAACGTGAATAGTTTTCAATTCCTGAACAGTAACCTAACTCTCGGATCATTTCCAAATCAAACTCTGTTCGTTCTTTTAATCTTTTTGCTTCTAAATTTTTTCCAATTTCATTGAAATAATTGCATTGTTTGATTAAATCATCTTGAATATTTTTTATTGCATTTTGTAAAGTATCAGATGAGGTAACAAACATATTTGCTGGATATATATTTAATTGGTCATAAGATTCTATTATATTATTGTTTGTAACATCAAAAGATTCTATTTCTTCAATTTCGTCTCCAAAAAAGTGGATTCGAAATGCATAATCTGCATAGCCTGGAAAAACATCAACAGTATCTCCTTTGATTCTGAAATTTCCATTACAAAATTCTCCTTCCGTTCGGCTATATAGACCTTGAACAAGTTTTTTTAGAAGGTTACTTCTTGAAATTAATTGATTTTTTTTAAGACCTATAATGTTTTTTTGAAATTCCACGGGGTTTCCAATTCCATAAAGACAAGATACTGAAGCAACAACGATTACATCTCTTCTTCCTGATAATAATGATGATGTTGTGCTTAAACGTAATTTTTCAATCTCTTCATTAATTGAAAGGTCTTTTTCTATATAGGTACCAGTTACTGGGATATATGCTTCAGGTTGATAATAATCATAATATGAAACAAAATATTCAACAGCATTTTCAGGGAAAAACTGTTTAAATTCTGAATAGAGCTGCGCTGCCAGAGTTTTGTTGTGCGCTAAAACAAGTGTTGGTTTATTAACTTTACTTATTAGATTAGCAATTGTAAAAGTTTTACCTGAGCCAGTAACACCTAATAAGGTTTGGTAAGGTTCATTGTTTAAGCTACCGTTTACTAATTCGTTTATTGCCTGTGGTTGATCACCAGTGGGTTCAAAATCAGAAGAAAGTTTAAATTTCATGAAACAAAATTACATTTATCAAGTTTAAAGCAAAAATTAATAATTTAAATATACCCAACCCGTGATTTTATCATAGTTCAGTTCATTAGGGTACAAAATGTAAAAATAAGTCCCAACGGGTAGAATATTATTTTGAGTATTAATCCCACGGTTTGATCTACCATCCCATTTTTTATCATTATTTCCTTCAAAAACCAATGTTCCGAATCTATTGAATATTTGAAGTTTATGATCTAAAAACACATCATATAAGCCCTGAATATTAAAGTGATCATTAAAGCCATCGCCATTAGGTGAGAATCCCTGTGGAATAAAAATTGGGCACCCATTTGATGGAATTTCAACCTCAATTAAAAAAAAGTTATTGTCCTCAGATATTTCGTCTACTATTCCACTACCGTCGCCCAAATCATCTACTACAGCAGTAATTTCAAAAAAATCTGTGAATTCATCAGGAATATCTATTGTAATTTCTGAAGTTAAGAATTCGTTTATTCCTATTATTTCACCAGTAACAGTTTGGGCAATTATATTATTTTCAATGTAAAATGTTAATGGAGTATTGGATGGTAATATATCAGTTGAATTATAATTATAAACTGTATAATTAAGAGTTATTTCTCTGTTGAAACAACTTGTTTCTATTTGACTTTCAATTTCAATTGTAGCATCTGGTAATTGGCTATTAAGTACAGTTATAATATTATTTACCATGACTAAATCTTGACCTGAGGAAAGTTCGATAGTAGCTGATATATCCCCAATGTTTATTGTATTTTGAATATCATAAAAGTCAATATCCATATTATGCATTCCAGAAACTTGATCAAAACTGTTGGTTCCATTGAAGGCATTATTTTCTGGGTTAAGTGGGGGATTGCTGAGTACATGTCCATTTATCTTTAGTGTTTCATTTACTGATAAGCTTACATCTCCCTCCCAAGCTATAAATCCAATTTTTGCACCATCAACATCAATAACATTTAAGTTGTCTAAAATGATAGTTATTTCATCCGGAACAGCCTCTAATCCATCATAAATATTAATTTGATTAAGGGGTAGGCCCTGATCTTCAAAAATTACAATCAGTGCCCACCCTGCAAAATTTGTTCCAGTATTACAATAATTTTGGGTAATATCAATCTGTTCTAGCTCGCTGACTATGTAGCTTCCATTTACATAGTTTTCCACAATCTGAGTTACATCTGAAAATGCTGCAAAAAATTCCCTGTTTTCGTCTAGGTTGTATTGGAATGTTCTACTTGCTGATATGGAAATTTGGTTAAGTTTCACCTCAAAATCACCTGGTCCAGATCCCCCCCAATATAAATATGCTGCAACAATCTCTTGGTTATTTTCTAAAGTTAGATCAGCTCCTGATTCTGTTAAAATATCACAATCAAAAAAAGCGCCATTTTCAATAATATTTAGCGTATTGCCAATCGCAGTGTAATCGTAACGGCCATTGAACTGATTATATAAACTTATTGTTTGAGAGTAGTTGTTGTGAATTAAAAAGATAAGGCAGTACGTAACTAGGCTCCTTGAAATTTTCATTAAAATTAGCGCTTAAGTGAGAAATGTCCTCTAAATATACGATTATCGTTTAACTTAACATAGAACCAATAATCAGAAGACGGCATTGGATTTCCATTGAATGTTCCATCCCACCCTTGGCTATCGCTCTTTAATTGCTTTAACAACTTGCCATACCTGTCAAAAATATAAATTTCACTTTCTGATTGTTCAGGCGTATTGATCCCATAAACATGCCAAGTATCATTATATCCATCAAAATTTGGAGTAAAAAAATTAGGAAAACCAATGACTGAAATCAATTCAGATGCAATTCCACAGTTATTTTTATCCCTCACATAAACCTCATGAAAGCCAGGCTGCACATTAAAAAATATATTTTCGTCTTGATATGGCCCCAGCTCTGAATCTAAAGAATACTCATAATCTCCCTCACCTGAAGCAAATATTGTAACTGTATTGTTTTGGCTTGCGTCTTGAATATCTATAGTTTCAATCGTTGCAATATTTGAATTAATTATTGTGATACTTTTTGTCTTATAACAATTATTATCATTTGTAACAGTCAAGGTGTAAATTCCGGCTTGGTTAATTTGAATTTGTTCAGTGTTTTCTCCGTTTGACCATTGGTATGAATAATCAGCTGTATTTCCAATTACACCACTGTTAATAAAAACCGGTTCAGAATTAGAATCAATACATAAAAATGTTTCTTCTGTTTGGTCAAGCTGAGGGAGTCTATTGACTATTAATGTTAACTCATTAATTCCGTAGCATTGATTATTGTTTTCAATTCTAGCATAAATTGTTTGACTGTAAGCTTCTGTATTTGTAAAGTTTTCAGCAAGAGGGTTTTCTTCAATGAGGGCGTCAGAATATGTTTGGTAAAATTCTAAGTAGTAATCCGATGGTAAACCGAACAATATTTCATTTGCCGAACTATTTAAATTAAAGGAATAAAATCCATCTTCGTTTTCATCATCGTCACATTTTGCCAAAATTGTATCTACCCCTGATGTCAAACTGACTTCTAGGTTCAATTGGGCAATATTGAAACACCCTGTATTATCATTAATAATTTGTATATAAATTATTTGAGGATTAGATAAATTAACAAATGACGAGGGATTAGAAATTTCATTCTGATTATTATTTGCATCCTCCGAGCTGATAAAAAATTTTGTACTTAAATTGTCTTGTCCAGTTATTATATTTTCATTGGCCTCTGTTAAGTTAAAAATAGTGAATCCGTCACTAGTGCCATCATCATCACATTGGACAAGATTAGTGTTTGGTGCATTAGGTTTGGGGTTTATATTAACTACAAATTCGCTAATGTCATAGCACTGAGGATACAATGAGTTTTCGACTCTAGTAAAAACATTGTATGAAAAAGGATTAGTGTTGTAATATGGGTAATTAATTTCATTTAAGTCATTATCAGCATCCGATTGCGACAGGTAAAATTTCACATCAAAAAGATCACTATCCTGATTATTTAAGATGTCAAGAACAAGTTCAGTTAAATCAATTTCTTTTTGTCCGTTATTGTCACTCCCATCTGTAGAATCATCACATGTACTATATTCTGATATATTATGGGCTATTGGATTTAAAAATACTTCAATATCAAATTGTGATATATCATAACAATTTGAGTTTAAAATATTTTCCATTCTAACAAATATAGTTTCGCTGAGTTGAGAATTTTCGTATGGAATAGTTAATGGATTTATATTTTCTTCAGCATCAAACAAACTAGAATGATATGAAATCATGTAGTTTTCTGGGTTCTGACTTCCTAAAATTTCTAGATCGGTATCTGCAAAATTAAATGAATAAATTCCATCTTGATTACTATCGCATATCTCTAATTTTGTTGGTTGATTTATCACGGGTTTGTCGTCTATGACAATCGTTTGAAAAAAAATATTTGTTTCATTTCCTGATGTTATTTCAGCACTGACAGTATACGTGCCAGGATTCGAATATGTGTAGATTGGATTTAGTTCAGTTGAGTTACCTGAAGTTGTACTGTCACCAAAATCCCATATAATTCCATCTATGTCTTGGGTTGAATTGATACTAAATTGAGTTTCATCACCCAAGCATCTATTTTCAACAGAAATAGAAGCTAAAAAAAATGATTGAATGAAAGGGGGTAAGCCAATAACTGACGATGTTCCCGCCGCCAAATCTATTGCATTTTCGCTGTAATCGCATAAATCTCCATACTCTTCTGGATAGTTTATTGCATCCAAAGTGAAAGGGTTAACAGTATTTGCTACATAAATTTTTCCATCAGGCCCTAGTTGAAGAGCCCCTATAAAATCAAATCCATTATAAACATTGTTTGAACTTGTAGCTGGATTGGTCGATTCCAAATCGAATTGTATAACATTGTTCCCATTTGAAACATAAAGTTTTGAGGATTCTGGAGAAAATTCCAATCCGTAGGGACCAGAATTTGGATATATGTTTAGAGGATTTGAAATGGTACCTGTTTGATTATCAAAATCATAAAGCCATACACTGCCAGTATTGGATGAATTTCCTCCTTGTATATTACCGTTTTGTCTGTGGCAAACTGCAATTTTAGTTCCATCAGGTGAGGCTTTCATATATCCAATAGCATTTCTTCTGTAACCAAGCTCGGTTATAAATGGGGCTATTGAGGTAATTGTGGGAACTGGATTGACACCTGTTGATTCAACTCTAAAGGCATAGAATTTGTCTGTAAAATGAGTTACTACCCAATATGATTCACCATTACTGTGTTCAACAGCGGTAATTTTTTCAGAGCACTTATAGCTGTCTTGAATTTGTTCATTGGGGTCATATGTCAATAGTTGTATGTTTTTTTCTGTTACTACTGCATCACCATTTCCTGAATTTAGCGTGAGATCAATTAGTGTATACGCTAATCCGTTATTAAAACCATCATCGGAATCAGGTACACCACCTCCGCTGTCATAAGAATTTAGTGGATTTCCTGAAATATCGGCTGGACCCTGATCAGGAAACGCGAATGCATTTTGGTGATGTGGTTCATCTACAGTAAATACATAATATTGATTTATATTTCCTGGCCTCGGTATAATTAGTCCAGATGAAGTGCTGGAGGGATCTCCCATAAGTCCTGTTCCCAATGAGTAATTAGCATTGGGCATCACATTATGATTTTTATCCCAAACATTTCTGCCGTCAGTGTAAAAAAGTAAATTACCATTAAAATCAGAAATGGATGAGCATCCCTCACTGGTATTAATAGTAGAACTTGCAGCATTTGTACTAGCGACGCTACCAGCGTTAGAATCAAAGATCAGACCAGCTCCATTGCCAAAGTACCAGTGTGAGGCTTCAGATTGTGAGAAGCTAAAAAATGATGCAGTTAGGAGTATTAAAATACGTTTCAAATGAAAAAAAATTACAGATCAAAACTAGAAAAAAATAAAAAAAAAATTGCCTATTAACAAAACTTTATTCCGAACTTAAGATTATTATTTATTTCATTCAAAAAAAATTCAATTCAAATACCACGAATCATCTTGATTGTTTTCGAAATCTTCTTCAAAATTATTGGAATTTTCAATATTATCAGATTCAAAATTTTTTTTAGGAGCATTTTTTGGAATTTGACCAAATTCAAATATAATTTTTGGATAAACACTTCCTTTTTTCTCAGAATAAATTTCTTTAAGCTCTATTAAAAATGTCCAATAATTCAAAAAATCGTAAACATAAATCAATTTGTCTGTAGTTTTATTTAAAAGAGTTTTTAATTTGGTTTGATTCATTATCATGACATTATTTAATTGACTAACATCAATTAAAGCAACTTCTTCGCCTTGTTCCCATTCTTGATTGCTAATATAAAATGATGCCATTTCGTTACGATTAAATCCAAACGACTTCTTTATAGTTTCGTGGAAATTCTCGAAAGTAGCTTCATCCTTTATTTCAATATCTCTAAAGATGTCTACATTTTTATTATGGTCAAGAATTACTCTAAATTTATAAATCATTGTATACAGTTTTATTCATTTTAATTTTTTGTGATCTAGACTCCATTAACAAATATATCTGAACCCCAAAAAGTATTGAAGCTAATAATAAGTGAAGTGGTTGAGTTAAAATTGGAAATTCAAAATAATACATCATAATACCAGTCAATATTTCAATAAATATGCAAAGTATAACAAAATTCACTTTTGCATATTTTAATTTTAATTTTCTATTAATATACCATAAGTATACATTTACTATAAAAACCAATATTGATAATGATCTGTGAATATAAAAATTAATTCTTGGAGCCGATAGCCATAATTCCCTTTCGTTTCCTATCAATTTTATTTGTTCGTCAACAAACTGTCTTACTTGGGTTCCTAATGTTATTTGCAATATTGACAGAATAATTGAAAAAATCAATATTTTGTGAAAAGTTGAATTATATATTTGTACTTTGATTGTGTTTTGAGTTTTTTCAACAATTGCCAAGATAAAAAATACGATTAGAAGAGCCATTAACATATGAATTGTAATCTTGTAGGGGGCAAGATTAGAATCTACTACTGTTTTACCTAGCCAAGCTTGAAAAAGCATTCCGATTAGAGTAAGTGTCGCAAATAACAAAACTGAAGGCTTTTTCTTTTGGTATTTAAAAGAAAAAATGAACATTAAGATGATTGGAATTCCAGCTATAATTGTAACCAATCTATTTATGTATTCTATCCAAGTATGAACTGGGTTGTAAACTACGTAGTCATGATTTGTAAAAAGTTGCCAATCGTTAGGACTGTAATTTCGTTTACTTTTGAAATTTTGTTTTGCAACCATGAATTTTTTATTATCTACTAAAATCATTATACCTTTTTTGTATTCATGATTGGATTTAAATATCAAATCTTTTTCATTAGTTGGCGGAATATAATATCCAAAACATTTTGGCCAATCAGGGCATCCCATTCCAGAACCTGTCATTCTCACAGTTGCTCCAGCAAGAATAATTAAATAAACAAAAACTAATGATATTTTACTCAATAATCTCATTTAACTAGTCATTATTTTAGCTTTAATCCTAACTTTTTACCTTTTTCTACCATCAAGTGGTGTGCTGCTTCGTAGTTATTAGGGATTTTTCCTTCAAGAATTGCTTCCTTAATATGTTCTTTGATGATTCCAATTTTCTTAGAAGGTCCTAACTCAAATATTTTCATTATTTCCATTCCTGTAATGGGGGGTTGAAAGTTCCTTATTCGGTCCCTTTCCTCAACTTCAACAATTTTATCTCTAACAATTTTAAAATTATTTATATAGTTCTTGTATTTTTTTTGATTTTTTGTGGTAATATCAGCCTCACATAAAATCATTAAGTCTTCAATGTTTTCTCCTGCGTCAAATACAAGTCTTCTAACTGCAGCATCAGTAATATTTTTACCAGAAATTGCAATAGGTCTCGAGCTCATAAAAATTAGTTTTTGCACATATTTCATTTTATTATTTAATGGCATATTCAACCTTTTAAAGAGACTGTAAACCATTTTAGATCCCTCAAGCTCGTGTCCATGAAAAGTCCAACCTATTTTTGTATTGAATTTCTTTGTTGGCGCTTTGCCTATATCATGCAATAATGCTGTCCACCTTAGCCAAAGATGTTCTGTTTTTTTACAAATATTATCAACTACCTCTAAGGTGTGATAAAAGTTATCTTTGTGTCGTTTGCCCTCAATCTCGTCAATTCCTTTAAGTGATGTTAATTCAGGTAAAATCATCTTTAAAAGTCCAGTTTTTTCCATTAAAGCGAAACCTACTGATGGCTTGTCAGTACTGAGAATTTTATTTAATTCTTCTACTATACGTTCATTGCTTACAATTTTAATTCGATTTTTATTTAATTTAATGGCTTTGATTAAGTTAATGTCAATCTCAAAATTTAATGTGTTTGCAAAACGTATCGCTCGGAGCATTCTAAGAGGGTCATCGCTAAATGTTATTTTAGGATTAAGAGGAGTAACAATTCGTTTCAATTTGATATCATTGAGTCCATTAAATGGATCAATTAATTGTCCATAATCAGGGCTATTAAGACTTACAGCCAGTGTGTTGATTGTAAAATCTCTTCGTTCTTGGTCATCATCAATTGTTCCTTCGTATACTTTTGGTTTTCGACTATCTTTTGAATAAGATTCTTTTCTTGCTCCAACAAATTCCAATTGAATATTTTTATTCCTAACCATAGCTGTACCGAATTTCTTAAAAAAACTAATTTTAGTGTTTCCTTTTAAAGCTTTTGACACTGCTTTTGCTAATTTTATTCCGTCACCAACAACAACTATATCAATATCCTTGTTAACTATTGAGTTTAAAAAATAATCTCTTACATATCCACCAATAACGTATGACTCAAAACCAAGTTCACTAGAGCAATTAGCGATAGTTCTAAACAAGGGATTTAATAATATATCTCTGCTATTAATGGTCATAAATTTCAATACTTTTTTATTTAGGATCGGAGAAATATTTTTTCTCCATTTTCGCCAAATTTTACAATTGATGATGCTTTGTTGCAAACTAAATCCTTATTCAAATTTACAACATAGTCTACACCTTTTAAAATATCATTTTTAATTTCTTTAAACTCTGTTGGAGTTTTTTTTCCTGAAAGATTTGCAGATGTTGACACCAATGGTTTGTTTAATGAATCAATTAAATTTTGGCAAAATAAATTATTTACAACTCTAATTGCTATTGAATTATCATCGCTAATTAGGTTTTTTGAAATATTCAACGGGTTTTTATATATTATTGTAGTTGGTTTTGAAGTTTTATTTAAAAAATTGAGTATGATAGAAGGAATATTTTGAACATGTTTTTTTAGCATTTCTATGCTGCTTACTAAACATATCATTGTTTTTTTGTCAGTCCTTTTTTTTATTTCATAAATTTTTTTTACAGCCTCACAATTTGTCGCATCGCATCCAATACCCCAGACTGTATCAGTTGGATATAGGATTACACCACCTTTGTTTAAAATATCTAATGATTTGTCTATTTCTTTTTTGGGATTCATTTTAGAATTTTATTTGTTATTTCTCATTGAATTTGACATTGGTGCACCAATAATTAAAACATAAAAAAGGGCCCAATACTTTGGTTTTATAATTGACGTAAAGAAGTATCTTATCGAATAGTGTATTATTAATAACTTTTTACTTAGCCAACCTTGGTGTTTTTCAGTGTAATACATTAATGATAATTTTTGCTCAATTTTTAATTTAATTCCATATGCAGAACTTTTGCCTTTATAATGTATATATTCAAGATGAGGTATAATGTATGTTTTTTTATTTAATTCCTTGAGCATTCTAAGACTAATATCACTTTCTTCGTAGTAAAGAAATAAATTTGGGTCAAATCCCCCAACATTATTAAAATATTTAGCTCGACAAAATAAAAATGAACCTTGAACGTAGTGAACTGCAGTAGGTTTTTTAAATTTGCTTTTTCTGTTTAAGTATTTTTTTGGAAATAATTTTTCAAGTAAAGTTCGTCCCAAAATTTCTCTTTGTATGCTAGAAAAGTGATCTATTGTAACTTTAAATTTTTTGTTTTCGTCAAGACTTTGTGGCGAACAAATTCCTACATCAAAATTTTCATCCATGAATTTTTTTAGCTCAGATAGTGTTTCATTTGTTAACATCAAAGTATCATTGTTAATAAAAGCATAATAGACTGACTTTTTACTATGTTTTACTCCCAACATATTTCCACTTCCAAATCCGATATTTTTTTTGTTTCTAATAATTTTGATAAATGGTTTGTTGATTAATGAAACTCCTTTAGATAAATTTTTAAAGTCGTTTATTTTTGAGTTATTATCAACAATTATTATTTCGTATTCAATTTTGTTTTTTGTGTTTTTAATAATTGAATCAATACAATCTATCGTATATTTTGATGAATTGAAGTTAATTATAATGCAGGACACGTCTAATTTAAAATAGCTCTCCATTTTTCTGATATTTTTTCTGCCCTGTAAATAGATGCCTCTTTTATGTTTCTTTTAGCCATCTTTTCATTTATGTCATTTAATTTAACTATTTGATCAATTTTTTTACATAAAGTTCCTTCGGTAAATAGATATCCAAATTTCTCTTGAATAATTTCAGCAGGTCCTGTATGATTTGTAGCAATAGGTATTATTCCCTGTGACATTGATTCAATTATTGACATACCAAAAAGTTCTTCCCACTTTTTTGTTTTAAATGAGTTAAGTATTAAAAATTGAAAACTTTCAATTTCTTTTTTCAGTTTAATTTTATTGTGAATTTTTGGTTTGTAAGATATGTTTACATAGTTTTTTGCGGCCTCTTTAACTCTTTCAGTCAAACAACCATCTCCTATGAAAGTAATTTTTAATTCGTTGTTAGCCTTGAAGTACTTTAAAATTTCGTCAATTCCTTTTTCTTTTATTATCCTACCAAAATATATAAAACTATTTTTTTCTTTTTTTTTCTGTGGACCAAGATTAAAGGCTACATCAAGACTGTGAAACACAACACTTGTTTTTAATAACGCAACATTATAATTATTAATAATTTGATCTCTTGATTTTTTAGTTACAGTAAAAATATGTTTAGTTTTTTTTTCCAAAAAAAATTTCCATAGCTTTAGTATATCTTGATTCTTTATTTTCTTTGGCTGGAAACTTTTGTCCCAACAGCTCCAAGATGTGTGATAATACACAATATGATTTTTTAGAAAGGGCATTATTAGGCTTAGCTTTGCATCATATGGTGCTATACCCAATATGATTTTTTTATTTTTTGACATAAATAATGATAAGAAAAATATGATATTCAATAGCTGTTTTTTAATTATATTGAATTTAAAATTTATTAAAGATTTAAAAATCATACTAAAAAAAGAGAACTCTCTGAATTTAATTGTATAATTTTCNTNATNTAACAGATTCATTAANCCTAGATAGTGANTATCTGCACCATTNTTGTGAAGTATGTAAATAGTTTTTTNTGTCATTTTTTTCAANGGATATTACAAATATAATTTATTTAGTTNAGTGATATGTTTCATNAACTGTCTTAAAAACCCAAAAATGNGAGTGTTNAAAAGGAGATTTAATTTAATTATATTTAGATTTTTAAATAGATTTGTTAAAATTATAGAATATATAATTTTCAATAGAACCAAATTAGTCTAATGTTAATTAATTTAAATGAACAGTTTCTAAACCACAAAGAATCTTTGATTGATTTAGTTAAAAACTTTGATAGTCTTGGTGAGTCTTTTGGTCCAAAAGATAGAAATGAAATAAAATTATTTGTCCTACAAGATATCACAATTTGTGTCAAATCATTTAAAAGACCAAACTTTTTCAATAAATTAATTTATTCTTTTTTTAGAAAAAGTAAAGCTCAACGTTCGTTCGAACATGCTAATAAATTAATATCAAAAGGAATTAAAACTCCAAATCCAATTGCATTCATAGAATTTAAAAACTTTGATTTAATAAATAATTCATTTTACATATGTGAGAAGTTTGATTATGATTTGACTTTTAGAGATTTAAGTACAAATCTTAATCTTCCTAATCACGAAGAAATTGTTAGACAGTTTACTAGATTTACGAACAGTCTCCATGAAAAAAATATATTATTTTTGGATCATTCGCCAGGAAATACACTGATAAAAAAAAATGGATCAGTATATGAATTTTGTTTGGTTGATTTAAACAGAATGAAATTTAAAAATCTAACTTTAGATGAACGAATTTCAAATTTTAATAGACTTACAACACATTCATCAATAGTTAAAATAATGAGCGATGAATTTGCACTTATTAACAGATTTGATTCTGATTTGATTTTTTCAAAAATGTGGTCATCAACCAAAAAATTTCAAAGAAATTTTAAAATGAGAAGAAATTTTAAAAAAATTCTTAAACCCTAAAAAATTAATTTTATCAATCCTTTGTTTTCCATAGTGCACGGAGTTTAGAGTATTTTAGATAGGTGATCTTCCATGTTTGATAACATATTAAAAATCCATTTTTTCCATCCAATATACCTAGTCTTATAAAATATGCCTTAAAAAATGCCCATGCTGGATTTAAAAATATTTTCCATTTTGGTGCACTAATTTTTTTTTCTTTGTAAGATTTTGCAGCTATGCTGGAAAAATAATCAGTTTTCTTATCCATTTCATTATAGGTTTTATATGTCCAATGTAATATATCTCCTTTAAGGTGTCCTGTTTTTTTTCGAGGGTTATTTAATTTTATTTTATCATGTGGATTCATGCCACCCCATTTAGCTTTTCGTTTATCAAACACACGTAATTTTTTATTGGGATACCAATCTGAGTATTTAATCCATTGACCACAAAAATTATTTAATCTATTACAATAATAGCCATCATAATCCCAATTATTTTTTAGCGCCTTTATTGAATTTTGAAGTTGAGAAGATAATGCTTCATCACCATCAAGTGATAAAATATAGTCATATTTAGCTTTTTTTAATGCATAGTTTTTTTGTTGAATGTAACCCAAAAACTCTTTTTCAATGAAGTTCAAATCAAATTCCATGCAAATTTCCTTTGTTCTATCAGTTGAAAATGAATCAACGATTACGATTTCATCAACAATATCAATTATTGATTCTATGCATCTTCTTATGTTAAATTCTTCGTTGTGTGTAATAATTACAGCGGAAAGTTTGATCACGATATGTTTAAAAGGTTATGTAAAAATACTACTTTTGCTTAAATGTCTAAATTTGATATATCGGTTATTATTAGTACTTATAATAATCCTAAATGGTTAGAAAAAGTACTCTGGAGTTATAAATTCCAAAGTTTTAGAAATTTTGAAATTTTGGTAGCTGATGACGGTTCTTCTAAAGAGACAAAGGACTTAATCGAAGTTTTTAAAGCTAAGAAATTTTTTTCGATCAAGCACGTGTGGCATGAGGACAATGGATTTAGGAAAACAAAAATTTTAAATAAAGCTATTTTAGAATCCAGTTCTGAATATTTACTATTTACTGATGGTGATTGCATAGCCAGGGACGATTTTATACAACAACATATTGATAATAGGGGAAGGGGTGTGTTTTTGTCAGGAGGCTATTTTAAGTTACCTCAAAACATTTCTAATATAATTTCTAAAATCGACATTAAATCAAAAAATTGTTTTGATCTAAAATGGTTGAGAAGAAATGGTTTAAAATATTCGATCAAAAATTTAAAACTAAAAGCTCGCGGATGTTTTACCGTATTGCTAAATAATTTAACTACCACTAAGCCGACATGGAATGGTCATAATTCATCAGGCTGGAAATCTGATATTTTAAATGTTAATGGCTTTGACGAAAGAATGCAGTATGGTGGTGAAGATCGTGAACTTGGTGAGCGAATGGCTAATAACGGAATTATACCAAAACAGATAAGATATAGTGCAATTTGCATTCACTTATACCATGATAGGGGGTATGTGAAAGATGAAATGATTGAATTTAATAAAAATGTCAGAAGAATAACTAGGAAGTATAATATTAAAAAAACCCCTTTTGGTATAAAAAATTCAATTAATTCTCGATAAACTCTCTCAGTTGTTCGATAAAAAGATTAGGATGGAACTCATTGTAAAAAAAAGAATAATTTGATCTTAATTTTTTTTTGGTCATATTCTTGAAAAGTTTTGGCTTAAAGTCATTAAGATGTACAGAAATATTTATGTTTTTATTTTCGTAAAGACTCCAATGCTCCTTTTGGATCCACGGAGAGAAAATTGTAAATGTCTGGACTTGTAATGCTTTTGCCATATTAACCGCTCCACCTTCGTTTCCAATAAGTTTATTGCTTAATTTTGTTAAAGCTAAGAACTCCCGAATATTTTCACCAAAAACTTGCAAGAAAATACGTTTTTTTGTTTTTTCTTGACAGCTGTCATAAATTGATTTTGCATCATTTTTTTGATTTGGTATGTAATTAAATAAAATTTGCGCCTCAGGTCTAATTTTAATTATAAAATCTAATACCATTACCATATATTTTGATGGATATGTTTTTGATTTACTGCTTCCTAGAACACTAATCATATAGATTGGCTTATTGAAGACAATCTTTTTGGCCAACAATAGGGATTTAGCTGATTTAATTTCTTTGTTCGTGAGATAAATTTTAGGTTTAACTATTTCAGATGAATTAATGCCTAAAGAAGTTAATAATTTATATCTGTTTTCTAGCGCAAGACCATAATTAGTTTCCCCAAATTGAAGTTCTTTATGCGTGTGTGTGTACATAAAAGATGTATAAAATTTATATTTTGAAATTCTAATTTTTGCACTAGAAAGTAATGTAATTATACCAGTTGATATCTTTGAATAAACATCAATAACAATATCAAACTTTTGATTTTTGACATACTTTATAAGATTTAGAAAACTTGATTTATTTGAACTAATTTCAGTGTTTATAACTTTATATACATCAATAAATGGGTTGTTTTCAACTACAGGAAAAGTATTTGAATTGACTAGGTAATGTACCTGTGCTTTTGTGTATTTTTTTTTAATCTTTTCAGCTAGTGTACTAGTAGTTAGTACATCTCCAATCATTTTGACTTGTATAATTAGTACCTTCATCAAACTGCTACATTGTGTGTTCTCAATGCTTGATTCAAAGAGGTTTTTTTATCGGTACTTTCTTTTCGTTGGCCAATAATTAGAGCACACGGGACATTATATTTTCCAGCTTTAAATGATTTAGTGAAGCTTCCAGGTATTACAACTGATCTTTCAGGAATAATCCCCTTCATTTCAATAGGTTTTGGGGTTGTAACGTCAATTATTTTTGTAGATGCTGTAATAACAACATTGGCACCCAAAACAGCTTCAGTCTCTATTTTAACACCCTCAACAATTATACATCGAGATCCAATAAAAACATTGTCCTCGATTATTACTGGTGAAGCTTGTGCAGGTTCTAATACACCTCCAATACCTACACCACCTGAAACGTGTACATTTTTTCCGATTTGTGCGCAGCTACCAACAGTTGCCCATGTATCAATCATTGTTCCATTGTCTATATATGCACCAATGTTTACATAGCTAGGCATTAGAATTGCACCATTGCTTATGTGTGAACCATAACGCGCAATTGCATGTGGAACAACCCGTACTCCTATTTTTTTAAATCCTTTTTTTAGGGGTATTTTATCATAAAATTCAAAAGGTCCTATTTCAGTGGTTTTCATTGACTGTATTTGGAAATACATTATTACAGCCTTTTTGATCCAGTCATTAACTTGCCAAAATCCATTCATTTTTTCTGCAATCCTTAATTTTCCTGAGTCTAGAAGTTTAATTATTTTTCTAATATCTTTTTGTATTTCAATATTGCCTAGCATTGAATTATTAATCCATGCTTTTTCAATATTATTTTTTAATATTTCCATAACCAATTAACTTTTAACACAAATATAGCCCATAAAAAAATATATAATACTCATATACAATTTAAAAACTGTTTTTGTTTAATGAAAGACAACTATGTTGTATTTTTGTTTCATGGGAGTAGTATTGGCTATTGATTATGGTGCGAAGAGATCTGGGATTGCTGTCACAGATTATTTAAAAATGATCGCTCATCCTCTTGTTACAGTAGGAACACCCGAACTGGTAGAATTTTTAAAAAATTATTCATTGAAAGAAGAAGTAGATCTTTTTGTTGTTGGATTACCCAAGAAATTAAATAACCAAGCTTCTGAAGTTGAAATTTTAATTAAACCCTTTATAATAATTTTGAAAAGAAATTTTCCAAATATTGATGTTGTAAGATATGATGAGCGATTTACATCAAAGATTGCCTTACAATCTTTAATTAAGCTCGGATTGAATAAAAAAAAGCGTCAGGATAAGACACTTGTCGATAAAATTAGTGCTACTTTAATTTTGCAATCATATCTTGATTATGTAAAATCAAAGCAGATCTAATTAAATTTAATTAAAAAATTAATAATGATATTACCTATAGTTGCATATGGCGACTCAGTTTTGAAGAAGAAAGCAATAGATATAAAGAAAAATTTTCCTGATCTCAAAAAATTAATATCTAACATGTTCAAGACCATGTATGCGGCACAGGGAGTTGGTTTAGCAGCTCCTCAAGTAGGTTTGTCTATTCGACTCTTTATAGTAGACACCTTTCCATTCTCAGATGACGAGTCTTTATCAAATGCTGACAAAAATCAGCTAAAATCTTTTAAAAAAATATTTATAAATCCTGCGATTATTGAAGAAAATGGTTCTAATTGGAATTTTAATGAGGGATGTCTTAGTATACCAAACGTTAGAGAGGAGATTACAAGAAAGTCTGAAATAAAAATTCGCTATTTAGATGAAAATTTTAAAACTCATATTGATAAATACGACGGATTAATTGCCAGAGTCATACAGCACGAATATGATCACATTGAGGGTGTGTTGTTTACAGATAAAGTTTCAAATTTTAAAAAAAGACTGATAAAATCTAAATTAAAATCAATTACATTGGGTAGAGTTGACGTTAACTATGCAATGCGTTTTCCTAAAGATATCCCCAAGGGTTTTTAAATTTTATTAGTTAAATCAATTCATATTCGATGTGGTCAAGGTACAGAACTGAATTTAGATATAATTGGAATTTAGCTGCACCGGTAATAATTGGAATGCTAGGCCATACGCTAGTTGGTCTAGTTGATAATATAATGGTTGGCCAGTTGGGTACTGCTGAATTGGCAGCCGTTTCCCTAGGTAATAGTTTTTTCTTTGTAGCAATGGGTCTTGGAATTGGGTTTCGACTGCAATAACTCCTCTAGTTTCCCAATCGCAATCTGGAAAAAATTATAAAAAGGTAAAATCTGTTTTTAAGCATGGATTAGTGCTTTGCACAATTGTAGCTTTTATTTTATTTCTATTGGTTATTTTTTCAAAACCAATAATGTACAAAATGAATCAGCCTCAGGAAGTAGTTTTATTTGCAAAGCCATATTTAGATATAATTGCAGTATCATTAATCCCGCTAATAGTGTTTCAAGCTTTTAAACAATTTAGTGATGGACTCTCAATGACAAAATATCCAATGTATGTTACAATTTTTGCAAATTTTATAAACGTACTAATAAACTATTTACTGATTTTTGGAAAATTTGGATTCCCGCGTCTGGGGTTGATTGGTGCTGGAATTGGGACTTTAATATCAAGATTCATAATGGTTGTTTTAATATGGTTGTTGCTTTATAATTTACGATCTACCAGAATTTACCTAAATAAACTTAAATTTTTTGTTTTTGATAATTTAATGATAAAAAAGATTTTTGCCTTAGGATTTCCAAGTGCACTCCAAATGTTTTTTGAAATTGGTATTTTCACGGCTGCTATATGGCTAAGTGGAACACTTGGTAAAAATCATCAAGCTGCTAATCAAATTGCATTAAATTTATCCTCAATGACATATATGATTGCAGTTGGTTTAGGTGTTGCTGCTACAATTAGAGTTGGTAATCAAAAGGGATTAAAAAAGCCTATGGAGCTCAGAAGAATTGCCAAATCAGTTTTTGTGATGGGAATTAGTCTGGCTACATTGTTTGCTGTATTCTTTTTATTGTTCAACACAAAGCTCCCATCACTGTACTTGGATATGGATGACTCAATTAAAAACATTGACAATCTTGAGGTTATAGGAATAGCTTCAAATCTTTTAATTATAGCTGCATTATATCAAATTAGCGATAGTACTCAGATTATTTTTCTTGGCGCATTGAGAGCTCTTCAAGACGTAAAAATACCAACAATTATAATTTTTGTGTCCTATTGGATAATAGGTTTTCCTTTGTGTTATTTTTTGGGTAGAGAGTCAATTTACAGTAGTGTTGGAATTTGGGTTGGATTGTTAGTTGGATTAACTCTGTCATCAATTTTTTTATTTATTCGTTTTGATTATCTTTCAAAAAAAATGATTTCAAAAAAATAAATGAAATTTCCAAGTTTTATTTTAGGTGACAACTCTGATTATCCTGAGTCCATTTTTGTAGTCCATACTGGATTTCCAAGATTTATTATTGATATCAAAGATGATCAGTTCATTTGGATCGAGAAGTTAACTAAGGATGATAAAAAAGAATTAAAGTTCGAAGTTGAGTCTTTAATTAATCAGGCTTATGATTTTTACGATAGGGAAATTTCTAAATTCCATAAAAAAACCGATGATTGATCAACTCTTAGAACTGGACAAACAATTGTTATTAGTAATTAATGGCATTGGAAACGAATATTGGGATTACTTTTGGTACTTTATAACAAATAAACAATCCTTTTTCCCCTTGTATGCTATTCTAATCTATTTGATGTGTAAAAATAAGACTAAAAGTAGCATTTTATTATTGCTTTTTATTATTTCGCTTATGATAACTTTCACTGATCAAGTTACTAATTTATTTAAAGATGGATTCGAGAGACTGCGACCCTGCGCAGATAAATCTATTTCTGGGTTATTACGCTTGGAGAATTGTCACGGGTTTGGTTTTTTTTCGGGTCATTCCTCTAATTCAATGGCAGCTGCTGTTTTCACCATTTTAATGCTAAAATCAAAATTACCAAAATATATTTTTTTAATGATTCCATGGAGCTTGGCCGTTGGTTTTAGCCGAATATATATTGGTAAACATTATCCTTTTGATGTTATTTGTGGTTGGACATTCGGTTTTTTTTCCGGATATTTATTTTACTTTTTTTACAAAAAAATCAGCAATAAATATATTTAGAAATTAAAGTTTAATAACTGTGAAATTATTAAATTTTTTGAAGAACTTTAAATGCGATGTCAGACTTTTTTCACCCCAAATTGGTAAAAAAGAATACATGAGCTTAGATTTGTCAACTTCCAATAAACAGTTAAAAAATATAAATTTTAATTCTTCAGTGAATTTCGCAAAATTTATAAATGAAATTTTAATGAAAAATAATAAGTCAATTGCATATGGAGGCTATCTAGAAGAAAGGGTGATTTATAGTCGAAGTTCAAACTTTAAAATTGGTTATGAAAATAGGTTTAGAAATATTCATTTAGGCATTGATTTGTGGAATATTGAGGGAGCTCCAGTAATTTCGCCATTTGAAGGTAAAATTCATAGTTTTAAAAATAATTCTGCTTTTGGTGATTATGGCCCAACTTTAATTTTAGAGCATAATATTTTAGGGAATCATTTTTTTACACTGTATGGTCATTTATCCAAAGAATCTTTGTTAAATTTTAAAATAGGAAAAATAATTCGTTCTGGTAGCAAAATAGGTAATATTGGCTCTAGTAAAGTCAATGGAGATTATCCCCCACATTTACACTTTCAAATTATTTCTGACATTGGTGATTATTGGGGAGATTACCCTGGCGTATGTTCAATTGAAGATTTAAATTTTTACAAGCTTAATTGCCCCAACCCAAATTTAATTTTAAAATTACCTAGTCTTTGACTATAATCCATTCTCCTTTTTGAATTAATGGTAGTGCTTGTTTGTATTTTAGGGTTTTATTTCCCCCATTTTTGATATTTTTTATTTTTACTTTTTCGTTACGACCAATTTTTGGTTGTTCTCTTACAATAGTTTCAATGACTTGCGATGGACTCCTAGTGTCATTGAAGGATCTATTTTGTTCACGTCTTTGCTCAACACTTTGTATTGTATCTTTTGAGGTTTGAATATCTTCCCTTTTTCTTCTTTTAGCTTCTTGAATACTGTTGGAATCGCCTCTAGGAATTTCTCCCTTAAATAAAAAAGAAATAACTTCCTTATTGACTTGATTAATCATTTCTTTGAATAATTCAAATGATTCAAATTTATAGATTAAAAGGGGATCTTTTTGTTCATGAACTGCAAGCTGAACAGATTGTTTAAGTTCATCCATTTTCCTTAGGTGAGTTTTCCAAGAATCATCTATTATTGCCAAAGAAATATTTTTTTCAAAGTCAGTCACTAATTGTTTACCGTTAGTTTCGTAGGATTTTTCTAAATCAGTTATCACTTGTAATGTTTTATTACCATCTGAAAATGGTACAACAATTCTTTTAAATTTATTACGCTGGTTTTCATACACATCTTTGATAACGGGAAACGCTAAATCAGCATTTTTTTCCATTTTTTCTTTGTAATGATCAAATGCAGTTTTATAGACTGATTTTGAAATTTCTTCAGCTTGAATCAATTCAAAATCGGATTTTGAAAGGGGAGAGGAAATAGAAAAATATCTAATTAATTCAAATTCAAAGTTTTTNAAATCATTGTTAGATTTATTAATTTGAGTTATATCCTCTGCAATATCATATATCATATTTGCTATATCAACTCTTAATCGCTCACCATCTAATGCATTAAAACGCCTTTTATATATGACCTCGCGTTGTGCATTCATTACATCGTCATATTCAAGNAGCCTTTTTCTNACTCCAAACTGATTTTCTTCTACTTTTTTTTGNGCTCTTTCAATTGATTTTGATATCATTGAGTGTTGAATTACTTCCCCTTCCTTAAGCCCCATTCTGTCCATCATTTTAGCTATCCGTTCACTACCAAAAAGCCTCATTAAATTGTCTTCAAGAGAAACATAAAATTGAGAGCTACCAGGATCTCCTTGGCGCCCAGATCGACCTCTTAACTGCCTATCAACTCGCCTTGAATCATGTCGTTCTGTTCCNATTATNGCCAAACCNCCTGAATTTTTCACTTCATNAGATATTTTTATGTCTGTCCCTCTTCCTGCCATATTTGTTGCAATAGTAACTTGACCAGGTTTTCCCGCTTCAGCAACAATTTCTGCTTCTNTTTTGTGTAATTTGGCATTTAACACGTTATGATTTATTTTTCTTATGCTTAGCATTTTNCCTAACAATTCACTAATTTCAACGCTTGTTGTCCCAATTAAAATTGGTCTCCCAGCTTTTGACAAATTAGTGACTTCATCAATAACCGCGTTATATTTTTCTCGCTTTGTTTTGTANACCAAATCCTCCTGATCTTTTCTTTCAATTGGTCGATTTGTAGGTATTTCAACTACATCTAATTTATAAATTTCCCAGAACTCTCCAGCTTCGGTACTGGCGGTACCAGTCATCCCTGCGAGCTTTTTGTACATTCTAAAGTAATTTTGTAGGGTTATAGTCGCAAAAGTTTGTGTAGCTGCTTCAATTTTTACATTTTCCTTGGCTTCAATAGCTTGATGAAGTCCATCACTATATCGTCGCCCATCCATGATTCTGCCAGTTTGTTCGTCAACAATCATAACTTTATTGTCAATAACAACATATTGTATATCTTTTTCAAATAATGCAAAGGCTTTTAAGAGCTGATTCATAGTGTGAATTCTCTCAGATTTTACGCTAAATTCTTTGAATAGCTTTTCCTTAAGTTTTGCTTCNTTTTCTTTGGAAAGTTTTTGACTTTCAATNTTTGATATTTCAATNCCNATTTCAGGCATTATAAAAAAATTTGGATCATCTGAGCCTGAAATAAAGTCAATGCCTTTGTCTGATAATTCTATTTGGTTGTTTTTTTCATCTATCACATAATAAAGACCAGCATCAATTTTTGGCATTTCCCTGTTGTTATCTTGCATGTAAAAATTCTCAGTCTTTTGAAGTAATTGTTTAATTCCTTCTTCGCTTAAAAATTTTATCAGAGCCTTGTTTTTTGGCATTCCTCTAAACACCTGCAATAATTTAAAACCTCCTTCTTCTTTATTTCCATCTGTAATTAGTTTTTTTGATTCAGCTAATACACTGGTTAATAATTTTCTTTGAACATTAACTAAATTTTGAATTTTAGGTTTGAGCTCTATAAATTCATGGCGATCTCCTTGTGGCACTGGTCCTGATATGATTAATGGAGTTCTGGCATCGTCAATCAAAACTGAGTCGATTTCGTCAACTATAGCATAATGATGTGGTTTTTGGACTAAGTCATCAACAGAGTGAGCCATATTATCTCTTAAATAATCAAATCCAAATTCATTGTTTGTCCCATATGTTATATCAGCATTGTAAGCATTTTTTCTTTCAATTGAGTTAGGTTTGTGGTAATCAATGCAATCAATACTNAGTCCATGAAATTCAAAGATTGGCGCCATCCAAGAACTATCTCTTTTTGCCAAGTAATCGTTTACCGTTACTAGGTGTACGCCTTTTCCGGTCAGCGCATTAAGGTAAACAGGTAAAGTGGCAACTAGTGTTTTTCCTTCACCGGTTTGCATCTCTGCAATTTTACCTTTATGCATAGCAACACCACCAATTAATTGTACGTCGTAGTGAATCAT
Organism: Flavobacteriaceae bacterium; assembly: GCA_002721175.1. Lineage (GTDB taxonomy): Bacteria > Bacteroidota > Bacteroidia > Flavobacteriales > Flavobacteriaceae > UBA3537. The sequence goes on along the minus strand of PBJR01000008.1, from coordinate 11,075 downwards.
ATCCCAAACTATTGCCTTTCCAGCAGCATCCCAGGAATTTGACCAAATTGCATTACTTTGTTTTAACTTTACATATTCATTTTTTCCAGCTATTTCTCTGTCAAAGGCATTAGCTTTCGTTATAATTTCACTATTTTCAAAAAATCTTCTTGCGGTTTCTTTAACTACTGCAAAAGCTTCGGGTAATATTTTATCCAAGGTTTCTTGCGTTGTAAAATATATTTTATCATTTAATTCATCAATTTCGGCATATATGTTTTCTTTTCGGTCAATATCAGAAATTATTTTTGCTTCAGATTTTAGTTTGTTAATGCTCTCCTCAAATCCNGCAACAGATGATTTTATGTGCTCCTTAAATTCTAATGTTTTATTACGAAGTTGATCATTTGAAATTAACTTGACAGAAGNCTCAAATGATTTAATTTTATCAACTATCGGTAAGATGGACTTTATATCTTGCTTTGATTTATCCCCTACAAATAACTTTAACAAGGAGTTAATTATACTCATTATAAAATTTAATTTAATTTAATATTATCAAACCATAACCAAATATACAGTTTGTTATTAATTTATATTTGAAATCGAGAAAAAAACTTAAGTTAGGGTTTTTTGCGATAGTAGTTTAATATTCATCTTCATTCCAAAGATAGTCTTCATCTGAGGGGTAATCAGGCCAAATTTCTTGAATAGAATCATACGATTCACCTTCATCTTCAATAGCCTGTAAATTTTCTACTACTTCAAGTGGTGAGCCTGTTCGAATTGAATAATCGATAAGTTCATCTTTGGTTGCAGGCCAGGGAGCGTCACTTAAATAAGAAGCTAATTCTAATGTCCAATACATAATTAAAACTTTTTGATTTTTTGCAAAAATAATTTTTTAGAGTTAACAGCCAAAAAAATATAATCATTTTAATAAATATTTATATTTTATGGAAGTAAATTAAGTAGTATTGTTGTGTTTTAATTTAAAAAAGAAAACAAGATAGATGTACCTAAATAGCAGTGCGATAACAAGTGGTGATAGTGCGTAGTTAAAGGATTGAACTCCTGTAATCCAATGTATGATCATAAGTAAAATGAGTATAATCAGAAACTTTAAGTAAGAAATAAATTTTTTATTTGGATTTGACTTAATTAGATTTTTTATCATTAAGATATTTAAACAAAATGCCCATAAAAAGTTATAATTAAATGCTGTTACTCTGTGATTTGTTCCAAACCATAGAAAAATAATTAATATTCCTAAAATACCAGTTACAAGGAAAATTAATAGGTCAAGTAATTTATTTCTGCTTGAATTTTTTAAATCCTTGAAGGTGAATAGAAAAATTATTAGAGAGAGAAAACTTATAATAAAGAGTGGACTAAATAGAAAATAAGATTTTTTTCTAATCTCCCCGCTTTCAATTTTAATTGTTTTGTAAACTAATTTTTTTGAATTGGATTTTAATTTTGATTCGGATAAAATTTCTTTAAGTTGTTTTGGTAAAAACATATATTGTTCCAAAGTTGCTCTTTTGTCTACCACAGAGCCAAGTGCCAAGTCTATTCCAACTCCACTCCAGCTATTTGTTTTAATATGTGATCTTATGAGATTTCTAAATGTTATATTTTTTAGGTTGTTATTGGAAAACAAAATATCATTGTCAGAAATTTCTTTTAAATCATCCCTAATTTTTGTAGCACAATTGTTGTAAAAAAAATCATATTGATAAGTTTTTTCATTTGAATTAAATTTACGAATCAGTTTTTTAAAGAGTCGTTGCTTTTGAGTCTCATTTAAATTAATATTTTGCTCATAGATGGAGCGTTTTTCAAGTTTGTAGTTTTCTACAAAAGAGACATAGTCCAACAAGCCAATTTCATAATTTAGTTTTCCAAGAATAAAATTTAGATAAAACCCTTTTTTGTTGAAATCATATCTTCCATAATCAAATACCAAGTCAATACGATTTTGTAGATCTTTAATTCTGATTCCATTGTGTCCAAAAGCATCATTGAGAGAATTTCCTGGTTTTATTGTTAAAATACTTACTTCTGAGTCAGGCGAAAGTTTTATTTGACAATAAGATTCATTCGATTTAAGAAGAAAAAGGAATACAAAAAAAATAATTTTAAATAATTTCATTTTCTAAATGATTCTAAATCAATTTCAATTGAAAATATATTTGAATATAATGCAATGCTTTGGTCACTTATGTCTGTTATGGCGTAATCGATTGCGATACCATTGTATTTAAAACCAATACCTATGTTTGGTTGAAATGTGATTTTGCTTGTGTCATCAAATTGTGTCTCTTGCTGAAAATTTCCAAAACCACCCCTTAAATAAACTAAATTTGAATATCCAAATTCAAAACCAAAAGCAGGGTTAATACTCACAAAAGAACTGGATATTATGTCATTATTTTTCTCAAATCTAACTATTAAATCTATTTCAGTAATCAAAGAGTAATCATAATTAAAGACATATTTTTTTGCAAGGCCAAATTGTAATTTTGGTATTGTTATTTCATTTGCGTCCGGTTCTGATTGATTTTGATTAGGAATTGCACTTTGAATATCGGTTAATTTATCTTGATCATATTTCCAAGAGTTAAATGTTGTTGTTATATCTCTGGCCATCAAGCCAAATTTCCAATTTCTTGTTTCATATTGTATTCCAACATCAAAACCAAAGCCCCAAGAAGACGCAAAATCTCCAATAATGCGTCTAATTACTTTTGCGTTTACACCATAATTAAAGCCCAACAACTTTAATTTTCTGGCGTAGGAAACTGTAAATCCATAATCTGCTGCTGAAAATAGGTTTATCCTATCATAGTTTATATTACCTTGTTGGTCAATTAAATGAGTTGTGTCCATAATATCGTCAACTCCAAATCTTATCATAGAAACTCCAAATGCACTTGTATCGTCAATAGGCATCGCCAAGGCAACGTAATTAAAATTAGCAATATTAGAAAAATAATTAGAGTGCATTAAAGAAATCGAGTTGCTTTCAAGATGAATTAACCCTGCTGGGTTCCAATAACCTGAGTTTACACCACAGGTCTTAGCAACAACTGCTCCCGACATAGACATATCTGAAGCACTAACTCCAATATTCATGAACTCATTAGAGTAGTTACGATTTATCTGTGCCTTTAATTCATTATCAAGCACCAAGCTCAAAAATAAGACTATTATAATATGTATTAAATTGATAATATTTTTCATATAATTAAAACTATAGAACATGCTACTTATTGTTTTAATTTTAAATAAACAAAAATAGTTTATTATTTTTACTAAATAATTAAGGCAATTTTGAAAAAATTAGTTCCAAATATAATTACTTCTTTAAATTTATTGTGTGGATCCATAGCAGTTATTTCAGCTATTAATGATCAGTTAGCGAAAGCAGCACTTTTTGTTTTGCTGGGAATTTTTTTTGATTTTTTTGATGGCTTTATTGCCAGATTTTTAAAATCAGAAAGTCCACTAGGCTTTCAATTAGATTCAATTTCCGATATGGTTACTAGTGGCCTAGCTCCAGGTATCATTATGTTTAAATTGTTAAGTAATTCCCTAACTGAATCATCTTATCATTCAATGATAATTCCTTATTTCAGCTTGCTAATAGTATTGGGTTCAGCATTTAGGTTAGCTCGCTACAATATATCAAAGCCACAATCAATTTTTTTTACTGGGTTACCCACTCCTGCAAACGCTATGTTTGTCATTGGTTTAGCACTAGTTCGGGAATATTCAGGGATTAATTTTCTTTTAGCACTTTTAGAAGACCCGTTTTTTCTCTTAATTTTAACCTTAATTCTTACTTTTTTGCTGAATTCTAATTTTAAGCTAATTACCTTTAAATTTAAGACTTATGGAATCAAAGAAAATTTTTCAAGATATTGCATTATAATGATGTCAGTATTTTCATTGATTTTTTTTGATTATGCAGGAATATCTTTGAGTGTTATATTTTACTTTGTTATCTCTCTAATTTACCCACCATTAATCAAGAATTGACTTTCAAAATTCTAATTTCTTTTTTCTTAATTCAAAATTTTGTCCAAGATAAACCTTTCGAACTAAATCATCATTAGCCAAAATTTCTGGTATTCCATCTTTAAGAATTCTACCCTCAAACATTAAATAAGTTCTGTCTGTAATTGCTAAAGTTTCTTGTACATTGTGATCAGTTATCAATATGCCAATATTTTTTTTAGTCAATCTAGCAACAATTTTTTGAATATCTTCAACTGCTACTGGATCAACTCCTGCAAATGGTTCGTCAAGTAAAATAAATGAAGGGTCAGTTGCGAGTGCCCTTGCTATTTCAGTTCGTCTTCTCTCACCACCCGAAAGTAAATCTCCTCTATTTTTTCTAATATGACTCAAACCAAACTCTTCAATTAATGATTCCAATTTTTCTTTTCGTTTCTTTTTGGATAATTTTGTCATTTGTAAAACGCTTAAAATATTGTTTTCAACAGAAAGTTTTCTAAATATTGAAGCTTCTTGCGCTAAATAACCAATACCAATTTTTGCTCTTTTGTACATTGGAAAATCAGTAATATCGGTTTCATCCAAAAATATTTTTCCGCCATTTGCTTTTATTAATCCAACTGTCATATAAAATGACGTTGTTTTACCAGCTCCGTTGGGACCTAATAGGCCAACAATTTCTCCTTGATTAACTTCAAATGAAATATCTTTAACAACTTTTTTGCCTGTATAGGATTTCATTAAATTTTTAACTTCTAATTTCATATTTAGTTGATTGTTAAATTTATTTTAGTATTGAGATTTATTTTTTTTTTCAACAATTTTAGAAATGATTATACTAACCTGGTATAAAATTACTACTGGTATAGCTACAATTACTTGACTAGCCACGTCTGGAGGAGTGATAATCGCTGCAATAATTAATACGCCTACAAGTGCATATTTTCTATTTTTCTTTAGAAAGGCGGGAGTAACTAATCCAATTTTTGTTAGGTAGAAAATTAGTATTGGTAATTCAAAAATAAATCCTGAGGCCAGGACTGAAGATCTTACTAGTCCAATATAAGAATTTAAATCAAAATCGTTGTGAACTTGTCCTGAAATACTATAAGTTCCAAGGAAATTGATTGAAAGAGGGCAAATTACATAATATCCAAATAATGTACCAATAAAAAATAAAATTGAAGACACTAATAAAAAACCTTTAGAATTTTTCCTTTCATTTTTGTACAAACCAGGACTTATAAATTTCCAGAATTCATATAATACATATGGGAAGGCAAGAATAAACCCAAAAGTAATAGATGTCCATATGTGTGCAGAAAATTGTCCTGTCATTGTTCTGCTTTGTATTTCAAATTCAAAATTTGTATTACAAAAACTATCTATATTAAATAGTCCTGATAATTGGCACAAGACATCGTATGTAAAAAAATCAGGTTTAGTTGGACCAAATATCAGGTTGTCAAACAAGAAATTTTTAAAAATAAAAAAAATCAAAGCGCTACAAAGTATAGCAAACAGAGATCTTATAATATGCCACCTGAGCTCTTCAAGATGGTCTAAGAAGGACATTTCTTTTTCGTGATTCATATTTAAATAATACCCTCCCTGATAAGGTCGTGCATGTGAATAACTCCCTTATAAACTTTATTTTTTTCAACAAGAATTTGCGATATTGAATGACGCTCCATCAATGTCATTGCCTCAGTTGCCATAGCATTATGATCTATGGTTTTTGGTTTTTTGGACATTATGTCAAATGCAGTTAGATTTGAGATATTATTAGTTTTTTCTAGCATTCGTCTAAGATCTCCATCAGTTATGATTCCAATTATTTTATCTTTTTCAATCACAGCTGTTACCCCAAGCCGTTTTGATGAAATTTCAAAAATAACTTCCTTTACATTTGATAATTTTTTTACCTCTGGCTTTAGATTTTGAACTATGATATCTTTTATTTTCATTGATAATTTTTTTCCAAGAGTACCACCTGGATGGTATTTTGCAAAATCTTCTTTACTGAATTTACGAAGGTTGAGCAGGCAAACAGCTAAGGCATCACCAATTACAAGTTGTGCTGTAGTACTAGTCGTAGGGGCAAGATTGTTTGGGCAGACTTCTTTTTTGACCATTGAATTAATAAAATAATCAGCATTTTTTGCTAAAAATGAGTTGGGATTTCCTGTTATGGCAATAAGCTTATTATTATTTTGTATGAGGGGAATTAATGATTTTATTTCTCCGGTATTTCCGCTTTTAGATATGCATATAACAATATCATTTCTTTTTATAATTCCAATATCTCCATGATTAGCATCAGCTGCATGCATAAATATTGAAGGAGTTCCTGTGGAATTTAGTGTTGCAACAATTTTGTTAGCGATAATTGCACTTTTTCCAACCCCAGTAATTACAACTCTTCCCGAGGAATTGTAAATTAGCTTAACTGATTCAGAAAATGATTTCTCAATTAAGTTGGTTAAATTTCTTATCGACTCACTTTGTGTAATTATTGAGTTTTTCGCAAAATCGAGAATAGTGTTTTTGCTTGCTAAATCTTTCATAATTAATTGTATGACTTAGTAAATATACTTATATTAGAGAAGATAATTATTATAACAAAGTAAAAAATTAATGCCTTAATATTAACATAGAGGCATTTATAATTTGTTTAATTCAAATTGCATTTATAATATTAATGGTAATTTCATCTGAAATCCTTCACAATGCACTCAAATCTTATTTTGGCTTTGATAATTTCAAAGGTTTACAAGAGTCTGTTATAAATAGTATTTTACAGAGAAAACATACTTTTGCTATTATGCCTACTGGTGGTGGAAAGTCCCTTTGCTACCAATTGCCAGCTATTATCCAGGATGGTACTGCTATAGTAGTTTCTCCACTTATTGCGCTAATGAAAAATCAAGTTGATGCTCTTAGAGGAATATCAGAAAATGAAGCAATTGCACATGTTTTAAATTCTTCTCTAAATAAAACTGAAATTAAACAAGTTAAGTCTGATATTGATTGTGGTTTAACAAAACTTTTGTATGTTGCGCCTGAATCCTTATCAAAACGAGATAATATAAATTTTTTATCTTCTAAAAAAATTTCATTTGTTGCGATTGACGAAGCACATTGTATCAGTGAATGGGGTCATGATTTCAGACCTGAATATAGAAATTTGAGGAAAATTATTACTGAAATTGGTGAGAATATACCTATCATAGGTCTAACTGCAACTGCAACTCCCAAAGTACAAGATGATATTTTGAAGAATCTTGGAATTGCGAATGAAGCCAAAACTTTTAAAGCTTCTTTCAATAGACCAAATTTATTTTATGAAATTTTACCCAAGGATGATCAAGTTAACAGCGAAGTCATAAGATATGTGAAAAAAAATGAAGGTAAATCAGGTATTATTTATTGTTTGAGTCGAAAACGTGTTGAACAATTGGCTCAAATACTTCAAGTTAACGGAATAAAAGCAGTTCCGTATCATGCTGGTTTGGATTCAAAAAAAAGATCAATACATCAGGATTTATTTTTAATGGAGGATATTGATGTTGTTGTGGCTACCATTGCCTTTGGTATGGGTATAGATAAACCTGATGTGCGTTTTGTTATTCACTATGATATGCCAAAAAGTATTGAAAGCTATTATCAAGAAACTGGTAGAGCAGGACGCGATGGAGGCGAAGGACATTGTTTGGCATTTTATAGTTATAATGATATTGAAAGGTTAGAAAAATTTATGTCTGGAAAGCCTGTAGCTGAGCAAGAAATTGGTTTTGCACTCTTACAGGAAGTTATAGCTTTAGCTGAAACTTCAATATCAAGGCGAAAATTTATTTTACATTATTTTGGAGAGAAATTTGACAATTTAAATGATCCAGGTGGCGATATGGATGATAATGTCAGAAATCCAAAAACTAAAATAGAGGCTAAGTTAAATGTTTTTAAGTTGTTAAAAATATTAATCAGTACGAATGAAAAATACAAGATAAAAGATTTAGTTAAGGTTATAATTGGTGAAGAGAATGCTCTAATAAAGTCTCATAAAACAAACTTAGAATTATTTTTTGGCTCTGGGAGTGATATGGAGCAATCTTATTGGACTGCTTTATTGAGGCAGCTTTTAGTAGCTGGGCTTGTGAGAAAAGAAATTGAAACCTATGGTGTAATCAAAATTACATCATTGGGTAAATTGTTTCTAGAAAATCCAAAATCTTTTATGATGACTGAGGATCATAATTATGACCAAACTTCAATATCGAAAAACAATATTCCTGATAATCAGCACACTGATCAAAAACTTATAAAATTATTGAAAGATCAGCGCAGGTCTGATGCTAAAAAACTTAGTCTACCACCTTATGCCATTTTTCAGGATCCTTCTCTTGATGATATGGCATTGAAATATCCAATTTCAATTGAAGAGTTATCAAATATTTATGGAGTAGGTGAGGGTAAAGCGAAAAAATTTGGTAAAAATTTTGTTGACATAATAAAAACGTATGTTGATGAAAATAATATTGTTCGATCTGAAGATCTTATAATTAAGTCAACCGGAATGAATTCCTCCATAAAATTATTTATTATTCAAAGTATTGATAGAAAATTGTCTTTGATTGACATTGCAAAAGCCAAAGGGATGGAAATGCAAGATTTTATAACTGAACTTGAGTCAATCGTTTTTTCAGGGACAAAAATAAATATTGATTATTGGATTGATGAGTATATGGACGAAGATCAACAACAAGAAATTCATGATTATTTTATGCATTCAGAGACCGATTCAATTGAATCCGCAATTACAAAATTTGGGGGTGACTACGATGATGAGGAATTAAGATTATACAGAATAAAATTTATAAGTGAGGTTGCAAATTAAATTTTATTAATTCGTTAATGTTTTTAAACAACAATTCTTTTAAATTTGATTTAAATATATTTTATTATGGAAGATGGCCTTTACGCTAAAATTAATACAACTAAGGGAGTAATTCTTACTGAATTATTTTACGAACTAGCCCCTGCAACTGTCGGCAATTTTGTTTCTCTTTCAAAAGGTATTTTGGAAAATTCAATAAAAAAAATTGGTCAACCATACTATAACGATTTGAAATTTCATCGTGTGATTTCCGATTTTATGATTCAAGGTGGTTGTCCGCTTGGTACAGGCACTGGAAATCCTGGATATCAATTTGACGATGAGTTTCACCCTGATTTAAAACATGGATCGCCAGGGATTCTTTCAATGGCTAACTCTGGCCCAGGTACCAATGGAAGTCAATTTTTTATTACTCATGTTCCAACTCCATGGCTTGACGGAAAACACACTGTATTCGGCAAAACTGTCAAGTGTCAATCCGTAGTTAATAGTATTTCAAAAGGGGATTTGATTAAAAATATTGAAATTATTGCTATCGGTAAAAAAGCAAATAATTTTGATGCTCTTAAAGCATTTAATGAATTCCAAGATACCAAATTGAAACGCATTAGCGAACAAAAATTATTAATCGAGAAAGAATTAAAAAATTTAAGTAAAGGGTTAAAAACAACTGCTACCAGTTTGCGTTATCAAATATTAAACCATGGAAATGGTAAAAAAGCTGCGATAAATGATTTTGTATCAGTTCATTATGTTGGTAAATTGAGCAACGGTACTATCTTCGATTCTTCACGTGATAGAGGTAAGCCTATTAAATTTCAATTAGGTGTTGGTAATGTAATATCAGGTTGGGATGAGGGGATTCAACTTTTGCATGTAGGCGATCAAGCTAAATTTGTTATTCCCAGTTGGCTAGCTTATGGCGAACGAGGTGCTGGAGGAATTATACCCCCAAATGCTAATCTAATTTTTGAAGTTGAGCTAATTTCTGTTGATTCTTAATTTTACTTCAGCATAAATTTTCTCACAATCTCTTAATATTAAATACTTATTTGTAATTTTGCCAAGTTTAAAAGTGTTTAATGACTAGCAATAATACAAAATACATCTTTGTAACTGGGGGTGTAAGTTCTTCACTTGGGAAAGGTATCATTGCTGCCTCGCTCGCTAAGCTATTACAATCTCAAGGTTATAGAATAACTATCCAAAAATTTGATCCTTATATTAATATTGATCCTGGTACATTAAATCCATATGAGCATGGTGAATGTTATGTTACTGAAGATGGAGCTGAAACTGATTTAGATTTGGGACATTATGAACGATTTCTGAACGTAAAAACTTCACAAGCAAACAATATAACCACAGGACGGATTTATCAAAATGTTATAAATAAAGAACGCCGTGGTGAGTTTTTAGGCAAAACAGTACAAGTCATTCCACATATAACTGATGAAATAAAACATAGAATGATGTCTTTAGGCCAAACTGGTAAATATGACATAGTAATTACTGAAATTGGTGGAACTGTTGGAGATATTGAGTCATTACCTTACATTGAATCAGTGCGACAATTAAAATGGGAGAAGGGAAATAATAATGTTTTAGTTGTTCATTTGACCTTGATTCCATTTTTATCAGCCGCAGGTGAATTAAAAACAAAACCTACTCAACATAGTGTTAAAACGCTTATGGAAAGTGGAGTGCAGGCTGATGTTTTGGTATGTCGAACTGAACATGAACTAAGTTCATCAATTCGTACGAAGATTGCTAGGTTTTGTAATGTCAAGGAAGAATGCGTAATACAATCTATTGATGCATCTACAATTTACGATGTACCTAATTTAATACTAAAAGAAGGACTTGATAAAGTGGTTTTAAAGCAACTTCAACTGTCATGGCGAAGACCCAATTTGGAAAGCTGGAATTTATTTTTGAAGAAATACAAAAATCCATCTACTGAAATTAATATTGGTCTTATAGGTAAGTATGTTGAGTTGCAGGACTCCTATAAGTCAATTCTCGAAGCACTTATTCATGCTGGAGCTGAGAATGAGGTAAAAATTAATGTTAAGTCTATACATTCAGAACATTTAAATTCGGAAAATGTAAGTGATTTGCTTAATGGAATGAATGGAATCATTGTTGCGCCAGGTTTTGGGGAACGTGGAATTGA
>PBJR01000007.1 GCA_002721175.1 Flavobacteriaceae bacterium | reverse complement strand
GAGATGGCGTCAGTCAAAATATTCAGACTAGCTCCAAAGGCAGCTGACCCATTGGTGGAGGTTCCAACCCCACGTTGGAGTTGTAAACTTTCAATTGAAGAAGCAAAATCCCCAAGATTAACCCAAAAAGTTCCTTGACTCTCCGCATCATTGTAAGGAATCCCGTTAATGGTCACATTGATGCGCGTAGCATCGGAGCCACGCACCCTTAAATAGGTATAACCTATTCCTGCGCCCGCGTCTGAAGAGGATACCACAGAAGGTAAGTAATTTAAAAGAATTGGGATGTCTTGTCCTAAATTACGCTTCGCAATGTCTTTTTTACTGACATTAGAGTGCGTAATTGGAGCGTTGGATTTTACTCTTACCGCTTTGACCAACACCTCGTCGAGATTTTGTATTGCGGTTGAATCCGTTTTTATTGGATTGTCTTGTGCTAAAGCCGTTGTAAAAAACGCAACTGTAAGCCATAGACAAAAAATGTGATTTTTCATGCGATTTTTTTAGAGTCGAATAAAAAGAGGTGATTATTCTTTGTTATAAATTGTTATAGTTATTTGAAGTACTATGTGCTTCATGTTTCCCTAAACAGCATTACCTGTTCTAGGTTCAATGGGTATGATCTCAGCCATAAGGCACCCCTTTTGAGAACAATACAAAATTAAGCTAATAAATATTTAAAAAATAAATTTTATGAAATTTTTACATAAAATTTAATTTAGTCTTGACTTAGTATTCTATTTATTTGATTTTTTTTCAATGAGTAACTGGTCAATGCACTTGATTGCTTGCTGCATTCTTTTGTCATGAGATCCTTCAAGAATTACAAAAGGGCGATTCAGTTTTTCAAGTTCGACTTTAAAAGCACTAAACATAAATTCCCTCTCGTTGGGTTTATCACGTAGGTCGTCAGCCATCCATGGAACATCAATGGAACACAAAAAATACAAATCATAAGAGTTTTCAATTGCAGATTGCTGAATTTTTGGGTTACAGTAGCCATCATAATAAACTTTTGAGTAAACCATAGTTTGAATTAAATCTGTATCGCAAATAAGCAAGTTTCTGGCTTCTTTAACTAGCCTATTCTCAGATTCAATTTGCCCTAAAGCAATTGGTAGCAAATCTTCTTTAGAACAAACCCCTTTTTTTTGATCCCATTTTTTTTGTAAATATTCGCGTGCATATTCCGGAACGTACACTGTGTTATAGTATTTTGCAAGATCAATTGACAGAGTTGATTTTCCAGTTGATTCTGGCCCGAAGAGAACTAATTTAATACAACCAGAATTTATTTGCTTAAATGTTTTTTCCATTCCAAATATCCCTGTATAGCTAAAACTGTAAATATAATATATTGCAAAGATAACATTCCCAAACCTCTGAATGCATACAAAGGTACAGTAATAATATCTGCGATTATCCAAAAAATCCAACTCTCCAATTTTTTATTAGCCATGAGCCACATTGCAACAAAAAATAGGCCTGAAGTAAATATATCGACATAATTGAAAATTACCATATCTACAGAACTAGTTTTGTAAACCAGAAATGTTATTAAAACGGTAACTAAGAAGAAAATAATAACCGAATTTAAATCCTCCAATTTAATTCTAGATATCTTTACTAAATAATTATCGTTGTCCTTTCTGGACCAATTCCACCAGCCATAAATGCTCATGATAGAATAATAGATATTCATCATCATGTCACCAAAATATTTAGCTTTGAATAATAAAAAAACTGTAATTACAGTGCATATAATACCTGTTGGGTAAACTAGAATATTAGCTTTTTTTGCATAAATAACGCTAATGATACCAAAAACTAATGCAATAGCTTCAAGAGTAGTATCAATTACTAACTTATTGTAATATGGCTCTAAAAAAAAATCAGTTAGTTGTTCCATTTCGGGGCTGAATTACCGATAATCCATAATCATTAATCTCAAACAAAAAACATTTATAATCTCTTCGCTTTTGTCCATCTAATATCCAGGAAGTTGTTACATTATCGCTTGGAATAGGAAGTACAACAAGTTGATTCTTGAATGACAAGCCATGCTTTGAATATAACTTATATAAAGATTCTTTAACACACCATATCCAAGTTAAATTACGTAAATAGTATTTCTCGTTAACTTCTAAAAACATAGACTCAATTCCAATAAATTTTGAAGCTACATCAATCACCTTTTTAGTTGGTTTTTGAATATCAATTCCAACCGGAAATTTCGAAACAACTACAGTACTGAATTCAAATGAGTGAGAAATGGAAATATAATTTCCATTTTCAAGTAAGGGTTTTCCAAAGTTATCATAGCACATATCAAAATCATCGTAACCAAATTCCATCAACAATCTTCGGGCACTCAAAAATCCAAGTTTATGAGTCTTACTTTTCATTGAATCTAATCTAGATTTACTTTGGGGCCGAAGTCTAATATCCTTTAAAAAACTGCTAATTGTCTCTTTTATATGCCAAATTTTAACATTAGTTTGTGAATTGATATTAATAGATTTATAAAGTGGCATAGAAAATTAAAAAGTTAATAGTTATCTTTGCAGATGCAGAAAAATTATGATTATAACTAAATTACGTTATTTTGGTTAGTTTGACCAAATTGGTTTACAAATAATAGAGCTATGAGTGTAAAAATTAAAACTTATCAACGATACAAAGTAAAAGATATCTCGCTTGCCGATTGGGGGCGGAAAGAAATTAAACTAGCCGAAGCTGAAATGCCTGGACTTATGAGCTTAAGAAAAGAGTTTAGCAAAAGTAAGCCACTCAAAGGAGCCAGGATTGCAGGTTGTCTTCATATGACTATTCAAACAGCAGTTTTAATTGAAACTTTAATTGATCTAGGAGCTGAAGTTACTTGGAGCTCATGTAATATATTTTCAACGCAAGACCATGCTGCTGCTGCGATAGCTTCCAAAGGAGTTCAAGTATATGCTTGGAAAGGAATGACTGAAGATGAATTTAATTGGTGTATTGAGCAGACACTTTTTTTCGGAGAAGATCGTAAACCATTAAATATGATCTTAGACGATGGTGGAGACTTAACAAATTTAGTCTTTGATCATTATTCAGAATTAATTTCAGGAATAAATGGCCTCAGTGAAGAAACCACAACTGGGGTTCAGAGACTCTATGATAGAATGAAAAATGGAACTCTATCTATACCTGCAATTAATGTTAATGATTCAGTTACAAAAAGTAAATTTGACAACAAATATGGCTGTAAGGAAAGTGCAGTGGACGCTGTTAGACGAGCTACCGATATCATGTTGGCTGGAAAAAGAGTTGTGGTTTGTGGCTATGGAGATGTGGGCAAAGGAACTGCTGCATCTTTCAGGGGGGCTGGAAGTATTGTGACAATTACAGAAATTGATCCAATATGTGCACTGCAAGCTGCAATGGATGGCTATGAAGTAAAAAAATTAGAAACTGTTTTACCTGTTTCAGATATTGTTATTACAGCAACCGGTAACAAAAATATTGTAGTTGGCAGTCACTTTAAATCCATGAAAGATAAAGCTATTGTTTGTAATATCGGTCACTTTGACAATGAAATTGATATGACATGGTTAAACGAAAACTATGGACATACAAAAGATGAAATAAAGGCTCAAGTTGATAAATATACCATTGAAAATAAAGAAATTATAATTTTAGCAGAAGGACGTTTAGTGAATCTTGGCTGTGCTACAGGCCACCCTAGTTTTGTTATGAGTAACTCATTTACAAACCAAGTCCTTGCACAAATTGAACTGTGGAATAATAAAAATTCTTACGAAAATAAAGTTTATATGCTACCAAAACACCTTGACGAAAAAGTAGCAAAGTTACACTTAGAAAAGATCGGTGTTGAATTAACTGAGTTAAAACCAGACCAAGCAAATTATATTGGAGTTAACCCTGAAGGACCCTTCAAACCTGATTATTACAGATATTAAAATCTATTTCAAAACAATTCGTTTTTATTTCTAACTAAAATGCGTTTGTCTCTGGCCAATAAAGACGATTTAACTTCAATAATGCAAATAATTGAAGATGCGCAAAAAACATTAGCCTATGAAAATATTGATCAGTGGCAAAATGGCTATCCCTCTCAAAGTATTATTGAAAATGATATTAAAAACAATGAATGCTTTGTTGTAAAATCAATTAAAAATATGATACTTGCAACGGCAATGTTTTCGCTAAGAAAAGAACCAACTTATCAAAAAATTGAAGGAAAATGGATTAATTCTGATGACTCAAGTTACGGCGTTGTTCACAGAATGGCTATTTCAAAATTACAACTTAGAAAAGGAGTTGCTAAATTTATTTTAAATAGTTGTGAAGAAATATTAAAAGAGAAAAATATAAAGTCTATGCGAATTGATACTCACGAAAAAAATTTCCCCATGCAAAATTTATTGAAAAAATTAAACTATAACTATTGCGGAATTATATATCTTGAAGATAATAGTAAACGTCTAGCTTATGAAAAACAGATCTAAAAGACCTTTTTTTGGTAAGGAATGACAGCGGAGTGATAAATTAAACTTCAAAAGGAACAATAGACACGTAAGACTTATTGTTTTTCTTTCTATCAAATTTCACTATCCCATCAACTTTTGCATGCAAGGTGTGATCTTTACTTACATACACATTTTCGCCAGGGTTGTGAGCAGTACCTCTTTGTCTAACAATAATATTACCAGCAATAGCGGGTTGACCACCAAAAATTTTTACACCTAATCGCTTCGACTCTGATTCTCTTCCGTTTTTTGAACTTCCAACTCCTTTTTTATGTGCCATTTTATATTATTTTTTAGTTTTTAACTAATTACTTAACGCAGAGATCAGATCTGCTTTTTTCATTTTTGATATCCCTGTAACTCCTTTAGATTTAGCCAATTCTTTTAATTGAGAAACGGTCATTTTATCAAGATCTTGAGAAGTATCTTTGGCTTGTTGTTTTGCAGTAGTTTTTGAGGNTNTCTCAGNTTCTTTTTTTTCGGCTACTTTTTTACCACCAGATATTGAAATACCCTCAATTTTAATTTCAGTCAGANNCTGACGGTGACCNTTCTTTACTTTATAACCTTTTCTTCTTTTTTTCTTGAACACTATAACTTTATCGTCTTTGATGTGTTTTAANATTGACGCTGAAACTGTAGCACCGTTGATGGTGGGAGAGCCAATAGTAACATTTTTTTCATCAAACAAAAGAAGTACTTTATCAAAAGAAACTTTTTTTCCTTCATCGAAATGTAATCGGTCAACAAAAAGACTTTGATCTTTTTTNACTTTAAATTGTTTTCCTGAAATTTCTACAATTGCGTTCATATTTTTATGTAAATCACAAGTTAACTATTGTGAGCGGGTGCAAATATAATTTTTAATAATCAATTTACAAACTATTTTCTGTCAATGTTTTGTTGTTTTTTGAATAGTAAATTCAATAAATTATTTATATTTGGTGTCTTTAAAATTCGCAACAAATAAACATATAANAATATGAAAAAAAANTTTCTGCTAGTAATANTAATAACTTTAGTTAGTTATTCCNTAAATGCCCAAAAAATTGATTTCANTGAATATGATCTTGAAAACGGGTTACATGTTATTTTACATCAAGAAAACGCAGCGCCAGTAGTTACAGTTTCTGTAATGTACCAAATNGGTGCCAAAGACGAAGTNGANGGTAGAACTGGCTTTGCCCATTTTTTTGAACATTTATTGTTTGAAGGAACAAAAAATATTGAAAGAGGAAAATGGTTTGACATAGTTTCAGCAAATGGAGGNAGTAACAATGCTAACACAAGTCAAGATCGGACTTACTATTATGAAACATTTCCATCAAATAAATTAGAGATTGGTTTATGGATGGAAAGTGAAAGAATGTTACATCCAATCATTGAGCAAATTGGGGTTGATACCCAAAACGAAGTTGTCAAAGAAGAAAAAAGACAAAGAATTGATAACGCTCCATACGGAAAAATAATTTACAGGACTGGAATTGATAATCACCTATTCAAAGTGCACCCATATGGTCGCTCAGTGATTGGTTCTATGGAAGATTTGAATGCAGCTCAGCTAGACGAGTTTATAGATTTTAACAATCAGTATTATAATCCAAATAATGCTGTTTTAGTTGTTGCAGGAGACATAAACATTGAGGAAACCAAAGAGCTGATTGAGAAATATTTTGGGCCTATCCCCAATAATGCTGAGCCCAATGAAAGAGAAGAAATCGTTGAACCACCAATTACTGAAACTATATATGTTACAGAATATGATCCAAATATTCAGATTCCAGCGTTTGTATTTTCGTACATCACACCTAAATCTACCGATAAAGACGCGTATGTGTTAGACTACATTTCAACTATCCTAACAGGGGGTAATAGCTCCAGGATGTATAAAAGAATGGTCGAAGATGAGAAAGTTGCGCTTCAAGTTTTAGCATTTGGTCAAGCAGTTCAAGACTATGGCACCTATACTATGGGAGCCCTGATTAAAGGTGAGCCTAATTGGGATCAGTTAAGAGACACTATGGATGACGAAATAAAATCTCTTCAAACTGAATTAATTTCAGACAAAGANTTTCAAAAACTTCAAAACACATTTGAAACAGCTTTTGTAGAGTCCAATTCAAGCGTTGAAGGAATTGCTNCNTCNCTNGCAACATACAATATGTTACAAGGNNATACNNANAGAATAAANCAACAATTAGATATCTACAGAAGTATTACCAAAGAAGATATTAAAAGAGTGGCAAATGATTATCTCAATCCTGAGCAAAGATTAGAACTTAAATATCTTTCAGGAACAGACCCGAATGAGTTGGAAAAATAAATAAAAATTAAATCATCATGAAAAAATATTCTTTAATAACATTAATAGCATTATTCGTTGGATNTTCAGCCATAGGACAAGTTGACCGATCAAAGATACCAGCCTCTGGACCAACCCCAGAAGTAAATTTAAAAGATGCTGAAGAATTTAAATTAAAAAACGGCTTAACTGTCTTAGTTGCTAACGACACAAAATTCCCTGTTGTAAGGTGGAGTCTAAATCTCAATAATCCCCCANTTTTTGAAGGCAAAAAAGCTGGAGTTCAAAGTTTAACTGGNTCTTTGCTCGGTAAGGAAACTCAATTAAACAACAAAGATGAATTTGCTGAAAAGGTTGATTTTTTAGGCGCATCAGTAAGCGTAAGTCCCAATGGTGGATTTGGTTATTGTCTAGCTAAGTATAAAGAGGAAGTTTTTTCNTTATTTGCAGAGGCGGCACTAAAACCTAAATTTACTGAAGAAGAGCTAAAATTTGAAAAAGAACAATTAATAGAAGGAATTAAATCAGGTGAAAATAGCGCCGCAGCTATAGCTAGCAATGTTAGAGGTGCCTTTTTTTACGGTAAAAATCACCCTTCTGGTGAAATTATTACAGAAGAAACTATAAACAATGTTACTCTAGTTGATGTAAAAAACTTTTATGCCTCTAGATTTAAACCTTCAAATGGTTACATGCTCTTTAGTGGGGATATTACAGTTAAAGAAGTAAAGAAATTATTAAAAAAATATATGAAAAATTGGGCTTCAGGAAGTGTTGAAGTTCCAGATTATCCTACATTTAACGATGTTCAAATGACGGAAATTAACTTTGTTGATGTTCCAAATGCCGTTCAAACNGAGATCGCTGTTATGAACGTTTCANANTTGAAAATGACTGATAAAGATTATCATGCGGGTTTAGTGGCAAATTATATACTCGGTGGTGCCTTTGGTTCATATTTAAATATGAACTTAAGAGAAGCCAACGGATATACATATGGGGCGCGTTCAAACCTTGGTACAGGTCGTTGGTATAACTCATCATTTATGGCTTCAACAAAAGTNAGAAATATGGTTACTGACAGTGCTGTCGTCGAGATTTTAAAGGAGATTCAAAGAATTAAAACAGAGCCCGTCGNCTTAGAAATGTTAAATAATGCAAAAGCAAAGTTTTTAGGTAACTTNATNCTTCAATCAGAAGACAAAACAGTTGCTGCAAGNAGNGCATTAACAATAAAAACAAACAATTTACCTAAAGATTTTTATAAGAATTACATAGCAAATATAGACGCTGTAACTGTTGAAGATGTGCAAAGAATTGCTGAAAATTACTTTACTTCCGACCAATCAAGAATCGTTTTAGTCGGCAAAGCTGCAGATATACTGGAAAATGTTGAAAAAATTGAATGGAACGGACAAAAATTACCCATTAAGTATTTTGATAAATATGCCAATCCAGTTGATAANCCAGAACTTTCCAAACCTATACCAGAAGGGGTTACAGCGATGACAGTTATGGGAGCCTACATTGATGCCATTGGAGGAAAATCAGCCGTCGATAAAGTAGAAACTCTCTTATTTAACGCTGAAATGACAATTGAAGGAGCACCATTTAAACCTACTACGGTTTTGAAATCTAAAGCTCCAAATAAAATGTCAATGGAAATGAGTGTTCCCGGAATGGGTGTGCTTATGAAGCAAAAATTTGATGGAAACTCTGGATACGCTGAGCAAGGCGGTGTGAAACAGCCGATGAGCGAAAAAGAAATTAATGAACAAAAAAGCCAAAAAGGATTATTCCCTGAAGCTCATTATNTAGNTNANGAAATTGAACTTGTAAGTTTGAGTAAATTCGAAGGAAACGATGTGTATAAAATTAAAGTCATTGGCTCTACTGAATCGTTCAGGTACTACGACGCCGGCTCGGGTCTTTTANTNGGNGANGAAAAGACTGAAGAGGCTCAGGGTCAAATGATTACTNCTGTCACAGTTCATTCCGACTANAAAAATGTTGATGGAGTCTTAATNCCATTTANNAGAAAAGTGACAGCTGGACCCCAAGTAATAGGATTCAATGCCAAAGAAGTATTAATCAACTCCGGGGTAACAGAAGAAGACTTTAAATAATCTGATCATAATTTTAAAACAAGGCCGTACACAACTGTATGGCCTTTTTTTATGTTTTTCTATTTACTAAATAAATACCGCTTAGAATTATTAGCAGGGACAAAACCTGTTTCAAATTGAAAATTTCAGAATCCATTATACCCCACAAAAGAGCTACAAAGGGCATTAAATAAGTCACGGAAGAGGCGAAGACTGGAGTCGATATTTGAATTAGTGTGTTGAATAAAATTTTTGCTAAGGCTGTCCCAAAAATTGACAAAATCACAATACACAACATGGAGAAGGAAAATTCTGGTCTTTGAATGGTTTCACTATGTAACGCTTTAGAAAAAAATAACACCAATAAGGATGGTATAAAAATTACAANGAAATTAGCTGTGGCTATTGCGAGAGGGCTAACTTCATTTAAAAATCTTTTTATAATATTAACATTAGCAGCGTACATCACTGTTGCAAGGAGAATGAACCCGCTATAATTATAATCTTGGTTAGGATTTAACTCAGCACCCTCTGCAATTAATAGCAAAGCTCCAAAAAACCCTATCACAACTCCTAAAAGTTGGAANCGGCTTGATTTTATCTTAAAAATAAAATANCCTAATAAAACTGTATTNATNGGTACCAAAGAATTAAGAGCTGAGGTTACACTACTATCNACCTCNAGTTCTGCATNAGCAAAAAGAAAAGAAGGNAAAAAACTGCCTAAAAATCCAGAAATTGATAGCCACTTCCAATCTTTCTTATTTAATCCTTTCAATGACTTAAAACCAATTAAAAAAATGAATATCGACGAAATCACTAGTCTATACCCTCCTAATTGCCACGGAGTCATACCAATTAANCCCTTTTTTATAAGTATGAAAGAGCTGCCCCATATAAATGAAAGCAATAGTAATAAAATCCACTTTTTAAAATTTAAATTCACTTTAATTATTTAGCATCAAAATTCATATAATTAATATTAATCTTTGCCAAAAAAGTATTAAATTTATTCTTATTTANAANACTTNAAATGAAAACTTTAAATTTTACATTTATTATATTTTTAATTATTGCTTTGAGTTGTAACAAAGAAGTTAAACCAAAAGTTGTAACTGTTGAATCTAATTTTTCAAATACTAATTCAAGTTTGGATAATCAAGAATCTGAGGATATCAGCATAGCAAAATTCAANGTTANGGGAATGAGCTGTAAAATTGGGTGTGCTAAGACAATTGAAAAAAAATTATCAAAACTAGAGGGTGCAATNAGTGCGAAAATCAACTTCAAAGAAGAGTCAGGTGTACTTGAGTTTGATAGAAAAAAAATTGATGCTAAAATGATTGAAAAAACTATCAAATCAATNGGTGATAAATCAACCTACAGAGTCGAGNNTTTAGAAATTTTATAATTATTCTTGAGAATTCATCAAATCTTCAATTTCCTCAATTTCAATAGGTATATTATTCATCAAATTTCTAGGGCTTCCACTNGATTGAATAACTACNTCGTCTTCAAGCCGTATACCCAAATTCTCTTCTGGAATGTAAATACCAGGCTCGACCGTAAATACCATATTTGGGAGCATAGGNGCCTTTAATTGACCAAAATCGTGAGTATCTAGACCGATATGATGAGAAGTACCATGCATAAAGTATTTTTTGTAAGCTGGATTATTATCGTCCTGATTTTTAATATCAAGTCTATCAATAAGCCCTAGCCCAATTAATTCTGAACTCATTAGTTTTCCTACTTCGACATGATAATCATTCCACATAGTGCCAGGTACCAATAGCTTTGTCGCTTCATTTTTTACATTTAGAACAGCTTGATAGACTGCTTTTTGCCGATCTGAAAATTTGCCATTAACGGGGACTGTTCTAGTCATATCACTGGAATAATTAGCATATTCTGCTCCTACATCCATTAATAACATATCGCCATCATTGCATATTTTATTATTTTCAGTATAATGCAGTATACAAGCATTACCACCAGAGGCAATTATGGGACTGTAAGCAAATCCTTTAGATCGATTTCTTAAAAATTCATAAGCATATTCTGCCTCAATTTCATACTCGGTTAAGCCTGGTCTTAAAATTTTAAGAACACGCCTAAAAGCTTTTTCTGTTATCGCACAAGCATTAAAAATTAAATCGATTTCTTCCTTTTCTTTCACTCCCCGTAACAACTCCATTATTGGATAACTATATAAAATTTTATGATTAGAATATTTTGAACTAATCATTTTTAAAAACCTATCTTCTCTTGTTTCTATTTCAACTTTTTGACGATAGTGATCATTATTATTAAAATAAAAAATCTCTGAATCTAACATTTGCTTTTTAAAAATTTCATCAAATTGATCAAGCCAAAAAATTGATTTTATACCAGAAATTTCACTAGCTTGATCTTTACTGAGTTTTAAACCCTCCCAAACAGCCATTTCCTCGCTAGTCTTTTTAATAAATAGAATTTCTGTTAGTAATGGATCAGTTGAATCTGGAAAAAGGACTAAAATACTTTCCTCTTGATCAATACCGCTTAAATAAAAAATATTTCTGTGCTGATGAAATGCAAGAGAACTGTCCGCACCTGTAGTAAAAATGTCGTTTGAGTTAAAGACAGCTATAGATTTTGAGACCATTTGCTGTTTGAATTTGAGCCTATTCTTTACAAATAAACTTTTGTCAATTGGATTATATTTCATCAGCTTAATTTTACCAAAATTATATATTTTAAATAACTTCTAAAAAATTAATGTTAATGCTGTTGTATAAAATGGCGTTGTGAACTAAATTTGTATAATTAAATTAGTGAAATCATGACTGGATTTTTAAATTCTTCAATTGGAAGAAAAATTGCAATGGCATTATCTGCTTTCTTTTTAATGGTCTTCATCGTCCAGCACTTTGCTATCAATTTACTATCGGTAATTGATTCCAATCTTTTCAACGAGGTATCCCATTTCATGGGTACAAATCCTATTGTGCAGTTTGTATTACAACCCATCCTTATATTTGGCGTGGTATTCCATTTTTTAATGGGCTTTATATTAGAATATAAAAATAAAAAAGCGAGAAAAGTTTCATATGCATTTAATAAAGGAGGAGCTAATTCAACGTGGATGAGTAGAAATATGATCTACAGCGGTGGATTCATACTTGTTTTTTTAATAATCCACTTTATTGATTTTTGGATTCCTGAAATTAATACTAAATATATCTTGGGTGACACTTCTGGATTATCTGAGAATGGAAATAATTTCCGCTATTTTGATGAATTAAAACACAAATTCGCTCCGATTTGGAGGGTTGTACTGTATTGTATCGGCTTTATATTTTTATCCCTGCATTTAATGCATGGATTTAATTCGGCTTTTCAATCAATAGGAGCTAATAATAAATACACCAAAAGCCTTAAAGGCTTTGGCAAAATGTACTCAATTTTTATACCAGTTGGATTTATATTTATCGCTATTTTTCATCACATTTTTCATTGATTAGTATTTTGTTTTAAAATTTTTTTTTAAATAAATATTGTTATATTTTTGTGTTACAATTGTGTTACAACAATTATGGCGTCCTTTACAATCTACCAATGAAAAAAAAGAAGATAACATATTCCCTTAATTACAGAAAACCAAAAAGTAAATATTCTTTGGATGATGAATTAATGGTTTGTATTCGCTTATATTATAAGTGCAACAATACTAATAAGTCTAGAGTTATAAAAAAAAGTACTGGTGTTAGATGTAAATTAATTGATTGGAACAGTGATTGGCATAAATTAGAAACAAGAAATCCTATCAAAGAAACAGATCCTAATCATAAAAAGAAAAATAAAATTTTAGACAATATTGTGAGGGATCTTGACGTTGATAAAATTTTAAGTTCTGTAAAACCAAAATCATTTTCCAATAACTTAAATTCCAATATTCCAGATGGCCCTTTAGAACTTAAGTGGACTAATCACAAAAACAAAATAAATTTAGTAAATCCCTCCAACAAAAGATTGATTGATATTATAGTGGTAGGCACAGGTCTGGCAGGAGCTTCAGCCTCAGCTACTTTGGCCGAACTTGGCTATAATGTTAAATCCTTCTGTTTTCAAGATTCTCCAAGACGAGCACATTCAATTGCTGCACAAGGAGGAATTAATGCTGCAAAAAACTATCAGGGGGATGGTGACTCGACATACAGACTATTTTATGATACTGTTAAAGGTGGAGATTATCGATCACGTGAGGCAAATGTCTACAGGCTTGCAGAAGTATCAACAAATATCATCGATCAATGTGTCGCCCAAGGAGTTCCTTTTGCCCGTGACTATGGTGGACTACTAGACAATAGATCCTTCGGCGGCGTTTTGGTCTCCAGAACTTTTTATGCAAAAGGGCAAACTGGTCAACAACTATTGCTTGGAGCATACTCTGCAATGAATAGGCAAATCGGACGTGGAAAAATTAAAATGTTTAATCGCCATGAGATGCTTGATGTTGTTTTAGTAGATGGAAAAGCTAGAGGTATAATTGCGCGTAATTTAGTTAATGGTGATATTGAGAGACACTCTGCTCACGCTGTTGTTTTAGCTACAGGTGGCTACGGTAATGTTTTTTATTTATCTACAAATGCTATGGGAAGCAATGTTACAGCTGCATGGAAAGCCCACAAAAGAGGAGCTTTTATGGCAAATCCATGCTACACTCAAATACATCCAACTTGCATCCCAGTCTCTGGCGACCATCAGTCTAAGCTAACACTTATGTCAGAGTCCCTGCGAAACGACGGAAGAATATGGGTTCCAAAAAAACTTGATGATGCTAAAGCTGTTCAAAATAAAAAATTAAAGCCAACTGACATTGCAGAAGACGACAGGGACTATTTTCTAGAACGTCGCTACCCGGCTTTTGGAAATTTAGTGCCAAGAGACGTAGCATCTAGAGCGGCAAAAGAAAGATGCGATGCTGGGTTCGGCGTTAATGCAACAGGTGAGGCTGTTTTTCTTGACTTTGCCTCTTCAATCATTAGATATGGTAAAGAACAAGCACATGTTAGAGGGCTAGATGAAAATGACAAAGAATTAATTAATTCTTTGGGAAAAGAAGTAATAAAAGGAAAGTATGGCAATCTTTTTCAGATGTACGAAAAAATTGTTGACGAAAACCCTTACAAAACTCCAATGATGATTTATCCAGCCGTTCACTACACTATGGGAGGTATATGGGTTGATTACAATTTGCAAACTACGATTCCAGGGCTTTATGCTATTGGAGAGGCTAACTTTTCTGACCATGGCGCAAACCGCCTTGGCGCTTCTGCTTTGATGCAAGGTCTAGCAGATGGATACTTTGTATTGCCCTATACTATTGGAGATTATTTGGCACACGACATCAGGACTGGACCAATTCCTACCGATACAATTGAATTTGAGGAAGCTGAAAAAAATGTGCGCCTAAAGATTGAAACTCTAATAAATAATAAAGGTATTAAGCCAGTTGATTATTTTCATAAAAAACTTGGAAAAATAATGTGGAATAAATGTGGGATGGCTAGAAATAAAAAGGATTTAAAAGAGGCCATTAGAGAGATATCAAAATTAAGAGATGAGTTTTACAATAAAGTGATTGTTCCAGGAAAAGCAAATGAATTTAATGAAGAACTAGCAAAAGCCGGTCGTGTTGCCGACTTTTTAGAACTTGGAGAACTATTTGCCAAGGATGCGCTATATAGAGAAGAATCTGCTGGAGGCCATTTTAGGGAAGAACATCAAACAAAAGAAGGTGAAGCCAAAAGACATAAAGAATTTCAATATGTTTCAGCCTGGGAATATAAAGGGGCACCTAAAGATGCTATGCTTCACAAAGAAAAACTTACTTACGAAAATATTGAAGTTAAAGAACGTTCTTATAAATAATAGTTGATATGAATTTAACACTAAAAATATGGCGACAAAAGAATGCCAATCACAAAGGTAGCATGGTAAAATATTCAATTCAAAATATTTCGCCTGACATGTCTTTTTTGGAGATGTTAGACGTTTTGAATATACAGCTAATCGAAAGTGGCAAAGAACCCGTTGCATTTGATCATGACTGCCGTGAAGGAATTTGTGGATCATGCTCTTTATTTATAAATGGCGAAGCCCACGGTCCTGACAGAAGAGTCACTTCCTGTCAATTGCATATGCGAAAATTCAAAGACGGTGACACTATTTTTATTGAGCCTTTTAGAGCAAAAGCTTTTCCTATAATAAAAGATTTAGTTGTAGATCGGTCTGCTTTTGACCGTATTCAACATGCCGGAGGATTTATTTCGGTGAATACGTCTGGAAATACTCTTGATGGAAATGCTATTCCCATTTCGAAAAAGGCAGCAGACAAAGCAATGGACGCCGCTACGTGTATTGGTTGCGGCGCATGCGTAGCTAGTTGTAAAAATTCCTCTGCAATGCTCTTTGTTGGTGCTAAAATTTCGCAATACGCTCTATTACCACAAGGCCAAGTAGAAGCCAGTGAAAGAGTTAAAAATATGGTCGAACAAATGGATCTAGAAGGATTTGGAAATTGTACTAACACCGGGGCTTGTGAAGTTGAGTGCCCAAAAGGAATCTCGCTAGAAAACATAGCTAGAATGAATAGAGAATTATTAAAAGCTCAGTTAAAAGGTTAATTGTTTAGTGTAAACTCCTCGATTGCATCCCAACCTGCTCTAACTTCCAACATTTCACTGGCATAACTCACTTTTTCCGGTTGTCTTCCTTCAAGAAAGTTTCCTGGATCATAATCGCCATTATTATTAGCATCAAAAATTGCTCGGACATAATATGTGCCAGGGTCAAGATCTATAAAATCAATTACATTATTAGTTTTTAAAATTTTTTCAGCTTTTACTTCCCAATTTTTAGAAACAATTTGAACAATTAAGGGAAAATTAGCATTACGCAGGCTTAAACGCAGATTTCCGTAGCTGGAAAGAGGCTTTGTATTTGCGCTGAAATTTAAAGTGTCATTTTTACTACCATAAAAATCCGTCAATGCTCCAGGTAATAACTTTATTTTATAGCGTTCGTCCTCAGCCATTTTAAATTTAATTTTGACTTTATTATTGAACGGATCCATAGTACATAAACTTTTAATAGAAATGGAATCCTTATTAATAACTGTTATTTTTTCAGAATCAAGCTCAAAAACTGGAATTGTAGAATTTATAATAAAATTTTCTCCCAACTTTAATACCGATGTTAGTGGTTTAAAGTTAAGGCTATCTTTTTTCATCGATCTAAGCTTAATATTTACTGTATCGATATTTTTTTGAGATGCAACTTCGAATAAAAGAGAGTCTAGTAAAGGCTTTCTTGGTTTATACCAAAAATTCAGTGTGTCTTTTTCTGGTTCCTTAGAAATTGTGAAGTTATTATTGTCTATTTGTGGTAAAATTGGGGTAATTTTTATTGACGAACTATCTCCTTCGTATCCAAATCCTATACGCCCACTAGCCAATTGTTTTGCACGGACAAATTTTGAATTATCAAATTGTTTAAAAAGTTTTAAATAATACAATGTGTCTGAGGGGATTTCTATAAAGTTACTGTTATAAGCAAATTTGTCTTTTTTAGGTTGGTAAATATAGTCGGTATTCTCTTCCTGCAACGCTATTAAAAGATATTTTCCAGCTTTTAAATTTTTAATTTTAAATTGTGATAAACTATCGGTAGTTCCAATATATTTTGGCTTTTTCTTGAAAATTAGTGAGTCATTATAATTAGAATCAACTTCGTGAAGTAAAACAAAGCTTGGAGCTGAAACATCTTTTTCCAATGCATCATAAACAAAACCATTTATGGATAATGAATCGATATTATCACCTGTAGAAAAAACATATCTGTAGAAAGGTAAAACATTACCTTCGTTATTATCTTCAATACTATTACCAAAATTAAAAGCATAAGTTGTATTTGTTACTAAACTATCATAAATTTTAATTGTAATATATTTACTTGCTGAGCCCAATGGAGTAATTTCCGGAGCAGGGTCCATTGGTGGAGATATGATTAAGTTTTTTTGAAGGTTTTTCAGCTTAATATATTCATCAAAAAATATCCTAATCTCATTGCCTTTGAAATTTGTACTAAAATTTTCAGGATATGAATTGATAACTTTTGGTGGTGTTGTGTCTTTATCACCCCCACTAGCTATTCCGCGATTTGCGCACTGAAAACAAAATAATACACAAGCAAAACAAATTACACGCTGAAAATATTTGCTAATCATAAAAACTAAATTGAGTAAAACAAAGAAACAACATATTTTTATTTAAAGAAAACTCTTATAACTTTTGAAAACATCGTTATATTATATTTTTTCTTTGCTGATCATTTAATTTATATTTAAAATCATATTTATTAAGTTCTTTATTCTTAATTTATTAAGGTTTTTTATTTTTGCTATATGAACAATAAGGAAGATCATTTCAAAAAAGTTATTTCGCATGCCAAAGAGTATGGATTTGTTTTCCAAAGCAGTGAAATTTATGATGGATTAAATGCTGTTTATGACTATGGTCAAAATGGAGCTGAATTAAAGAAAAATATCCGTGAATATTGGTGGAAAGCTATGGTTCATATTAATTCAAATATTGTTGGACTGGACTCTGCAATTTTTATGCATCCAACAGTATGGAAAGCTTCAGGACATGTTGATGCGTTCAATGATCCCTTGGTGGATAACAAGGATTCAAAAAAAAGATATAGAGCTGATGTTTTAATTGAAGATTATTGTTCAAAGATTGAACTAAAAATTAATAAAGAAATTAACAAGGGTAAAAAACGCTACGGGGATGACTTTGACTTGACTGAATTTATTTCAACTAACAAGAAAATTATTGATTATCAAAACAAAATTGACTCAATCAGCAAACGCCTCGCTAGCTCACTTGAAAATGAGAATCTGAGTGATGTTAAACAACTTATTGAAGAATTAGAAATAGCTGACCCCCTGACTGGAAGTAAAAATTGGACAGACGTTAAACAATTCAATTTAATGTTTGGAACAAAACTCGGTGCAGCCTCTGAACATTCTACTGATTTGTATTTAAGGCCAGAGACCGCACAAGGAATTTTTGTAAACTTCCTTAACGTACAAAAATCGGGGAGAATGAAAATACCATTTGGCATTGCACAAACTGGAAAGGCTTTCCGAAATGAAATTGTAGCAAGACAATTTATTTTTAGAATGCGAGAATTTGAGCAAATGGAAATGCAATTTTTCATCAAACCTGGGACACAAAATAAATGGTATAAGTATTGGAAAGAAAATCGATTAAATTGGCATCTTTCATTAGGTATGGGTGAAGAAAAATATCGCTTTCACGACCACGGAAAGCTTGCTCATTATGCTGATGCTGCGACAGATATTGAATTTAAATTTCCTTTTGGAT
Source organism: Flavobacteriaceae bacterium (assembly GCA_002721175.1). Lineage (GTDB taxonomy): Bacteria > Bacteroidota > Bacteroidia > Flavobacteriales > Flavobacteriaceae > UBA3537. The sequence continues at coordinate 80,312 of PBJR01000007.1, read as the reverse complement.
TTAAGGAACTTGAAGGAATCCATTCAAGAACAGATTATGATTTAAACCAACATGAAAAATTTACAGGAAAAAAGTTACGGTTTTATGATCCTGAAATGAATGAAAGCTATACTCCTTACGTGTTAGAGACTTCAATAGGGCTTGATCGAATGTTTCTTGCCGTACTTTCTAGTAGTTTAATAGAGGAAATTCTTGAAAATAATTCCATAAGAAAAGTACTCAAAATCCCATCTGTTCTCGCTCCTTACAAGGCTGCAATTCTTCCGCTGGTAAAAAAAGATGGTCTACCTGAAATAGGCAAAAAGATCTTAAATGATCTTAAATTAGATTTTAATGTATTTTTTGATGAAAAAGATGCAATCGGTAGGCGTTACAGACGTCAAGACGCAATAGGTACCCCGCTGTGTATAACAGTTGACCACCAAACACTTAATGATATGACAGTAACAATTCGTTTTAGAGATTCAATGGAACAGCAAAGAGTCAATGTAAATGAATTACTACCTCTTATAAATAAATACGCCAGTATGAAAAATTGGTTAAATAAACTATAAGTTTTAAATAATTTGTTTAAGATATCATTAAATAATTGCCCATTTTCAATCATCTCAATGCTTGTTTTCAAAAGCTCCATAATCTTCTCTCAAGTTGAACCACCCATTGTTATTGCAGAGGGTAATCAAATTTATTGTCCACAAACAGAACAAAATATTGTGACATATTTTAATATAATCGATAGTTCAAGCAATTCCACTGAAGCATTTTACATTCAAATATCAACTGGTTACGTACTAGGAGAAGACCAATTAATTTTAACTGGTGATCATCCAAATATTAGCAGTTCTTGGGATGCAACTCAGGCTAAACTCAGTATGATTCCAAGCCCAGGTAATGATTCAATAAACTATAATGATTTAATAAATGCAGTTAATAACGTCATGTTTTTTAGTAATAATATTAATGTAGTTGCAAAGACTTTTTCTCTAACAATTGGTGAGGCTAATTTTTTAAATGGACATTATTATGAATTTATACCATCTCCCAGCATAACATGGACGGTTGCTGAAATAATCTCAGAAACCATGACATATTATGGTTTACAAGGGTATTTAGCGACAATAACAAGTGCTGCAGAAGCTCAGATTTGTGGAGAGTTAACAACAGGTACCGGTTGGATCGGTGCTAATGATGCTGAGGTCGAAGGAGTGTGGAAATGGGTGACAGGCCCAGAAGAGGGGATGATTTTTTGGAACGGGAATGAAAACGGATCAGCTCCGCCAGGAGTTTATTCAAATTGGAATACAGGTGAACCTAATAACGTTAATAATGAGGATTATGCGCATATTACCGACGAATCTGTGGGACTCCCAGGCTCTTGGAATGATTTACCAAATACTACCAATAATCAATCTCCACAATATACAGCAACAGGATTTGTAGTTGAGTATGGAGGAATGGATGGTGATCCCGAACTAAATATTTCCGCTAGTACTACTCTAAGACCACCTGAAATATTATCAACAACTCCTGCTAACGGTTGTGAAAATCAAATTATTACACTTGAAGCAACTTCGAACACATCAGAAATAATTTGGTTTGATGATCAATTTGCTGGAAATCAATTACACATTGGGAATACATATAATGTAGAGATTACTAATGATACAACTTATTGGGTTTTAGCATCAGAAAATAACTGCAGTAACGGCTTAAGATTTCCGATTAATGCTAATCTTACACCTGATATTCCCACGGTTTTTAATCAAATTGAAGATATTTGTGAAGGATCTTCGGTTACTTTACCAATAATATCAAATAATGATATCTCAGGAACTTGGAACCCAGAATTTGACCCCTATAACACGACTACATATACATTTACTCCTGACGATGGACAGTGTGCTTCAGCCGCTGAAATGACCATTACTATTCAAGCTCTAATTACGCCTGTTTTTAATCAAATTGAAGATATTTGCTTCGGTGAAACCCCTCCTAACCTTCCGCTTATTTCTAATAATGGGATTGAAGGCACTTGGAGTCCCAGCATAGTTGATAATACCCAAACTAGTAATTATATTTTTTCACCTAACGAAGACAATTGCATTCAAAACGTGACCATGACTATATCGGTAAATGATCTAATTACCCCCACATTTAATATTGACGATATTTGTATCGGTCAAATTATAGAAACCCTTCCGGAAGTTTCAAATGAAGGAATTAGTGGAGCTTGGTCTCCTTCAATCAACAATTTAATTACTACAACATATCTTTTCACTCCAGACATTGATCAATGTGCTAATTCAGTTACTGAGACTATTGAAGTAAACTCTTTCAACAACTTAGAAGTTAGTGTTGAAAATATTTCTGATGCATTTGATACAAATCAAATAATTGAAATTATTGTTTCAGGTGGAAGCGGAAACTATGCATACCAACTTGATGATGGATTGTGGCAGGACAGTCCAGTATTCCAAAACGTTGTTGGATGCAATGAACACTTAATCAGGGTTAAAGATTATGATGGTTGTAGTAACGAGCCTGAAAAAGCCTTTACTATTTTAGATTACCCAAAATTCTTTACCCCAAATGGAGATGGATTTAATGATTTTTGGAATATAAAATGTTTAGATAATCAAACTGCAATAATTTCAATCTTTAGTCGTGAAGGAAAATTACTTAGAAGACTGAAAACTACAAGTCCGGGATGGAATGGTACATACAATGGAAAAATACTCCCAAATAGTGATTATTGGTTTACAGTTGAGTATACTGATGAAGTCGGAAATAAAAGAGAATTCAGTTCACATTTCTCTCTTAGAAGATGATTATATATCTTTAAAAATATGCTTTTAATTGCACGGTTCCAGTATGAATTGTGCGTGAAATATCAGATTTTCTACCAAAATAATTGATATTTAAATCTAAATATTTCGTTAGTCTTTTTTGCATAATAAGGGACCATGTATAATTATTACCTATTTGAAGACCTTCCATCATCTGATACGAAACTGGAGTATTTTGGGTTCCCTTGAATTGATTAGAAAAATAATTAAATTCAATATTAATAGCCGCTTTTTGGTTTTGAGTAAAAACTGCCGAAACACCCAACCTGTGCTGTTCTAAATTCTCTAAATTTTGTATTAAATTACTCTTTTCAATAAACTGATAAAATAAATCGAACTGTTTATTATTATCTAACAGATATGATACCTTGGGGTTAATTAAAAATTGCTTTAATAAATAATTTTTTGAAATGAAATTGTCACTTTTATTACTGTTTTTTTCAAAATTTGTTTGTAAATTAATTAACCATTGATTCTGTATTTTATGAGTGAAATTGAATTGGTGTCCACGCCCAGTTTGACCAACAGCACCAAAAGATAAAATATTAGTCTGTTGGGTGTCAAAATAACTGTAGGACATTGTGTACCGCTGTTTTCCTCTGTTAAAAAATAATTGATTCCTAAAATTAGAATTCAAGGCAAGTTGATTGATAGGATCTGAAATAAATGGATTTAAATTAATTCTTTGAAAGTTATTGCGATCCTTTCTGTCGATAGCATAATTTGTAACATTATAGAAATGAGACCAAAATTTTTTCTTTGCAGAATCTAGGTTTTTCAATACCAATGGATCAATTACGATGGACTGGCTAAATTTGTTCTGATGAGTATTAATAAAAATTTGATTTGGTAATAAGATCCTAATATACTCAGCCTGATCTGCAAATTGTGCAACTTCAAACTCCTCAAGCTCTTGAATTCCATTTTCATTATAATCAAACCAAGTGAAGTAGCCTTGACTTGGTTCAACTAAAACGTAAGTAAAATCTTGTTGAGGTAATTGTCCAGAGCTTGTTTCATAAACTGTTTGTAACTGCAATAAATTTTTAAATAAATTTTGCTTGTAATACAGTCTAGAGTTAATCGATTTTTGTGCAGTATTTTCAGAAAGTGTTTTAAAAAACCGATAGTTAAAAAACAAACTCAAATCTGTATTATTTGATTGAATTAGTTTTGAATCTAAATAATAATTATCAGATCGATTAACTTGCTGCATTTGATAAGATTGAACGCTATCATTGGTCCTATATATATAACCTAATTTTAAAAATACTTTTGATAAATCACCAATACCTACAAAACCCTCGTAACTTGAAAATTGTTGCGAAATCAGCGGGTCTAATTGATCTAGACTGATTAATTTTTTTTTATTTGATTCCATAGAATGATGAATACCTCCCCAAATTTTTTTACCCTCGCATTTTAATCTAGTATTAGACCTTAAAAAAATTGATTTGGCATCACTAGCGGATGTATTTAAAACACTAGTATTTGATTCCAAGTTAAATAAACCTGATTTTAAATTAGTCTTTAAAATATGCCTATTACCATTAAAATTTTCATAAAAATTAACGTGCTCATACAAGTAATTAATTTGACCAAAATCTGAACTCGAAAAAATAAGTTCATTAACATTCAATAGTTGATTATTAAGTTCATTTATACTACCATTAGTTGTAGAAATACCAATATTCCAGTCCCTGTTAAATTCTGGATTATACAGCCTTTCTATAGTTCTAAAATCCTTGTTTATATAATCTAAGTTTGAGATAAGGTTTATAGACCAACTACCAAGGGAATCAACTAATGTTTTGGACAGTTTAAAGCGAGTAGCAAAACCATCATTGTCATTGTCAGAAAGTTTAGAAAATAAATTTAAATCATTTTGACTACTGGAAAAATCAAAATCTAACTTGGTACGGTCGCTAGGTTCATATGACCCATTTAGTACAGCTACACGAAGCATTTCAGGTGGATTCAATTGAACAATGGGTGAGTAATTACCTTGCTTTTGACCGCCAATTGGGGGTACATACTCATAAATATTAGAAATTGAGTTAGAATTTGTTAGTAAATAATCTCCCTGCAAATCTCCAACTAACAAAAAATTTACTTGGTAAAGTTCATCATTTGGATCATTTGAAAAAACAAATATTTGTTGCCCATTGATAAATTCTTTTTTATATAAAATCCGATTTTCGGAAAATTCTTGAGGCACCGCTGAAGGTGAAGTCATTAACGATAAATCATCACCGGCTAGAGATAATATATTTACTTGATCATTAGATAAAGTCTGTTGAAGAGATTGATTTTTAAGATCATTTTCATTAAAAAACGATAATCCTAATTTGAATTTTTTCGATTTAAATACCCCCCCTGCATAGCCTATAAATCGCGTGTAGCTTCTCTCACTGTATTGATAATCAACAATAATTCTCATTTCTGAATTTATAGGAAATGTTGGATTAAAAATTATTTCACCTGCATTATAGTCAATAATGTAGTCATTTGTAGCTCCACGCAATAAGGGTATTCCATTAACATACACTGATTCGCTGCCTGAAATAACCATTATAAATAATTCATTATTTGGTCCTTTCAATTTATAAGGGCCCTGATTCCCCTCTTTTGCAGTAAATTGACTACGTGTAAATTGACCTCTAACAAGGGCACCTGAAGCAAAGGAATTTATTTCGTGTTTTTTATTTTTAATTTTAGTAGTAACAAGCAATCCTTGAACTCTTTTAGAAAATTTGGTGAAGTATGAATTATTATCAATCAAATCAATATCACCAGCTCTTAAACTCCAGCTATCAGTAAATACTTCAACAAAAACTTGATCAAATTCGTCTAGGCGTTGCGAATAGCCACTTTGTTGTAGAGGTATATTGGTGTCTTGTATTGATGCTCGCAAAGTAACTTTATCGTTTAATTTACCACTAAGCTGGAGGTCTAACCCACTATTTAATGCTGAATTTTGATTATTCCCAATTGAAACACCTCTAGACAAACTTCCAGATGTATTCAAACCATCTAAAAGTGACTCTCTAGGATTAATATTTGACTCAGAAAGCCGGTACAGTCTATCAAGTTTCCCAGTCGAATTAACAATTACAGAAGAATCAAGCTGTTTATAGTTTCGCGTTATGAAATCAGGATACCTTAAATAACTAACTGAAACAGAGTCCGAATCGATTTTCTGAGAATTAAAACTAATAATAGCATTTTCATAATCTACAAAATAGACCGAATCTTGTAATATTTGATTTTTTGAGTCCAAAACTTTAAAAAAGTAAGGATTAAGGCTTACGGTATCTAGACGTGTTTGCTTATTAGTAGCAATTTTTTTGTGCTTATATAGTGTTTCCCCTTCTTGAGACCAAGTTAGATGAAAAGAAAAAAATAAAATTAATGTATAGACTAATCGCATACTATGGATAAACTTAAATTTTGAAAAAATATTTTGTTAATAGTTTTAAATAAAAACACATAAATCATTTCACATAAAATTAAGGCTTTAATTATTTTAGCTAAATAATATTTATGTTTCAATGAAAATTATTTCATACAACGTTAACGGAATACGAGCAGCTATAAAAAAAGGATTCATAGACTGGTTAATAATTACTAAACCGGATGTTGTTTGCTTACAAGAAATTAAAGCTAATGAAGAACAGATTAACATAAATCTTTTTAAATCTGCTGGATATAAATATAACTATTGGTTCAGTGCTGAAAAGAAGGGGTATAGTGGAGTTGCAATATTATGTAAGAAAAAACCCGAAAACGTTGTTTTTGGAACAGGTATTAAATCTATGGATGTTGAGGGTAGAAATATTCGGGTGGACTACAGAGAGATTTCTATAATGAGTTTATACATCCCGTCTGGGACAAATATTAATAGAATTAATCACAAGTTTGAGTACATGGATTTGCTCAAAAAATATATCGATAAATTAAAGAAAGATAAGCCTAACTTAGTAATTTGCGGTGACTATAACATATGTCACAAAGCAATTGATATTCATGATCCTGTTAGAAATAAAAACATTTCAGGTTTTTTACCCGAGGAGAGGGAGTGGTTAACTTCACTCCTTGAAAGTGGTTTCGTTGATGCATTTCGGGAAGTTAATAAGGAACCTCAAAAATACACATGGTGGAGCTACAGAGCAAACTCAAGAGCAAAAAATAAAGGGTGGCGATTAGATTACTCACTGGTTGCTGAACCAATAAAAGATAGGATAAATGATGCTGTTATTTTGAATGATATTATTCATAGTGATCATTGTCCAATAATGGTAAAACTAAATATTAATTGCTGAATCTTCTCCAATGATATATACAACACTCCCTAACACAAATATTAAGGTTAGTAAAATTTGCCTTGGTACTATGACGTGGGGCAACCAAAATAATAAAAGTGATAGCTTTAAACAAATGGATTATGCGCTTGATAGAGGAGTAAACTTTTTCGATACTGCTGAGCTCTATCCAGTACCTGCGTCTAAGGAAACGCAGGGCATAACTAGTAGATATATTGGAGAGTGGTTAAATAAAAGACAATCAAGAGACAAAGTAGTACTTGCAAGTAAAATCGCTGGTCCAGGTGATTATACCAAACACATAAGAACAACAGGTTTTAGTAAAAAATCAATTAATGAAGCTGTTAATTTAGAGCTAAAGAGACTTAAAACAGATTACATCGATTTGTATCAATTACATTGGCCAGAGCGTTTAACAAATACATTCGGAATTCGTGATTTTAAAATCATATCAAAAGATCAATGGAAAGACAATTTTAGTGAAATTCTTTATGAGCTAAATAAACTAGTCGATGATGGCAAAATCAGAACATACGGCTTATCCAATGAAAAAAGTTGGGGGACTATGAGATACATTGAAGAAATACGAAAAAATAGGTTAAAAAAACTGAGTACAATACAAAACGCCTATTCCTTAATAAACAGAGTTTTTGAAGGAGATTTAGCAGAAATTTCTTATCGAGAAAAAATAGGTTTATTAGCTTACTCCCCTCTAGGATTTGGAGTTCTCNCAGGTAAATATATTGAGGGAAAAGCAAGTAAAAANGCAAGATTAAATTTATTCCCNAGATTTAAAAGATATAGCAGTNAGGAAGCATNGAAAGCAACAAAAGCATATCTTGATCTTTCNAAGGATNTTGGAATTTCATTGACTACCATGGCTTTGGCTTTTGTTAATCAGCGGGAGTTTGTAACAAGTAATATAATAGGAGCTACATCATTGAGTCAATTGAAAGAAAATATAGATAGTATTGACGTAAAAATATCCAAAGATATTATATCAAAAATCAACTATATACATTCTGAAATACCCAACCCTTCTCCTTAAATTAGCCTTTATTAGCAAGTTGACCACATGCAGCATCAATATCTTTACCGCGGGACTTTCTAACAGTAACTGTAATATTATGGGACTTAAGCATTGATAAATAATCTTGAATTATTGATGAGTTTGCTTGCTGAAAAAAACCATCTTGGATTGGATTGTATTCAATTAAATTTACCTTACATGGGACAACTTTACAAAATTCAATAAGAGCTAAAATATCTTCAACTCTATCGTTAATTCCTTTCCATACAATATATTCGTATGTTATTTTTCGTCTGGTTTTATTATACCAAAGCTCAATTGATTCCCTTAAGTCTTTCAGGGGAAAGCTCTTAGTAAATGGCATTATTTCGTTACGAACTTTATCAATTGCNGAATGAAGCGAAATTGCCAAATTAAATTTTACTTGATCTTGAGCAATTTTTTTTATCATTTTAGGAATACCAGAAGTTGATAAAACTATTCGCCTTGGAGACATCCCCAACCCTACTTTAGAGCATATTTTATCTATTGCTTTTTTTACATTATTATAGTTCATTAGGGGTTCACCCATTCCCATAAATACAATATTGGTAATTTTTTTATTGTGATAAATTTGACTTTGATTATTAATGGCAGTTACTTGATCATAAATTTCATCTACATTTAGATTTCGCATTCTCTTTAATCTTGATGTTGCACAAAATCTGCAATCTAAACTACATCCAACTTGAGAGGAAATACAAGCTGTAATACGTTTATAACTGGGAATTAAAACAGACTCTACAATATATCCATCATGAAGACGAACAGAATTTTTTATGGTGCCGTCAACACTCTTTTGAAACTTATCTATGTTAATATGATTTATTACAAACGAGGCTCCAAGTAATTCCTTGGAACTGTTTGAAATATTGGTCATTTCATCAAATGAATGTACACCTTTTTTCCAAAGCCAATGATAAACCTGTTTACCATGAAATGGTTTTAATGAGTGGTCTTCAAAAAAATCTTCCAATTCGCNTTCAGACAATGTCCTGATATCCTTTTTTTTCATGAGAAAATAAAAGAATTTAAAGAATCAGCATTGCATCGCCATAGCTGTAAAACTTATATTTTTCCTTTACAGCCTCCCTGTAAGCCTCCATTATGAAATCATATCCGCCAAAAGCGGCAGTCATCATTAAAAGGGTAGATTTTGGTGTATGAAAATTGGTAACCATACAATTTGCTATAGAAAAATCATAAGGAGGAAAAATAAATTTATTGGTCCAACCAGAATATTCGTTGAGGGTTCTACTGGAAGAAACTGANCTTTCGATAGATCGCATAACCGTAGTGCCCACAGCACAAATTCGCTTTTTTTCAATGAGTGCGTTATTAATTATGTTAGTGGCCTCTTTATTTATAATAATTTCCTCGCTATCCATTTTATGTTTAGATAAATCTTCAACTTCAACTGCACTAAATGTTCCAAGTCCAACGTGTAAAGTGATTTCCGCAAAATTNACACCCTTGATCTCAAGGCGTTTCAGTAGATGTTTTGAAAAATGAAGCCCTGCGGTTGGAGCGGCAACTGCTCCCTCATTTTTGGCATAAATGGTTTGATACCTNGCTTCATCCTCAGGCTCTACATCGCGCTTTATATACTTGGGTAGGGGTGTCTGACCAAGCTCATTTAATTTGGAGCGAAATTCTTCATAATATCCGTCGAACAAAAATCTCAATGTCCTACCTCTAGATGTTGTGTTATCAATAACCTCAGCGACCAAGCTTTCACCTTCTCCAAAATATAATTTATTGCCTATTCTTATCTTTCTAGCAGGATCAACTAAAACATCCCATAAACGTTGCTCAGCACTAAGTTCGCGAAGTAAAAAAACCTCAATTCGCGCACCCGTCTTTTCTTTATTACCAAAAAGGCGAGCTGGAAAAACTTTTGTATTGTTCAATATCATTACATCGTCCTGGTCGAAATAATCAATAAGGTCCTTAAAGTACTTATGTTCAATAGTTTGTTTTTCACGATTTAAAACCATTAGACGAGCTTCGTCACGATGCTCTGCTGGATATTCGGCCAAAAGTTCTTTGGGTAACTGAAAATTAAAATTTGAAAGTTTCATTATNTGCTTTTTGAAGGTGCAAATATACAATCAGCTTGTAAGCGATGTCAAGTAATTAGCCATTTATTTTTATTTTGATTCCAATTCTCTTTAAATCGTTCCAGAAATCTGGATATGATTTTGATACCACTTCAGAGTCTTCAATAAATAAATTTGTTTTGAGAGCAAGAGGAGCAAATGCCATAGCCATTCTATGATCATCATACGTTGAAATAGTCACATTAACATTTAATTTGTTTGACGATTTTAGATATAAACTGTTATTGGATACTTCTATTTCAGAACCTAACTTTTGAATCTCAGTTTTCATAGCCAACAATCTATCGCTCTCTTTGATCTTTAGGGTGTGTAACCCAANTAGATTACAATCAATTCCTAGTCCCAAACAGCTTACAGCAATTGTTTGAGCTATATCCGGAGATTTTTCTAAATCTAAATTTAAATATTTTGGAAGATTTACCTTATTTTTTTCCAACAAAAGTGAATTACCATTAAATTGAGTTTTTACACCCAAAATTTTATAAATGTCCTGCAAAACTGAGTCTCCTTGTAAACTGTCTCGTTTGAAACACGAAAGATTTATTTTGGTTCCTATTGGTGATAATGAAACAATGCTGTAAATATACGAGGCTGACGACCAATCAGATTCAACATTTACCGNCATCTTTAAATCAACATTGAAAGGCTTGATGATTATTTTGTTTGACTTGAATGATGTTTTAACACCAATTTTTTTTAAGATTGATAAAGTCATTTGGATATAAGGAATTGACGTAATATGGTCCTTTAATTTTAATTCCAAACCATTTTTTAGTTTGGGAGCAACAAGGAGTAAAGCTGAAATAAATTGACTGCTAACTGATGCTTGAACAGCTATTTTATTGTTTAAAAGCTCCTGACCCAGAATTTCCAATGGTGGATATCCTTCTTTNCCAAGATAACTTATATTAGCTCCAAGATTGTTTAAAGCACTAACTAATGTTTTTATTGGTCTTTGTTGCATCCTTTTAGAACCCGTTATTTTTACTTTTCTGCCTGGTTTACAAGCAAAATAGGCTGTTAAAAAACGCATTGCAGTACCTGCATGATTAATATCAATAATAGAATCTTTGTTTGTTAATGCTTCTTGCATTAATTTGGTGTCATCTGAGTCAGAAAGGTTTATTATTTTCAAACCCTCATACATTGCCTTTAGAATTAAGTATCGATTAGATTCACTTTTTGAACCAGAAATATTTAATTCTGAGTATTTTTTTATAATTGACTTGTCTAAATAAACTTGCAAAATTATTTCAATTTTTTATTTGTGTGGTGACGTTTGTGATCTCTCTTGGTCTTGTATTTTAACTTTTTATTAAATNCGGTTTGAAGATCAACTCCTGTTTGGTTCGCAAGGCAAAGAACTACAAAAAGAACATCTGCAAGCTCTTCTCCAAGATCCTTACTTTTATCACTATCTTTTTCACTTTGCTCCCCGTATCGCCTAGCTATAATTCGAGCAACTTCTCCAACTTCTTCGGTAAGCTGAGCCAAATTAGTTAATTCATTAAAATATCGAACTCCATGAGTTCTAATCCAATTATCAACAGTTTTTTGTGCGTTCTTAATATCCATTTTTATTTAATTTATGTTTTTGAGAGTCTCTAATTTAAAAAAATTATTCGCGATTTTTTGTGTCAATTATTATTGTAACTGGCCCGTTATTAGTTAAATCAACCTTCATATTGGCTCCGAAGATCCCTGAACTTATTTTTCCTGGTAAATGACATTCCATTTGCTTAACAAACTTNTTATAAATTGGTACAGCAAGTTCTTGACTAGCTGCCTTATTATAACTTGGTCTATTTCCTNTCTTTGTCTGAGCATGCAATGTAAATTGGCTTATTATCATGGCTTCAGCATCCAAATCAATCATTGATAAGTTCATCATTCCATTTTGATCGTCAAAAATTCTTAGATTAATAATTTTATTAGTAAGCCAGTTAATATCCGCATCATTATCTTCCAACCCGATACCTAAAAAAATCAGTAATCCTGTTTTAATCTCTGCCCTTACTAAATTATTTATTGATACACTTGCGCTTTTAACTCTTTGAATAACAGCTCTCATAAATCATTGTTCCTATTAATTCGATAGTTTTCATCACTACTTTCCAATATTTGTATATATGAATCATATCTTGTTTTTGCAATAGACCCATTCTTTAATTCATCTTTAACAGCNCAATTAGGTTCATGAAGATGAAGACAATTATTAAATTTACATCTCGCTTTAACAGNGCAAAAGTCTGGAAAATATTGGTCCAGTTNAGAATAATTCATATTTACAAGACCAAAGCCTTTTATTCCAGGAGTATCAATAATTCGAGCTCCAAAGCTTAGATCAAACATCTCTGCAAAAGTTGTTGTATGCTGGCCTTGGCGATGAATTGCTGATGTCTCCATTGTTTTCAAATTTAATGATGGTTCAATCGAGTTTATTAAAGTTGATTTTCCAACACCCGAATGGCCTGAAAACATACTTGTTTTATTCAGCATCAATTTATGAACTGATGATATATTAAGTCTTTCCTTTGCGGAAATTTTCAAGCATTCGTAACCAATTTTTGAATATACTTGAATCAGGTCATTAGCTTCATTCATTAACTTCCATTTATAAGAGTCAACTTTATTAAATAATAAAATAGTTTTTATATTATGAGCTTCAGCACTGACCAAAAATCTATCAATAAAAGTGGTTGATGTTAATGGATCCTCTATAGTAATCAATAAAAAAACTTGGTCAATATTTGACGCAATTATATGTGTTTGTTTTGAAAGATTTACAGATCTCCTGACAATGTAATTCNTTCGATCATGAATATTGTTAATCACACCTGTTGGCTTGTCATTAGTAGTTTCCAAATTAAAATCAACAAAGTCNCCAACAGCAATAGGGTTAGTACTTTTAATCCCTTGCTTACGAAATCTTCCTTTAATACGACAATTAATAAAAATCCCATCAGAAGTTTTAACACTATACCAACTTCCNGTTGATTTATAAACAATACCAGTCATAAAAATAATTCAATCTATTTTTTCAAAATTTGCTTTTGGTGATTAATGGATTCTTGGTGAATNGCCTTAAAAAGTTTCAGAATAAATTCTTCACTTAAATTGTGTTTTTTTCCCTCCAATACCATTTTACCTAAAATCTCATTCCATCGCTTAGTTTGTAAAACAGCAACATTTTTTGATTTTTTTAGCTGTCCTATATTTTCTGCAATCAACATTCGTTTTCCCAAAGTTTCCAAAATTGTATTGTCAANCAAATCAATTTGAGCTCTTAACTTTTTTAAATTGCTTATGTAACCCCTTTCTAATATACTTTCATTCCTAATCTTTAAATCCCTGGTGTATTGTATCAATGTTTGGGGTGTAATTTGCTGAGCAGCATCACTCCAAGCATTTTCAGGGTCAAAATGTGTTTCTATCATCAAACCATCAAAATTAAGATCTAGAGCCATTTGGCTAACATCAAAAACCATTTCTCTATTCCCAGTTATATGAGAAGGATCGTTAATTAATGGTAAATCAGGAAATTTTGTTTGTAAATCAACAGCCAATTGCCATTCAGGATTATTTCTATATTTTGACCTTCCATAAGTTGAAAAACCCCTNTGAACGACTCCCAAATTTTTAACATTAGATGAGTAAAAACGTTCTACTGCTCCAAACCACAGCGCTAGATCTGGGTTTACTGGGTTTTTAATTAAAACTATTTTTTCAGTACCTTTCAAGGCATCTGCAATTTCTTGAACTATAAATGGGCTTACGGTGGATCTTGCTCCAACCCACAATAAGTCAATGTCATACTCAAGGGCTAATTCTACATGGTTTCTATTAGCAACTTCAGTGGCAGTTTTCAATCCAGTTTCTTGCTTTACCCTTTTAAGCCATTTAAGGCCTAAAGCACCAACACCCTCAAAATTACCTGGTCTTGTCCTAGGTTTCCATAATCCTGCTCTGAAATAACTAACATCAGTATCTTTTAACTGGTTTGCAATTTTCATTACTTGTTCTTCCGTCTCTGCACTACATGGCCCAGCAATAACTAATGGGTGATTTAAATTCAAATTTTCAAGCCAGGTTCTTAACTTTCTACTATTTTTCATAATTGTTAATGTTTAAGAAATATCTTTTAAAATTTCTTTTATATGATTAGTACTTTTCATTACTTCTTTAATACCTCTAAAATCGTTTGTCTCAAGCATATTTTTAAATTGATTTAAATTTTGTATNTAACAATCTAAAGATTCTATTACATTTAATTTATTTTGCTTAAAAATNGGNGCCCACATGTCTGGAGAGCTCTTNGCTAATCGAACAGTTGACTCAAACCCACTGCCTGCCATGTCAAAAATATTAAACTCATTTTTCTCTTTGTCAATAACNGTCTTACCTAGCATAAATGAACTGATGTGTGATAAATGAGATACATAGGCGATTTGAAAATCATGATCANTGGAGTCCATAAACCTAATTTTCATTCCAATATCNCTTAAAATTTTTACAACAGTATTTGAAAAGTCAGACTTAGTCTTTTCGACATCACAAATTATATTGACTTTATTCTCAAACAATGACAAGTGGGCTGAATCAGGTCCCGAAAACTCATTGCCAGCGATAGGGTGATTAGGTAAAAATTGATGCCGTTTTGGGTGGTTTTCTATTACTTTACATATCTCCGATTTTGTTGATCCCATATCCATTACAATTGTATTGGAAGAAACTTTATCTAAAATTAAGGGCAAAAGTTTTAATATTGAATCTACTGGANCGGCTAGCACAACTAAATTTGCTTTCTTCAAGTCCTTAAAATTCCCTTTCCTATCGATCAGCCCTAAATTTAAAGCCGTTGATAAATGAGTTGCGTTATTATCAATTCCACTAATGATAACACCATCAAAAAGTTTTTTTAAATTGAGTGCAAAACTTCCTCCAATTAACCCAACACCAATTACAACAACATTCTTCATGATACTCTTTTTATTGCGTTATTTATAATATTTTCTTTATTGCAAAGAGAAAAACGAATATATCCATTGCCGTTAGTACCAAAAATAGTTCCAGGAGTAACAAAAATGTGTTTTTTGTATAATAAATTGTCACTGAATTCTTCTGAATTATGTCCAGATGGTAACTTTGCCCAAACGAACATTCCAGAAGAATCCTTGTTAAAGCTNCAACCAAGTTTTAAAGCAAGTTCCCAAACTAATAGTCTACGCTTTTTATAAATATTATTTAATTTCGAAAACCAATCACTCGAACTGTTTAGAGCTTGAATTGCCCCCATTTGGATTCCATAAAACATTCCTGAATCCATATTACTTTTTACTTTTAATATATTTTCTATGAATTCGTTTTTACCCAAAAGCATACCGACTCTCCAACCAGGCATATTGAAAATTTTACTCAATGAATTTAGTTCCAAACAGCAATCTGAAGATCCCTCAAAATTGAAAATACTTGAAGGATAATCATTTAAAATAAAGCTGTATGGATTATCATTGACTAATAAAATATTATTTTNCTTTGCAAATTCAATCAAACTTTCAATACAATCTTTATTTGCTGAAGCGCCTGTTGGCATATGAGGGTAGTTAAGCCACATTAACTTGACAGACGTCAAATCCAGTTGCATTAATTTAGAAATATCAGGCTGCCATTCGCCTTCCTCGTTTAAATCATAGAAAATCTGCTTAGCGCCCATTAATTTAGCTATTGNNCTGTAGGTTGGATATCCAGGATTGGGTATTAATACACCATCACCTGGATTCAAATAAGCCATAGAAATATGCATTATACCCTCTTTACTTCCCATAAGTGGGAGAATTTCCTGATCAGGATTAAGCTTAACATTGTAACTTCTTTTATAGAAATTTGAAATAGCTTCTCTTAAGCTCTTTAATCCGCGATAACTCTGGTATTTATGCGCACCTTTGTCTGATAAGCTTTGCACGAGTGCATTTATAACGGATGAATCTGGAGGGATATCAGGACTTCCTATTCCAAGATTTATAATTGAACAACCCTGATTAACAAGAGAATTTACCTCTTTAAGCTTCTTTGAAAAATAATATTCTTCAACTGAATGGAGTCGATTGGCAAATTTTATCATAGCTTAGCTTTTTTATAAGTCCCTAAAATCTTAAACTCCTCAGCCATAATTTCCATTATTGATTTCGCTTTTTCATAATCACTTAAATTTTCAAAAGTAACATCAACGAAAAATGCATATTTCCATGGAGCTGTAATAATGGGTAGTGACTGTATTTTTGTTAAATTCAATTTGCAATCACTCATCACATTCAACATCGCTGCCAAACTTCCTCGCTTATGATCTAAAACAAACTTTAATGAAGCTTTATTGTCATTTAAATTTATTTTAGNCGCACGCTCAACAATTACAAATCGAGTTTCATTTTGTTGAATTGTTTGAATGTTTTTTTCTAAAATTTCAAGATTATAAAGTTTAGNNGCCTTAATGCTAGCAACAGCAGCGACTTGTAGAAGATTTTTATTTGAAATTCTTTGGGCTACTTCGGCAGTATCGCTGTCCTCAACTAGTTTGATTTTGGGATATTTTTTAAAAAATTTTTGGCATTGCAACAAGGCCATAGGATGAGAATAGACCTCTATTATATCTTTAATTTTTTGACCTCTTAGAGCCATTAAATTATGTTCAACCTCAAGGTAATATTCACCTGTAATTGCGAGTGAATTAGAGTCTATGTACGCATAATTCGGTATAATGGAACCCGCAATAGAATTTTCCAAAGCCATAACAGCGGCATCAACCTTACCTGTAACTACNTGATTTACAACTTGATGGAAAGTTAGTAGTGGATCAATTTCAATACCATCACCAAAATAACTTAATGCAACTATATGGTGAAATGATCCTTTAATTCCTTGTATTGCTACTCTTTTTTTCATAAAAAAAATCTCGATAAAAATATCGAGACTCCCATTTTAAATAATTTAGATTATAAACACTAGACCTCGATTTTTTTATTGCAAAAAAAATAATATAAGAGTGTGTATGTATAATTTAATAGTTTCACAAAAAAATTTGATTCCCTAAATATATAATTTTTTTTCAAAACAAAATTCAATCCTATTTTTTTTTTAGATTAATATGTATAAATTTGCCAAAATTACAAAAGAGGATTAATTTGTTCTGATTGCGACCTCAATAAAAAAGCTAAAGCAGTAATTCCGCCTTAAGCTTATAATTACGTGTCATTCCTCTGAAATTTATTATGAGTTATTTATTTACATCTGAAAGTGTTTCTGAGGGCCACCCCGACAAGGTTGCCGATCAAATCAGCGATTCAATTATTGATCATTTTTTGGCCTTTGACCCGCAATCTAAAGTCGCTTGTGAAACCTTAGTCACTACTGGTCAAGTTATACTTGCAGGTGAAGTAAAATCAAAAATCTACCTAGACGTTCAACAAATTGCTCGAAATACAATCAATAAAATTGGCTACACTAAAAGTGAATACATGTTTGATGGTAATTCATGTGGAGTTTTATCTACAATTCACGAGCAGTCTGAAGACATATCACGTGGTATTGAAAAAGAAGATCTAAACGCTCAAGGAGCTGGTGATCAAGGAATAATGTATGGATATGCTACAAATGAAACTGAAAATTACATACCATTAGCATTAGAGCTTTCACATCTTCTTTTAAAAGAACTTTCATTAATTAGGCGAGAAAATAATGAAATGACCTACTTACGTCCAGATTCAAAAAGTCAAGTCACCATCGAATATGATGATAAAAATATCCCATCAAGAATAGACTCAATTGTGATCTCAACTCAACATGATCCTTTCCTAAAAAGTGAAGAAAAAATGCTAAAAAAGATCNAAAAAGATATTAAAGAAATTTTAATCCCNAGAGTGANATTAAAATGTCCTGAATTTGTAAAATCTCTTTTTGACAAAAAGATAAAATATCATATTAATCCAACNGGAAAATTTGTTATTGGCGGTCCACATGGAGACACTGGGATTACTGGAAGAAAAATTATTGTTGATACTTATGGTGGTAAAGGTGCTCACGGAGGTGGTGCATTTTCTGGTAAAGATCCTAGCAAAGTTGATCGATCAGGTGCATATGCAATGAGATATATTGCAAAAAATATGGTAGCTGCAGGAATCTGCTCTGAAATTCTTATTCAAGTAAGTTATGCTATCGGTGTGGCAGAACCAATTGGAATTTATGTTAATACTTATGGTACATCTAAAATAAATTTAACTGACGGTCAAATTGCAAAAAAAATACAAAATATAATTGATCTTCGTCCCGCAGCAATTGAAAAACGTCTTAAATTACGATCTCCCATTTACAGCGAGACAGCTGCATATGGTCATATGGGTAGGACCAANAAAAACAAAAAAAAGATCTTTTATAACTCAAATGGAGAGAAAAAAACAATAAACGTTGAGCTTTTTACATGGGAAAAATTGGATTTAGTACAATCCATAAAAAAAGAGCTTATTGATAGCTTTTATTAATAAATTTTNTCATCATAACTCATATCTAATTTGTAGTGTGATGAAACGAGGTTGTATAAAATACTCTGTAGCACTTACTGCAATATTACCTGCATTACTTTGATTTTGTGAACGAGTGTCAAGAAGGTTAGTTGCTCGCAGTTGATATTCAAATTTTGAATCCTCGTCCTTACGATATGATAAAGANGCATTCCAAAACTCAAANGTGTTNATAGTTCCATTTTCGTCACTAAAATCATTAAACGAATAATCTGTTTTGAAAGTGAATGATTTTAGAAATAAGGCATCAATTTCAACGTTAGGGCTTTTAGTAAAAAATTTTGTATTGTTTTGTCCCAAATTATTGTCCTGTATACTNTAACGATAGCTNAGATCTATATTNGGAGCTGTTCTGAAATTAGTACGAANTTGAGCGCGATAAGTTTGAGAAAAAACTTCATTTANAGACTGTCGATTNTGAATAAANTGGTTGAATTTGGAATAATTAAAATTGGCGTTTATAGTGCCTCGAATCTTTCCAAAAGTTCGCTGAAAACGTCCTCTTGCATTAAAACTTTCGTCTGCAAAAGGGGAATTGAAAGGAGTTGATACTCTAATAACAGTACCCGGTTGAAATACTGACTGGGTACGAATGTTATCAATACTTTTATTGTAATTTAAACTAGCGAACACATTTGTATAGTTAAACATATTAAAACTGTAATAAAACAAACTTAAGTTATGAGATAGAGCATTTTCCAAATATGGATTACCAGTGAATATAGCATTGTAATTGTTTAAAACTAGTCCACTAGCAAAATTTGCGACGTCGGTAAACTGTGTCTGCATGCGATAATTAAAATTTAAAGTTTCGCTTTTTTTGAGCTGAACAATAATATTTAAATCTGGCAGTAATCTAACAAAATTATCAGTCGCCTTTAGACCAAACTGTGTGTTATTAACATTATAAATGTGACCTGATAAACCAGGNGTTAGAGTGAAAATTCCTGCCTTAAGCCGATAATGTAGTCCCAAATAAATATCATAAAAATTATAATCAATTACGTTTTTATCTAACTCCTCACCCATAGTAGGTGATGTGTCTAATTGAGAGCCGTTATCAAGAAATTGAAATATATTAGAGTCAAATTTTTGTTGGCTTAAAATCGTTCCTAGTGTAAAATTTAAATTACTTTTTTTATTTAAAATATACCAATAATCAATCTTTGCNTCGGTTTGGTTAGAAATGACTCGTTTGTCCTGATTTATATTGTAATTGCTTTGATTCTGGTCTAGACCTAGATTTTCAGCTGTTTCGTCATAACTTAGTTTATCCTCTAAAACTGCATTGTAAAAAGGATCTTCGTCTTTAAAAACATGTTGCGCTTCAACGGCAAAAATATTTTTTTCATCCAAAGTGTAATAATAATTTAAATTTTGGCTTACACTAAATGGCGCGACTGTTTCGTATTGATCAATTGAATTATTGATAGAAGAGAAAAAAAGTTGATCTTGCTGACTTTCAGATAATTGTCCAAAGACTTCATACTCAAATTGATTATTAGTATTAGGTTGAAATTTAGTTGAGANCTTTAACATCCCCAAGTTATTTTCTTGAAAAGTATTACTACTTGTTTCTTCGTCAGGTATTCCAATACCCTCATTAGTATACTGAATAAAGCGATTTTCCTGAAGTTCANTTTTAGAATTTGAAAAAATTGCAAAACCACCAAAATCTAAAGTACTTTTTGGGGACCAACTAAAATTAGCCGCCCCGAACTTAGTGTTAATATCTTTTGCCCTATTATTTTGAAGTGTTAAAAAACCAATATCATTGTTGCCTAAATTCAAATTTGTCCCACTACTGAGACTTGGACGTTTAAAACCTCCAGTAAAATTATAATAATCTCTTCTAGAGAAACCAACTTCACCTATATTATTAAAATCTCCTATTAAATTAATGCTATATTCAGGACTGTAATAAAATATTTTTGGTTGAAATATATATAAGTTTTCTGAGGTTGGATGAACTTCTGGTTCACCACTACCAGCTAAAACATTACCAAACCAGAAGTTCTTTTTACCTTCTTTAAGTTTGATGTTTAATGCAATATTATCTTGATTATTTCTTACCCCNCTTAGCTGACCAACTTCAGCATAATTTTTTAAAACTTGGACCTTATCAACAGCACTAGAGGGAATATTTTTTGTAGCTAATTTGCTATCACCATCAAAAAAATCTTTCCCCTCAACCATTACCTTGGAAACAACTTTCCCCTCAACTTCTACCTGCCCGTCGTCATTTATTTCAACACCAGGTAAATTTTCCAATACATCTTCCAATTTTCGTTCAGTTCCTTTATTAAAAGAGTCTGCGTCATAAGTTAAGGTGTCTCCACTTATAGTAACCGGCATTTCGTAAGTGATTTCTACTTCATCTAAAATATTGTCTTCTTGTAAAACAAAGTCTTGAACTAAATCATTCGAAAAGGTTTCTAAAAGATTTTTAGTAGTTCTCATACCAATGTAGCTTACTTGGACTGAATAGGTAGTGTTTTTTTTTAATTTTAATTCATATTTTCCTTCACTATTAGTAATGGCATAGGAGTCCAAAGCATTATTGGATTTGTTAATGGCTATAACGTTAGCAAGTTCTAGACCGTTACCTAATGAGTCTTTAACAATACCCTCCAATTTTAGCTGGGAATGAGAAATTCCAAAGGTTAAAACAAAAATAAGGAAGTAATAANGTTTCATGAAAAGCAAGTTTTTAATTATTTCCTACTACCGCGACCTCCATACATTTCGCGCATCTCTTTCATTTTCAATTTAACAGTAGCATTATAGTCCTCTCTAGAAATAACACGTCCTTTGTCAGGGGCTTCTATNTCAATCTTTTCCTTAGGATTAATAATAATTTTTGAACAAAGGATACTGGTTTGATCAGCACTAACCTCAAGAATGAGACCNGGTAGTCCCCAAAATTCACCCGGCCCATGACTAACTGGTATCTGAGGAGTATACCAGGCTACAACATTAATGGTTTTAGGAACTTCAATGTCTTNAGTAACAGACTTAGAGTCTTTATTTTTAACAGACTGATCATTTGACTTTTTAGGCTTTTTACCTCGCATACTGCGCCAATCAAATTCATCAACATTTTTTATACAAGTAGCCTTAATGCAAAGATACTGTCCAATTCTTTTGGTCTCATTACCAATTTGCCACTGCAATTTTTGTAAAGAATCAGTAATTAAGAACTGACGCCCAAAAAACTCTTGATCTTGTACAAATTTATGTTCTTTAAGATTTTTGTATTGAGGGCCAGCTGTAAAACTTCCCCACCAACCTCCGAAGCCACCTTTACCTGGGGCTGACAAAACTTCCTCTTCTTTGAAAATAGAAGCTTCTTTATCAAAAGTTAGAATATAACTTTTCTCGAACATCCCTTTCATTCTGTCCGCTATTTGCTTTTTTTGGACGTCAGTCAACTGGCCATTACCCCATCCACTCATATCAGGAGTTGTTTTTGAGAAATAATAAGCCTTACCTTGAAAATCTTGCCCCAACANACTGATCGANNAAAGCAAAAGTAGAGATGTGAAGATTGATTTAATGTTCATTTTTTTTACTTATTAGCCGCACAAACTTACATTTTATTTTCTGATTAAAAGTTAATTTTTTTAAAAAATGAAAGAGAATAAGATCTGTGTTTAAGACTAATTTTTGTAATTTACATAACATGAAAAATATATTTATTTNTCTATGNCTTGCAATAGGCTGTCTATCTAAATCCCAAAACGAAATACAAATAAATTTAATAGATAAAGAAGCTTTTTCCTGTGACGAATTTTTCGGAATTGATCGTTTCAACTCAATATACTACCTAAAAAATCAGGCCTTTGAAAAAGATGTGTATGGGGAAACCCAATCCTACAGTAATCTGCAATTGGGTAAAATAGATCAAGTTCATATTTTCAATCCTTTAAAAATTCCTGTATTACATAAAAACTTTAATTCAATTGTTCTGTTAGATAACCGTATGTCTGAAATTAAAATAATTAATTTTAATGAGCTAATCCCATATCGAAGAGTAACTAACGTTGCTTATGCAAATGATAGCTCGTTCTGGTTATTTAATTCAATATCACAACANTTAGAATTATTTGATTATTTAACTGAAAAAACAAAGTTAAAAACATTACCCTTTGATCAAGANATAATTTCTGTCGAAAGTGACTACAATAACGTTTACGTTCTTACTCCCTCAAGATTTTTGCATTATAATTATACTGGAAGCTTAATATCAGAGTTCAATCATGAAGGCTTTAATAAATTTAAACTTGGCTCAGATTTTATAATATTCCAAAAACAAAACTCNCTTTTTTACAAACTGATATCTAATAATTATACAAAGCCTCTAAAAACCCCCAAAAAAACGATTAAACAGTTTTTTGTAATCGATCAAACCTTGTATATTTATGACGGTAAATTTCTTTACCACTACCAACTTTTAAAAAATTAAATTATGCACATTGCAATCGCTGGAAATATTGGAGCAGGAAAAACTACTCTGACACAATTACTAGCCAAACATTATAAATGGGAAGCACAACTTGAAGATATCGTTGACAATCCCTACCTCGATGATTTTTATAACCAAATGGAACGATGGAGTTTTAATCTCCAAGTGTATTTTCTAAATAGCCGATTTAGACAGATTCTGCAAATACGGAAAAGTGGAAAAAATATTATTCAGGACAGGACTATTTACGAGGATGCTAATATTTTCGCTCCAAATCTTCACGCTATGGGTCTAATGACAAANAGGGATTTTGAAAACTATTCCTCACTCTTTGATTTGATGGAAAGTACTGTNCAATCNCCTGACCTGTTGATTTATCTTAGAAGNTCAATACCNAATTTAGTNCACCACATTCACAAAAGAGGACGCGATTATGAAAACTCTATTTCTATTGATTATTTAAGTAGATTNAANGAGAGATATGAAGCATGGATNCATGGTTATAACAAAGGAAAGTTGCTNATCATTGATGTTGATAATATTGACTTTGTTGAAAATANTGAGGATTTAAAAAATATAATCGAGAANATCGACTCGGAGATTAATCAAGTAGCCTAATTGNNNAACTTAATGAAAAAAGCCTCCTTTTTGGTAAGGGGCTTTTGAAAGTTAATTNACGCTTATAAGTTCNACTTCAAATANTAAAGTTGAATTTGGAGGTATTGCTCTNNTNCCACTACTTCCATANCCCAATTCAGCAGGAATAACCATTCTAAATTTATCNCCAACTGACATTAACTGAAGACCTTCAGTCCAACCCGGAATNACTTGACTGACACCAAATGTTGAAGGCTCTCCNCGCTGCATAGAACTGTCAAATACAGTTCCATNAATTANNGTTCCAGTGTAGTGTACAGTTACATTATCCTCTNCTNCAGGAGAAACTGAACCTTTCCCTTTTTCTATAACCTCATATTGAAGTCCGCTNTCTGTAATATTGACTCCTTTTTTCTTGGCGTTTTCAGTCAAAAAGTCNATNTTNTCTTGCTTTGCAAGCTCANTTTTTTTCTCCTGAATTTCCCTTANATAATTTTGAACAAACATTTGNCTTTCCTGNTTTTGGGATTGTGAAATACTATCATTAAAAACTATGTCAATTGATTTAGACATCTCATTNGAATCTAAAGAATCGACTCCANNATCTTTTAAGGATGATCCAACATTAATACCAAGTTGATAACTAAATTCTTTAGTATTATNATCGTAATCCTCTGAGTGGCCACCTAAAATTGGTGCAATAACTAAACCAATTAAACAAGTTAACTTTATAAGAATATTCATTGATGGCCCTGAGGTATCTTTGAACGGATCACCAACAGTNTCGCCTGTAACGGCAGCCTTATGGGCGTCAGATCCTTTATAAGTCATTTCACCGTTAATTTCAACACCGGCTTCAAATGATTTCTTCGCATTGTCCCAAGCACCACCAGCATTATTTTGAAAAATAGCCCATAAAACACCTGAAACAGTAACTCCGGCCATGTAACCCCCAAGCATCTCAGCAACTAATTTATGGTCTTCAGGATAAATTAAAATACCAACACCAACTATTAAAATTGGAAATCCAATTGTTAGTATACCNGGCATCAACATTTGTTTGAGGGAGGCTTTTGTTGATATATCAACACATTTATCGTACTCTGGCTTNCCAGTGCCNTTCATAATCCCAGGAATCTCTTTAAATTGTCTTCTGACTTCTTCNACCATTTCCATGGCAGCTTTCCCGACGGAGCTCATAGCTAAAGCAGAAAAGACAACTGGAACCATTCCACCAACAAAAAGCATTGCCAGNACAGGNGCTTTAAAAATATTTATACCATCGATTTCTGTAAAAGTTACATAAGCTGCAAAAAGAGCNAATGCGGTTAGAGCGGCAGACGCAATCGCGAATCCTTTACCAGTCGCAGCTGTAGTATTNCCTACAGAGTCNAGAATGTCTGTNCGCTCTCTTACTATTGGATCTTGTTCACTCATTTCAGCAATACCGCCGGCATTATCAGCGATTGGTCCAAACGCATCGATAGCAAGCTGCATTGCAGTAGTTGCCATCATTGCTGATGCTGCCATTGCAACTCCATAAAATCCTGCAAGAGNGTAAGAGGCCCAAATAGCTAAAGCAAATAAAAGAACTGANGAAAAAGTAGAGATCATCCCNGTAGCAAGTCCAGAAATAATATTTGTTGCTGCACCAGTGCTAGATTGCTGAACTATATTTAAAATTGGTTTTTTNCCTAAGCCTGTGTAATATTCAGTGAAAGAAGAAATAGCACCTCCAACAATCAAACCAACAATTGTGGCATANAAAACTCTCAAGGAGGATATATCCATNATACCTTCACCATAAAATTTCATTTGCATGGTTTCAGGAAGCATCCACGAAACTAAACCAAAACACGCNAGGCCNACCAATNCAATTGATGTCCAGTTACCNATATTTAAAGCCTTTTGNACTTCAGATTCTTTNGCATCATTNGAACTNATNTTTACAAGAAATGTTCCTATTATTGAAATAATTATACCAGCTCCAGCAATNGCCATTGGNAGAAGGATTGGNCCAATNCCNCCAAANNCATCAGANATACTACCACCCATATCTTTTATTATGTAATTACCNANAACCATAGCTGCTAAAACAGTAGCNACNTAAGATCCAAAAAGATCTGCTCCCATNCCAGCAACATCACCAACGTTNTCGCCAACATTATCNGCTATTGTNGCTGGATTACGAGGATCGTCNTCNGGTATTCCTGCTTCAACTTTNCCAACNAAATCTGCTCCTACATCNGCTGCTTTAGTGTAAATCCCGCCACCNACACGNGCNAATAAAGCTATGGATTCAGCGCCAAGGGAAAAGCCAGCTAATGTTTCCAAAACTATAGTCATTAACTCTCCCGGTGTTCTCANNTTACCTGCATATTCTGCTGCAACCCATTCTCCATTCATAAACAATTGAAAGAAAATTATAAAAAATGCAGAAAGACCTAAAACTGCNAAACCTGCTACTCCAAGTCCCATNACAGTNCCGCCTCCAAAAGATATTTTGAGTGCTTGGGGNAAACTNGNTTTNGCTGCTTGAGTTGTTCGAACATTTGTTTTTGTNGCAATTTTCATACCTATATTNCCNGCGAAAGCTGAAAAAAATGCGCCNACNACAAAAGCTATTATTATTAGATAATCAGTGCTATCTACCACAGTAGCAACTCCAGCCAAGGCCAAACTTGANCCTAAAACAAAAAACGTCANTAATTTATATTCAGCTTTTAGAAAAGCAAGAGCACCTANATATATATGGTCTGAAATCTCTTTCATTTTACCATCTCCAGCATCTTGCTTTAATATTGAAATCCTCTTAATCCACATNTAAATTAAGCCTAAAACTGCAAGAGCTATTGGCAAATAGATAATTAAATCTTCCATAATTTTATTTTAAATAATTTTTTTGAGGCCACAAATGTAATAAANTGATTAACAATAGAAAAACCTATTTANATTCATGTTAAAATTTAATCGTAAAGAACTTTTTTTACAGCTTTTATAACATCCTCGCTGTTGGGAAGCCATTCCTTTAGTANAACAGGAGAATAAGGTGCAGGAGTATCAGCAGTATTAATTTTTATGATTGGTGCATCCAAGTAATCAAAAGCCTGTTCTTGAACTTGATAAGTAATTTCTGTTGAAATATTTCCAAATGGCCAAGATTCCTCAAGAATAACTAATCTATTAGTTTTTTTTACAGATGNGATAACACTTTTTATGTCAAGAGGACGAATTGTTCTTAAATCAATTACCTCACAAGAAATTCCATCTTTTTTTAAATTTTCCGCAGCAACATATGCTTCTTTAATTATTTTTCCAAAAGATACAATAGTAACGTCAGAGCCTATAATTTTTACATCTGCAACTCCAATAGGTAGTATGTATTCATCTTCTGGAACTTCACCCTTATCACCATACATTTGCTCACTCTCCATAAATATAACAGGATCATCATCTCTAATAGCCGCTTTCAAAAGNCCTTTAGCATCATATGGATTAGAAGGAACTATAACCTTTAAACCTGGNCAATTGGCNAACCAACTTTCGAAAGCTTGTGAGTGAGTAGCTGCTANTTGNCCAGCTGANGCTGTTGGACCCCTAAATACGATAGGGCACTTAAATTGTCCTCCTGACATTTGCCGTATTTTAGCAGCATTATTAATAATTTGATCAATACCAACCAGCGCAAAATTAAATGTCATAAATTCAACAATTGGGCGATTACCTGTCATCGTAGAGCCAACTGCTATACCCGCAAATCCAAGTTCAGATATTGGTGTNTCAATAACTCTTTTATCTCCAAATTCNTCAAGCATNCCTTTTGAAGCCTTATAAGCNCCATTATATTCGGCTACTTCTTCACCCATTAAATAGACGGTTTCATCNCGTCTCATTTCTTCGCTCATAGCCTCACACACGGCTTCTCTAAATTGTATTGTTTTCATGATCAGTCTGAATTTTNATTAAAACAAATAAAATTCTTTTGGCAAAAATAATAATAAACAATGTAAATTTTGTCAACTATTTNAGAAAAAAAATTGCTATGCGTGCATAGGAAATAAAATCTTTTTTTCGTAATTTTGATTTGTAATTTTAATTAANCTTTTTAATGAAAATTTTAGTCTGTATAAGCCATGTCCCTGATACAACTTCCAAAATAAATTTCAAGGANAATAATACCNAATTCGATANTAATGGAATTCAATATGTGATTAATCCGAATGACGAATTTGGATTAACNAGAGCAATTTGGTTCAAAGAAAAACAAGGTGCAACAGTTGATGTTATTAATGTTGGAGGACCAGAAACTGATCCAACATTAAGAAAAGCATTAGCTATTGGNGCAGACTCTGCGATTAGAATTAATACTTACCCTAAAGANGCNTTTTCTGTATCAACTGAAATATCAAAAATTGCTAAAGAGAGAAATTATGACCTCATTATTGCAGGTAGAGAATCCATTGATTACAATGGGGGAATGGTCCCAGGAATGATTGCAGCAAACATTGGAGCTAGCTTTATAAATAATTGTATTTCAATAGAGATTAATAATTCTGATGTAAATGCGATTCGTGAAACAGATGGAGGTAAAGAAACATTATCAACTAAACTACCACTTGTTATAGCTAGTCAGAAGGGGCTGGTTGAAGAAAGTGATTTAAAAATCCCTAATATGAGAGGTATAATGATGGCTAGAAAAAAACCGTTTATTATTCTTGATCCGATAAACTCAAGCCATTACACAAATTGTAGCTCATACGAAAAACCAGCATCCAAAAATGCTGTAAAAATGATTGATTCAGAAAGAATTGATGATCTTATAAATTTATTACATACAGAAGCAAAAGTGTTATGACAAAAAAAGCGTCAATATTAGCATACATAGAATCCGAAAAGGGAATTGTAAAAAAAAGCTCCCTTGAAGTAGCATCATATGCGCGTGCACTTGCTGATAATACAAATTACTCTTTAGTAGCTGTTTTATTCAATACTAACGAAGATTCAGTTCTAAACGAGTATGGGATTGAAAAAATTATAAAAATAGATGGAGTTGGTGAGTTTAATAACGAAATTTATGCTGATTCATTAAAACAAGTAGCAGAAAAAGAAAATTCAAAAATTATTGTTTTGAGCAACAGCGCCAATAGCAAATACATTGCGCCAACTCTATCAGTGAATTTACAGGCAGGTTATGTCCCAAATGTGGTAGAACTTCCAACATCGTTAAGCCCGTTTATGTTAAAGAGCAGCGTTTTTTCAAACAAAGCTTTTTCACAAACTGAAATTAAAACTGATATTAAGATAATTGGTCTATCAAATAATGCGTTTGGTTTGATTAAGAAACCAAATAATTCGGCTAAAGAAGTTTTCGTTCCCCAAACTTTAAGCCCTAACATTAGTAGCAAGTCTGTTGATAAAGTTACAGATAAAGTTTCGATAGCAGATGCTGAAATAGTTGTTTCAGGAGGACGCGGTCTAAAAGGTCCAGAAAACTGGAATCTAATTGAAGAACTAGCTAATGTGTTGGGTGCTGCCACAGCTTGCTCAAAACCCGTTTCGGATTTAGGCTGGAGGCCTCACAGTGAGCATGTGGGCCAAACAGGAAAACCCGTTGCCTGTAATCTCTATTTTGCCATTGGAATCTCTGGTGCCATACAACATCTAGCAGGTGTAAATTCTTCAAAAGTAAAGGTAGTTATAAACACAGATCCAGATGCGCCATTCTTTAAAGCAGCAGATTATGGAATAGTAGGAGATGCTTTTGAAGTTGTCCCTAAATTAATTGAAAAATTAAAGGTATTTAAGTCAGAAGCCAATTGATTTGTAAAATAAATCTCGTAGAAGTTTGGTATTTTAGGAATTAAAATTTTTATTTGTCAATGTAAACGATGAGTTTAATCCGATTAAATATAAAAGGAATTTCTTACAGCCAAACACAAAGTGGGGCCTATGCTCTCATAATGAGTGAAGAAAATGGTAAACGTAAATTACCAATAGTTATTGGAGCATTTGAAGCTCAATCTATAGCAATTGCCCTTGAAAAAGACATACGCCCGCCAAGACCATTGACACATGATTTGTTTAAAAACTTCGCTGACTGCTTTGGAGTAATTGTAAAACAAGTGATCATTCATAAATTAGTTGACGGAGTTTTCTACTCTTCTCTAATATGCGAAAACGATAGCAAAGAAGAAATTATTGATGCTAGAACAAGTGACGCAATTTCTCTAGCATTGCGTTTTTCAGCCCCTATTTTTACTTACAAAAATATATTGGAAAAAGCGGGAGTAATTTTAAATATTGATTCGGAAAAAGAAGTTGAAAAAAATGAAAAAGAACTAGTTCTAAAGGACAAAGAATTAAAGAAATCTAAGGCTGATATAAATGATGATTTTTTTAAAAAGAAATCAGTTTCAGAGCTGAAAAATCTACTAAAAAAAGCGGTTCAAGAAGAAGATTATGAACTTGCTGTTAAATTGAGGGATGAAATTTCAAAAAGAAAATAAAAAATAATCTTACAGCAAGTAAATGAAAATGTTCTTAATCTTATTTAGTTTAATATTTTGTCAAATTTCATTCGCCAGTGAGGCTTCAACTAAAATTATTGAAAGTGAGGGATTCAACTTTGAAAGTATCCTTCGCGGTCTCTTAGGAATTATTGCCCTTGTTGGAATTTCCATTTTACTTAGTAATAATAGGAAGAAAATTAATTGGAAAACTGCTTCTGCTGGATTAGGACTTCAATTAATACTTGCAATATGTATTCTAAAATTAACTTGGGTTCAAAATATATTTGAATTTGCTGGAAAAATTTTTATTAAAATTTTAGATTTTACAATGGAGGGCACTTCATTTTTATTTGCGCCATTGGGAGGTGATCAAATAGGAGATCAGCTTATAACATTTATAGTTACAATTTTACCTACTGTAATTTTCTTTTCTGCTATAACTTCAGTTTTATTTTATTTTGGAATAATTCAAAAAGTTGTCAAATTATTGGCAATTATTTTATCAAAAATTTTGGGAATTTCTGGGCCAGAGAGCTTAAGTGTTGCTGGAAATATTTTTTTAGGTCAAACTGAATCTCCTTTGATGATAAAGGCATACTTAGAAAAAATGTCAAAATCTGAGATTTTATTAGTTATGATTGGAGGAATGGCAACTGTAGCAGGTGGAGTTCTTGCTATTTATATAAAATTTTTGGGTGGAGGTGATGAATATTTAGAATTATTTTATGCAAAACATTTATTGACAGCATCGGTTATTGCAGCTCCTGGGGCAATTGTAATTTCAAAAATATTATACCCTGAAACTGAAAAGGTTAATACTAAAATAGATATTTCAAATAAAAAATTTGGAGTAAACTTTCTGGATGCAGTCGCTAACGGAACTGTTGAAGGACTAAAATTAGCTGCAAATATTGCTGCAATGCTATTAGTCTTTATCGCTTTTGTGGCAATGATAAACTACATTTTAGGATTTTTTGGAGACATTACCAATCTTAATGTTATTATAGCTGAAAACACAAAATATTATGAATCTCTAGATCTAGAATTCATTCTTGGCTACTTATTTGCTCCTCTAATGTGGATTATTGGAGTTACAGCAGAAGACAGCACATTGATGGGGCAATTACTTGGAATTAAAGTATCTATTAACGAGTTTATTGCTTATGAAAACTTTATAAAAATTAGAGAAATGTTAGATCCAAAATCAATTGTNATTGCAACTTATATGATTTGTGGTTTTGCAAATTTTTCATCAATTGGTATTCAAATTGGAGGTATTGGATCACTAGCGCCTAGTCAAAGAAAAAATTTATCTAAATTTGGATTTAAAGCTCTAATTGGAGGAACAATTGCTTCACTATTATCTGCAACTATGGTTGGAATGATAGTTGGTTAAAAAGTTAATAACTTTTACTTTTTTTATAACCCAGATTGACACTATTAATTATTTTTACTAATTGATTTTATGAGACAGTATTTAAACTTAGTTGAACACGTTCTCAACANCGGAGCACTTAAGGAAGATAGNACNGGAACTGGTACTAAAAGTATCTTTGGNTATCAAATGAGGTTTAACCTTTCAGANGGATTTCCNATGGTTACCACGAAAAAACTTCATTTAAAATCAATAATTTACGAGCTTTTGTGGTTCTTAAAAGGCGATACAAATATAAAATACTTAAAGGATAATGGGGTAAATATTTGGAATGCGTGGGCAGATTCTAANGGAGATCTTGGNCCTGTNTATGGCTTTCAGTGGAGAAATTGGAATAATGACGGAATTGATCANATATCAAACTTGATTAAAAACTTAAATGATANTCCAAGTAGTAGAAGGCACTTAATTTCAGCTTGGAATCCGTCTGTTTTACCCGACAATTCTAAATCATTTGAAATTAATATTGCGAGCGGAAAAGCAGCTCTACCACCTTGTCATGCTTTCTTTCAATTTTATGTTAACAAGGGCAAACTCTCTTGCCAGTTATACCAAAGAAGTGCCGATGTATTTTTAGGTGTCCCATTTAATATTGCTTCCTATTCACTATTAACTATGATGATAGCCCAAGTTTGTGATTTAGAGCCTGGCGATTTCATTCACACATTTGGTGATGCTCATATTTACAACAATCATTTTGATCAAATGAAATTACAGTTAAGCAGAGAGCCCAGGAAATTACCAACTATTAAAATAAATAATAAGGTCAAAAATATCTTTGACTTTAAATTTGAAGATTTTAAATTGATTAACTACGATCCACATCCTCACATCAAAGGGAAGGTTTCGGTGTGATCTCTACTAGAAATTAATTATAACACTCGAGTTTTAAATCTATCTCAAGTTATGAAAAAACCCATATTTACTATAATAGTAGCTGTTTCAGAAAATCAGGTGATTGGAAAAGATAATGATCTAGTGTGGTATTTAAAAAGAGATTTAAGCCGGTTTAAAAATCTTACTTCTGGTCACCACATTATAATGGGTAGGAAAACATTTGAAAGTTTCCAAAAGCCACTTCCTAATAGAATACACGTTGTAATTACAAGACAAAAAAATTATCCTGCTCCACCTGGAGTAATAGTAGTTAATTCATTAGAAGAAGCTATTGAATCTGTGGTTGATGATGATCAGCCATTCATTATTGGTGGTGGTGAAATTTATGACCAGGCTCTAAAATATGCTTCAGTAATTGAATTAACACTCGTACACTCAACTTTCGTAGGTGACACCTTTTTCCCAAAAATTGATCATGAAAAATGGATAGAGGTCAATAGAGAAGAAATATTTAAAGATGAAAACCACGCCTATGACTTTAGTTTTATCACATATAAAAAAATAAACCTGTAAATTATGAAAGCTTTTATTTTTCCTGGTCAAGGTTCACAATTCCCCGGAATGGCAAAATCTTTTTACGACAAATCTAAAAAAGCTAGAACTCTTTTCAATAATGCAAATGATATCTTAGGTTTTGAAATAACGAAAATAATGTTTGAAGGAAACGAATTAGAGCTAAAACAAACTAATGTTACACAACCTGCTATTTTTTTGCACTCAGTGGTTTTGTCAAAAATTTTAGAGAATAACTTTAAGCCTGATATGGTTGCTGGACATTCGCTCGGCGAATTTTCTGCACTTGTGGCTAATAATTCTCTCGATTTTGAATGTGGGCTAAAACTTGTTGCTCAAAGAGCAAAAGCCATGCAAAAGGCTTGTGAATCAAATCAAGGAACAATGGCGGCTGTACTTGGTCTGGATAATTTAATTGTTGAGGAGGTTTGTGATAAACTAGATGATGTTGTACCTGCAAATTATAATTGTCCAGGACAATTAGTGATTTCTGGATCAGTCGATTCAATAAACAAAGCTTGTGAAATTTTAAAGTCAAGAGGAGCTAGAAGAGCTTTAGTCCTTCCTGTGGGTGGAGCTTTTCACTCACCATTAATGGAACCTGCACGCGAGGAACTTGCAAATGCCATCAAAAAAACTGGTTTCAAAAATCCAATTTGCCCTATTTATCAAAATGTTTCAGGCAAAGCTGTAATTGATACTTCAGAAATAAAAGAAAATTTAATTGCTCAATTAACAGCTCCAGTAAGGTGGTCTCAATCCATTGAAAGAATGATAGCTGACGGTGCGAAGAGTTTTACAGAAGTTGGACCTGGAAAAGTTCTGCAAGGTATGGTTCGAAAAATCAACAATGATTTAACTACTTTTAATGCAATATATGATAACTAAAATGAAAAAAAAGCAAGTTTACATAGCGCTAATGATCTTCCTTTGCTTTGGATTTGATCAATACACAAAAAAAATAGTTAGATTACAAATTGAACCCCAAATTGAGACTATACATAGCCAACTTCCTGGTAATTATAAATTTAACAGTAAAACTGAAATTTTTGGAAAACAACTACAGCTGATGAATGTTGAAAATGAAGGCGCCTTTCTTGGAATGGGAAGTGAGCTAAACCCAAGTGTGAAAATAATTTTACTTCTAATTCTTCCAATTACAGTATTACTATTTGTTTTGTATTACCTGTTCACTGATAAAACACTTAATACTATGAGTATAACTGGGCTGAGCCTAATTGTGGGTGGGGGGTTTGCAAATTTATATGATCGCTATAGATATGGTTCCGTTACTGATTTTTTATATATGGAATTTAGTGAAAATATTAAAACAGGAATATTCAATTTTGCGGATATGTGTGTGACTACTGGTATGATTTTAATACTCATTGCAAGCTTCACAGAAAAATACCAAAAGAAAGCTGACTAAGAAAAATAATTTCTAATATTATCAGTGATATAATCAATTTGATCGTCTGAGAGTTCAGTATGCATTGGAAGAGAAAAGACCTCGTCGGAGATTTGATTGGTTATTTTAAAATTAGACTCGTCATATCTCTCGTCGCTATAAGCTTTTTGTTTGTGTAGAGGTATTGGATAATATACTCCACAAGGTATATCCTTAGAATTCAAATATTTTACCAAATTATCTCGGTCGCCCCCAACGAGCCTGATTGTGTATTGGTGGAAAACATGGCAATTATATGATTCAGAATTATCACTATTGTGATACCTTACATCTGGTAAAATTAACAAAGATATGTCCTTAAGTCTTTCAGAATACTTGTTCGCAGCAATTTGCCGTGCTCTATTATAATTATCTAAATGTGGCAGCTTAGCATTTAAAACAGCAGCTTGAATAGAGTCTAAACGAGAATTTACTCCAACCACATCGTGATGATATCGTTTATACATCCCATGATTTACTATACCCCGCATTTTGTAAGCCAATTCGTCGTCGTTAGTGAAAATTGCTCCACCATCGCCATAACATCCCAAATTTTTTGATGGGAAAAAAGATGTAGCTGAAACATGGCCTATATTTCCGCATTTTAATTTTTTACCATTTGAAAATAAATATTCCGCTCCCATTGATTGAGCACAATCTTCAATAACGAATAATTTATATTTTTCAGCGATATTCATTATTGCCTCCATGTTTGCACAATGGCCAAACAAGTGGACGGGGACTATTGCTTTAGTTCTTGCTGTAATAGCTTTTTCAATTTCCTCAACGTTGATGGTAAATAAATTCGGACACACATCAATCAGTACGGGGGTAAGTCCTAAAAGTGCAATTACTTCAACGGTTGAGGCAAAAGTAAAATCAGCTGTAATAACCTCATCGCCTGGCTTCAAGCCTAAACCCATCATAGCAACTTGAAGTGCATCAGTACCATTAGCGCAGGGAATAACGTGATTAACGCCTAAATAATTTTCAAGATTTAGCTGAAACTCCTTTACAATTGGACCATTGATAAATGCAGAAGATTCTAAAATTTCATTTATTGAGCTGCCAATTTCAGATTTAATCTTTTGATATTGGCCACCAAGGTCAACCATTTGTATTTTTTTCATATTGCTAATGGATATTACTTTACAACAATTGATTAACAAAAATACAAAATTAGAAGAGCGCAAATACCAAAATTAGTATAAACAATGTATTTTTGTCCAAAACATAATTGATTGTTCACAATTTATAATTTTATAATTCAGCTCGTAAGTGTTCTAATTGTTCCATTAGCTTTTATTAGTAAAAAAATAAAAAAGGGAGTTATTGGGAGAGAAAAAACTTTTAAATTTTTAAAATCAAGTATTAAACCTAAAGATCAGATTTTTTGGTTTCACTGCGCTTCATTAGGCGAATATGAACAAGGCTTACCTATTTTTGAGTTTTTTAAAAAAAAATATCCCAAAGTAAAAATAGTCCTTTCCTTTTTTTCACCCTCTGGATATGAAATAAAAAAAGATAATTATTTAACTCCGTTAACAGTCTATCTACCCTTGGATACAAAAAAAAATGCAATTAATTTCATAAAAATTTTGAACCCAAAAATGGCTGTTTTCGTAAAATATGAGCTCTGGCCGAACTATTTAAAAATACTCAGCAATTGTGATGCTAAAGTTTTTTTAATATCAGCATTATTTAGACCTAACCATTATTTTTTTAAATGGTATGGCAGACTCTTAAGTAAAGTTCTGTTAACTTTTGATCAGATTTTTACACAAGACGAAGACTCAAAAGAGTTACTTAAATCAATTGGAATAAACGAAGTATCAGTTTGCGGCGATACGCGCTATGATCGCGTATTACAACAGCTGGAAAAAAAAGTAAATTTTGAATCTATTGAAAAGTTTATTGACAAAAAAACCTGTTTGATTGCTGGAAGTACTTGGCAACAAGACCATGAACTATTGATTCAATACATAAATAAAAATCCCAATAAAATAAAGCTTATAGTAGTGCCCCATGAAATTAATTCTAAAGAAATAATCAAACTAAAAAATAAATTTAAAAATACAGCTGAGCTTTACTCAGATTTTGATAATAAATCAATTCACCAAAAGGAGACTTTGATTGTTGATTGTATTGGTATTTTAAAACAATTATATAAATATGCAAATATCGCTTACGTAGGCGGCGGTATGGGAAATAATGGTCTTCACAATTCGTTAGAAGCAGCTGTTTATGGAATTCCGATAATAATTGGTAAAAATTACAAAAAATTTCCTGAAGCTGTCGATATGATTAGTAACGGTGGAATGAAAAGCGTAAGGAATTATAAGGAATTTCAAAAGTGTTTAAATTATTTTATTGACAATAAAAAAGTTCGTCAAGAGTGCGGTAATAAAAACAAAGAATTTATTGTGGCTAATAAAGGGGCAACTCAAATTATTAATAAAAAAATTGAAGAGTTCTTAAAAAACTAATTTCGCTTATAAACTTTAACATAGTCAATTATAAACTCCTGAGGAAATATACTATCATCAATTTCAAATCCTCCGAATCTTCCACCAATTGCTAAATTTAAAATTAGATAAAAAGGCTTGTCAAAAGGCCAAATTTCATCTGTTTTTGTGTCTGGAGAAAACCTGTAAACAATATTGTTGTCAATTAAAAAATTTATTCGATTTTCGTTCCAATCTATTGAATAAATATGAAAATCATTTTCAATATTTTTTAAATTTATGACCTTGGTATTTTTTGAATCACCGTAACTATCACTTGTATGAACGGTTGTATGAATTTCACTTGGATTCTTACCAACATATTCCATAATATCAATTTCACCGCAAGCTGGCCAAGGAATTTCATCAATATCGAATCCCAACATCCAAATAGCTGGCCAAACACCTTTCCCCTTTGGTAATTTTGCTCTTACTTCAACGATCCCGTATCGAAATTCTATTTTACCTTTAGTGTTTAATCGACCAGAAAAATATGTCTGATCTTGTTTAGTGGCCTTAATTATTAATTTATTGTTTTTATTTAAAATATTGTTTTTAGTATATATTTGAGATTCTAGATTACCCCACCCACAAAGTTCAGGGCATCCATCTCCTAATTCATAATTCCAATAATTTAAATCAACAGAAGAATTACTGAAATCATCAAAAAAAATCAATGATTCTTGACTTTTTAAAGACTCAGTAATTTGAATTAAAAAAAATAAAAAGAAGGATATTTTTCTAATGATAATCAATATTCAAAATTACATTACAAACAACTATTGATAAACCCTAATATAGTCGACCTCCATAGCATCAATGTAACCCTCGTTCAAGTTGGGATCAATTTCACCCCCATTCGTACCCCCCATCGCCACATTAAAAATGAAGAAAAAATCTTCATTAAAAGGAAAATATGGCCCCGCGCCATTGATATTCATCGAGAAAAATTCATTACCATCTAGGTAAGTTCTAATACTTGACGAAGTCCATTCCATTGCATACACATGAAAATCTGTAGAAGTTGTATTGGTTACATCTAATCCGTACTCTGCTCTATTGCCGTTGGCTAATTTCCAATGTAGAGTAGATTGAACTTTTGATTTATTTTGAAACTGTTCCATTATATCAATTTCACCACATTGAGGCCAACCAACTTCAGGGTAGTTAGCACCTAACATCCACAAAGCTGGCCAACTGCCCTGTACAGAAGGCAACTTTGCTCGAATTTCAACACGACCATACTTAAACTCAAATTTATCTTGGGTCTTTATGCGTGCTGAAGTAAAGTTCCCATCAGACCCCTTGATAACTTTAATTTTTAGAATGCCAGCTTCTCTCCTCACATTGTTTGAGCTTGATGTATATATTTGTACTTCTTGATTTCCCCAACCACCTCCGCCAGTCTCAGTTGTCCATTTAGAGCTATCTACAGGCCCAGTACCATCAAAGTCATCAAACCATACAAGAACATCGTTGTTTCCAGAACCGCCATTACCTTCAACATAAATAGAAAGATTTATAATTTTAGAAATTGACGTTCCGTCTTCAGAGTAAGCATATACGTAAAATGGGAATTGATTTAAACCTTGCTCAGTAAGCGTGAATGAAAAATTTCCATCAGAATTTTGTGTTTCATCTCCCGTATTACCAATTCTAAATCCATAATTTACTGCGTTATCCGCTGAAGCTGAGCCAAAAAAGACACCTGAACCATCTCCATATTCATTTTCATTGTCTTGGCCTTGTATAGTAACATTTACAATTAAGTTTGAAACGCCATTACAATCACATCCCTCAAAGTTATTTATAGACGAAACTTCACTTATTGATAAATTGGTTGCAGGTTGGGTAATTGTACTATCAAAAAAATAACAACCATCATCGCTACCCCAGTTAAGATTAGAACTTGTATTCGGACTTCCATAATTTTGATCAAACTGAGTTTGATCAAAATAAAGTTCTTGAGTATTTTCTGAACATGCCAAAAATTTATAAACAACATCATTTTGTTGGCTGTTTGATGAAGAATCTCCACCAGAAGAACAAGAAATAATACAAGTCAAAGATGATAATAGGAATAATATATTTAGGCCAATTTTTTTCTGCATAAAATTCTATTTAATCAGACACCAAAATAAACCACCAAGTAAATTCAGCGGCACCGTCCAATGTTTTTAAATATAATTCATTGTCATTGTAGTCCCAAATTTCATAAACATGATCTCCCCCGGTATAATAAGTAAAGAACATATTTCCACTAAGATTAATAGAAATTTGTCCAGGGTCTGTTATTACCCAGCTTTCAGTATAATCTGCATACTCGTAATTCAGTATATCAGCTCCGTCAGTTGACCCCGTTCCATTATTTCCTAAATCTGCATGGACTTGTGCTGTTCTCCCAAAAATAGTTCCATTTGTCACGTGATTAATAGTTCCATCTGAATTAATAATCCAACGATCATCGTATGTTCCAACTCCTGTTTTCTCTTCAGGACCGGCGCCATACCACTCGCATGGGATTAGACCTCCTGGAGGACCCAAGCCGAAATGATTTTGCACATCTGATTTCACACGCCATGTTTTGGAACTTCCGCCAGTAAGAACTTCAACAAGATCAGCTGGAGGTTCGTAAGTAGCTAAGACTTCAACTAAAAGTGCAGTTGAAGTAGAATTACCAGCAGTACCACTTGCAATGACAATAACTTCGTAAGAATTTACTCCAACAGTGTAGAACGTATGCTCTAAAATTCCTGAAGTTGTTACCGCAATTGACTCTCCATCTATAATAAATTCATAAGAAATTGCATTTTCTGCAGAAGCGGTGAAATACACTACACCAGTCCCGTCACCATTTGGATTTTCACTGCTAGATCCAACTATTTCAACATTGACTTGCAAATTAGTGGGAGAAGTTATCGGACCAAATTCGTAGTTATCCTCTTCACAAGCAGAAAATAACAGAAAAATAGTCAGAAATGATAAATATTTTAAATTTTTCATAATTATAAATTTAATTTTTTACTAAATGATATCTCCACCAAACTCCTGAACCAGCTTCTATATCAACAATTATTGTATTATTATCAACAAACTCTACTAAATACGTAATGGTATCATTAACTGGATTTCCGTCTTCACCACCATTATGCGCTTTTGGTAAACCAATATAGGCTCCTTCACCAACAATAGTAATAGTTCCTGAAGATTCATCAAAAGTATATGTTGCTGGATTGGATCCATCATGTGGAGCAACGGGGGTACCGCAACCATCAAAACCAGCTTGCCAACCCTCGAGCCATGTCTCCTCTCCTAAAACATTAGTAAAACTACCATCGGTACCAAAAACATAGGTGTCATCAAAATAGCAAGCTCTTTCAGAAACACCAGACGCATCAATCGACCACCAATTAGTCGCTCCCTGTGTTGGACCAACACCCAACGATCCCGCTTCTGGCGCTACTTGCCATGTGCCCGTTAAAGGAGATGTTAAAGGCTCAGATGGTGCTCTGTAAAAATAAAAATTATCTATGTAAACATTTGACGCAATTCCATCTGAGTCAATTAATAGCTGAGTTATCTTTTGTTTGTTAGCCAAATCCCCACCATCAAAACCAGTCATATCCAAATCGACAGATTGCCATGAACCGCTGACTGTATTGCCTAGCGACTCGATGTCCTCTCCGCCATCAATGGTATTAACAATTTTAACCATTAATTCATTGCTAACACCGTCTGGCACCCAATAGTCGATGTGCATCATTTCCATCTGCGAAAGATCAATACCTTGAGAATAATTAGTAACAATACCTACAAAATCAATATTACTAAGGTGCCATACGTTATCAGATCCAATAATTGTTGCATTAAAATCACTAGAAGACCAGCTTGTAGGAAGTTCATCCAGTGTAACATTGGAATAAGCATCACTGAAAATAGAAACTACATCTTCTGGTTGTCTAGGTTGAGGAGTTGGAGCAGATTCAGTCGGTGCAAGAATTTCTGTTACTTCATAATTTTCCTCAACATAAGTTAGAGTTTCAATGGCAGCACCTAAAACTACTATTGTAATATCATAAAATCCAGCTTCATTGTACTGAACAATGGCTGTTTCACCAATATTTGCTGTAACAGGGTCTGTGACTCCTGTCTCCCCGGAGTAAACCTCAAAGTATACAGCAAAATCAGCACTTACAGTCACATTAACTTGCTTTGACACAAAAGGATCATTTTCAATATTTACTGAAATATTTGTTGGGGCCTGAAATGATACAACCAATTCTTTACTTATTGTAGAAGAAAGACCCGTAACCCCATATGCTGTTGCAGAAACTGTATAGGTTCCTTCCTCATAGACATGAGTTACACTTTCTCCATTTTCGATAGAAACAGGTTCCTCTGTTCCATCTCCAAAATCAATATCAAAAACTACTACTCCTTCTCCCAAGGGGGTTATTGTTACTAATCCTGTATTGTCCTGTGTAACATGAAATTGCATATCAAGCTCAGAAGGTGCTGAAGCGCTGTTGAGAAAATCAATATTTTTTTCGTCATCAGCACATGTAAAAACTGTCATTGCAATCAAACATAAACCAATTGTATATCTTATCATATTCATCATTGTTTTTTTTTAATAATTTGGATTTTGGTTCCAATTACCTGCAGAAAACTGAATTTCTTCAAAAGGAATTGGAAAGACATCGTGTTTACCAGAAATAAAACCATCAATAGCATCGGAAGCTCTTCCAGTTCTAACTAAATCAAAAAAGCGATGACCTTCTCCCATAAGCTCCAATCGCCTTTCTTCATAAATGGCATCAGTTAAAGAAGATCCACTCAATGTAATGTTATTATTGCTATTACCAAAGGCACGCTCTCTTACTAAATTCAAGTATTCCTGTGCTCTTATGTCATCAATACCTCCACGATTCAAAGCTTCAGCTGCCATTAACAATACATCTGCATAACGGATAGATCTATAATTATTTGGATTTGTTAGATTTTGATCTCCAATGTTTTGATCACCTTTTCTAGGCAAATATTTTCGATTATAATATCCAGTATGCTCATACCCTTCAACGTATCCAGCACCTGTTGAACTTGCCCAAGCTACTATATCAAGAATTGCCACATCTCGCCTTAAATCTCCTGGGGAATAAGCTTCATAAGCTTCTTGAACTGGAACATTAAAGCTATAGCCTGAATCATATACAGGTCCAGTATGATTTCTAATTCCCATGAACCCAACAGCAACATTTCCTTCGCTACATTGTAAACAACCAAATCCAGCACCCTCTCCATCTGTGTACTGAACTTCAAACACTGATCCTACGCCGTTTTCTCCTTGATTTTCAAAAATTTCAGCATAATTGGCAGATAACTGGTAAGGTCCATTGTTGATTAGGTTTTCCAAAACATTTGCGGCTTCATTAAATTTGTCTTGATATAAATAAGCCTTTCCCAAAAGTGCTTGTGCTGCACCCTTGGTGACTCTACCTATTTGAGGAGCAGAATATTCAAGGTTATTTACAGCGTGAATTAAATCAGTTTCGATTAAGGCATATACTTCATCAACCGAATATCTAGGCACTAAAGTTTCATCACCAGGAGAGAATCTTTTACCTTGACCTAGAAGCGCGTTTTCATATTCTTTAATTGGAATTCCACCAAACCATTTTACAAGTTCAAAATGAAAATAAGCCCTTAAAAAACGAACCTCAGCTACCATACTTTCTCGGCCTGGAAAGTTTGTTTTGTCCTGAAACTCTAAGAAATAATTTACTCTTTTTATTCCAGCAAACATCCAATTCCAAACATCTCTTAGATTGCTGTTTACCGGAGTGTGAGTCATGTCATCAATTTGCTGAAAACCAATAACATCAGTAGCACTTTCACCACCACAAAAGGTATTATCAGAAGCAATTTCACCTAGAAGATTATTAACATAGGTAGCTTGAAGAAGATCGTAAGCTCCAACAAGCGCTAAATAATAATCATCCTCAGAATTAAAATAGTTTTCAGAGTCAATTAAATAATTTTGCTCCTGATCGAGATACTCATCTTCACACGATAAGAAACTTAATGACACGGATAATCCAAAGATTGCTATTAATATGTGTTTATTGTTAATTTTCATAATTACTTATTTTAAAATGATATATTAAATCCTAATAAAAATTGTCTTGTGACTGGGTAAAACCCCGGATCAATTCCTCCTCCAATTGCATTCCCAGTAGTTGCTGCAGGATCAAACCCCTTATACTTAGAGAAAGTAATTGGGTTATTAACTGAAATATAAGCTCTAAACTTTGAAATAAATGTATTCTCAACAAGCGGTAAAGTATATCCGAGCTGAATATTCTGAATTCGCAGGAATGATGCATCTTCGACAAAAAAATCTGAAAAAAGCTTGTTCGAAGTTGCCCCAACCGTAGCCCTTGGAACCTCATTGCTTGTACCGGGCCCAGTCCATCTGTCAAGATAATAGTCAAGTCTATTTACATTGGGTTGATCTCTTTCATAATTACGAACCATATCCTTCCCAAGTTCAGCATAAGCATATGCAGAAAAATCAAAATCTCTGTATTCAATCGCCAAATTGAAGCCCATAATATAATCTGGGAGAGGCTTACCAATGAAAGTTCTGTCATTGGCATCAATTATACCATCAGAATTTACATCAACAAAACGTAAGTCACCTGGTTGTGCAGTATTACCTAAACCAGATTGCGAGGGATGTGAATCAACCTCAGACTGACTTTGAAAAATTCCGTCAGTTTTAAGTCCATAAAAGTAACCTATAGGTTGACCAACTTCCATGCGAGATGGGGCAAGTTGACCAATTCCAAATGATCCACCTTCCAAAGCTACATCAGAGTTAATTGAAATCACCTCGCCGTCAAGTTGAGTTATGTTGTAGCCAAGTTGATAAGAAAGGTCTTTATTAACTTGATCTTTATAATTAATCATTAGTTCAAATCCTTTTGTTCTGGTTGTACCAGCATTTACAACAGGAGTCCCTGATCCGGGAGCCGAAGCCCCTAAAATACCTGAAAAAGGTAAACCAGGAATGAGAAGATCAATTCTGTCCTCAGAAAAATAGTCTGCTACAATATCTAACTTGCGATCAAAAAGCTGTAAATCAAGCCCTATATCCAATTTCTCAGCAGTTTCCCAAGAAGCAACTGCGTTAGGAAGTGGGCCTAAAGCTGTTCCATTTGTGAGCAAATTATCAAAAACATAAGTAGCTTCTCCACTTAAAGTGGCTCTATACAAATCATTACCAACAAGATTACCCAAAGTACCATAACTTGCTCTTAATTTCAAAAAATTTATAAAATCAATATTTTGAAAGAATTCTTCGTCAGAAACTTTCCACCCTGCTGTTATAGAATTAAAATGATCAACTCTATAATCCCTGTCAAATGCAGAAGA
Source organism: Flavobacteriaceae bacterium (assembly GCA_002721175.1). Classification (GTDB taxonomy): domain Bacteria; phylum Bacteroidota; class Bacteroidia; order Flavobacteriales; family Flavobacteriaceae; genus UBA3537. Next base: position 35,584 of record PBJR01000007.1, on the reverse strand, counting down.
AGCATCACGCCTTAACATTGCAGATAACAAGTATTTACCTTTATAATCATATTCAAATCTGGTAAAATAAGACAATAGTCTATTGTCATATGTATAAGAACCTGTTTCCCTTGCATCGCTTGTTCCTGTAGTTAAGGCAATATCTGCAAATTCCCACGAATTATTAGGAACATCAAAACCTGTAGCAAACAAACCATCACCCCAATCATTAGTTACAGCCATACCAAATGTTAACTCAGCATTATGGTTCTCAAAAAAAGTGTTCTTATAATTAATAAATGTGTCCCACGTGTATGAATTATACTGTTGCTTATTTTGACTCACAGTACTTCTATCAGTGTTAAAAACCTTACCTGCACCATAATTCACAATAGGTGAAAAAGATTTTCCTTTGTCGCTGTAGGATTTGAAACCAATCCTTGTCGTGGCAGTTAAGCCGTCATAAACTTTGTAATCTAATTGAAAGTTACCTTCAACACTATTACCAAAGTAAGAGTTATAGGTATCTCTAATCTGCGAAAATGGATTTATAATTTCATTACCAAACAATCCTCCTAAATCCTCTTGATTTAAACTAAATAAAGGCGAATAACTGATGGCATTGAACAGGACAGATCCTAATCCAGATTCATTGATAGTTTTTCTTTTATTCGCAAAATAGTTAAGATTTAGTGAAGATTTTAGCTTATCATTTATGTCCACAGATAAACTTAACTTAACATTATCTCGTACAAAATTAGATTTGTCCTTTGCTATAATTCCGTCTTGAGTTAAATGAGAAGCGCCTAAGTAGTAGGTTACACTTTCAGTCCCTCCTGAAAGGCTAACATTATGATTTGTCATCCAAGCTGAACTAAATAAATTGTCTTGCCAATTTGTATTATTCCCCAGCTCATTGAGGTTGGGATATGGTAAAGTTTGCCCATTTGCCGCATAACTCTCGTTTATAATTGCTGCATATTCTATGTTATTTAATAAAGAAAGTTTTTTTGAGGTTTCTTGTGTGCCTGAGTAAACATTGTAAGAAACCTTTGGTGATGAATTTTTAGACCCTTTTTTTGTAGTCACCAAAATAACCCCATTCGCTCCCTCAATACCATAAATTGCTGCCTGAGCATCCTTTAATACAGTTAAAGACTCAATGTCGTCTGGATTAATACTGTTCAAGGATGCTATGTATCCGTCAACCACTACAAGTGGATCATTGTCAGAATTACTACTAATACCTCTTACCAAAACCCTAAAACCACTACCAGGTGATCCAGATGATGTCGTCACTGACACCCCTGAAGCTCTACCTTGCAAAGCCTGTGCCACGTCAACTGGTTTAAGTTTTTCAATTGTTTCTGACTTAACCATTGAAACGGACCCCGTTAAATCTTTTTTATTTTTAGAACCATAGCCAATTAAAATAACTTCATCTAAAGATTCATTGTCTTCTACTAACAAAACCATCATTTGAGACGATGCGGGTATTTCTTGAGTTTTATAACCAACATAGGTAAAAACCAATATGGAACTGGATGAAACGCTGCTTAAATTGAAAGCTCCATCAAAATCAGTAATTGTACCATTGGTTGTATTTTTCACTAAAATATTTACACCTGGTAAAGGCATATTGTCAGCGCTTGATTTGACTGTTCCTGAAACTGAAAATGTTTGTGAAAAGGCAAAAGAAGTGCACAGTGTAGTTATAAAAAAGGAATAAATTATTCTTTTCATAAAATTTAGTTTGTAATTAAACTGTGTTAAATTTTTCATAAAAATTTGAGCATATAAATATAGTAAACTTATATCAATTGGAATGGACAAATTAATATTTCCTTTTTTATATTTGCTATCAAAATATGAATCCATGAGAACAGTAATAAACATTGCATTAATTTCATCGCTTTCTTTTCTTTCCCTCAGTGCTCAAAATGATAAGGGAAATTGGTTAATGTATTTTGGCACTAATAAAATCAATGAAAAATTCAGCCTGCACACGGAAGTACAATACAGAAATCACACTATAAGTCCAACAAACATTGAACAGCTTTTACTAAGAACAGGGCTAAATTATCACTTTAAACCAAATGCATTTGCTACCCTGGGATATGCACATATTGGTAACCATTTATATGAATCTGAAAGAACAAGTCCAGAAACTGAAGAACATAGGATATGGCAACAATTCTTAACTACAAGTTTTTTGGGTAGGATAAAATTTGAGCATAGGTACCGTTTCGAGCAAAGATTCATAGAGGAAAACTTTAAAACTCGTTTTCGATATAGGTTGATGCTGTTTTTGCCCTTAAATAGCCAAAAAATTGAAAAAGGCACGACATATTTGGGTATTTACAATGAACTTTTTGTAAATGGAGAAAAAACTTTTTTTGATCGTAATAGACTATATGGAGGTGTTGGTTATAAATATGCCAATAATATAGATTTTCAATTTGGTTTGTTGAGGCAAGAAACACAATCAATAGCTAAAACATTTTTACAATTTGGTATAATTTTTAACACCAATTTAATAGCAGAGAATTGATAAAAAATATTATAATTTTTAATAAAAATTAAATATCTTGCATGCCAAATTTTAACACAAATTAAATTAAAATCATGATTACAAAAGACCAAGTTTTAGAAGCACAAGAAAAATGGGGAAGCGGAGTAGTAAAAATTGGTTCGCTAAAGCATAGTAGATCTGAATGTGAGGCTTTTGCTAGCTCATTTCTTGATGAAAGATATGCATTTGGATTAGGATCTGTTATTTTTAAGCCAACTAAATGTGAATTTGAGCAATTTAGACCATCTAAATCTCAAGCCCTATCTTATTTTATTGCAGGAGATGATAGAGCATGTGACGAGGACAAAGGTTTTGCAATTCAACCATGGACTAAAGTAAGATTCGAAAATGCAGGAATAATTCTTGAAGAAAAAAGAGCTATCGCAATGGGTAATTATTTTTTTACTGACCTTGATGGCAATGAAGCGAAAGTAGAATATACATTTGGTTATAAACTGGTTGGTGATGAATTAAAAATAGATTTACACCACTCTTCATTCCCTTATAAACATTAAACTATAAAAAAATATTTAGTTTAATCGAATACCTACAGGCTAGCGGAGTCGCATTTAATACACCTCCAAGGCCTGTTTTTTTACAATAAATCTTAAAGCTAAATCACCCAAGCCTAATCCCTTCTCGGCGTAACCCCAAGGTCCGTGCCCCTTTTTGTCTAAAGAATACATAATGTATGGAGCTCCTGTTTTTTTATACTCTCCTTCTATCTCTAAAGCTCGATTGTATGGAACTACATCATCATCTGTTCCGTGAGCTATAAAAATTGCAGGATTATTTTTATTAAACAATTCTTTTTTGTACAAAATATTTATAGCATCAATAGCTGATTTGCTTCCCCAAAAATCTAAAATCGTTTTGACTTTAAAACTAATATTTAAATTAGTTGTTAAAAGAGTATTGTCCTCTTTGATGCTAAGTTCACTTTTATAATCATCATTTTCCGAAATACCCACAGCTATTGCAGAAACAGCCCCCGCAGAACCACCTCCAACGGTAATATAATTTGGATTTACTCCAAACTTATTTTTATTTGCTACGATCCACCTAACAGCTGCCTTAGCGTCCCGAATTGCAGGATAGACTGCTTTATGTTGATTCCTTCTTTCTAGTGGAGAATTAGCATCAACAAAATCATTCCATTCACCGGGAATTTTCCCATAATCTTTCGTTAATCGATAATTAATATTGAAAACAACCCAGCCTCTACTACTAAAAAAATTTGAAAGTTCAATAAATGGGGGTTTACTTTTACTGCCATTTTTAAAACCTCCGCCATGAATTAGAACCAAAATTGGCCTGTTTTTAAAATCATTTTTAGGAGTATATACGTCTAGCTTTAGGGGTATTTTTCTTGGATTTGTCATTTTAAAAGAATCATGACCCAAACCAAATCCATAAATTAAATCTGTTTCTATATCAACATCGTATGTCGCTTTTAAAAACACATTTGCTATTGAATCTTTTGTAATTGCGCTTTGAGCACTTAGAAAGAAGTTAGAGCACAAAAAAGATGTAATAAGAAAATTTCTCATTTATTAAGGCCTGTTACTAAAGACTGTTAGGGCAAATAGTGAACTTTTGATTCGCCTCAAAAGCTACGTTTTTAACAAATCTAAGCGGTAACTCTTTTGGAAATAAAAATGATTGAAAGTGAACATATTAACATTAATGCTGAAGGAAAAAATTTATGGATTTCATCTGAAACTTTGAAATGCATAAATACTGCTCCTAACATTAATGTTGCAATTACTAACGCGCAGGGTATTATAAATTTCTTATAAATTAAGCCTAATAAAAGACCTAAAGCTGCTAATATTTTTAATCCACCTATGATATACATTATATTTTCATTTAAGCCGTAAATAAGAAACTCATCAAGCATAGTTGTAGCATCTTCCCCTCTGAAAATTGTTGCCATATTTAATCTCCATGTCCAGGCGCTTAATACAACTATTGAGACAGTTAATATTAAAATTTGCTTTAAATATTTCATTTTATAAGATTTTTTGACTCAATAAATATAAATAAATTAATCAACAAATATGATAAAGCAGGAAGAGATTGTAAAAAATCATCCCCAATATAAATACGAGTACCCAAAGCTCCACCCATTAACAGCGCTAAGAATAATGAAGAAATCAATTTTAACTTATTGAAGTAAAGACCCAAAATTAAACAAACACCAAAAATAATCTGAGAAGATCCTATAAGATACCTAAAATTTTCAAATCCATATCTGATAAATTCCTCGTCATAAAAAGGAAGAACAATTGACATCAAGCCATAAATGACATGTGATATTCCAGAAAATAAAGTCAATAATAAGATTGTTATCTTTCTCATGTACTAAGCTAATATAGTCAAAAAGAGTAAATACATGGACATTTATGATCTGTAATGATTGTTCAAAATTTTATATATTTAAAAAAATAAATTGATATCAAAAAACTTTATTTAATACTACTAGCCTCTATCTTATTTAATTGTTCTGTTCAAAAAAAATACATCGAACACAGTAAATATTTTGAAAAGGATATTCAAAAGCTCGAAAGTAAAAAAGAATATAAAATCCTGGAAGATTATGTTCTATTTATTGGAAGCTCTAGCATCCGTAGATGGGATACGGCGGTGGACGATTTAAAACCATATCAGCCAATTTTAAGAGGTTATGGGGGTGCACATTATTATGACCTTATACATTTTATCGAACGCTTAGTTGAAGGACATGATAAAGCCAATGCCATCCTTCTTTTTGTTGCTAACGATATTAGGGGTTATTCATTAAGGCCAAACCACAGGGATTTAAGTCCTAAAGAAATTAAGCGTCTTTTTAAATTTGTTCATAAAAAAATTAGAAGTAAGTTAGGTAAGAAAATTCCGGTTCTTGTTATTGAAACCACCCCTACCGCAAAAAGATGGAACGTGTGGCCTCAAATTGCAGAAGCAAATAAACTTATAAAACAATACATCAAAAAGAAACAAAATTCATACTTTATAGATACCAGAGACTTTTATCTTAATAAAAGTGGATTACCAATTGAGAATTACTTTATTGAAGATAAACTTCACTTAAATTCAGATGGGTACAAGCTCTGGGGGCAAATAATAAAAGAAAAATTAAATCAAGTTGGGGTTTTAATTAATAATTTTTAATCATGTCATTATTATATCGAATAGCATTTACCATTTTACTTTTTTTTATTTCGATCAATAGCTTAAGCTCTCAAAATAAATACAGGAAATGGATTGAAAAAAAACAATTTCAAAGAGCTGAAAGAAATCTTGATGAAGACCTAAAAAAATCAAATAATAGATTTGATTTTTTGGACATATATTATGGTTATTCTTATTTATACAATGATCGTGGATATCACAATTATAATACTAAAACTGCTTATGATTATATCATTGAGAGTGAAAGTGTTTACTTAAGTATAAAAGGTGAATATGAAAAAAAATTAGCTAGAAGAGATATAAATGAAGTTCATTTTTCTAATCAAATAAATCGTATATGCAACAATGCTTTCGATGATTATAAATTGATTGATTCTGTAAAAATTTACAATTATTTTCTGAACAATTACCCTAGAATGACAATTGAAATTAAATCAAAAACGATAGGGCTTAGAAATAAAAAAGCATTTTCAAATGCCAAACAAATTAATTCTGAAGAAGGATACATCGATTTCTTAAATAATTTTTCTAATTCCAAATATTATAACGAGGCTATAAGCCTTAGAAACCAAAGAGCATTTGATAAGGCTGAAAACTCAAATTCAATTGAATCATTTGAAAACTTTTTAAAAAAATATCCAAATGCACAGCAAAAAAATATTGCTACGGCGCAGCTTCATAAATTATCTTTTGAAAAGGCAAAATCCATAAACAGTTCTAAAGCATTGCTTAATTTCTATAACAAATATCCAAAAAGTTCTCAATCTAGTAAGGCTTACAATCTTTACGAACAACTACAGTTTAATGAAAATACATCAGTGAATTCATGGGTTAGCTACAAGAAATTTTTTGAAAATTTTGCTGGCAATTCTATAAGATTTCGTGCATTAGATTCCATATATAAATTAGCAGTTAAGACAAAACGTGCAAATGGCCTTGAATATTTATTCCAAAAAGATAAAAATAAGTTTTTCAATATATCAAACTTTGAGCTATACTATGAATGGATTTCTTCAGATGGAGAGCTTTCAACTTTGGAAAGGTTTGCAGAGAAATTTCCGTCAGCATACAGCCAAATAGAAACATTTGATAATGACTTAGAAATCGCCAAGAAAGCATTTGATTTGTATCTTACTAGCTCAATATATTCAACGCAGAGAAATGTTACGATAGACGAAAATGATGAAATGAATAAAAGGCTGGTAAGAGAGGGAGCTAAATCAGGATCTGTACAAATGTCATTGTCATGGAATAATTATAATGATATGGATCTGCATTGCATAGGCCCTAGTGGAGAAGAAATTTATTACAGTAATAAAAACTCATCAACGGGGGGTGAGTTAGATGTTGACATGAACGCAGGTAGTCAAAAATCATTAGAACCAGTAGAGAACATTTATTGGGCTGATGGTAACGCCCCCACAGGAACTTATAAAGTCTACGTAAATTTTTATAGTAAATGTAATTACGAGTATGATTGTCCTGAGCTATCAAAGTTTACAGTTAGAGTTAAGAACGGAAATGTGATAAAAAATTATGAGTCTCGAATTTCATGGCTAGCTCCAAATAGAAAGAAAAAAATAATTGAATTTTATTTTGAACCAAGTCAATTTGGGGATATAAAAATTAACTCAGAAAACCAATCCATTTATGAAGAGTTTATTAAGTCTTCTCCAAATACTAATATTAAATTTTTAACGCTACAAAAAATCTTGTCAAAAGATCTTTCTAGAAAAAGATGGTCAAGGGTTCTCAATAAAATGAATAAATACAAAGACGAATTTATAGATTATAAAAAATTTGATAATTTATACAAAATTATTGAAGCAGAATCTGACTCCTCAATAAAAGTAAATAGCTTGAACACAATAAACACCAACAGTCAAGAGGTTGCTCCAGTGATTTCTGCTGACAGTAAAACACTATATTTTTCTGGAAAAGAAAGAAATGACAATCTTGGAGGTGATGATATATTTATATCAAAATTTTCTGAAAATGGTTGGTCAAGTGGAGAATTAGTTTCTTCTCTTTCATCTGCTAATAATAACGATGCTTTGATGGCAGTTAGCCCGGATGGAAACAACGCAATAACATACAAAGACGGAAAACTTGGAATTGTAAAAAGAGAAATTGATGGTTGGTCAGAGATTTCATATCTCCCCAGCTCAATTAACTCTGGACCATGGGACGGAGATGCTGTGTTTAGCAGTGATAATAACACAATTATTTTTGCCTCTTCCAGAAATACCGGATATAATTACAGCAACCACAGTGAATACCACGGCGCAAGTAAACGCCCGCTAGATTTATATGCCGCACACAAAACAGAAAATGGTTCTTGGGGAGAGCCAGTGAATTTAGGCCCAGTAATAAATACAATACTTTCAGAAAGAGCCCCATTCCTCCATCCGGATATGAAAACTCTTTATTTTAGTTCAGATGGACATGCTGGAGTGGGCAAGTATGATGTTTTTAAAAGCACTCGATTAGATGAAGATTGCTGGGATTGTTGGTCAGAGCCTATAAACCTAGGTAAGGAAATCAATACCACCAAAGACGATTGGGGTTATAAAATTTCTACTGACGGAACAACTGCTTATTTTTCAAAAAAAGCAGCTAACGAAGACCATTATGATTTATACTCGCTGAATATACCATATTACCTTAGACCAGATTATGTGGCTACTATTTCTGGAAGAATTGAGGGCTTGGCTAGCGAAGTTATAGAAACCGAAATTATTTGGGAAGATTTAGAGTCAGAAGAAGAAATAGGAAGGTCTACCACTAACCCAGAAACTGGAGAGTTTTTTATTGTTCTTCCAATGGGAAAAATTTATGGGTATTATATTAATAAAAAGGATTATTTTCCTTACTCCAATAGCTTAGATTTAAGAAATGAAGTAGAACCTGTAGAATTGAACGAAAACATTCAAGTTATTACCTTCAATGAAATGATTGACAATGAAATTCCTGTTCCACTTAGCAATTTGTTTTTCAAAACTAACTCTTCAAAATTAAGGAGAACATCCTATGCCGAACTTAAAAGACTTGCAAAAATATTAATTGAAAATAATCTAAAGATTGAATTGTCTGGTCATACTGACAATATTGGTGATCCAGAGGATAATTATGAATTATCTCTTAAAAGAGCAACAAGCGTAAAAGACTTCTTAATTGAACTAGGCTGCAATCCTGAACTAATTTTAACATCCGGCAAAGGAGATACAGAACCCGTTGAAAGCAATGAAACGTCAGAAGGAAGACAAAAAAACAGAAGAGTTACAGTTAAATTTATAAGATAAATATTAAAAATTACTATTGGTTTAGTTCTTTCATCTTTCTTTTTTTTTAAATCTATCCCAGACTATATCGATCAAAAGAATAAAAACAGATAAAATAAACAATAAACTGAGTACTTTATTCATCTGATTCCTTTAATATGAACAAAAGAGGTTTTTCTAGTCTAGCGTTCCAAAACTTTTCATTATGCTCATGGCCATCAAATCTGAGATTAATCATTGATTGATCATCATAAGATTTATAGTCAAAAAATATGTTAACTAAATCTTGATATGGTAAATATTTAGCATCCAGCGTTTCAGTACCATAATCAAAATATATTTTATGAGTTCCAGCAGACGGCAAATTGACCATCAAATAATCAAATATTACATAGGGTATTTGATTTGATTCTGAACCTGAATAAGTTCCAGTCCAATGAGTCGACAAACAGGCTGCCGATCCAAATATTTCAGGATACTCGCATAAAGCGTATATTGAAAGTAAAGCTCCTTTACTTGAACCCATTATATGTGTGTTTTCCAAACCAGGTTTCGTTGGATAATTGAAATCAACATATGGTTTTAGCTCTGTGACAATGAACTTCAGGTATCGATCTGAATTAATAAAAGTGGACTGTTTTCTTTTCTTACAAATACGCTGCATTGCAGCTTTACTATCATCATCAAGTGATTCAAAAATTTTTTTAGGAAAATAATTCGCATTTCTGTCTCTGTAAATACTCCAAATACCAACAACTATAGTTTCCTTGATTTGATCATTATTCATTAATCTTGTCATATGCTCATCCATTCCCCACTCCAACCCATTCCAGGTTCTATCACTGTTGAATAGCATTTGACCATCTTGAACATACAAAACATCATAACGTTTAGATTTATCAAAATCTAAGGGAAACCAAATATCAATATTCCTTGGAGTCACAATTTTTGAAGGAAATTTTTCTATCCTTTCTATTAAGCCTTGAACTTTTTCAGATCGATTTAATTTATATTTCTTAATCGAATCAGCTTTACAAATAGAAGCTTCAAGTGTATTAATACAAATAATTATTATTAATATAAAATTAAATCTTAGCACAACTTAGTTATTAATTAAATTAAAGATATATGTTCCTGGTTCTGACAAATTAAGTGTTTTGTTCCATATAAAATATTCATCATTAAATATATTTTGAAAAGTTTTACCCTCTAAATTCAGTTCATCAAATCTCTCCAAATCAATTGATGTAAGGTTATCATTTTTGTTTAATATTAAAAACACAATTTCATCGTCTTTTTTTCTAAATAAAAAATACACTCCTTCCTTTGGAGCAAAATGGATTGTACTACCGCTGTGAATGGCTTTGCTGTTCTTTCTAAAATTTAAAAACTTTTTTAAAAATTGTTGCATGTCCTTTTGACTTTGATTCAATCCTTTTCCAGAAAACGCATTGACCTCATCGTTTGGCCAACCACCAGGAAAATCAGTTCTAATAAGTCCGTGGTCCCCAGGCCTTTCAAAATCATCCATTAATATCTCGGTACCATAGTATATTTGAGGGACTCGTGGTATCATCAATATTATACTCATCGCCATTTTTGTTTGAGTCAAATTTCCATTTAGTTGAGTATAAATTCGACTCATGTCGTGATTATCCATCATGACCATTATTGCTTCCGGATTTGGATAATGAAAATCATTTGCAAGGCCCTCATATAGTTTAATCAATCCTTTATTCCATGATTCCTTTTGACTTACTGCTTTTTTTATATTATCCAACATTGCAAAATCCATTGTCGAAGTTAAATTTGAAACATACCCATGCTTTGAATTTTTATCATTTTGCCAATATCCAATTAAAAGGGGATTAAAACTCCACTCTTCCCCAACGATTGAAAAATTGGGATATTCATTCATTATTGCACCCGCCCAATTGCTCATAAATTCTTTATCGGCGTAAGGGTATGTGTCTTGTCGAATTCCACCTCAAGATTAAGTTGTTAATCCTGAGGATAATTTTACAACTAGTTAAGTGTTTTTTAAAAAAAGCCCACATCAAATTGTTATGGGCTTTTTTAATTTAAAGAGCTTTGTGGGGAAAGTAAGGTCCTTTTATCCACTTAATTAGTGCGGTGACTAAACCAATAATAAATTCCCAAATTGGTAATGCAACAAACAAAACAACAAATACCATTAAGACACTAGCAAACATAGTTAATAATGTTTTTAGTCCATCAAGTGACCAGCCGTCAACTGTAAAGGTTTGTGGCGTATCAATTAAACTCAGCGCTTCACTTACAAATCCGGTTTCTAATATAGCACCACTATCTAAAAGACTTCCAAGAAGACCAGCAAAAGCTGTCAGTGGAAATAATAGTATTAGACCGAAGGTTTCCACGAAGGGAATCTCAGGTAGAAATAGTGATTCGTCAAAAACAAACGAAATAACTCCAGCAAAAGCTGAAAATAGTAAAACTAATCCTAAAATATATCCTGCTGCCCTAATAACAACAAGAACCAGATCTCTGAATAAAAACTTAATCATATTATCATGAGATTTAGCTACTGAATTGCCAGCATGCGATATAACTTGTGACAATGGAAAAGCAGCATATGAAAATAATAATATCATTAAAATATTAGCAATAATTCCTAATGCCCCTGGGTCGTCGCTTTCATAACCGTCTCCAACGTAACCAACATTAAATATCAGCTCATCAGGAGTCTCATCATCTTCTAACCCCTCCAAAAAATCATCTTCATATCTAACTCGACCGAATACTTCTTCCGCCAAAACAATTTTTTCTTGTCTTGACTCGAACTCATCCTCGTCATCGGTTGCATCTGGATTCAAAAGGGTAATTGTGTAGTAGGATTCGTCAATCATATTCTCTTCTCCTTCGTCTTCCATTTCTTCTTCTTCATCATCTTCAACGAATTCAATATCTTCAACATAGCTCTCATTGAATCCGTTGGAGCCATTCGTAAGATATTTAAATCCATCAACAATTACATTGCTTAGCATAAAAACTAAAAAAACAAAAGCCAATATTCTAAAAACTTGGCCAATCCAATCATAAATGGATTTCTCTGAATTGTTTACCATTTCGCTAAAATAGTTTTGGGGTAGCATTTTATTAATAGTCTTAGGAAAATCTAAGACCATATTTAAATAATCTTTCATAGTTAATATATTTTGTTAACTATAAATTTATTAAAAATTTAACACATTTTAACTACCATGGTTAAAAACAAAAAAACCCACAATTAAAATTGTGGGTTTTGTACTGAAGACGGGACTTGAACCCGTACGGCCTAATGGCCATTGGATTTTAAGTCCAACGTGTCTACCAATTCCACCACTTCAGCATAAGGCTTGAAATTGAGCGAAAGACGGGATTTGAACCCGCGACCCTCACCTTGGCAAGGTGATGCTCTACCCCTGAGCTACTTTCGCAATTAATAAGACGTTTATTAAAAACCAATAGGGCAAGCAAATTTAACACATTTCTTAAAATAGCAAAGTTTTTTTTACTTCTTATTGGAAAGTTTACGTTTAATTTCATTGAGTTTTATCAATGCCTCAACTGGACTCAATTGATCAATATCAATATTTAATATGTCTTGTTTAACTTCCTCAAGTATGGGGTCGTCGAGATTAAAGAAACTCAATTGCATCTCAGATCCTAAATCCTTTACTCTTGCTGTAAGTTCTTCGCTCGAATGTGATTTCTCTAACTTTAATAAAAGTTCTTTAGATCTATCTAAAATAGGTTTAGGCATACCAGCCATTTTTGCAACATGAATTCCGAAACTGTGTTGACTACCACCGGGAACTAGGGTTCGTAAAAACAAAACTTTATTTTTTAATTCTTTTACAGCAACATTGTAATTTTTAATGCGTGAAAAAGTTTCACACATTTCATTAAGTTCGTGATAATGTGTTGCAAAAAGTGTCTTTGCTTTTGTTGAGTGTTCATGCAAATATTCACATATCGCCCAAGCAATAGAAATTCCGTCATATGTGCTTGTACCTCTTCCAATTTCATCTAATAAAATTAGACTACGTTCAGAGAGATTATTGAGAATAGAGGCTGTTTCATTCATTTCAACCATAAATGTTGATTCACCAATTGAAATATTATCACTTGCACCAACCCTTGTAAATAATTTATCGACAACTCCAATTTGGGCGCTTTTGGCAGGGACAAAACTGCCAATTTGAGCAAGTAAAACAATCAATGCAGTTTGTCTTAAAATAGCAGATTTACCTGACATATTAGGCCCAGTAATCATAATTATTTGTTGAGTTTCACGATCTAAAAAAAGATCATTCGGAACATATGTTTCGCCGTTGGGTAGCTGATTTTCAATTACCGGGTGTCTACCTTGCTTAATGCTTAAATTTAATGATTCAGTTACTTTGGGTTTCACATAACGCTGATCTCTTGCTAAATATGCAAATGAGCTTAAACAATCTATTTTAGCTACTATTTGTGCGTTTTTTTGAACTAGTCCAATATAATTCCCTAGTTTTGAAACAAGCTCAAAAAAGTACTGTTTCTCAAGCTCTAAAATCTGATTCTCTGCAAATAATATTTTTTCTTCATATTCTTTTAATTCTTGACTAATATAACGCTCAGCACTGACTAAAGTTTGTTTACGTATCCAATGATCAGGAACTTTATCTTTGTGTGTGTTTCTAACCTCAATGTAATAACCAAACACATTGTTTGAAGCAATTTTTAAAGACGAAATACCTGTTGATTGAATCTCCCTATCTAACATCTTGTCAAGGTAGTCTTTACCAGAAAAAGCAATTTCGCGTAAATTCGACAATTCCTCACTTACTAAAGATTTTATAGAGTTGCCTTTTAAAATACTTACTGGAGCATTTTCATTTAATGTGTCTTCAATTTTTGAGCAAATTTCCTCGCAATCCTCTAACTCTTTACCCAGTTCATTAAGAAAAGTGTCATTATAGTCAAGCATTAATTCTTTCAGACTTATTAACTGTAACAGAGAGTTTTTAAGCTGTACAACCTCGCGTGGATTCACCTTACCAATTGCAACTTTCGAAATAAGTCTTTCGAGGTCTCCAATTCCTTTTAATTTATTTTGGAACTCTTCAAGATCATTCAAATTATTAAAAAACCAATCAACAATTAAATGGCGTGACTTAATAGCTTCTACTGATTTCAATGGAAATGCTAACCAACGCTTCAAAAGTCTAGCTCCCATTGGAGAAATAGTTCTGTCAATAATTTCTAATAAAGTAGTAGCTCCATAATTGTTTGAACCGTATAACTCTAAATTACGGATAGTGAATTTATCCATCCAAACGAAGTCTGATTCCTCAATACGTTTAATTGATGCTATATGCTTAAGTTTATCATGCTGAGTTTCCTTTAGATAATGAAGGATTGAACCTGAGGCAATCAACCCATCTGAAAGACTTTCTATTCCAAAGCCTTTTAAAGATTTTGTTCCAAAATGTTGAATTAAAGATTCTGTTGAATAATCGGTTTGAAAAACCCAATCCTCAAGAAAAAAAACATGAAATTCATCCCCAAAATATTTATAAAAAGCCTCTCTCCTTAGCTTTTCAACTAAAACCTCGCTGGGGTTGAAGTTCTGTAATAATTTTCCTATGTAACTAATCTCCCCTTGAGCTATCAAAAACTCTCCAGTAGAAACATCTAAGAATGATACTCCAACTGAATCTCCAAAAAAAACAGATGCTAAAAAATTATTTGCTCGCGAACTAAGAACCTCATCATTCATAGAAACTCCAGGTGTAATTAGCTCAGTTACACCTCGCTTTACTATTTTCTTGGTTTTTTTTGGGTCTTCTAATTGATCACAAATAGCCACCCTCTCGCCTGCTTTTACGAGTTTTGGTAAATAAGTATTCAATGAGTGGTGAGGAAACCCTGCTAGCTCAGTTTCACTTTGACTGCCAGCCCCACGCTTTGTTAAAACAATATCCAAAATTTCAGAAGCTTTGATTGCATCGTTCCCAAAAGTTTCGTAAAAGTCTCCAACTCTAAATAACAATAAAGCGTCAGGATACTTTGCCTTAACAGCATTGTATTGTTTCATAAGAGGTGTTTCTTTTTTTATTTTTTTACTCAAAGACCCTATAATTTAAAAATGTATTTTTGTTGACATATAATACTACTAATGTAATTAATTTTAGTGTTTTTTAAATCACAAATAAATAATTTAAAATTGAAAAAAATCAAAAATATTGAGCTCAAAAGATTAAGTGTTGAAGATTTTAAGTCTGTAGAAAAATCACCTATCATAATTATATTAGATAATGTAAGAAGCCTTAACAATATTGGAAGTATTTTTAGAACTGCAGATGCTTTTTTAGTAAAACACATTTATCTTTGTGGGATAACTGCCAAACCACCACACAAAGATATTCAAAAAACAGCCTTAGGAAGTACAAAATCTGTAAACTGGTCTTATTGTAAAACAACAATTGAGATTGTAAACAAAATACGCTCAAAAGAAGTCAAGGTTATTGCAATCGAACAAACAGAAAAAGCTACTCCATTACAAAATTTTAGGCCAAATAAAAATCATACCTATGCACTAGTATTTGGTAATGAAGTGAAAGGGGTTTCCCAAGAAGTTATCAATCACTGTGATGAAGTAATAGAAATCCCACAATTTGGAACAAAACACTCACTTAATATATCTGTTAGCAGTGGAGTTGTTCTATGGGATTTGTTTTCTAAATTAAATTATTCACCAATTTTAGATAAAAGCCATAAATAGTCGTGTCGATTGGCTACAAAATCCCGCCCAGTAATATCAATGATTTTTACTTTTTTGAGCGAATTTTCTCTAATAAATTTTAAATATCCAAGATTTATTTTCTTTAAATATTCCTTACTCAAATTACTCTCGTATTCACGGCCGCGCTTCTTTACATTTTCTATAAGCCTGTCTACATCTTGATTTAAAAAAATATATAAGTCGGGACGCTTTATGTCCTTATAAACCAAATAAAATAATTTTCTATAGAGCAAGAATTCATCTCTTGAGAGAGTTATTTTTGAAAAGATTAATGATTTATAAACCTCATAGTCCGCTATAATAAAATCCTTGAATAAATCAAGTTGAGCAATATCCTCTGAAATTTGTTGAAAACGGTCTGCCAAAAATGACATTTCTAGAGGAAAAGCGAAGCGATCTTTATCTTTATAAAATTTTGGTAAAAAAGGATTTTCAGCAAACCTCTCGAGAAGAATTTTTGCGTTAAAATCATTAGCCATCATTTTTGCTAATATCGTTTTACCGGCTCCTATATTACCTTCAATGGCAATGAAATTATAACGAGAGAAATTAAATTTCTTTAAAGGATTTTTAAATCTCTTTTTTTGTTTTTTAAGCTCAAGACTACCATCGTACTCATCTCTTAATTTCAAAATAGTTTTATTTAGTTTAGGGTGGTGAACTTCTCCAGCAATTTCAGACAAAGGAACAAGTACAAAATTTCGATGCTCAAGTCTTTGGTGTGGTACAGTTAAAACATCATTGCTGATGCAGGCTTGATCATAAAGAAGAAGGTCTAGATCAATAGTCCTGTCATGGTAATTATTATCATTAAATCTTTCTCTACCATTACTGTCTTCAATTGACAACAATTTTGAAAGTAATAGTTCAGCAGGAAGGAAAGTTCTAACGCCAATGCAAAGGTTTATGAAGTCGTTGCCATTAAAACCAATAGCAGGTGATTCGTAGCAATTAGAAATTTCAATTATGCTACCAACTTCATAATGAATTGAATCAATTGCAGATTGAATATGCTGAAATCGATTACCAACATTACTGCCAATACCTATATAAACTAGTTTTTGTTCAATCATTTCAGTTGGTAATTTAAGCAAAAGAAAAATTAATATTATATATTTATCAAAATATTCATAAATACTAAATGGGTGTCAAAAATAATAATTTAGCTCGAAAGCTTTATCTTATTTTAGCTTTATTATTTATAACTTCACTTGTTGTTTCTAATCTAATTTTTAAAAAATTCTTCTACTTTTATCCCTTCGATTTATCTGTTTTTGGTGAAAAGTTATTTGAAATTTCTGTTGGAATTTTACCATATCCTATTACTTTCTTGATAACTGATTTAATTAGCGAAATTTATGGTAAGAAAAAAGCAAATGAGGTTGTCATAGGAGGAATCTTTGCTTCATTCTTCGCAATGATTATAATATACATTGCTAATGCAGTACCTGCTACAGACTGGTCTCCAGTACCAAATGAGTTATTTTCAAAAGTTTTTGGCAGTACTGGAATCGCAGTTTTGGCAAGTATGAGTGCCTATTTGTTTGCACAATTTATCGATATTCAAATTTACCATTTTTGGAAGAAAGTGACAAAGGGTAAATACCTCTGGTTAAGAAATAATTGCTCCACCTTTTTTTCTCAATTTGTAGATACCGCTACAGTTCTCCTTCTTTTGTGTAGTTTTGGAGAAATTACTTGGGATAGATTTGAAGGCCTTTTACTAGCGGGTTTTTTATTCAAAATATTAATCGCTGCATTTGACACTCCCTTGTTATATTTAGGAGTTTATCTTTTCAGGAAACGATTTAAACTAGCTATCAATCAAGAAATCAAACTGGACTAATAATAAATGTCTAATCCGACAATAATCCCTTCGTTGCTACGAATATTAAAAACAGTATCATCATCAAAGATGAGATATTGCCCCTTTAGACCCATGAGGGTTCCTTCATAAATTGACGATTTAGTTAAATTTAAACTTTTAGGATTTAATGGGTATCGTTCTACTGGAAATTTGATTGAGGTAGAATTATTATTGGTAACTATAAATTCTTTAACTTCACTTGGCAAAAATGGTATGAGCTTATCCCTATGATAAGCTAAATCTTCACTTGGGGCTATTCCCTTCAACATTTCACGCCAATTAGTTTTATCGCTTATGATCGATTTCAAAGATACTTCAGCAATGCCAGCCAAATAGCGATTAGGTAATTCTAAAATTTCCATAGCTTGAGTTGCTCCTTGATCTATCCATCTGCTTTGAGTCTGATTTTTTCGAGTAACTCCGACTTTTATATTACTTGAATTTGCTAAATAAAGAACATGGGGTTGTAATTGAATCTTTTTCTCATATTCTAAATCTCTATCTTCAATGTCTAGATGAGCCTTGCTTTTTTCGGGATGCATAATCCAATCTGCTGTCTGTGGTAAATCAAAAAAACATGTTTTACAGAAACCTTGCCTGTATGTTTGTTGATCACTTTGACATCCCAAACATTCATAGCCTAAGAATTTAATTTTGATTCTTTTTTTAATTATTTGCCGTAATTGAACAAAATCATTACCTAATTTCAAATAGTAATTTACTGGTTCAGCAAACTCTGTTTGCATTTTTGTAAGAACTCCTTCAAAGAGCATAAGAAAATTTATTAATTTTAATATTATAAATATACTTAAAATTTATGCCACTCCCATTAGTTAACTCTGTTGCTGCATGGTTTCTAAAAAAACGAATTCACCAGATTGAATTGTTTTTGAAATATCCCAATGAAGTTCAAAATGAACTTCTTACAGATCTTTTAAATGAAGCGAAAGACACTGAGCTAGGGATTAAATATGACTTTAAATCTATTAAAAACTACAATGATTTTGCAGACCGATTACCGATAATTAATTATGAAGACTATCATGGATTAATCCAAAGATCACTTAAGGGTGAGCAAAATATATTTTGGCCAAAGCCTATCAAATGGTTTGCAAAATCAAGCGGCACAACCAATAGTAAGAGCAAATTTATTCCTGTAAGTAGCGATTCCTTAGAAAATTGCCATTATGCTGCCGGAAAAGATCTACTTTGTATTTATTTTAATAATAATCCAGAATCTGGATTGTTCAATGGTAAAAACCTAAGATTAGGAGGAAGTAAAGAACTTTATGAAGAAAATGGAAGCGTGTTTGGGGATCTATCAGCAATTCTTATAGATAATATGCCGTTTTGGGCGGAATTTAGTAGTACACCAAGTAATAAAATTTCTTTAATGAGTGAGTGGGAGTCCAAAATGAAGGCAATAGTTCAGGAAACAAAAAGCGAAAATGTTACGAGTTTGGCTGGTGTTCCGTCATGGATGTTAGTTCTATTAAACAATGTATTAGAAACTACAGATCAAAAAAACATTTTAGATTTATGGCCCAACCTGGAAGTATATTTTCATGGAGGAGTAAGTTTTAAACCTTATGAAGCCGAATACAAAAAAATTATTCCGTCAAATAACTTCAATTATTATGAAACTTACAATGCATCTGAAGGATTCTTTGCTATTCAAGACAGAAATAGTTCCGACGAATTAATGTTAATGTTGGATTATGGAATATTTTATGAATTTATTTCAATGGAAACATTTGGTTCAAAAAACCAAAAGATAATCCCTCTTGAAAAAGTAGAAAAGGGTAAAAATTATGCAATAGTTATCACTACTAATGCCGGTTTGTGGCGTTATTTAATTGGGGATACTGTCAGATTTACGTCAACAAGTCCATACCGAATTAAGATAAGCGGAAGAACAAAACACTTTATTAATGTTTTTGGAGAAGAATTAATTATTGAAAATACTGATAAAGCTATTCAAATTGCTACAAAAAAAAGTAACTGTGAAATTCGTGACTATACAGTTGCACCAATTTTTATGAAAGGAAAACAAAAAGGTGCTCACGAGTGGTTGATAGAATTTAAAAGACCGCCAAAAAATATTCAATATTTTTCGGAACTTTTAGACAATGCATTAAAATCCTTAAATTCTGACTACGAAGCAAAACGATTAAATAACATTACTCTAGACATGCCGAAGATTAATATGGCTAACCAAGGTGTGTTCCACAATTGGTTAAAGCATAAAAATCGACTAGGAGGACAACACAAAATACCAAGACTCTCCAATTCAAGATTATTAATTGAAGCTCTGTTAAAATTAAACCAATGATAAAAATTAGGAACTGTATACAATGAGATTATTCAAAATATTACTATTAATTTTATTTTTTAGTTGTAGTAATTTCAAATATAATCTTTATAGCAAACAAAATGGCATTGAGCTACATTATACATTTAATTCAAAAAATAATTATACAAAAATTATTATAACTAAAGAAAAAGTACTTAATAAATATAATAAAGTAGTTACTTCAAACATAACCTCAACAGATTACTGGCAAACATGTATCCTGCTCCTGTCAAAAATTGAACTAAAAAAACTAACAAATATTAAAGCCCCTTCGTCAAAAAGATACTTTGACGGTGCCCCACATGCAATACTCTCTATTAAAATAGCAGGAGAAGAAATTAATACTCCTTTTTTCGATCATGGGTTCCCGCCCAAAGAAATTGCGGCATTAATTAATCATATTTTACTCAGCCTATAAATTGAAACTAACTTCAAAACATATTAAAAAATCTTATGAAACCGCCTTTAATTTCTTAAACATAGTTCGGTTTAGCGCGTTTTGAGCATAAGATTTGTCAATTAATAAAGAGGTCTGATTAGAACCAGGAAGCGAAAACATAGCATCAGTTAAAATTTCTTCACAAAGAGATCTCAAGCCGCGAGCACCTAAATTATATTCGACTGCTTTTTTCACTATGAGGTCCAAAGCACTATTATCAAAATTCAGCTCAATTCCATCCATCTCAAATAATTTTTTGTATTGTTTAATAATAGCATTTTTGGGGTCTGTTAATATTGCTCTCAGTGATTCTTCGTCTAATGGATTCATGTAAGTTACAACAGGAAGCCTTCCAATTATTTCTGGGATTAGACCAAAATTTTTTAAGTCGCGAGGGATTAAATATTGGATCAAATTTCCATCATCAATTTTGATTTCATCATTTGAAGATTTATAACCAATTGATGCCATATTTAGCCTTTTTGTAATATGGCGTTCAATCCCATCAAATGCACCTCCAGCTATGAAAAGAATTTTCTCGGTATTTACTTCAACGAACTTTTGATCAGGATGTTTTCTGCCTCCTTTAGGAGGAACATTTACAACAGACCCCTCTAATAACTTTAATAGAGCTTGTTGAACTCCTTCGCCAGAAACATCCCTGGTTATCGATGGATTATCGCTTTTTCTCGCGATCTTATCAATCTCATCCACGAAAACAATTCCATATTCAGCCTTTTCTTTGTCATAATCAGCAGCTTGTAGTAGCCTTGTAAGCATACTTTCAACGTCTTCGCCCACATAACCTGCCTCAGTCATGACCGTGGCATCAACAATTGCTATTGGAACATTCAACATTTTCGCAATAGTTTTTGCAATTAGTGTCTTCCCTGTACCAGTTTCGCCGACCATTATTATATTGCTTTTTTGAATTTCGATATCATCTTTATCATTTACCTGAAGTAATCTTTTATAGTGGTTATATACGGCTACTGAAATTACTTTTTTTGTCTGATCCTGACCTATCACGTGAGAATCTAGGAATTTTTTTATCTCTTTAGGTTTCTTTAAAATCATATCAGATGAAATACCAGTTTTCTCTAAATTTGATTCTTCTGAAATAATTCCATGTGCTTGCTCAATACAAATTTCACAAATGTGAGCATCAAGCCCAGCTATTAACAAATTTGTGTCAGCTTTTTGCTTTCCACAAAAAGAACATTGTAAAGATTCATCACTCATTTGTAGTGCTGTTAAAAAAATTTAATTATTTATGGCTTACTTGAAAGTATTTCATCAATCATACCATATTTCAAGGCCTTGTCAGCTTTCATCCAATAATCTCTATCGCTGTCAGCATAAACCTTGTCATAATCTTGTCCTGTGTGATTTGAAATAATTTTATATAATTCTTCTTTGAGGGTCAAAATTTCCCGAGCTGTGATTTCAATATCACTTGCTTGACCTTGAGCTCCACCTAAGGGTTGATGAATCATCACACGGGAATGGGTTAGACCACTACGCTTGCCCTTCTGGCCAGCACAAAGTAAAACTGCACCCATTGATGCTGCCATTCCAGTACAAATAGTTGCTACATCGGGCTTGATTAATTGCATAGTATCATATATTCCTAAACCTGCATAAACACTTCCACCTGGAGAATTAATATATATTTGAATATCCTTTGTACTATCAGTACTTTCTAAAAATAATAACTGAGCTTGAATAATATTAGCTACCTGGTCATTTATTGCAGTACCTAAAAAAATAATACGGTCCATCATTAACCTTGAAAAAACATCGAAAATGGCAATATTCATTTGACGCTCTTCAATAATATTTGGAGTCAACCCAATTGGCGCCATACTACTCATAATTTGATCATAATAAGTACTACTGACACCCTGATTTTTTATCGCAAATTTTTTAAATTCCTTTCCGTAATCCATTTTTTAAATTGGTTTTAAAATGTAAATATAATATTATTTTCAAACGAACAATTAGATTTCAATATAATTAACTAAGGGATATTTATTTTTTGTAAACTTCCTTGGAAAAAGCATCAAAACTCAAAGTTTTAGCCTTCAATTTTAAATTATTTTTATAAAATTCTAGTAACTTGTTTTGAAGAAGTTGGTCAGATATCCGCTTTACTTCCTCTTTGTTTGACAACACTCGCTTAGATATGTCTTCGAGCTCCTTATCGTCTGGAATGTTCTGGTTAAATTGCATCATCTGTGAACTAATCATTTGTTTGGTAAATGATTTGATTTCATCTAAATGAACTTTTAAATTATTTTCTATAATTAATTTGTTTTCTATTAGCTGGTATCGCATACTTTTCTCAGACCGCTCATACTCAACCTTTGCTTCTTCTTCTGTTAATGGCTTTTCACCTGCTGTGCGAAGCCATTTCTTTAAAAATTCAGAAGGTAATTTAAATTTCGTGTTATCAACAAGGAAAGCGGTGGCATCGTTAAGCAACTTCTGGTTTGAGTGCTGCAAAAATTGCTTTTCCGAATCCTCTTTGAGTCTGTTTTTTAGCTCTTTTAAACTTTTAATTTTATTTTCCCCAAATAATTTGTCAAATAGATTTTGGTCAAGACGTGCGGGTTCCCTTGAGCTGATTTCATTAATTCTAAAATTTAAATCAATGTTCAATCCATCAACCTTTTTACTGTCTATTTTTAAGTAATTGACCAAGTCATTATCATCATTGAAAAGATTCTTTGACTTTAGGCTTATCACATCATTTTTTTTGCTCCTAAAAATCTTTTAATATTTGATTTACCCTTTAATTTCTCAAGATTAAATGTGGTTGTAGAATTAATTTGAAATTCTTTATTAGTAAAATCACCTGTTATTTCGCTACCATGATCTATTTTATTTTTTGAAATCAATTTGCCGTACTGCTTTTGAATATTTTCTAACTGATTTTGAATAAATTTATCGTCAGCAATTATATTATAATGTGTAATTGACTTACGTCTCCTAAGTTTAACCTCGAAATCTGGACTTAAACCAATTTCAAATAAAAAAGTGAAATTCTCTAAATCCCAACTCATTGAATCTTGCTCAAATGGCAGTGGACTTCCCAATATATCTAGCTTTTCACTCGTTATGTAATCACCCAAAGATTTTTGTATTAATTTATTAACCTCATCAGCTATTACAGCTTTACCATACTGTTTCTTCACAATACTAATTGGTACCTGACCCTTTCTAAACCCTGGAATTTTAGCTGATTTTTTGTAGTCATTTAATATTTTATCAACCTTACTGGAATAATCTTCTTTGCCGATATGTATTGTTATTATAGCACTTAAATCATCTCTAGTCTCTATCGATATATTCATTCTATCAAATTAAAATTGGATGGCAAAAATACAATAATTCTTAGAGTAGTTCAAATGTTTGTATTTGTCCTATGAGGCCAAAAAATTTTTAACCGATAAAAAAAAATCGTGAGAGTTTTCAACGTGAAGCCAATGCCCAGCATTTGATATGGTTTCGATTGATGAATTAGTAAATTGATTAAAGATTTTTGCTCTGTGATAATCATTTATATAGTCAGAAAGCTCTGCCTTTAAAAATAATGCTGGAGTTTCTATGATATATTGACAAGGTAATTCTTTTCCAATTTCACCAATATTTTCTTTGAGTATTTTCAAATTTGGACGCAACGATAAATTGCCTGCAGAATTCCAACATAGATTCTTCAGTAAAAATTGGCGAATGCTTTGATCAAAAATAATCTCAGAAAGTTTTTTGTCTGCTTCTTTTCTACTTTTTATAATATTAAAATCTAAGCTTAGTAGGCCATTTAAAATATTTAAGTGATGTACAGGATAAAATCCCGGCGATATGTCAGCAATAATAATTTTTTCAATGATTTCAGGATAATTTGCAGCGGTAAACATGGCGGTTTTACCTCCCATTGAATGACCTAAGATAGTGCATTTTTTTATGTCATGATAATTACAATAATATTTCAAATCTTTTGCCATATCATTATAATTAAAAATATTACTGTGAAAACTTCTTCCATGATTACGTTGATCAATAAGATGTATTTGTAAACCAATTTTAGAAAATTTTAGCCCTAACGATTTCCAGTTATCACCTGTTCCTAAGAAACCATGTAAAATTAATAATGGATGCCCATCTCCGAAAACTTTTGAATGAAGAAGCATTATTGTAAACGGTAATTATACATATTGATAACATTCTCAATCCCAAAATAAATACTCTCTGTGATCAAGGCGTGTCCAATAGAAACCTCTAAAATTTCTGGAACATTTTGCTTAAAAAACTTAATATTTTCTAAACTAAGGTCATGTCCTGCATTAACTCCAAGGCCTATTTTAGAAGCAAATTTAGAACAAGCTGAATAAGGCTCTACTGATTTTAATTTCATTTTACTATAGCCCCTAGCGAAATCTTCTGTGTAGAGCTCAATTCTATCGGTCCCAGTTTCTTTCGCAGCACTGACCTGTTCAATTTTGGGATCCACAAAAATAGAAGTTCTAATACCATTATTTCGTAAATCAGTAATTATATCTGTTAAAAATGATTTATTTCTCTTACAATCCCATCCGGCATTACTGGTAATTGCGTCTTCGCTGTCCGGGACTAAAGTAACCTGTGTTGGTTTAACATTCAAAACAAGTTGCATGAAATTGCTAGTAGGGTTTCCCTCAATGTTGTATTCTTTATAAACCACGTCTTTTAAGTCATAAGCGTCTTTGTAGCGTATATGGCGTTCGTCTGGCCTTGGATGAATAGTAATACCATGAGCCCCAAAATCTTGAATATCTTTTGCTAATTGAATTAAATTTGGCGAATTTCCTCCACGAGCGTTTCGTAACGTAGCAATTTTATTAATATTTACGCTAAGTTTTGTCACATCTTATAAATTAATGCAAAAATACAAAGTACTTAACTTATTTAGTATTATTTTTGACATTTTATAGAATGTTGGTTAAATATGAAACTGGATCAATTTATCACATGCGATGTAAAACCATTTGAAGTAGACGTAAAGATTGCCAAAATAAAATCGGTGTTTAAACTTCTTAAATCTTCTCACATACCCATTCAAAAACACGGAATTTTTCTTGGATGCCTTTCTGAAAAAGATATCACTGCTTTTGATGAAAACGTTCTTGTCAATGATGTACTGTATTGTATTGAAACTTTTTCTGTCAAAAAAAATTCAATTTGGTTGAATATTTTGGATGCATTTGTTAAAAATGAAACTAATATTATGCCAGTATTGGATTCTAAAAACAATTACCTGGGATATTATAAGCTTTCAGATCTACTTTTTATCTTTAAAAAAACTCATTTCTTCAGCGAACCTGGGGGCGTTATAGTTATTGAAAAAGCTTCAAAGGATTATTCTTTCAGCGAAATATGTCAAATTTTGGAGTCAAATAATGCTAAATTGCTAGGCGTTTTTGTTTCCAGAACAGATGAAAGTATAACACAATTAACAATTAAAACAGAAAGATCTGGGTTAAGCGCAGTTTTTGAAGCTCTGAGGCGATATGATTATACTATTCTATTAGGAAACGAAAATGACGATTTTTTAGAAATTTTAAAAGACCGCTCTGCATACCTAAATCGTTATCTAAATCCCTAGTTCATAATGAAAATAGCAATATACGGTACGGAACTAAATGAAAAGATTAAAATATCTATTAAAGCACTTATAGACTTTTTAAGAACTAAACAAGCTCACATATTTATTGATGCTGATTTTTTCAATTCCATAAAAGATATCAATGAACTAAATAAGGAAAATAATGATCTGCATACTTTCGAAGAGCTTGACAAATCCTTCGATTTAGTTATTAGCATTGGTGGTGATGGCACAATTTTAAGAGCAATAACAAAAGTTAAGGATAGTGCTATTCCAATAATAGGAATCAACACTGGTCGACTTGGGTTTCTATCAACCATTAAAAGAGACGAAATCAGTGATGCTTTGAATAAAGTATTTCAAGGTAAATACAGAATTTCAAAGCGCACTGTTTTAAATGTTGAAACGAATATTAGCGATAATAATCTTGATTTAAATTTTGCACTAAATGAAATTGCCGTTAGTAGAAAAAATACAACTTCAATGATCACAATTGAAACATGGCTTGATGAGGAATATTTGACCTCATATTGGGCAGACGGATTGATAATTTCAACACCAACAGGGTCTACAGGATATTCATTGAGTTGTGGTGCTCCAGTCATCATGCCCGAATCAAACAGCCTGGTATTAACGCCAATTGCTCCACATAACTTGAACGCAAGGCCTTTAGTAATACCTGACAAACATCAAATTAAATTGAAAATAAGTGGACGAGAAGACGAATTTTTAATTTCGTTGGATTCAAGGATTTTATCATTAAAGAATACTATTACGCTTAACATAAGTAAGGCCAATTATAATATAAATATGGTTGAACTCAACGAAAGATCATTCATCGAAACCTTGCGAAAAAAACTACTTTGGGGTGTTGACCAAAGAAATTAAACAATATTTTGTTGTCTTTAAAGTTTTACTATATAGTATTCTCATTGAATTATATAGGAATTCAATTTTAGTATATTTGTAATTTTCCAATTTGCATGATAAAACAGCACTTAATAATTGTTCTTATTATAAGCTCACAGATAGGTTTTTCTCAGATTTATGAAGTAGGTGTCTTTGCTGGAGGCGCTAATTTTATTGGAGACGTAGGTGCAACCACTTTCATAGCCCCTGAAAAATTTACTTTAGGAGGAATTATCCGCTGGAACAGAAGTCCGAGACATTCCTTCAGGGCTAGTGTAATTTACTCAAGCTTACATGGAGACGATAGATTATCTAATGACCCAAAAAGATTAGATAGAGGTTACTTTTTTGAATCAAATGTGTTTGAGATATCTACCGGCATGGAATTTACTTTTTTAGATTTCGATTTGCATAGAGAAGATTTTAACTTTAGCCCCTATATATACACTGGAATTAGTTTTCTTAATCACCCTAACTTCTATTTTGATTTTAATGGTTTTCAATCTGAGGGTACGCGAAGTAATGCAGTTGGTGTTCCAATAGCTTTGGGGTTAAAAGTAACTCTGAATAGAAATTTAATTCTTGGATCTGAAATCGGTGCTCGATACACTCTGTCAGACGAAATTGATGGAAGTGAATCGGATGCAGAAGAACTTCACACTCATAAATTTGGAAATTTTAATAATAATGATTGGTATGTTTTTAGTGGAATAACACTAACTTACACTTTTGGAAAAGATCCTTGCTTTTGTAGTTATTGAATGAATTTAAAATCAAAAATACAACTTCACCCATTACCAAAACACATTGCAATAATTATGGATGGAAATGGTCGTTGGGCAAAAAAAAGGGGCAAACTTCGTGTATTTGGACATGAGAGTGGAATAAAGGCTGTTAGATCTACAGTTGAAAGCTGTGCTGAGCTAGGTGTTGACTACCTGACATTATATGCATTTTCTACAGAAAATTGGAATCGCCCTAAGCTGGAAATTCAAACATTAATGAAGCTGCTTATTTCCTCTCTAAAAAATGAGATTGATAACTTACAAAAGAATAATATATGCCTTAGCGCAGTTGGAAACCTAGCTACAATGCCTAAAAAAGTTCTAAACGAGTTAAAGCATGTAGTGTATGCAACAAGATTAAACTCAGGAATGAAGCTAACGTTAGCACTAAACTATGGATCAAGAGATGAACTGGTTAATTGTTTTAAAGAAATAGGGTCCAAAATAAAAAAAAACATAATTTCTTTAGAAAAAATTGATGATGATATAATTAATCAGCATCTTTACACCGGTAATTTACCAGACGTTGATTTGTTAATAAGAACAAGTGGTGAACAAAGAATAAGTAACTTTTTACTATGGCAAATTGCTTACGCTGAATTATATTTTACTGATGTTTTATGGCCTGATTTTACAGAAAATAATCTCTATAAAGCCATTGAAAATTATCAAAAAAGGGAAAGAAGATTTGGAAAAACCAGTGAACAAGTCAATTAAGTGCAGGCAAAAATTTTTTTTGGTAATTGCGCATTTGATTTTATTTAACTCCTGGCTTTATGCACAAACAAATAATCTAATAAATCAAAAAAAATATATAATTGCTGATATTACAGTTCAGGGCGAAACTGTATATAGTGCTGAAACTATTATCACATACTCAGGACTAACAAAAGGAGAAGAGGTAACGATTCCGGGTGGAGTAAAAATAAGTAGCGCGATAAAAAAATTATGGGATTCGAACTTATTTGATAACATTGATGTTTTCATTACCAAAGTCGAGAATAGTGATATTTATTTGCAAATACGCCTTGATGATTTACCAGAACTAAAAAATGTAAAAGTTTTGGGTGTAAAGAAAGGCAAAGTAAGTGGAATTATTGAGGAAAATAAACTAAATAGCGGAGTAAAAGTTACCGAAAATCTAATCACCACAACTAAAAACTACTTGGAAAATAAATATCGAAAAGACGGTTTTTTAAAGGCAAAAACAATAATTACTACTAGTAAAGTTACTGACTCTGTAAAAAAATCGCGTGTAAATATGACAATTAGAATAGATAAAGGTGATAAAGTTAAAATCAATGATATTATTTTCAATGGTAACGACTTAACATCTTTAAGGAGATTAAAAAAGTCTATGAAAAAAACAAAAAAGAAAAACTTCTTGAGAATTTATAAAAGATCCAAATATATTGAAGCAGATTTTGAGGAGGATCTTTCAAGAGTAGTTGATAAACTAAAGGAGAAGGGTTATAGAGACGCAAGAATTATTTCAGACTCATTATTTATGGATAATAATGGTGATATTTCTCTCAAAATTGGTATTGAAGAGGGGGAAAAATACACTTATGGAAATATTAATTTTTTAGGAAATACCATTTATAGCGATGACCAATTAAACCAAGTTCTAAAAATAAAAAAAGGAGATACTTATAATGGTGTTGAGCTAGAGAAAAGAATAGCTGATAATTCAGATCCTGATGCTTTTGATTTGACAAATCTATATCAAAACAATGGGTATTTATTTTCCACAATCACACCTGTAGAGATAAGCGCTGATGGAAATATAATAGATATGGAAATTAGAGTGACAGAAGGTAAACCAGCTTATTTTAAACATGTTTCAGTTAAAGGAAATGACGCAACAAATGACCATGTAATATACAGAGAATTACGTACCAGACCGGGCCAACTTTACAGCAAAAGTAATATTGTTAGAACAATAAGAGAGCTTGGGCAAAAAGGATTTTTTGACGCCCAACAAATATCCCCTGATCTTAAAAACGTTAATCCAACAGATGGAACTCTTGATGTAGAATATTCAGTGGTTGAAAAGGGAACAGGTCAATTTCAATTACAAGGCGGATATGGTGGTGGCGGTTTTATGGGTACTGTAGGTGCTTCATTTAATAACTTTTCAATTAAAAATATATTAAACAAAGACGCTTGGAAACCAGTCCCAAGAGGAGATGGTCAGAACCTATCCTTAAGATTACAAAGTAGTAGGTTTTTCTCAACATATAGTTTCTCGTTTTCTGAACCTTGGTTGGGAGGGGAAAAACCAGTCCAATTTTCAACTTCTATTTCTCAAACCAAGCAATATCTATACAACAGAATAACAAGATCTGCAGATAAAAATAGAAGCTTTAATATTACTGGAGTCACATTTGGGATTGCAAAAAAATTAAATAACCCTGATGACTACTTCGTTCTTTCTCAAAGTTTTCAATATCAGTATTATAACCTAAATAATTATAATACAGGACTTTTTACTTTTGGAAATGGAAGCTCTAATAACCTAGCATATACAATTGGTCTTAGTAGAAATAATACCTTTAATGACCCCATCTACCCAATTGGAGGGTCTAATTTTAGTATATCGGGAAAGTTTACTTTCCCTTACTCTGCTGTTAACGGGGTAGACTATCAAGCATTAAGACAAGAACGTCAAGAAAATACAGATTTAATTCAAGAACTCAGCAATAGTACTGATGATAACGATATTATAGCTAGAAACGAAGCAAGCGAAAGAATAACTGAGATTGACCAAGAACGCTATAAATGGCTTGAATTTTACAAGATTAAATTTACTGGAGATTGGTTCACTAAGATCAAGGGGGATTTGGTTCTTAGACCTAGATTCGAATTTGGTTTTCTTGGTGCTTACAATAACTACAGAGGTGTTATACCATTTGAACGTTTTTTTGTTGGAGGTGATGGCATGCAACAATTTGGCAGATTGGATGGTAGAGAAGCTATACCATTACGTGGATATCCAAATCAATCATTATCGGACAATGATGGTTCAACAATCTATAATAAATTTTCATTAGAACTCAGACACCCAGTTACACTAAAAGGTCAAACAAAAATTTTTGGGATGCTTTTCCTAGAAGGTGGCGGATCGTACAATAATTTTAAAGATTTTAATCCATTCATACTTAAGCGTTCAGCTGGAGTTGGTATTAGACTTTTTATGCCTGCATTCGGGCTAATTGGGATTGACTTTGGCCATGGATTTGATCCAGTGCCTGGAAGTACAACAAAAAGCGGTTGGAATACACACTTTATCCTTGGCCAACAGTTTTAATAAAATTTTATATCCTATCTCAATTAACAAAATGTATAATATTTTAAAATTTATTTCGTTAATTTGAAAACTATTTTTCAAAATATAAAATTTTAATGTTGAGTTTTGTTCTTGAACATAGCCTAGGTATTTTTCGCAGTAAGACTTTAAAGGTTTTCATTCTGCTTTTCTTTGCCCTTTTGAGCTATTCCCAAAAGGGTGTTCGTATTGCGTACATAGATACAGAATATATTTTACAAAATGTTTCTGAATATAAGGCAGCCGAAACTGAGTTAGAAAATAAAGCACAAAAATGGAAGTCCGAAATAGAACAAAGAATAGCTGCACTAGAAAATGAAAAAAGTCAATTTAATAACGAGAGAATTTTGTTGACTGATGCACTTATTAGAGAACGTGAAGAAGAATTGCAAATAATTGAAAATGAAATCCTTAATTACCAACAAAAAAGATTTGGTCCAAACGGTGACCTTGTTATTCAAAAAAAACAGCTTATTCAACCCATCCAAGACCAAATATTTAACGCTATTCAAGAGATAGCAAACAGTAAAAAATATGATTTCGTTTTTGATAAATCAGCAGATGTGGTTATGCTCTATTCTGATAACAGGTATAACATCAGCGAACAGGTTTTAAGAACAATTAACAGGACATCAAACCGCAAACAGGTAAAAAATAGTAAGGAGCGCTCCGAAGCGAAAAAAGAGAAATCAATAGTTGAAATTGATACCGCTAAAGACGATAGACAAAAACAAATAGATGAGCGGAATGCCAAAAGGAAGGAGGAGATTGCTAAAAGAAGAGCTGAAATAGAAGCTAAGCGAACTGCCCGAAAGATGGAGATTGAAAGAAGGAAAAAAGAGGCCATGGAGGCTAGAAAATCAAAAGTCGCAAAAAAAGAATCTGAAGAAATAAATGATGATCAAAATTTAGATTCAATTGATCCAAGTTTAAATAATATTGAAGATCAATCCAATATTCCTGACGATAGTGTAAAAACGAAAACAAAAAATGACTCTACAAAAAAAGTTGATTTAGAAAATATGGACAGAGAATCCAGAAAAAAAGCTTTAGAAGAAAAGAAAAAACGTATTTTAGCCGAGAGAAAAGCAAAGATAGAAGCTATAAAACGTAAACGCGATAGTTTAAGAAATAAAAAAAACAACTTTTAATCACAAAAAAATGAAAAACAAAATAAACTTATTCATAATAACAACCTTACTTGTATTTGGAGGTTATTCATTAAAAGCACAATCAAAAGTTGCTCATATTAACGTACAAGAATTGGTTGAATCTATGCCAGAGTTTATAAGTTCTAGATCAGAACTAATGGAATTACAAAAAGCATATGAGTCTGACTTTCAAGAGATGCAAGTAGAACTTCAAAATAAAGTAAAGCAATATGATGCTGAATCCAAAAATCCACTAAAGTTTGCTGAAGGATGGGATTCAAATGCTGATTTGGTCTCTCAAAATGAAGCTGAAAACGCAAAACGTTTTCAGGAATTACAAGGCATTGAACAAAGTATACAACAGTATTTAGCTCAAGCTCAACAAGACCTTGCAAAGAAAGAGGCAGAACTTACACAGCCCATAATAAAAAAAGCTAATGAAGCTATTTCAAAAGTTGGGAATGCACAAGGTTTTGATTATGTTTTAGATTCCTCCGAAGGACGAGGAGTAGTAAAAATGGCTAATGGTAAAGATCTTTTAGCTGATGTAAAAAAAGAACTTGGTTACTAGATTGATAAAAATATCTTTAAGAAGCTATCTGATCGGGTAGCTTTTTATTTTTGTTATAATATGAGTTCAAAACCCATAGGTATTTTTGATTCAGGAGCTGGTGGTCTTTCAATTTGGAAGGAAATCAATAAATTAATGCCGCATGAATCAACAATATATTTTTCTGATTCCAAATATTCACCATACGGCAGAAAAGGACAAGAATATATCATAGAAAGAAGTATAAAAAATACTGAATTTTTAATAAGTGAGGGCGCTAAAGTTATTATAGTTGCTTGCAATACTGCAACCACAAATGCTATTCAAGTTTTAAGATCAAAATACGATCTTCCGTTTGTTGGCATTGAACCCGCAATTAAACCTGCTGCATTAACCTCAACTACAAATGCTATTGGAATTTTAGCAACAGAAGGAACATTGAGTAGCTCATTATTTCATGAAACAAGTCAGCGTTATACTAAAAATAAAGTTGTTATCGAACAGCAAGGGGACGGTATTGTTGAACTAATTGAGTCTGGTAAAATTAAATCACAGGAAATGAAAAAACTTCTTAAAATATATTTGGCTCCGATGATAAAGAATAATATTGATTGTTTAGTGCTAGGCTGTACCCATTATAGTTTCTTAATTCCAATTCTAAAAAAATATCTGCCAAAAAGAGTCAAAATCATTGACTCAGGCTACGCTGTTGCAAAACAAACCAAAAAAATTCTCGAGAATCTAAATATAATAAATACTAGTGACAACAGCTTTAAAAAGTTTTACACCAATGGCTCTATTGTTACAATAACAGATCTCATGGGTTGGAAAGAATCTAAAATAATTAAAACACCTTAAACTAGTTGACGCTAGGACATTCGCAATCGTACTTTTCTTTTCTGCAACCAAAGTTAAAGCCCAGGGTAAGCTGATGATAACCACCGTTGTCTAAAACAATTGAGTTAGATTGGTATGAGTAAGTGTAAGCGAACATGAGATTATTATATATTACTCCAAGCAAAGGGGTTATATATTGTAGCTTTTGGCTACTAACTGAATTACCGCTTGTGAATTCAGCACCGTCAAAACTTCTCCTGTATGAAATTCCAGCATATATACTTCCAAAATCTAAATCACGATAAGTTTTAAAATTAAAGTCCATAAAAGATTCTTCAGTGGCGCTCTTGTATGAAAATAAAATGGATGGCTCATAACTCCAATCACTACCATATTTAGAAAAAACATTACCTGCTGAAAAAAGGTAGTTGGTTAAATTATCAAAAACTACTCCTTGTTCATTAATATTAACTCCTTCATTTGCCAAGAGATTTTTGATAGTAGCATGAGCATAAAAATTTATAAAATGGTATGAGAAACCAAAGTCAACATTAAATTCAGATGCACTTTGTTCAATTCCAGCAATAATTGGATCAAATTCTATAAATGCTGTTTCGTCTAACTTATATTGTATAACTCCTGCACTTAGTCCAAATGATAACATGTTTAAATCAATTGTATTTCTTGAAAACATTAAATGGTGAGCATAAGTCAAATACGCCCCCGTTTGTGAATGATAGCCATTTTGATCATTATAAATGATTGAGCCAATTCCCGATCTCGTGTCACCAATCCGACCATTGACACTAAAGGTTTGCAAACTTGGTGCATTTTCTTGACCAAACCACTGTTGCCTTGCCGTCAAACGAGCTTTGTTGCAATTTGCAACACCGGCCATTGAAGGATGAATCAAATAATAATTGTCTGTTAAATAATCTGAATATATTGGAAGTCCCTCTTGTCCTATCACTAAATGGGTCGATAGATACATAATAGATAACAGTGTAATTGTTTTGATTAGTCGCATGTCAATTTATCTTTTCAATGAAAAATGAGCTCTTAACTGCCTTGGCTCTCCAGTAACAAAGTCATTATACTCTAGCAAAAACCAGTAATCATTCGTGGGCATCATATTCCCATTAAACGTTCCATCCCAACCATCGCCTGCTGGACTTATTTGCTTAAGCAATTTCCCATACCTGTCAAATATATAAATCTTAGATGCTAACTGAAATGACAGAGCACTAATATTCCAAGTATCGTTGTAGCCATCTCCATTTGGTGTAAAATAAGGTGGATAATCTATTACAAATAATTCATAGGAAGTAACTCCACAACCGTTCACATCACGAACATTAACCGTATGCTCACCTGGGCTAACCCCTATAAAAGTACCGCTATCTTGCCATGGGCCTTGATCTAAACTAAATTCATAAATCCCTGTCCCGCTCGCTGTTGCTATAATTATATGAGTGTCTGCAAAAGGCTCCGTGGTAACTTCTGCTGTTACCGCTGGATTACCGCTTTCACTAACTGTAAAAATTTCCAGCGGAGCAGTACAAGCACTTGTATCAGCGTAACTAACTTCCAGACTATAAACACCTGGTTGCTCTACAGTGTAAACCGGCTCATTACTAAGTATATTACCTAATTCGTCACGCCATATAAAACTATAAGTTACAGGCGATAAGCCAGGATCTACAATTGCGTAATCTAGTCCGCCTCCTGAAGCATCAGCACATATTACATAGTTGTCTTCTAAATCTACATATGGTAAAGAATTTACCACAAGGTCTATAGTACTAACCGCATAGCAGCCCGTAACAGTATTCTCTAAACGAATAAAAATCGTCTGTAAATCTGGTATTGTTGTTGTTACCAAAGTA
>PBJR01000006.1 GCA_002721175.1 Flavobacteriaceae bacterium | reverse complement strand
TCTGACCTTCTGTTTTCCGTCTAACTCACTCATCAATGTGTAGTGTAGATCTTCCTCAATATCTAAATTCGATAGTAACGATGCAGCATCGCTGTCAGCATTCCAGCCATTCATTTCTTCAAACTTAACCTGTAACTCTCCAATTTTATCAGCATTTTCATCGTTATAATCATTGTAAAGCTCATCTATTTCTTTTTTTATTGAATAGAGTACTTTATTTCCCATTAAAACTGTTTCAATAACTGAATTTTGATTATATAAATTATGATTTTGTTCTAAAATAGACATTCTCTTACCAGCTTCAAGTTGAACGTTTCCTGATGATGGTTCGATTTTTCCAGAAAGAACATTAAGGAAAGTTGATTTTCCAGCACCATTTGCACCAATTACCCCATAGCAATTTCCATTTGAGAATGTAATATTTACTTCGTCAAACAAAATACGCTTACCGAACTGGACTGATAAATTTGATACTGATAACATTTTTTAATTAAAATCTTTCCCAAAAGTATACAAATACACTAATAATACAAGCTATTACCTAAAATTTAATATTTAGAAAAACAATTCAATACAAAATTATTTTTTTTGATGATACTCTAGTTAGACTTTTTATAATCCGCAAGAAACTTTTCTAATCCTGAGACAGTCAACGGATGTTTTAATAAACTTTGAATTGAACTTAATGGACCAGTTATTACATCTGCCCCTATTTTTGCGCAATTAATTATGTGCATGGAATGTCTTATTGAAGCAGCTAAAATATTAGTTTTAAAATTGTAGTTGTCGTAAATTTCACGAATTTCCGAAATTAAATTTAAACCGTCAGTTGATATATCATCAAGCCGTCCAATAAATGGCGAAACATATGTAGCACCAGCTTTTGCTGCTAGAATTGCTTGGCCAACGGAGAAAACGAGTGTAACGTTAGTTTTCATTCCTTTTTCGCTAAAGTGTTTGCATGCTTTGAGACCAGACTCAATCATTGGTAATTTAATGACAATTTGCGGGTTGAGATTTGCTAATATTTCACCTTCCTCAACCATTCCTTTATAATCAGTTGAAATTACTTCAGCTGAAACATCGCCTTTAACAATTTTGCAAATATTTTTGTAATGATTTAAAATATTTTCCTCACCACTTATTCCTTCTTTAGCCATGAGAGAGGGATTTGTTGTTACACCATCGAGAATACCTAAATCATTTGCATTTTTAATTTCAATTAAATTTGCAGTATCAATGAAAAATTTCATAATAATCGGGTTTTATTTGTCACAAAAATAAGACTTTAATTTACAGGAAAATACACCAATAAAGTTTATTTTAAAGTTTGTAAAATAACATTAACATCTTTTCAAAAATTAAGTCAGGTAAGACTCTTTTTAAGATTATTGAAAATTTTTGAACTGGAGCCCCGATTTTGTAATGAATTTTCGGATTATTTGATTTAATAATTCTATGAACTAGTTTACCTAGAATTAATGGATTTTTTCCCTTATTTACGTGTTGATTAAGTAAATGTAAAGTTGATTTATAATTTATTTTATAGGGTGAATCCTCACTTACTGGTGAGTGATAACGACTTTCAGCAATTCTGGTTGAAAAATCTCCTGGTGCAATATTTGTCATTTTTATTCCAAATTGTTTAAGCTCTATTCTGTATGATTCAGTTATTAATTCTAGCGCTCCTTTTCCAGCGCTGTAAATTCCTCTAAAAGGTAAACCAATATAACCTGCAATTGAGGTAATATTAATTATTAGACCTTTTTTTTGATTTCGCATTATTGGTAATACAGAGTTTATAAGATTAATTGGACCAAAAAAATTAGTTTCAAAATTCTTTTTCATTTCCAGTATTGGAATTTCTTCCATAGGTCCAGTTATACCAACACCGGCATTGTTTATTAAAATATCAATTCTTAATTTTTTTTTTTTAATATTATTTGTAAAATGCTTTATTGAATTAAGATCATTGATATCTAGTTTTAAAAGTGTAAACTTTGAATTTGGATATTTTTTTGGATTTCTGCTAGTACCAAATACAATAAAATTATTTAATAATAGATATTCGCCAATTGCTTTTCCAATTCCGGATGATCCACCAGTAATAAAAACAGTTTTTGACATGAAGATTTTAAATATTGAATTATAAAAAAGGCAAGCTACCTACATCACACCGCTACGACCATATACCTTTGCTGCGTTCCCGCCCTGGAGGATTCAACAGGAGCTGGTTGTGTAGAACTTGCCTGATTCAAATATACAATGTTTTAACTATTTAAGCTATTTTTTTAAATCAAGTTAAATAAATAAATTGCAATACTAATTTTTGATCAATGAATAAATTATTAAATTATATTTTCTTGGTTGTAATTTTTGTTAGTTGCGGCGATATTGATAACAAATTCTCTGTGTACGTAAATACAAAGAATGATGTTATTAGCAATAAAGATACTTTAAGACTCAGTATTACTAACCCTAGAGGCGTTAAGATAGATTCGATTAAATTTAAATTAAATAATAAAATTATTTCTAGCGTACTTCCACTAAAAAATATTACACTTGGAGAAAAATTAATAAAAGCAAATATTTATTGCAATGGTAAGTCAGAAGTAGTTACTGCAAAAATAGTTGTTTTGAACAGCAAAGTTCCTGAACAATACAAATACGAAATAATTAATAGTTATCCCCATAATATTGAATCCTATACTCAGGGTTTGGAGTTTTATAAAAATATTTTGTACGAAAGTACTGGACAATATGGTCAATCTAGGTTGTCAGCTTTAGACTATGAAAATAATACCGTAATAAAAAGTATTGATTTAAACCAGTCTTATTTTGGTGAGGGATTAACTGTTTTGAACGATAAGATCTATCAATTAACTTGGCAGAATGACAAAGGATTTATTTATGATGTAAACAGCTTTGAATTACTTGAAATTTTTGCTTATGGACAAAGTCAAGAAGGTTGGGGTCTTTGTAACGATGGAAATAAATTATACAAAACTGATGGTACTGAAAATGTTTGGATTTTAAGTCCCGAATCACTGCAGGAAGAAAGTTTTTTTCAGGTTTACACACAAAACGGAAGATTAGAAAAGTTGAATGAATTGGAATGGGTAGACGGAAAAATTTATGCTAATAGGTACCAAAAAGATGCCATTGTTATCATTGATCCCAAAAACGGAGCCGTTGATGCTTTCATAGATTTTTCGGAATTAAAAAATCAACTTCAAAACCCAAAAATTGATGTAATGAATGGTATCGCATACAATTCAACTAGCGAGACTCTTTTTGTAACGGGAAAGTATTGGGATAAAATATTTGAAGTCAGAATAATAAAACCTTAATCTAAATAAAATAATTAATATTTTTGTTCTTATATGAGACAAATTTTTTACCTAATAGCAAGCTTTTTGTTAATCTTAAATTGGTCTTCATGCCGCGATAATTTTGACTTTATTGTCGACGAAGGTAATTTATCTTTTTCAAAAGATACAGTTTATCTGGACACTGTTTTTACAAATATTGGGTCTAGCACATATACCCTAAAGGTCTACAACAATTCTGAAAACAACATAATTATACCGAAAGTTAAGTTTAGAAACGGACTTAACTCAAAATTTAGATTAAATATTGATGGTCTAACAGGAGATGTGCCATTCTCTGGAAATGAATTTAGCGGTGTTGAACTACTTGCAAGGGATAGTATGTATGTATTCATTGAAACCACAATAAATATTCAAGATCTTGTTTTAAACGAATCTCAATACTTATATACAGATGCCATTGAATTTGGAATAAATGATATTCAATCTGTTGAATTAATTACCTTAGTTAAAGATGCAATCTTCATATACCCCCAGCAAACCATAAATAATGACGGAAGTGTTCAAATTGAAACATTAAGCTTTGATTATGATGAAGATGGAATTGTAGACCAAACTAATCTTCAGGGACGCTTTCTTAGTGAAAACGAATTGAATTTTACAAGTGATAAACCATATGTAATATACGGCTACGTCGCTGTAGACAATGGTGATATATTAAATATTGACCCTGGAGCACGCGTGCATTTTCATTCGAATTCTGGTCTGATTATAACAAACAATGCGTCAATACACGCTAATGGATTGCTGAGTACAGACCAAAATCTATTAGAAAATGAAATAATTTTTCAAAGTGATCGACTTGAACCTAGTTTTGAAGAAATTCCCGGACAATGGCAAACAATTTGGCTCTTCAATGGAAGCACAAATAATATCTTTAACTATACTACAATAAAAAACAGCACAGTTGGAATTCTATGTGACGGAGATTCTGAAGATGAAAACAAGGTTACTATTACTAATACTAAAATTTATAATAATAGTAATTTTGGTATTTTAGCTAGAGAGACCAATATAAAAGCTGAAAATTTAGTAATCAATAATTGCGGAGAGTCATCTTTTGCTATTACATCGGGTGGCAAGTATGATATCTCACATGGAACTATTGTTAATTATTGGACTAGTAGCTTCAGACAATTCCCATCTCTACTATTAAATAATTTTCGCACCGATAGTGATCAAAATATTGTACCTGCGAATCTTGTTGATGCAAACTTTACTAATTGTATAATATATGGAAATGATAATCCAGAGCTGTTATTAGATCATGTAAATGGAGCTGATTTTAATTTTAAATTCAAAAATTGCCTTATTTTATTTGATGACCTCAACAACGTTTATACGAGTCCATATTATAATTTTTCAGACTCAAATTTATTCAGCGATGTAATTTTTAATGAAGATCCAGATTTTCATGACCCTACTCAAAATAAACTTCAAATATCAATTAATTCACCAGCAGCCTCATTTGGAACAAACAGTGGGTTTTTGAATTATGACATTCTTGGCAACCAACGCAATACTCCTCCAGACATAGGAGCTTATAACGCTGAAGAAATTAGTAATTAAAATTATTTTAAAAACAAGGGTTTTTTGCTCATCATAGAATTGACGCTACTTGAAACTTTTTTTACAACTTCTTTGTTGTTATAATTATTAATTACCTTATCTATTAATTCAACAATGTTCTTCATTTCACTTTCGTTTAGTCCTCTAGTTGTGATTGCTGCAGTTCCTACACGAATTCCCGATGTTATAAAAGGGCTTTGGTCATCAAAAGGCACCATGTTTTTATTAACTGTTATGTTAGCTTTTCCGAGAACTTCTTCAGCAACTTTTCCAGTTATATTTTTGTTGCGAAGATCGATTAACATCATGTGATTATCAGTTCCATTAGAAATAAGATTGTAGCCCAAATCGAGAAAAGCTTTTGACATGGCATTTGCATTTTTTTTGACTTGAACAATGTAATGCATAAATTTATCTGTCAACGCTTCACCAAACGCGATTGCTTTTGCGGCAATAACATGCTCAAGAGGACCACCTTGGTTGCCTGGAAATATTGCCGAATCAAGTAGTGAAGACATCATCTTTAATTTACCCGACTTAGATTTGAAACCGAAGGGGTTTTCAAAGTCCTTACCCATAAGTATCAAGCCTCCACGTGGACCTCTTAAGGTTTTGTGTGTTGTTGTAGTAACAATATGACAATAAGGCAGCGGATCATTTAAAATTCCTTTAGCAATTAAACCTGATGGATGTGAAATATCGCCAAGTAAAATTGCATTTATTTTATCTGCAATTTCACGAAAACGTTTGTAATCAATATCTCTTGGATAGGCAGAAGCACCAGCAATAATTAATTTTGGTTTTTCTTCGACAGCAATTTTCTCAATGAGATCGTAATTTAACAAGCCTGTTTCCTTTTCAACGCCGTAAAAAACAGGATTGTAAAGTCGACCAGAAAAATTTACAGGAGAACCATGAGTTAAATGTCCTCCATGAGCTAAATCAAATCCCATAATTTTATCACCCAATTTCAAGCAAGCATGAAATACAGCTGTATTAGCTTGACTTCCTGAGTGAGGCTGAACATTTGCCCATTCGGCTCCAAATAATAGTTTTGCTCGTTCAATCGCTAGTTCTTCAATTTTATCAACAACCTCACATCCGCCATAGTACCTCTTACCAGGATAACCTTCGGCGTATTTGTTAGTCAATATAGACCCGGTAGCCTCCATGACTTGTTGACTGGCAAAATTTTCAGATGCAATCAGTTCGATACCACATTTTTGACGGCTTTCTTCTGATTTAATTAGTTTAAAGACTTGTTTATCTCGGTTCATTTTTAATTTAAATTAGAATACACAAAAATAAGTAATACTCAATGATTATTATTAAAAAAATACCTTCACAATAATTAGTTATTAAATATTAATTAACATTTTGAAATAATCGCAGAAATACTAATGTTAATTTTTTTTTAATTAAAAAAACTTACTAATATTATTAATTATTCATAAATTTTTTTTTTAAATTTTTTTAGTCAAGTAAAAACTATAGATTTGCCATCAAATTTTTTTTTGTGCGAGTTTTAAAATTTGGTGGTACATCAATCGGTTCAGCTGAAAACATAAAAAAAGTCTTAGAAATTATCAAAAATAAGGCAAACGATTCCGATGTGGTCGTTGTTGTGTCAGCAATAGGTGGAATAACAGATATGATTGCTACTGCCTCATCGGATGTCATATCAAATAATGTAAACTATAAATTAGCCCTTGGTAAAATAAAGGATATCCATTACCAAATTATTAATAGTTTATTCAAAGATCAGAACATGATCAAAATAAAAGATCTTGTTACAACAAAATTAAATGAGCTTGAAAAATTATTAGATGAAATTTTTAAAATTAATGAGATATCGCCCCAAACAAGCGATAAACTTCTGAGTTTTGGTGAACTTATTTCATCTCTAATTTTGTATCACTTCATTAAACTTAGAAATTTCAATGTTCAGCTTGCGAATAGTCAAAATTTAATTGTCACTGACTCAAATTTTACTAATGCAAAAGTTAGATTTAAGGAAACAAACTCTAAAATTGCTTCATTTTTTAAGAAAAACAAAGAAAATATTACAATAGTACCGGGATTTATTTCAAAATCAATTAAAGGCGAAGTCACGACTCTTGGTCGAGGTGGTTCTGATTACACTGCTTCAATTATAGCCGCAGCAATAAACGCCGTTGGATTAGAAATATGGACCGATGTTAGTGGAATGTATACCACTAATCCAAAAATAGTAAAACAAGCTAAACCAATTAAGGAACTTTATTATTCAGAGGCAATTGAGCTTTCTCATTTTGGGGCAAAAGTTTTATTCCCTTCCGCTGTAATTCCTGTGGTTAAAAAAAATATTCCAATAAGGATTAAAAATACTTTATCTCCGCTAGATGAAGGTACCTTAATTAGAAAAAATATTCAAAATGATCATCAAAATCCTATAAAAGGAATAAGCAATGTTAATAATATCACTCTATTAACGCTTCAGGGGAATGATATGGGTTCTGTACCTGGATTTTCAAAACGTCTATTTGAAATATTAACCAATGAAAAAATAAATATAATTGTTACTACACAGTCATCTTCTGAACATTCAATTTGCATAGGGATTTTTGATTATCACGCAAATAAAGCAAAATCAGCAATTGATTTAGAATTCACTAATGAGATTTCACTCTCTAAATTGGACCCAATCATAGTCGAATCTGGCTTATCAATTGTTGCAGTCATTGGTGAAAAAATGAAAAATCATCAAGGGATTAGTGGTAAAATGTTTAGTACACTTGGAAAAAATAATGTAAATATTCGTGCAATTGCTCAAGGTGCATCCGAAAGGAATATAACTGCAGTAATTGCAAAAAATGATGTT
Organism: Flavobacteriaceae bacterium; assembly: GCA_002721175.1. Taxonomy (GTDB): domain Bacteria; phylum Bacteroidota; class Bacteroidia; order Flavobacteriales; family Flavobacteriaceae; genus UBA3537. Next base: position 21,610 of record PBJR01000006.1, on the reverse strand, counting down.
AAAAAAGCTTTAAATTCTCTACATGAATCCTTTTTTGAAGTTGAAACAAAACATATGAATGTATTTATTGCTGGCGCTGGAAATGTTGGTAGTACCCTAATTAGACAAATAAGAAATCAGCAAGAGTATTTGAAAACAAAATTAAAATTGAAAATTAAAGTTGTAGGTGTTTGTAATTCAAGAAAAATGGTATTTGATCCCAATGGATTGAATTTAATCAATTGGAAAAGTATGCTTGAAAAAGGATCTAAGACATGCATAAATGAATTTTTTTTAATGGCGAAGAAATTTAATCTCAGAAACTCTGTTTTTGTCGATATTACTGCAAACGAATCAGTAGCCACTACTTATCACAAGTATCTAAAACACAATATTTCTGTAATTGCGTGTAATAAGATTGCTTGCTCAGGATCGCTTGATTATTACCAAAGTCTAAAAAAACTTGCAAGTAAATTTAATGTTCCTTTCTTATTTGAAACTAATGTTGGTGCGGGACTTCCGATAATTGACACGTTAAATCATTTAGTTGCTTCAGGTGATCAAATAAAAGCTATTTATGGTGTTTTGTCAGGAAGTCTAAATTTTATTTTTAATGAATATGATATCAATGAAAAGTTTTCATCAATAGTAAAAAAAGCTATGCTAGAGGGTTACACTGAACCAGATCCCAGAATTGATCTTAGCGGCATTGACGTTGCGCGTAAATTATTAATTTTAGCTCGGGAATCTGGACTTCCTCTAGACATCGATTCCATAAAAAATGAATCTTTTTTACCAAATGGAGCTTTGGAAATTAAAGATTTAAATGAATTTTATGATTTCATTGATTTAAATGATAAAAAAATTAAAGAACTTGCATTTAATGCAAAAAATAATAAAACACAATTAAAATATGTTGCTGAGCTTAGAGATGGTGAGGCACGTGTCGGCTTAAAAGAAATTGATATGAAACACCCATTTTTTAATTTAAAAGGAAAGGACAACATTATAATGTTTTATACTGAAAGATACCATGATCAACCACTCATAATTCGAGGAGCAGGAGCAGGAGCTGAAGTAACTGCATCTGGTCTTTTTGCGGATATTATAAGAGCTTCAAATATATAAAATGAAGGAGGTAAAGATTTTCACCCCTGCTACTGTAGCCAATGTTGGATGTGGGTATGATATTCTAGGGTTTTGCTTAGATTCTGTAGGCGATGATATGATTATTAGAAAAGTTAATAAAAAGGGAATATTTATAACTCAGATTGATGGTTTTGAACTCCCTTATGAAGCTGAGAATAATGTAGCTGGTGTCTCTGCATTAGCATTATANAATACACTGAATTTNGATTTTGGATTTGAAATAGAAATTNNCAAAAAAATAAAGCCNGGAAGTGGGATTGGAAGNAGTGCTGCCAGTGCTGTTGGTAGTGTTTTTGGAATTAATCATTTAATNGGAAACCCNTATAGCAAAAATGAATTAATAAAATTTGCACTTAAAGGAGAAGCGATTGCCAGTGGTGAAGAACACGCCGATAATATCGCTCCAGCNATAATGGGNGGATTNACTTTGGTTAGAAGNACTAATCCGGTTGATATTATTAGTCTTCCATTTCCAGAAAATTTGTATGCAACTATTTTACACCCGCAAATTGAAATAAAAACGTCTGATTCTAGATCCTTAGTTCCATCAAAAGTTTCGCTTACTGACGTAATTTCACAACTCTCATCACTTGGTAGTTTCATCCATGCGTTACATATTTCTAACTATGATCTTCTTGGTAAATCAATTAAAGATTTAATAGCTGAACCGAAGCGAATGAAGTTGATCCCATATTATGAAAATTTAAAGGATATTGCTGTTAAATCNGGTTCATTGGGAACATCAATTTCTGGATCTGGTCCTTCAATTTTTAGCCTTTCAAAAGGTATTGATACAGCAAACGAAATACAAAATCAACTGAAAGTTTTCATGAATAAAACCAATATATCTTTTACAACTTATGTTTCAAAAATTAATAGTATTGGTGTGAAAGTTATATCTTAATTTATGTTATTTTACAGTTTAAACAATAAAGANTNAAAGGTTAGTTTTNAAACNGCACTAAAGAGGGGTTTNGCACCTGANAATGGNCTTTATTTTCCCGAANCTATTGAACCNCTACNTAAAGATTTTTTTCAAAAAGATTTAGAAAANCTTGATGAAATCGANGTNGCATATAATTCAATTAAGCAATTCATCAGCGACGAAATTCCTGAGGATGAATTAAAAAAAATAATCAAAAGCACAATTTGTTTTGANTTTCCAATTATAGAAATCAATAATTCCATTTCTACTTTGGAGCTTTTTCATGGCCCTACAATGGCNTTTAAAGANGTTGGTGCCCGTTTTATGGCAAGATGTCTNGGTTATTTTAATCGNACTAGTAATGAAGAAATAACTGTGCTGGTAGCTACTTCTGGAGATACTGGAGGAGCAGTTGCAAATGGATTTTACAAAGTTCCAGGAATTAAGGTTGTAATTCTCTATCCAAGTGGTAAAGTCAGCAACGTGCAAGAAAAACAATTGACAACTCTNGGCGAAAATATAACTGCACTTGAAGTTGATGGAACATTTGATGATTGTCAAGCTTTTGTTAAAAAAGCTTTTCTTGACAAAGAAATTAATTCGTCAAGAAAGTTGACTTCAGCAAATTCAATCAATGTTGGCAGATGGCTTCCTCAAATGTTCTACTATCTATTTGCTTATATGAAACTAAAAAACAGATACAAAGAGCTAGTTTTTTCTGTTCCTTGNGGCAATTTTGGNAATGTATGCGCAGGTGTTGTTGCAAAAAAATTAGGTTTTCCTTTCAAAAAATTTGTAGCATCAAACAATGTGAATGATGTTTTTGTTCGTTTCTTGAACTCTAGTAAATATGATCCAGTTAAGTCAATACATACAATAAGCAATGCTATGGATGTTGGTGATCCGAGTAATTTTGTTAGAATCTTAGCATTGCATGATTATGACATTAATAAGGTTAAAAAAAATATTTCTGCGTATAGTTTTTCTGACCCAACAACCGAAGATGCTATTAAGGAGATTTATAATGAAACTGGATATATAGCTGATCCGCACGGTGCNATCGGATATCNTGGATGTAAANAGTATTTAAANAAAAATCCNAATGCACATACTATTTTTTTAGAAACTGCCCATCCATCAAAATTCCNAGAAGTTGTTGAAAAAATNTTAGACAGAAATATTANAATTCCACCTCAAATTCAAGCTGTTATAAAAAAACAAAAGTTTGCTAAAAAAGTTAAAAATTACGACGACTTTAGATCAAAATTATCTTTGATTTAAAATAATTATGACAGGAATTTATATAAATTTGATGTTATATTTTGATCAAAGATGAAAAGGACCCCCTTATTTCAAATTCATAAATCACTTGGGGCTAAAATGATACCCTTTGCGGGATACGAAATGCCCGTACAATACGATGGAATAAAGTCTGAACACATGTGTGTTAGAAATCATGTTGGAGTTTTTGATGTGTCACACATGGGTGAATTAATTATTTCGGGTACTAAATCCTTTGATTTAGTTCAGTCATTATGCTCAAATGATGTTTCTAATTTGGANGTTGGAGATGTACAATACACTTGTTTACCAAATCAAAGTGGTGGTATCATTGATGATNTATTGCTTTATAAGCTTAGTGATAATGTTTATTTTATGGTTGTTAATGCTAATAATATTAAAAAAGATTTCGATTGGATAAATGCAAACAATAATTTTGGCGCTAGAATTGAGAATCAAAGCGATAATTACTCAATGTTAGCTATACAAGGTCCTAAGGCACTCAGTGCAATGCAAAGTTTGTGTAGCATAGATTTATTAAAATTAAAAAATTATAAATTTAAAATTGGCGTTTTTGCAGGAATTGAAAATGTAATAATCTCAAAAACTGGTTATACTGGAAGTGGTGGTATTGAAATATATTGCGCTAACAAACATATAACGCATATATGGAAGGAAGTTTTCAATGCAGGAAAAAAATACAATATTAAACCAATAGGTTTAGCTGCTAGAAATACCTTGCGACTTGAGATGGGATTCTGTTTATATGGAAATGACATTGATAAAAACACATCTCCTATTGAAGCNGGCTTAGGCTGGATTACGAAATTTACAAAACCATTCACAAATAGTAATTTTCTTTTGAATCAAAAAAAAGTTGGCGTTGTAAAAAAATTAGTATGTTTTGAGTTAACAAGTCGCGGTGTTCCCAGAAAAGGTTATGAGTTAGTTGATCAAAATGGTAGAATTATAGGCGTCGTAACCTCCGGTACTATGTCGCCATCTCTCTCGAAGGGCATTGGTATGGGTTATGTTCTCAGCGAATTTGCATCTGCGGGGACTAAAATAGCAGTAAAAATTCGTAAAAATACCGTTAATGCTGTAATAGTCATCCCCCCCATATACAAATCTTAATTGTTAGATGGTAATAAAAAAAAAGCGTGTTTTGATTTTAGGGGCTAGTGGGTTTTTAGGACACTCTATTTATAAAGATTTATCAAAATATTATCTCACTTATGGTACATATAATTCAAATAATTTTAAATTTAGATCAAATAAAAAATTTTTAAAATATGAATTGGAAAACGACAATATAATAGCTGTACTTAGCTCATTAAAACCTAACTTAATAATTTCATCATTAAGAGGTCCTTTCGAATCTCAAATTGATTGTCATAAATTAATTGTTGAATATCTAAATAATAATAAAGATTGTAAAATTATATTTTTGTCATCTGCAAATGTATTTGATGCTTACAGTAAATTTCCGAGTTATGAAAATGANGCAACATTTACCAATAGTGTTTATGGATATTTTAAAATTAAAATTGAATATCAAATTCAAAAATTAGATAAAAAACAGTGGACTATAATTCGATTACCAATGGTTTTTAGTTCAAAATCACATAGAGTGTCTAAAATTAAAAAACTTTATAGATTGAATCAACCAATTGAATTGTTTCCAAATTTAGTGATTAATGTTTGTTCGGATATCAAATTGGTCAGGCAATTACATTATCTTCTTAACAGAAATATGTTTGGAATCTTTCATTGCGGGAGTTTAGACTTAGTTCATCATGATTTCTTTATAAAAGATTTAATAGATCAAATTGGAATTAAAGATCCGAAATTTAAATTTGTTTATACCACTAATAAAGATCGTTACTTAGCTGTTGTTTCAAAACACAATATGCTACCTTCTCATTTGCAATTTGAGAGTCAAGAAATAATTAACGAAATAATTTAATTTCAATCATTTCGTTATTTATTTTTATAAAAAAATTAATTAATAACGATATTATAAATGGGAAGAGCATTTGAGTTCCGTAANTCGAGAAAATTAAAGAGGTGGTCCGCAATGAGTAAAGCATTTACACGCATTGGAAAAGATATTGTACTAGCTGTAAAGGAAAATGGTCCAGATCCGCTAAATAATTCAAGACTGAGAGCTATTATTCAAAATGCAAAGTCTGTTAACATGCCAAAAGACAATATTGACAGAGCTATCAAAAAAGCTAGTGATAAAAATCAAAAGGATTTAAAAAAAATAGTTTTTGAGGGTTTTGGTCCATTTGGTATAGCGATAGTAATTGAAACTGCTACTGAAAACAATACCAGAACAGTTGCAAATATCAGAAGCTATTTTAATAAATATAGCGGTAATTTAGGAATTTCGGGTTCTGTAGTTTATTTATTTGATCACAAGTGTTTTTTTAAAATTAATGTAGCAGGTCTAAATATTGAAGCATTAGAACTTGAATTTATTGATTACGGACTTGAAGAAATATTTTCATCCGATGGACACTTTTTTATTTATGCACCGTTTGAAAGTTTTGGAACCATACAAGCTGAACTTGAGTCTAGAAATATTGAAATAAAATCATCTGGTTTTGACAGAATACCAAAACTTACTAAGAATATAAGTCAAGAAGACTCTTTGGTCATAGAAAAATTACTATCAGTCATCGAAGAAGATGACGATGTACAACATATTTATCATGATATGGAATTTAATTAGGAATATTTAGGAATTTTTCCCTCAACCCCTTTGAAATATGATTGCAGATAATCAAAATCCGAATCAATATCGTCTGTTGGAAAAAAGGGTTTAGAAATCTTATTTTCTTTATTCTTGTAATCTAGCGTAATCATTACAATTGGTACATCAGCAAGTTTAGCTATGTAGTAAAAGCCCGTTTTCCATTTTTGAACTTTTTGCCTTGTTCCCTCAGGTGATATTGCCAGTATAAAATGTTTTTTTCCAATAAACATATTTGCTATTGATTGAACTTGTTTTTCATTATTTTTTCTAATAACAGGCCATCCCCCCATAAATTTAAAAAACCAGCCTGTAAATGGATTAAAAAGTGATTTTTTTGCGATAAAATTTGCTTTTAACTTTATTGCGGATCTAAACAAAGCGCCAATATAAAAATCATGCCAACTAGTGTGAGGAGCAGCAATAATTACAGCCCTATTTATATTTTCAATATTTTTGGTTCCCTTGACTTTCCATCCAAGAACAGAAAAATAAATAAATTTTGCCAACATAATTACATTNTTTTGTAAATACTTTTAATATAATCTTCAGTTATCTTATCTCTCCAATTTAAACCAATTGCATTTTGCCATAAAGGATCCAAATTCATTGCAATATTAACCATTGTGTCAAGTTCGTGATTGCTAATTTTCTTACANACCTCGACAGGAAGATTAATATTATTAATTGANATCATTTTTCTAAAGAGTGCAATATCATCTGGATAAAAATCAGTTAATTGATTAAAAACGATACAATTGCCTATGCCATGTTTTACCCCTAATACAAATGACAAACCATAACTTAATGCGTGGGCAACTCCAACTTGGGAGTATAAAATACTCATTCCACCGTGCCATGAGGCCATCATAAGTTTATTTTCTTTTTCGTCTTGGCTGATATTTTCTAAAAAGACTTCTTTACATATTGAATAAGCCATTTTTCCATAGCTCTCACTAAAATCATTAATAAAATTACCTCTTAATGACTCAACGCAGTGAATAAAGCAATCCATTCCAGTATAGAACCATTGATCTTTTAAAACTCCTTTTGTAAGTTCAGGATCTAATATAACTTGGTCAAAGGGTGTGTAATCGCTATTTATACCCAATTTCATTTTTGGTCCATTTAAAACAGCAGTTCTGGACACCTCTGCTCCTGTTCCGGAGATTGTAGGAACTCCTAAGTGATAGACTGCGGGATTTTTAATTAAATCCCATCCTTGATATTGCTCGCTTGATCCGCTATTAGTAATCATAAGTGACACCGCTTTTGCNAGGTCCATAACTGTGCCACCTCCTATTCCAATTATTCCTGANGGAATTGACTTTGTTTTTAATATTATGTCCTCAACAATTGAATCAACTTGAGATGTTTTGGGTTCCTCATCTGANGAAATGAATATAATGTAGTCGTCATACATCAGGGATATTTTTGATAAAANAATTTGATTTTTTTGAAANACGTCNTCAATGAGATAGACAAATGGAGCTAGTTCATTTTTACGCATTGGGGTAATAATTTCATTTAATTGATTGAAAGATCCACGACCAAATACAACTTTAGATACCAATTGAAAATTTTTAAAATTCATAATGATATTAATCTTGGTTAACTGCTTCTTGCTTTTGAACACCAAATCATATTGGCTTTAGCCAGATCAGCCGGAGTGTCAATTTCAATTCCTTGTATGTCAGTCTCAACCATTTTTATTCTTCTTCCATTTTCTAAAAATCTTAAACATTCTATTTTTTCTGATAACTCTAAATTTGAAATTGGAAGATTAGTGAATTCTAATAGAGCACTCTTTCTGAATGCATATACCCCCTTATGTTTGAACGCGATGGCAGGAGATTTTAGAGACCTATCATGTGGAATACTACTTCGTGAAAAATATAGTGCAAAATTATTTTTATCTGTTACTACCTTAACGCAATTTGGATTATTATATTCAGAATTATTATTTATTGGAACCATCAAAGATGCTAGACTAATTTTCTGTATTGAATCTTTTTTGAAAACATCTATTAGTTTTTTCAAACTTTTTTTCTCAGTAAATGGTTCATCTCCTTGAACATTTACAATAATATCACAATCGATTCTCTTTGAAACCTCAGCAATTCTGTCGCTACCTGAGTCATGTTTTTTTTTGCTGAAAAGAACATTTCCGCCAACTGATTTAATTTCATTGCCTATTTCATCATTATCTGTAACAACAAAAACCTCATCGAATAAGCCTGTATTCAATGTTGCTAAAAAGGTTCTTGTAATTACAGGTTTACCTGCAAGATGTTTCATTAGTTTTCCAGGAAATCGACTTGCATCATATCTAGCTGGAATCATTGCAATTGTTTTCATTAAAATTTTTTAAAATATAAAAATATAAATTTTTAAACGAGTAATAGTTACTAATCAAAAAATTCATCCCTAAAACCTACTAAAAATAATTTTTCTTTAGCCCTTGTTATAGCTGTGTAAAACCATCTAAAATATTCTTTATTTAATCCCTCTGGCAAGTATGGTTGTTCAATAAAAATATTCTTCCATTGACCTCCTTGTGATTTATGGCACGTAATAGCATATGAAAATTTAACTTGAAGTGCATTTAAGTATTTATTTTGTTTAATTGCTAAAAATTTTTTGTAGCCAGAGATATGATTATAGTCTTTAGATACTTCAGAATATAATTCATTTGCGCTTTTGTTAGATAGAGATGGTGTTTCGATCATTATTGTATCAAGCATTAGTAAAGCTTCAAAAGGTTTAATATTTGGATAATCTATAAGTCTAATCAAAGCTTCTGCAAATCTAAAACCATATAAATCTTTAAAATTAATAATTTCAAGTACTTCAATAATATCACCGTTGGCAATAAAACCAGCCTCAGTTTCAGGTTTGAGCCAAAAATAATTATTTCGCAGTATCATCAAAAAATCGCCCTTGGATAACTCATTATCATTAAACAAAATTTTATCGCGTATTTCTCTATTATATAAATTTGCACGCTTGTTTGATCTGACAATTATCATTGTTTCTTCTTTACCTTGTTTTAGGTATGAATTATTAATGGCATCCAAAATTTCAAAGCGATCTTCCAATTTAATTATATCATTGATACCTGAAAATTTTAATTTTAATTTATTAAAAATTCCCTCATCAATTAATTTTCTAATTTTGGTTGCGTTATGAAGAATTTCAGAACTTTTTTCCTGTCTGACTACTTCGTCTAGTTCAATTTCTTTTATGTTTTTGGTATATTCTTCTAAATTTTCAATATCAAGAGCTGGACTAATTGTTAAATTAATTGGAGGTAGTTGAGCTGTATCTCCAACTAGCAGTAGCTTACAACCGGTTCCACTGTAAACAAATTTCATCAAATCGTCTAGTAAGGTTCCTGTTCCAAACTTGAATGATTTATAATTGGAATTTGAAATCATAGATGCTTCATCTACTATAAATAGAGTATTTTTGTTATTATTCTTACTTAGAATAAAAGAAATCTTACCATCCGTTTCTATCTTTGGAGAGTAAATGTATTTGTGTATAGTGTATGATTTATGGTTTGAATATAAGCTCATCAATTTAGCAGCTCTTCCAGTTGGCGCAAGTAAAATTGATTTCATATGGGTTTTACTCAGATTCATTAAAATTGATCCAATCATAGTAGTTTTCCCTGTACCGGCGTATCCTTTTAGTACAAATAATAAATCCTTGGAATTATCAAAAATGAAGCAGGATAATTTCTTTGCGCAATCTCTTTGTTTCTCTGTTAATTTAAACGGAAAAGATGAGACAATTAAATCGTTAAAATCTGATGACGAAATCAAAAAATAAATAAATTTAATCCAAATATATAAAGGATTTTTTAGTCATAATTAACTTTGTTCAATAAAAAAAATTGTAGTTTTGTTTAACTTAAAATTATATTTATCTCCATGCAAGTTATATCAATTTTATTAGCCATTATCATTTCGTTGCTTTTAATTTGGTTTATTGACAGACGCAACCCGAAAAAGTACAAGCCATATATTCTTATTTCCCTTTGGTTGATTTCATTTTTTTTTCTTTTTGCAACCATTAAATCTGTTTTTTCCGAAGTACAGTTTAATAATGAAAAAATCAAAAGATATAAAATTGCAATAGAAAATTTGAAGGATATACGTGACTCACAACTTGCACACCGTACGATTAAAGGCGATTTTCAGGCAAATTGGGATTCTTTAGTAAAATTCATCGAGAATGAACGCTTTACAATAACTCAAAGAAGAGATTCGACCGTTTTAGACGAGGAGCTTACGAGATTATATGGTGTTGATACTACAAAAGATATTGTAATTATAGATACATTAGATTTTGTTCCTGTAATTGATTCACTTTTTGCAAAACGTGATTCAAATGGAAATAAAATTCAAAATCAACAAAATGATGGATTTATTATTGACAATCGATACAAATTCATGATGAATGTTCCTGTTGGAAAAAAAGGAGAAAAATTTAAACTTGAAACCAACTATTTATTTCAAAATGATTTAAGTATTCCTGTTTTTGAAGCTTCAGTTGATAAAAGTATTCTTTTTGATGGATTAAACAGTGATTTAATTCAAAAGGAAAAAGAAGTCATTTCAGTTGAGGGTGTTAATGGAGAATCCCTGCGAGTTGGGTCTCTCGAGGAGGTTAATACAAATGGAAATTGGCCTAAAAATTATTCAAGCGATCAATAATATATCAACAGAAAACTTAACTCTATCCGTTCAAGTAAGTTTGAATGGATTTTCCTTTATATTAGTAGATTCTATTTCAAATGAAATTATCAGTTTAGGTTGCGAAAATTTTAAAACAAAAGTCACTCCAGATTTTCTTTTGGCTAAACTTGTGGATGAATTTGAAACTAATGAAAAGCTAAACTTAAAGTTCAAAAAAGTAAAACTCATCCATTGTAACAATATGTTAACATTGGTACCATCAGCACTATTTTCGGAGGGTAACTTAGCAGATTATTTAAAGTATAACACCAAATTATATAAAAGCGATTTTATAACTTACGATGTTATAAAAAATGAAGATATCATTTTAGTTTATATTCCATATGCAAACGTTAATAATTTCATATTTGATAAATTTGGCAGTTTCGAATACAACCACAGTTCTACAATTTTTATCGATAAAATATCACAATTGCGTAAAAATAGCATCAATCCTGAACTAATTGTTAATGTCAATAAAACATATTTTGATTTAATAGCCTTTAATAGAAACAAAATTATTTTATACAATCGCTTTAATTACGAAACCAAAGAAGATTTTATTTACTACATATTATTTACTGCTGAGCAAATAAATTTTAATCCCGAAAATTTCAAATGTATATTAACTGGTGATATTGATTTGGAAGATGATTTATATAAAATTACTTACAAATTTATTCGCTTCATTGAGTTATTACCTTCGAATATTATTAATCAATCTAGCACTAAATCTAGAAATCATTTCATACTTAAAAACAGCTTTTGATGCGAATTATATCAGGCTTTCACAAGGGTAGACGTATCAGACCTTTAAAAAAATTACCTGTGAGACCAACAACTGGTAAATCCAAAGAGGCTATTTTTAATATTCTTTCTAATCGTTTTGATTTAGAGTGTATATCAGCTCTTGATTTGTTTTCTGGTACAGGGAGTATAAGTTATGAATTTTGTTCAAGGGGTAGTTTAAATGTCGTGGCTTTAGATCATAATAAAAATTGTATAAATTTTATCAAAGCGACTAGTAATGAATTAAAATTTCCTATTAAAGCAATGCAAAATGATGTATTTGTTTTTTTAAAAAAAACAAAATTATACTTCGATGTGATTTTTGCTGATCCTCCCTACTCGATCGATGTCAAAAAATTTGATATTTTGATAGACATAATTTTTAGCAGAGAACTTCTAAATAACGATGGGCTGTTGATCATTGAACACTCTAAGCAAGTTGATTTATCCCAAAATAAAAAATTTGAAAAAAAAAGAAGTTATGGGAGCAACTGTTTTAGTTTTTTTGAAAAAAAGCAGATCTGTAAGCCGAATTCTGTTCCATAAAGGCCCTTATCATTTATCTACATTTATTGTTACCAATAAACTTTAGCTGCCTACCCTTCAACATCGTACGTGCAGTACTCAAATGCTGATTTACTTGGCATTGCACCGCATAGAGTTTACCTGATTTCACTACAGCTTGACCTGTACTTGCTTTCTGTTGCACTAGTCCTAATCTCACGATTGATGGTTGTTAACCACTATGCTGCACTGCGGTGTTCGGACTTTCCTCTTTTTAATATTAAAAAGCGATAAGGCGATCTGCTTTGCAGCAAATTTAAATAAATTGTTGATAACTCCTATTTATTTGCAAAATCCAATTTACTTAATTTCAAATCGAATTTATAAATTTGTTAGAAATGAATAATTTTGTTGTTTCTGCACTTCGCTACAGGCCAAAATCTTTTGATGATGTTGTTGGCCAGAGATCAATTACAACTACACTTGAAAGAGCAATTGAGAAAGATCATTTAGCCCAAGCTTTGCTGTTTACAGGTCCCCGGGGCGTGGGTAAAACAACATGTGCAAGAATTTTGGCAAGAATGATTAATTCTAGAGGCGAAAATGACAAAACACAGGATTTTTCGTTTAATATTTTTGAACTTGATGCCGCATCAAATAATTCTGTAGATGATATTAGAAATTTGACTGATCAAGTACGAATTCCGCCTCAGGTTGGATCATATAAAGTTTATATTATTGATGAAGTCCATATGTTATCAACTAGCGCATTTAACGCATTTCTCAAAACTCTTGAGGAACCTCCAAAACATTGTATTTTTATTTTAGCTACAACTGAAAAACAAAAAATTATACCTACCATTTTATCGCGCTGTCAAATTTATGACTTCAAGCGAATTTCCACTACTGACATTATGAATTATCTAAAATTAATTGCGAAAGATCAAAACATTAGTGCTGATGAAGATGCCTTGTTTATCATAGCTAAAAAGTCAGATGGTGCAATGCGAGATGCCCTATCAATTTTTGATAGGATGGTAAGTTATTGCGGAGTTGCTCTTACGAAAAAGGCAGTGTACAAGAATTTAGATATTATTGATTTTGAAGTTTATTTTGAATTTACTGATCAAATCTTAAATAACAATATCCCGCAAATATTAATTGACTTCAATAAAATTTTACTAAAAGGATTTGGTATTCAAAACTTTATAAATGGATTAGCATCCCACTTTAGAGATTTATATATCGCAAAGACCCCAGAAATGTTATATTTAGTTGAGTCGGCAAGCGATACTAAAAAGCTATATGTAGAGCAAGCTAAAATATCACCTGAAAACTTCCTTAAAGAGGCGATAAATCTGACTAATGAATGTGATTTAAATTTCCGTAACAGTAAAAATCAAAGGCTTTTAGCTGAATTATGCTTAATGAAACTTGCCTCTATTAGTCTTGATCCAGAAAAAAAAAAATCTAATTTATACATAATTCCACCATCTTTCTTTCAGAGAGGCAAAAGTAAATCTAATTTATCAGATGAAGAGGTGAATGTTGAATCCGAATTAAAACTTACCAATGAAGAAAATTTAGTTGATACATACCCTGCTTTAGAAGAATCTGTTGCCATTAAAGAAAATTTAACCAAATCATTAACATTTGAAAAGGGTTTATCCTCTGGCTTATCTTTGAAAAGTATAAAAACAAAAAAGGAACATCAATTAAAAAAAATGTCTGTTGTTGTTGATAAAGAAGATTTACCTGTTACTCCTTACTCAAAAAAAAGTTTGATAAAATACTGGAATGAATACGTTCTAATTATGGAGAATAAAGGTAGACACAATCTTGCAGCTATCCTTAAACTCGATAAACCAAAGATGCTTGCGGATTTTAAAATTGGTCTTGAATTTCCAAATTCAACAAATAAACTAGAGTTAGAAAACGAAAAAAATGATCTTTTACTTTTCTTGAAAAAATCACTAAACAATCACGAAATAGATTTATCCATCACTGTCAATGAAGAAATTAGTTCAAATATTGCTTATACACCAATTGAAAAGTATGAAAAATTAAAAGAAAAAAATCCATCAATTGAAAGGTTAAAACGAGTATTTAATTTGGAAATATGAATTATCCGAAACGAAACAAAATTATTCAACTTATTTACATTTTCACTTTCATTCTTTCCTTGTTAGTCATTAATTGTAATAATAATGGTAACATAAACAACTCTTTAAAGCAGAATATTGTTAATATTCTTGAGGAAAAAACATCAGCGCATAAATCAATTCAATCTTCAAAAGAGAGAAAAAAACATCCACAAAAAACGCAATCGACCCCTATAGGAAAATCTTTTTTAATTGGTAAAATTGATTATGCATCTGATACTTCGTTTGTTTTATTAGACAAAAAATACCATACCAAATCATTGATGTATTTAGAAAAAGAAACCGCAAAGGCATTTATAAGGATGTATCAGGCTGCAAAAAACGATGGTATTAATTTGCTAGTTGTTTCTGGCGCCAGAAATTATTATTCTCAAAAATCAATATGGGAGCGAAAATTTAATCGAAATTTACAAGTCGGTTTATCTCCTATCGATAACGCTATTAAGATTTTGAAATATAGCTCCATGCCTTCAACGTCAAGACATCATTGGGGCACAGAAGTAGACATCAATAATTTAGAGCCAAGTTATTTTGAAAGTGGGAATGGAAAATTAGAATATGATTGGTTAAATAAGAACGCACATAAATTTGGTTTCTGCCAAGTTTATTCAAAATTTGAAGAAAAAGATCGCACAACAGGATATCAAAAAGAGGCCTGGCATTGGAGCTATATCCCTAAATCAAGATACTTTTTAGATAAATATAATGAATTAGTAGATTACGAAGATATAAACGGTTTTTTGGGCTCACTTTTAGCAAAAGAATTAAATATGATAGAGGAATATGTGA
Organism: Flavobacteriaceae bacterium; assembly: GCA_002721175.1. Taxonomy (GTDB): domain Bacteria; phylum Bacteroidota; class Bacteroidia; order Flavobacteriales; family Flavobacteriaceae; genus UBA3537. The sequence continues at coordinate 6,532 of PBJR01000006.1, read as the reverse complement.
ATGGAATATCTAGTACTTGCTACTGATAAATTTTTTCTATCAATAGAACTCATCAAATTAGATAGCTAAAACTACATAATTTATTTCCTAAATTAAATTTAATCTAAATACAATAAAATATTGTTCTAGGGTGATAAACGCTCAATTAGCCAACTTTTATTACCTTGCTTTGTATATCTAATACGATCGTGAAGTCTATTTGACCTGCCTTGCCAAAATTCAATTTCAATTGGTGCCACAACATAGCCACCCCAAAAATCGGGTCTATCGATTGTTGTATTTTTGTACTTCTTTTCAAGAATTTTTAATTTATTTTGAAGAATCTCGCGATTATTTATTACGTTNCTTTGGTTTGATGCTAAAGCGCCTAATTGACTGCCTCTGGGGCGAGAATTAAAATAATTATCACTTATTTCTGCCGAGGTTTTCTGAATATCNCCTTTAATAATAACTTGACGCTCTGCTAGTTCCCAGTGAAATGACAAACATACTTTTGGAAAATTTTTAATTGCTACTCCTTTTTCACTGTTGTAATTAGAGTAAAAGATGAATCCATCACTTGAGTAGTGTTTAAGTAACACTACACGGCTTTTGGGGTAACCGTCAANACCAAGTGTTGATAGTGTCATGGCATTTGTTTCGATTTCAGGAAATTTCGAATCTACTTCAGAAAACCACTTTTCAAATAATTCAATTGGAGATTNTGTTAAATGCGATTCCAGTAATACACCTTTTTCATAAGATTTGCGATAATCGCCTAAGTTGTTTTCCATCACAGATTTTTTTCAAAATTAAATAATTTATAGCTTTAAATAANTAAATTNNANCAAAGTTTTTTNATGTTTTTATATTTTTGATTCAATGCAGTAGCCCTAATTATAGCAGGGATTTTCGTAAACCAAAATCCAGATTTAGTTGCTGTAAATATTAGTAAATACGATATTCAAATTCGAAAAAAAGTAGCAACAATATTAAGAAATTGTTTAGTTGTTAAAGGCGCTTTGATTTTTGATTTTTCTTGTTTAATGTATTTTTTTGGAACATCGATCAATATGCAAAAAATATTAATTATAATTATTAATATTTTAGGCTTAATAATTGGAATAATACTATAAAATATCACACTAAGGAAATAATTTTATTTCCAAAATTTTTTCTTAGAAGTTCGGCCTATTCCTGGATTGAAGGAATTAGTTGGATCTAGTTTCTTATAAAATTTTTTTAAATTTTCACTAGCATGATATTCGTGTCCGACATTATGTTCAGCTGGATAATATGCCCCAATAGAATCATAATAACACAGAAGTTTTTCTTTTAAGACCTCAGGATCTACTCCCCTTTTAACGATGTAATTTTGATGCATTACATGACAAAATAAATGTCCATAGTATAGTTTGAGATCTATCATTTCATCAATGTCTTTTGGTAGCACCTCAAACCATTTTTTTGTGTTTCTTGGAAGTGCTATATCCATTGAAAAAGCACCACCAATTTTATTTTTATGTAAAATTTCATATCGGCCAAAGGCACTTGCAGCAGTAAATCTATGTAAAATAGCCTTTTTTCCTTCTTTTTTAGTGCATTCAAAATATGAACCCTCATTTAGTGCAAAGAAATCTTTAAAATAAATTTTAGCCTCTTCAATTCCTTCATCTGACATTTCGATTATCCAATGATGCTCAAACTTTTGGTTAAAATCTTCCATTTTATGTGGTAGATGATTTGGCCAAAATAAACTTAAAAATTGCATTATTTTGTCGGATGTATTTTCACCTAAAAAAGGTAACGATTTAGAAAAAAAATCTATTTTTCGTTTAAATTTAAAAAGAGTCGGAAGGAATTTGGTTCCTAATTTATCAAGTATTATGAAGTTATCCTTACTATATTTTTTTGCCGCCGTGTAACAGTCCCTATGAACATAATCACCTGATATAGGTAAGTTCTTGAATTTTGATAAAATTTCTACTCTGATCTTTTGCAATGTGTCTGGATTATTAGCTCCTATATAAAAAACACTATTTTCTTTTGGTTTAGGATATGTATCCAATCTTACCGCAAATACTGCAACCTTACCTGCTGATCCAGATGCATCGTAAAGAAGTCTTGTGTCAGAATTATATCTCGCAGGGATATTTGAATCAATATCTCTAACTATCGTAGTGTAGTTTTTGTCTGAACAAAGGGCATTTGAATTTAAAATATCAGTTTCTATATAATTATTATTTTGTAAATTATTTAATATATCAACAGGGTTTTTCCCTAATTCAATGCCTAATTCATTTACCAGATCTAATTTTCCATTTGCATTAATTATTGCAAATAATGACATTTTTGTAAATGCAGGACCTCTTTGAACCAAGGATCCGCCTGAATTGTTACAAACACCCCCCACTACCGAAGCACCAATCGAGGTAGATCCTATTACAGAGTGAGGTTCTCTGGAAAAAGGCTCAAGTAAATTTTCTAAATCAAACAGAGTGCTACCAGCAAAACAGATCGCTTGTTCCCCATTTTTTATTAACCGTATACCATTTATTGATGAGGTATTAATTATTAAAATAGGTCGGTCATAATCATTTCCAAAAGGAGTTGATCCACCAGTTAGTCCTGTATTTGCGGCCTGCATTATTATAATCATGTTATGTGATAAGCAGATTTCAAGTAGTTCCCATATCTGCAACAATGTTTCGGGGAGTGCAACGGCAAGAGCATCGCCAATTCCATAACGCCAACCTCTACAATAAGGTTGTTTGTCCCATTTATTTGTGATTAACTTTTTCTTATCTAAAACACTTTCTAAATCAGCAATAATCTGTTTGTTTTTGTTAATCATAATTTAAAGCAATACTCGTTTGTATAATATATTTTGATAATTCATCAACATATTTAAATATATAAAATTTGTATTATTTTTAAATAACTGGCTGATATATTGGTACACTTTTTGAACAACTTTATATCTTTATGTTTAATAATTGAATTTTTAATGCTTAAACCCTATATAATATTTCTTTATACTTTAGCTTTCAACTTTAGTATTTCACAAATTAATGATTTCCAAAGATCAGTAGAGCTCAAAGATAATAATCTTCTTAAAAAAAACGATTCACCATCATTACTAAGATTGTCACCAGTAAAAGGGTTAACAGATAGTAATGTTAAAATAACTATGGGGATTCCTCCTATTGAGGGGTACAAGGAAAAGGAAAGTGGAATAACTAATGAGCGTGATGTGGTTGATCCATCCTGGAATATTTCACAAAAATTTAGTGAAAACCAAAAAGATATTTCAAAATACAGCAGAGACTATTTTTTGGGAGATATAAAAACAAAATCCAAGTTTGTTAGAATCCTGTGTCGGGATCACGAATTTGAAGACGGTGACAGGATAAAATTATTACTTAATAAAGTAACAATTCATCCTAATATATCTTTGCGTAATTCAGACTACGTTATTGATATTAATTTAAATCAAGGTCTTAACACAGTTGAATTCTATGCACTCAACGAAGGATCCTCTAGTCCAAATACAGCTGAGATAAAAGTTATTGATGAGAATGGAACCATAATAGGTTCGGGTCAATGGCTTTTAAATACTGGTTATAAAGCGAGATTAATAGTTTTAAAAGAATAAAATTAATCAGTAACTATCGGATTAGTAATTTCAGTGGAACTTTTAACAACAATATATGTTGATGTAGCATAGTATGCATTACCTCCTGCTCCATCGCTAGTCCAATCTTCAAAATCATATTCAAAATTGAAAGATGAACCGATAGTATTTACATCGAGATTATCAGTTCTTACAGGAACGACCATACCAGGACACCAACCAGCCCTGTCAGGTGTCCAATTTCCTGGATTTTGATTGTTTATTGGGTTTTGAGAACAGCCAATAGGACCCATGTAATGTTGGTATATTGGAGTGCCGTTTATCTTTACATCATGAGTTCTAAAACACCATTCAGCACATGGTCTTCCTCCTACATCATTTGGAGTTGCGTGTCCCCAACCTGAAATAATCGTTCTTAAGTGAGCTGATTCAGAATTTGATGGTATATTAATATTTTTATCCAAATCAAAGTCGTGGTCTACTCCGTATGGTACTCCGGCAATAGAATTATTATGATAGCCTAAAATTTCAGAAACTGCATAATATTGGTAATCAGGTGTGCCTTCTAAATAGTCAAATTCAACGCTGACTATGTCAGCCTTATCTGTCCAATTTTCAATATATATCCTAAGCTCAGTAGTTCCTTGTAGATATGATTTAAAATCAGTAACATCAAATTCAAGACCTCTTTCTAAAAGTTGAGTGCCGACCCAGTAGGGTGTAATATATCTACTAATTTCAAGCCAATTCCCAGATGAAGCGTCCTTAACTTTGATGTTAGCGAAACGATCCCAATCATCGCAACCAGTACTAGGGCAATCAATTTTTAAAAACATTTTAATTTCATTAATGTTTGATAAATCTTCATGTAAGCTGAAAGTTTGACTTGCTGATTGATTAAAACCACCGCCGAATCCCAAAGGTTGTTGATTAAAAGTAGTATAATTGTGGATAACCGTAATACCAGTACCAGTGAGTGTTACTGATACCGATTCAATCCCAAAACTTTCAAGAGATAACTCACCAACATTTAACCCGGTTTCAGTTGGAATGAATCGAACGAATATTTCAGTTTGGTTAAAGGGTGACATCTCTACATAATCTGAATAAGTGTTATTATCAAGAGATACTTCAAATGGTCCAGAAACAGAAATGTTAATTGTTGATGCTAAATTATTTGCTGAATAGTTTAGTGTCTGGGCGTTTGAGGAAGTCATAATATAAACTTGACCAAAAGACATAACATTATTTGATACTGATAATTCCGAAGTAACAGGTGTTGAAGAATCAGCATCTGCATTGTCGTTGCTACTACAATTAAACAAAAAGACAAAAGAGATTAAAAAAAATATCTTAGTGTATGTAGAATAGAAATGTTTCATAATATATTTGTGTATTTTTAATTGAATAGTTACTTTAGTTAAACTATATAAAATATTGATTTACAGTTATTTAATTAATATTTTTTTTGATAAAATAAGTTCGTTGCTATGTAATTTTACAAGATAAATACCAGACGATAAATATGAAGTACCTACCTCCTGCACTTGTAAAGCGTCAAGATTTTTAGATAAAAGTTCCTGACCAGTAAGATTATAAATTTTTATTGACATGTTTTCAATATTAGCTAATCCCTTGATAACAATAAATTCCGAATTGATGTCTTTGGTTACAGTTACATTGATTTGTGTATTGTCATTTACAGATAAACCAGATGGAATAGTTGGGCTAATTAAATTTATTAATGATGTGTTATCAGGGGTATACGTAAAAAAGCCTTGACACGCTGAATCATAATTGATTGTGCTTGGATTTGGGCTTTGGTTGGTTTGTTCAAGATTAAAACCTCCGTAATTACCCCCCGTAGTTAACCTGAAATTGTCACTTCCTGGACCTGTTATTCCGTCTGGAAAAATTAGTTGGACAACGTATTCGTTATTTGCAATTGCTTGTAGGCCATTTTCTAAAATATTTCCCCCTACATCAAATTCAATTGGAGCCGTCACTATTGTTTGATGATCATTTGCGGTAATTGTAATATCATTTGTATATGCAAGTTGAACAAGTGGATCAAATGTAAGCCCCCAATTACCTCCTACGCCTCCATCCGTGTTGACCCAAATTCTTGCATCAACATTAACATCTGGTAAATTTGAATTTGGGTTTCCATTAACATCAGTATACCATACCCCAAATTGTATGTGGGTTAAATCTAAATTTCCTTCATAGCCAAAATCGTGGGGTACAAATTGTCTGTAATATCCCTGACTATAGGTATATGATGGAAACTCAACTGAGCTAATTGCTTCTTGTGAGGCTACTTTATAACCACATTCATTAAACCATGGACCTGTAGTTTCCCAACCAACATTGACTACATCGCCTTGTTCAGCATAAAAAGTATACTCATCCATCCATCTACCAAATTCAACGTCCAAACCACTTAAAACGGTTTGTTCATTAACATCTACACCCAATGTTACACCATTCCATCCATTCCCAAAAATATCTGTTAGTCTAATTACATAATTGCCCGATGACCCAGCTATAAAAGAATTTGGAGGACATGAATAACTGGTGTCGTCCCATATACCTGTGCAATAAAGATCCCATGTAATATCAGTATCATCATAAGATTGACAGATTATGGATATGGGATCTGTTATTTCTTGAGATGCACTGTGGCTCATCACTGTTTGAGTATTGGATTTATAGCTTAGTAATGATATAATCAATAGAAGAGTAATTTTTTTCATAAATATATTGGTTAATTAATATAGCAATTTAAGATTTTTAAAAAACAATTACTAATGGATGATGAATTACTTATTCACCAATACAGAAAGTCATATAAACTTATCCTTATCTGCTAAATAACACTTTCTTAAAAGTAGGACACTTTTGGGACACCAAAAAAAC
>PBJR01000005.1 GCA_002721175.1 Flavobacteriaceae bacterium | reverse complement strand
GAATTTGTTAAAAAGATGCCAGAAAATATATACTCGAAAATTGGTGACTCTGGAAATAGCTTATCAGGAGGCCAAAAACAACGCCTAAATATAGCTAGAGCTGTACTCAAAGACTCCCCAATATTAATCCTCGATGAGGCAACATCAGCTCTTGACAGTGAAAGTGAAAAATTAGTACAAGAAGCATTGGAAAATATAATGAAAAATCGCACATCAATATTGATTGCACATAGGCTATCAACGATACAAAAGGCAGATAAAATATTTGTTATGAAACATGGTGAAATTATCGAACAGGGTAACCATCAGGATTTGTTAAACAAAAATGGTATTTACAAAAAACTAGTTCTAATGCAATCGTTACAATAATTTTAAATCTGTGGAGCAACTAGAGCTAAAACTATCTAAAATTTTAATTACCCGTTACTTATGTATTGCAAAATATTATTTCATAGTAGTTTAAACTAGTTTTGATATTTATTGTTTATGTATAATGATTTAAATATTTTAACTAATGCAGCTACATAAAAATCTATGTTTTGCCATAGTTGATGGTATATTGGAAATATTTAATGATCATAAATATGCCGACAAGGTAATCCAGAGTTTGTTAAAGCGAGACAAGCGTTGGGGAAGTAATGATCGAGGTTTTATAGCAGAAACAACTTACGACATTGTACGATGGAAAAGGTTATACTCTGAAATCGCTGAGGTTAAAGAACCATTTGATCGTGATGACTGTTGGAGATTGATTTCGGTATGGATGACATTAAAAGGACATAAACTGCCAAATTGGAAATATTTTGAAAAAACGTCAGAAAGAAAACTAAAGGGTCGTTATGATAAGTTCTTAAAAACGAGAAAAATAAAAGAATCAATACCTGATTGGATTGATGACTTGGGTGTGAAAGAATTGGGTGAGCAAACTTGGTCAAAAGAAATTGTCGCGCTCAACAAACAAGCTGAGGTAGTAATTAGAACAAACACTTTAAAAACAACAAAAAAACAACTCCAATGTAAATTACAAAAGGAAGGAATAACTACTTCTGAAATTAAGGGATACCCATATGCATTAAAACTCATGAAAAGAAACAATGTTTTTAGAACAGAAGCCTTCAAAATGGGTTGGTTTGAAGTCCAAGACGCTTCATCTCAGTTAGTTGCTGATTTTCTTGATGTAAAACCTGGTATGAGAGTTATAGATGCCTGTGCTGGAGCAGGCGGTAAAACACTTCAACTCTCGTCAATAATGAAAAATAAAGGCACTATCATTGCTATGGATATTTACGAAAGTAAATTAAATAAATTAAAAATCAGAGCGCGAAGAAATGGTGCTCATAATATAAAATTAAAACTTATAAGTTCTAGCAAAGTTATTAAAAAACAAATTGGAAAAGCAGATAGAGTTCTGATTGATTCGCCATGTTCGGGTATGGGGGTTTTAAGGAGAAATCCAGACACTAAATGGAAATTAAAACCAGACTTTGTAAAAGAACTAAAGCATTTACAACAAAAAATTATTGTAGAATACTCAAAAATGCTGAAGAAGGGTGGAAAAATGGTATATTCTACTTGTTCAGTGCTGCCGTCAGAAAATCAAAATCAAATAAAAAAATTTTTAAAATCTGATGATGGCAAAGGGTACCAATTAGTAAGAGACAAAATTATACTNTCAAGCGAAAGCGGATATGATGGTTTCTTTATGGCACTAATAAAAAAAATAAAATAATGAAAAATCATTACTTATCTATTGTTTTTACTCACCTCTTTTTATCTTCATTCTCTCAAATTCCAGATGGATACTACATCAATGCAACCGCTGATGGATATGAACTAAAGACACAATTATACAATATCATAAATCAGCAAAATGATCAGGGTTACAATGCAATTGATTCTTTTTTTAGCGCTTATGACCTTGACAGCTATTATGAAAATAATTATACTATTCTTGATATTTATTCGGAAAACCCCCAAGGAACTGATCCATACAATTATATTCCCGAAATTGATGAATGTGGTAATTATTCACAGGAAGGTGATTGTTACAATAAGGAACATGTAATACCAAAATCAGTATTTAATGAAAATTCACCAATGCANGGAGATGCTCATCACTTANTTCCTGTTGACGGAAGAGTTAATGGATTTCGNGGAAATTTTCCGNTGGGAAGAGTAGATNATNATAATTTAGTTTCCCAATCTGGAATATCAAATCCAACCATTAATGGCTCAAAACTTGGAGTCAACCTTAACTCTGGATACTCAGCTGGATACGATGGAATTGTGTTTGAACCAATTGATGAATTCAAAGGAGATATAGCAAGGATTCATTTTTATTTTGCAACACGATACCAAAATATAATTCCTAATTGGAGTGATTATGCGATGTTTAATGGAAGTAGCGATCAAGTTTTTAATTCTACATTTTTGAACATATTATTAGAATGGCATGAAATAGATCCAGTTTCACAAAAAGAAATTGATAGAAATAATGCTATATATTATGAACACCAAGGAAACAGAAATCCATTCATCGATCATCCTGAATATGTTTACTTAATTTGGAATTTGCAAGAAGATAATGAAGCTCCTACTACCCCAACAAATTTAATTGCTTACAGTTTAACTTCAAGTACTATTGAACTAAGCTGGTCTGCATCAAACGATAATGTAGCTGTTGCTAGTTACGATGTATACATGAATACAAATTTTCTTGCAAATGTAAACCTAACCTCAATGTCAGTGCAAAATTTATTACCAGAAACAAATTATTGCTTTTNAGTAATTGCAAAAGATCTTTCAAACAATACTTCTATTCCATCTGATGCAGTCTGCGAGACAACTTTGACCAATGATAACAGCGACATAGATTTATTTTTTTCAGAGTACGTTGAGGGTAGCGGGAACAACAAAGCGTTAGAAATTGNCAATTTTACTGGAAATTCAATTAATTTGGATAATTACAGCTTAAAATTAAGCTCAAATGGAAATAATAACTGGACAGTTAATTATAATTTTCCCAATAATTTAATCATACCGAACAATTCAGTATTCGTTGTGGCTAACGGTGGTACAAATATCTGCACTGGTGTCTTTGACGATTTAAACAATAGTATTACAAGTTTTAATGGAAATGACGCATTGGGTCTTTTTAAGGNTAATGNACTTATTGATATAATTGGTACGCTTGGAGATGATTCTGAATTTGCTCAAAACATTACATTGCGACGCAGTTCAACAATAACATCGGGAACTTTAGTATTTGATTTAAATGAATGGAACAATTTTGAATTAAATGATTGCGATAATTTAGGTTATCATGCACAATCNCTAAATATTTTTGAACAAGAACTTAACTTTTTTAAAGTATATCCAAATCCAACAAATGGAACATCATTCAGCATTGAAACTAATTCATCTGGAGATTTTAAAATATTCAACATTGCAGGAAAAAAAATATNTAGCNATAANTTAAATCCTGGAACAAAACAAATTGATGTTTCAAAAATTGAGTCTGGAATGTATTATATTAATTTTAAATCTAATAAGTATTCACAGACAAAAAAAATTTTAATCAGATAAAAATTTAGATATTTCGCCCTGTTTAAAACATGTGAATAATACAAATAAAATCAATCAAAAAAACATTCAATTTCTTGAACGAAAAAATTAATTTTGTANAGAGATAATATTACAATTAATTATCACATGATTCACTTTTATGGCGANGTAAATATTAAAGTTTTCGCCGTNCAGATNGAAAAAGACTTTTCTAACAAATCAGAAGCNAAACTTTGCTGGCTATTTGGAAACCAACCAAGGATAAATAAAACTAGACTAGAAAATACTTTTATCGGCCCCAGAATAACTATGGTAACCCCTTGGAGTACAAATGCTGTTGAAATTACTCAAAATATGGCCATAGATGGAATTAAAAGAATTGAAGAATTTTTAGCTGTCGATAAAAATTTTAGTGAGTTTGATGCAATGATATATCAAAAGTTCGAAGGCTTGAATCAAAATATCTATGATATAAATATATCTCCTGAGCAAATTAAACAGATCACTAACATTGACGACTACAATAATAATGAGGGGTTAGCACTCAGCAAAGATGAAATTAAATATTTAAACTCATTGAGTACAAAAATAGGTCGCCCACTTACTGACTCTGAGGTATTTGGATTCTCTCAGGTAAATTCTGAACATTGTAGGCACAAAATTTTCAATGGTGAGTTCATCATTAATGGAAAGAAAAAANCTTCTTCCCTTTTCGATTTAATTAAAAAAACATCAGAAATAAATTTTAATAATATCGTATCAGCTTACAAAGATAACGTGGCATTTATTAAGGGACCTGTTGTGGATCAGTTCTCACCATCAAAAGGAAATTTACCAGATAATTACAAAATCAGTGAATTTCAATCAGTAATATCCTTGAAAGCAGAAACACACAACTTTCCAACAACAGTAGAGCCTTTTAANGGAGCTGCTACAGGNTCAGGNGGAGAAATTAGAGATCGCTTGGCAGGTGGNAAAGGATCTTTGCCNTTGGCAGGTACCGCAGTTTATATGACTCCATATCCAAGATTAAAAAAAAATNGACCCTGGGANNATTCATTTAAAAAACGGCCTTGGTTATATCAAAGTCCNCTAGAAATCTTAATCAAAGCATCAAATGGAGCATCTGATTTTGGTAATAAGTTTGGACAGCCTCTAATTTGTGGATCGGTCTTGACTTTTGAACACGAGGAAAAATCAATTCGTTTAGGCTATGACAAGGTNATTATGCTAGCTGGAGGTATTGGATACGCCAAAGCCTGTCAAGCTATTAAAGAACATCCAAAAAAAAATGACAGAATTATTATTTTAGGGGGTGATAATTACAGAATCGGAATGGGTGGTGCAGCAGTTTCTTCTGCCGATACTGGAGAATTTTCATCGGGAATTGAACTAAATGCAATACAAAGATCTAACCCAGAAATGCAAAAAAGAGCCGCTAATTCAATCCGATCAATGGTCGAAAGCGATGAAAATTTCATCATTTCAATCCATGACCACGGTGCCGGTGGCCATCTAAATTGTTTATCTGAGCTCATTGAAAAAACAGGGGGAAAAATAAACATTGATAAACTACCCATAGGAGACTCAACACTTTCTTTTAAAGAAGTAATTGGGAATGAATCGCAAGAAAGAATGGGATTAGTAATCTCAGAAAAAAATTTAGGTTATCTAAAAAAAATAGCTGACCGGGAGCGCTCACCCATNTACGATGTAGGAAAAGTAACAAATGATAATAAATTTATTTTTGAATCAAAAAGTACTGGAGAAAAGCCGATGGAATTTCAATTAAAAGATTTGTTTGGAAGCTCACCTAAAACAATTCTTATTGATAAAACAGTTGAAAGAAAACTAGATGAGATCAAATATGATAAAAATAAGTTTGAAATATATTTAGAGAAAACTTTGAAGTTGGAAGCAGTGGCTTGCAAAGACTGGCTAACCAATAAGGTAGACAGGTGTGTTGGAGGAAAAGTTGCAAAACAACAATGTCTGGGACCCTTGCAACTTCCACTTAATAACTTGGGAGTCATGGCATTAGACTATAATGGCAAACATGGAGTTGCTACAAGTATTGGACATGCACCTTTGGTGGCTTTAATTGATGCAAAAGGAGGTAGCAGAAATGCGGTTACAGAAGCTCTAACAAATATAATTTGGGCCCCTATAAAAAATGGAATTAAGGGAGTGTCATTATCTGCTAATTGGATGTGGCCATGCAAAAATCCAGGAGAAGACGCAAGGTTATACGAGGCAGTTCAAGGAATTTCTGATTTCGCAATAGAACTTGGAATNAATATTCCCACAGGAAAAGACTCNCTTTCAATGAAACAAAAATATCCAAAGGGTGATGTACTCGCGCCTGGAACTGTCATAATCAGTGCCACTGGACATTGCGATAATATTACCAAAGTTGTTGAGCCTCTATTTAAAATTGAAAAGGGTGATATATTTTACATTAACATATCGCAAGACGACTTTAAGCTTGGAGGCAGTTCTTTTGCGCAGACACTTAATAAAATTGGCCAAAACTCCCCGAAAGTAAAAAACGCGGACTATGTAAAAAAAGTATTTAATAATATCCAAAAACTAATCAAAGAAGATAAAATAATTGCTGGTCATGACGTGTCATCAGGAGGATTTATAACTTCTCTTTTGGAGTTGTGTTTTTCAGAAAATAATATTGGTGCTGAAGTTGATTTAACTCAATTAGGTGAGAAAGATAGCATNAAACTACTTTTTTCTGAAAACCCTGGAATTATTTTTCAAACAAATGACGAATCAGTAGAACAAATTTTTACAGACAATAAAATAAATGTAAAAAAAATAGGATCTGTGACAAATGAAGGAAAATTGAAAATCAAAAATCATGAATCAAAATTTAATTTAAATGTTAGCACCTACAGAGACCTCTGGTATGAAACATCTTATTTGCTTGATGATAAGCAAACATCCAATGGGTTAGCAAAAATCCGCTTTAAAAATTATAAAAACCAAAGGCTAAAATATATTTTTCCAAAGAATTTTAGTGGAACAATCGCTAAAATAAAACAATCAAATAAAAAGCCAAAAGCAGCAATTATTAGAGAAAAAGGGAGTAATTCAGAAAGAGAAATGGCTAACGCTATGTATTTGGCTGGATTTGAAGTTTTGGATGTCCATATGACNGATCTAGTCACAGGCAGAGAAACCTTAGAAAATATTCAATTTATTGGTGCAGTTGGAGGCTTTAGTAATAGTGATGTTTTAGGTTCTGCTAAGGGATGGGCAGGTGTATTCAAATATAATGAAAAAGCTAAAAAAGCTTTAGATAATTTCTTTTTACGAGAGGACACTCTTTCAATTGGTATTTGCAACGGATGTCAACTTTGGATGGAGCTTGAATTGATTAATCCTGATCACAAAAGACATGGTAAAATGACATACAATGACTCTAAAAAACATGAAAGTGCATTTACTTCTGTTAAAATTCAAAAAAATAATTCCGTTATGTTATCAAGTTTTGAAGGATCAGCTCTTGGAGTCTGGATTTCTCACGGTGAAGGTAAATTTAGTTTACCATACAATGAAAATAAATATAATATAGTTGGAAAATACTCTTATGATAAATACCCCCACAATCCAAATGGATCTGATTACAACACTGCAATGATGTGTGACTCGTCAGGGAGACACCTTGTTACAATGCCACATATAGAAAGGTCAATTTTTCCTTGGAACTGGGCATTCTATCCACCTGATCGGAAAGATAAATTTTCTCCTTGGATAATAGCATTTGAAAATGCAAGAAAATGGATTAATAATTACAACAACAATCATTAAACAAAATGATACAATTTGTTAAATATTTTAAATTCCTTATTTTGCAATGATTTAACTAATCACATAAATGCAGATAACCAGACTTTTTGATTTCCCATATTATCAGCTAAGCAATCATAATTTAAAAGCATCACTAGTATCGAAGAAAAATGGTAGATGGATAGAAACTTCGACTGATGAATACTTAGAAAAAGCTAATTCTATAAGTCGTGCATTATTGAAAATGGGGGTCAAAAAAAACGATAAAATTGCTGTCATTTCCACGACAAACAGAACCGAGTGGTGTATAGTTGATATTGGAGTTTTGCAACTTGGGGCACAAAATNTTCCGATATACCCCTCAATATCTGCAGACGATTACAAATACATTTTAAAACATAGTCAAGCATCTTATTGTTTTGTTTCCGATAAAGAAGTTTTCGATAAAGTTTCAAAAGTCAAAAAAGAAACAAATCTTAAAGAAATATTTTGCTTTGATGACATAAAAAATTGTAAGAATTATAAGGAACTTTTTTTGATTGGAAAAGATAAATCANTTCAAAATAAATTAGAATTAATAAAAACTCAAGTTAAAGAAAATGATCTTGCAACAATTATCTACACATCAGGTACAACTGGAAAACCAAAAGGGGTTATGCTTTCACATCGAAATATTGTGCAAAATGTATTAGCCAGTATACCTAGGTTACCACTNATAAAGGGAGCTTCAAAAGTATTGAGTTTTTTACCACTTTGCCATATATTCGAGAGAGTTTTAATTTACGTTTATCAACACGCAGGAGTTTCAATTTACTTTGCTGAAAGCCTAGAAACCATTGGTGAAAATGCGCAAGAAATAAAACCCGATTTCATGAGTGTTGTTCCTCGATTGTTGGAAAAAGTGTATGATAAAATATATTCTAAAGGAGTAGCTCTCAATGGAATAAAAAAAAGATTGTTCCTGTGGGCAATTTCATTAGGAGAAAAATACGAGCCATATAAAAAAAACGGATTGATTTATGAACTAAAGCTTGGTATCGCAAGAATATTAATATTCAGTAAATGGAAAGCTGCACTTGGTGGACAATTGAANACAATGGTTTCTGGAAGTGCCGCCTTGAATCCAAAACTTTCGAGAATTTTTTGTGCTTCTGGAATGATGGTCATGGAAGGATATGGTCTTACCGAAACTTCTCCAGTTATTAGTGTAGGAATGTATAAAAATAATTATTTTAAAATTGGATCAGTAGGAAAGCCAATTTCGAATGTAGATGTTAAAATTGCAGATGATGGAGAAATTTTAGTTAAAGGCCCAAATATAATGCAAGGTTATTATAAAGATGCAAAAAAAACATCTGAAGTCATGAGCGGAGATTACTTTCATACTGGTGATAAGGGTGAAATTGATATTGATGGTTTTTTAAAAATTACTGGACGAAAAAAAGAAATGTTTAAAACCTCTGGTGGCAAATACATAATACCCACTTTAATTGAAAACAAAATGAAAGAATCAGGNTTTATAGAACAAGCTATGGTAATTGGAGAAAATCAAAAAATGCCAGCAGCGCTAATTCAATTAAATTTTGATTTTATTTATGACTGGATAGATAAAAAAAATATTATGGTCAAAAAAAATCAAAACGCAGTTATAAATTCACCCAGAGTAAAGAAGTGTATTCAAGTAGAAATTGATGAGTGCAACAAAAAGTTTGGAAAATGGGAACAAATTAAAAAATTTGAACTAACACCTGACGTATGGTCAATTGAGAATGGACACTTAACCCCTACTATGAAAATGAAACGAAGTGTCATTTTAAAAAAATACAGCGCTTTATTAATAAAGATTTATAAAACTAGTTAAAGTTTTTTTTATTTCTATTTCTGGTTAATATTCTTTTTATTTATTATGCATGCATAGTAAAATTTTTTATATTTGATTATTATATCAAAAATGAAAAATAAGACAATTGATTACGTGCTAAGAACAACATGGTTAGCAGTTCAAAAAATGTATAATGAAGAAGCATCTAAATTTGACGCCACAATGGCAACAGCATTTACATTACTTAGTATTGATCCGAAAAAGGGAACCTCTTCTACATCCCTCGGTCCAATCATGGGTATGGAATCAACTAGCTTATCTAGAATTTTAAAATCGCTAGAAGAGCAAAAGCTTATNATACGAAATCCAAATCCAGATGATGGCAGAGGTGTAATTATAAATTTAACGGCAAAGGGATTAGAAAAGAGAGAAGACTCTCGACAAAGAGTATTTATTTTTAATAATAAAATAAAACGTGAAATTGAAAGAGAAAAACTAGACCATTTTTATGATGTTTCACAAATAATATTGGAACTAATAAATGATAAAAAAATATTTTAACAATATAAATNAATGAAAAAAAGAATTATCAATAAAATTGCTATAATTGGATCGGGAATCATGGGCAGTGGAATCGCTTGTCACTTTGCAAATGTTGGCGTTGAGGTGCTTCTTTTAGACATTGTACCCAACGAGCTAAGTGAGGAAGAAAAAAAGAAAGAGCTATCTCTNGATAATAAAATTGTTAGAAACAGAATAGTTAATGATGCGCTAAAAAAAGCTCTGAAATCAAAACCGAATCCGTTATACTCTAAAAATTTCGTTAAGAGAATTGTTACTGGAAATTTAAAAGACGATATTTATAAAATCAAAGAAGTTGACTGGATTATGGAAGTTGTTGTGGAACGTTTAGATATTAAAAATAATGTTTTTGAGTTGATTGAAAAATATCGCACACCCGGAACACTAATTACCACAAATACATCTGGAATTCCAATCAAATTTATGAGTAAAGGAAAAAGTGAGGATTTTCAAAAACATTTTTGNGGAACTCACTTTTTTAATCCNGCTCGCTATCTCAAACTTTTTGAAATTATACCTGGCCCAAAAACTGATACTAAGATTATAGAATTTTTATATTCATATGGAAAAAAATTTCTTGGTAAAACATCTGTTGTCGCTAAAGATACACCTGCGTTCATTGGAAATCGAATTGGAATTTTTGGAATTCAAAGCCTGTTTCATCAAATTAAAGAAATGAATCTTACAGTTGAAGAAGTTGATAAACTAACCGGACCCTTGATCGGGAGACCAAAATCAGCAACTTTTAGAACAGTTGATGTAGTGGGTTTAGATACACTTGCACATGTTGCTAAAGGAATTTATGAAAATTGTCCACACGATGAGGTGCACAATATCTTTGAATTGCCAGATTTTATTAATTACATGATAGAAAATAATTTACTCGGAAGTAAATCTGGAAAAGGCTTTTATAAAAAAGAAGGAAAAGAAATTTTTGTTCTTGATATTAATTCGCTTAAATACAGAGAAAAAAAACGAATTAAATTTGACACCCTTGAAAAAATTAAATCAGTTGACCATGTAATAGACCGCTTTAAAATTTTAATTGAGGGTAAGGANAAAGCAGCTAAATTTTACCGAAAAAATTTCGCGTCATTGTTTGCCTATGTCTCAAATAGAGTACCTGAAATATCTGATGGATTTTTTAAAATTGATGATGCTATGAAATCAGGTTTTGGATGGGAGCATGGTCCGTTTCAAATTTGGGACGCAATTGGGGTTAAAAAGGGTTTAAATCTTATTGAAAAAGAAGACTTATCAGCAGCAAAATGGGTTCACGAAATGATTGACTCTGGAAACGAGAAATTTTATACCATTAGATCTGGAGCAAACTTTGCTTACAATATTTCGAAGAAAAAATATGAAAAAATTAAGGGACAAGAAGGCTTCATTATTTTAGACAATATTAGAAAAACAAATCTAGTATTTAAAAATCAGGGTCTAATTATTGAAGACTTAGGCGATGGAATACTAAATTGCGAATTCACTTCTAAAATGAATACCATTGGACCTGAGGTTCTGATTGGACTCAATAAAGCTATTGATATTGCAGAGGAAAGTTTTGACGGTTTAGTTATTGGAAATCAGGANAATAATTTTTCTGTAGGGGCTAACTTAGGTGNAATTTTTATTATGGCAGTTGAACAAGAGTATGATGAACTAAATATGGCAATTAAGTACTTTCAGGACACGATGATGCGTATCAGATACTCCTCAATACCAACTGTTGCTGCACCACACGGTATGACTCTTGGAGGTGGATGTGAGCTAACAATGCATGCAGATAAAGCGGTAGCAGCAGCTGAAACATATATAGGATTAGTTGAATTTGGTGTAGGACTGATACCTGGTGGAGGAGGTTCCAAGGAAATGGCTATGCGCGCATCAGATTCATTTCGTAAAAATGATGTTGAATTAAATATTTTGCAAGAATATTTTTTAAATATTGGAATGGCTAAAGTAGCTACATCAGCTCATGAAGCTTTCGATTTGGGTATTTTTNAAAAAGGGAAAGANAGCATAATAATTGATAAAAATAGCCAAATAGCAACTGCTAAATCTTATNCAAAATTGATGTCAGAACAAGGATACACAAAACCTTTAAAAAGAAATGAGATAAAAGTATTGGGTAAACAAGCGCTTGGCATGCTTTTAGTTGGTATTGATTCGATGCATGCTGGCAAATTTATAAGCGATCATGAACAGAAAATTGCAAATAAATTAGCTTATGTAATGGCTGGAGGAGATCTCTCCGAGCCAACTTTTGTTAGCGAACAATACTTGCTAGATATTGAGCGTGAGGCATTTTTGAGCTTATGTTCAGAGCGAAAAACTCTCGAGC
Organism: Flavobacteriaceae bacterium; assembly: GCA_002721175.1. Classification (GTDB taxonomy): domain Bacteria; phylum Bacteroidota; class Bacteroidia; order Flavobacteriales; family Flavobacteriaceae; genus UBA3537. Next base: position 80,769 of record PBJR01000005.1, on the reverse strand, counting down.
GAATTCAGCATATGTTAAAAACAGGAAAACCTTTAAGAAACTAAAATGAAACAAGCATATATAGTAAAAGCATATCGAACGGCAGTAGGAAAAGCACCTAAAGGAGTCTTCAGATTCAAAAGAGCTGACGAGCTGGGAGCTGAAACAATTAAATATATGATGAAAGAAGTGCCAAACCTAGATACACGCAGAATAGACGATGTGATAGTTGGGAATGCTATGCCTGAGGGATCACAAGGTCTAAATATTGGTCGATTTATATCCATTATGGGACTCAACAGCATTGATGTTCCAGGTCTAACAATAAACCGATTTTGTTCGTCAGGACTTGAAACTATAGCTATGGCAGTGGCAAAGATTGAGTCTGGTATGGCAGAATGTATAATTGCCGGGGGTGTAGAAAGCATGAGTTCAGTTCCAATGACTGGCTANAAACCTGAGCTTAACTATGATACAGTAANCTCCGGTAATGAAGATTATTATTGGAGTATGGGAAATACTGCAGAGGCAGTAGCTCAAGACTATAATATTACGCGAGAAGATCAAGACCAGTTTGCAATGGAGTCTCACAGAAAGGCATTAAAAGCTCAGTTGCAAAATCGATTCAAAGAAGAAATAGTACCTATTACAATCAACGAAACTTATATTGATGAATCAGGAAAACGAAAAACTAAATCATACAAAATCGATAAAGACGAAGGTCCAAGAATTGATACAAGTTTAGATGCATTATCAAAACTTAATCCAGTNTTTGCAAATTATGGTAGTGTTACTGCTGGAAATTCATCTCAAATGAGCGATGGTGCTGCATTTGTAATGGTTGTTAGTGAAAGTTTTTTAAAAGAATTAGATTTGGATCCAATTGCAAAATTAATAAGCTATTCTGTCTCAGGAGTAGAGCCCAGAATTATGGGAATTGGCCCAATAAAAGCCATTCCAAGTGCTTTAAGAAAGGCTAACTTAAAAAAATCAGATNTAGATCTTATAGAATTAAATGAAGCGTTTGCATCTCAGTCTTTAGCTGTTATCAGAGAATTAGACTTGAACCCAACCATCATAAATGTTAACGGAGGTGCAATTGCTCTCGGTCATCCTTTAGGATGTACTGGGACGAAATTATCAGTTCAGCTTTTTTATGAAATGAGAAAAAGAAAAATGANATCAAAATATGGTGCTGTCAGTATGTGCGTAGGAACTGGACAAGGTGCTTGTGGAATTTTTGAATTTTTATATTAATATTTTAAAAGATTAATCATGGATATTAGACAGTTAACAAGAGGNGGTGAATTTTTAGTTTCCGACATTCAATGCGACGAAATTTTTACACCCGAAGATTTTTCCGATGANCAGTTGATGATGAAGTCAGCAGTTAAAGAATTTAATGAACGGGAGATTATTAGTAAGCGTGATCGTTTTGAGTCAAAAGATTTTAAACTTACAGAAGATGTAATGCGAAAGGCTGGTAAAATGGGATTTTTGAGCATCTCGGTACCTGAAGAATATGGCGGGTTAGGTATGGGATTAGTGTCAAGTATGCTTGTCTGCGAATATATTTCNAGTGGAAATGGCTCATTCAGCACAGCATTCGGAGCTCATACGGGAATTGGTACATTGCCAATTATTCTTTATGGGACAAAAAAACAAAAGGAAAAATATNTACACAAACTTGCTTCAGGTGAATGGTTTGGGGCATATTGCCTAACAGAACCTAATGCTGGAAGTGATGCAAATTCTGGAAAAACAGTAGCTNAACTTTCTGAGGACGGAACTCATTACAGAATTACAGGACAAAAAATGTGGATTTCTAATGCTGGTTTTTGTAATTTATTTATAGTTTTTGCGAGGATCGAAAATGATAAAAATATCACTGGATTTATCATTGAAAATAAACCAGAAAACGGTATAATTCTTGGCGAAGAAGAAAATAAACTTGGAATTAATGCCTCATCAACCCGACAAGTATTTTTTAACAATACAAAAGTTCCNATTGAGAATATGCTTTCAAATCGACAGGATGGATTCAAAATTGCTATAAATTCACTAAATATTGGAAGAATAAAACTAGCAGCTGCTTGCATCGATTCTCAGCGTAGAATTACAAATGATGCTATTAAGTATGCAAACGAAAGACAGCAATTTAATAGTACGATTTCAAAATTTGGAGCAATTAAATTTAAATTAGCTGAAATGGCCACCAACACTTATGTGGGTGAATCCGCAAGCTATCGTGCAGCAAAAAATATCGAAGATTTTATTGAAAAGCTTAAAAATGAGGGAAAATCACATCAAGAAGCTCAATTGAAGGGAGTTGAGGAATTTGCAATTGAGTGCTCCATTTTAAAAGTTGCTGTATCAGAAGATATCCAAAATTGTGCAGATGAAGGGATACAAATTCTTGGTGGTATGGGATTTTCAAAGGAAACTCCAATGGAGGCTGCTTGGCGAGATGCAAGAATAACCAGAATTTATGAAGGGACAAATGAAATTAATAGAATGTTGATTGTTGGAATGCTTATTAAAAAATCAATAAAAGGTCGATTAAATCTTTTTGATAAGGCTGTCGAAGTTAAAAATGAACTCTTGGGTATACCCTCATTTAGCTCACCCGATTTCTCATCCCCTTTATCACAAGAAAAATGGATTTTAAAAAACCTAAAAAAAATATTCTTTATGGTTGCTGGAGCTGGATTAGAAAAGTTTGGACCTGAAATTGAAGAACATCAACAATTACTTATTTATGTTTCGGATATACTTATTGAAATTTATATGGCTGAATCTGCAGTTTTAAGAACCGAAAAGAACATTGTTAGATATGGAAGCCAAAATCAAAAATATCAAATTAAAATGACACAACTATATGTTTACAACGCGGTTGAAATTATCTATAAAAATGCTAANAGTGCAATTATTTCAATTTCAGCTGGTGAAGATCAAAAAATGTTATTAATGGGCTTAAAAAGATTTACAAAATATATAAACTATCCGAACGTAGCCTTTCTAAGAAATAGTATAGCTGACAAATTGAATGAATCCAAGCAATATTTTATTAATTAAATCAAAACTATAACAAACTAGTTTAATTTTTTATATGAAAATCCATGCTTTTCTTTATCTCATCGTATTTTTCTGCTTTGATTTAAATGTGAGCTCTCAAAATTTTAATAGACAAGATTCGCTCCGTGGTTCAATAACAAAAGAAAGGGCTTGGTGGGACCTAACTTATTATGATTTAGAAATAAATATAATTCCGAAATCAAAAAAAATATATGGAAAGAATACAATATATTATAAAATTTTGAAGCAAAATAACATTATGCAAATTGATTTGCAACCACCTATGAAATTGACTGGAGCATTTCAACATGAAAATTCTCTAAATATTAAAAAAGATGGAAATGCACACTTCATAAAACTATTAGAACGTCAAAATAAAAACAATTTAGACAGTATAACTTTATATTTCAGCGGCAGGCCACGTGAAGCTTTAAATGCCCCTTGGGATGGAGGTTTTTCGTGGGAAAAAGACACGAATGGCAATGATTTTGTCGCTACATCTTGCCAAGGAATTGGAGCAAGTTTGTGGTGGCCAAATAAAGATCACATGTACGACGAGGTTGACAGTATGAGAATTCGTATTGAAGTTCCAAAAAAACTTAAAGCTATTTCAAATGGGCGGTTAATTAATATTGATAATAATGAAAGTTCAAAATCCTATACTTGGTTTGTTTCAAACCCCATAAACAATTACGGAGTTAATGTAAATATTGGAAATTACGTTAATTTTTCGGATGTTTTCGAAGGTGAGAGTGGTCTTCTCGATCTTGATTTTTATGTATTAAAACATAACCTTAAAAAAGCAAAGGTACACTTTTCACAAGTTAAAAAGATGATGAAAGCATTTGAATACTGGTTTGGCCCATATCCGTTTTATGAAGACAGTTACAAACTAGTTGAAGTTCCTTATCTTGGTATGGAACATCAAAGCTCCGTTACATANGGAAATCAATACAAAAATGGTTATTTAGGCCGAGACTTATCTTCTTCTGGATGGGGCCTAAAATTTGACTTTATTATTGTTCATGAATCTGCTCACGAATGGTTTGCAAATAATATTACTAACATTGATGNAGCCGATATGTGGATTCATGAAGGATTTGCTACTTATGCAGAAAACTTATTTTTAGATTACTACTATGGCAAGAATGCTTCATCAGAATATGTTATAGGTTTAAGAAAAAACATTAAGAATGATAAACCAATAATAGGCCAATATGGAGTTAACGACAAAGGATCCAATGATATGTACTACAAAGCTGCTAATATGATTCACATACTNAGACAATTATTCAACAATGATCAAAAATGGCGCACTACTCTACGCAAAATGAATAATGTCTTTTTCCATAAAACCGTTAATACTGAACAAATTGAAAATTTTATTTCTGATGAAATTGGTTGGAATTTAAAAAATATATTTGATCAATATTTGAGAGATACTAGAATCCCAATATTTGAATACAAAACAGAGGACAAGAATTTATATTATAGATGGAATAATGTTGTGGATGGTTTTGAAATGCCTTTAGAAATAATTGACGGTAATGTAACTAAATGGGTCTACCCTACNGAGCTTTGGCAATTGACATCCATTAATAATTCAAATATTGATATAGATGCAGATTATTATGTATATTCAAAAAAAATTAATTAACAAAGTATGAAAAAAAACCTAATTCTAATCCACCTTTTTTTATTCTATTTAGTATTTCCCCAAGAACTATCTATGAATTTAGTAAAAAATATGATTCCAAGAAATATTGGCCCAAGCGGAATGTCCGGACGAGTTACAGCAATTGATGTTGTTTTATCAAATACTGATATTATTTATGCAGGTACAGCATCTGGCGGATTATGGAAATCTAGTTCAGGGGGNACTGATTGGAAACCAATTTTTGATTCAGAAATAACCTCTTCAATTGGATCNGTAAGTATTCAACAATCTAATCCAGATGTAATTTGGGTTGGTACAGGTGAAGGGAACCCAAGAAATAGCCTCAACGGTGGTTATGGAATCTTTAAAAGTATTGACGGTGGAAACACATGGAAATCTATGGGTCTTGAGAACACAAGACACATACACAGAGTTATTATTAATCCTGAAGATCCCAATACTATTTACGTAGGAGCAATTGGATCTCCCTGGGGTGAACACTCAGATCGTGGAGTTTACAAAACAAATGATGGAGGTGTNACATGGAAAAAAATACTTTACGAAAATAATAAAACTGGTATTGCTGATCTNGTTATGGATCCAAATAATCCAAATAAACTAATTGCTGCCATGTGGGAACATAAACGAGATCCATGGTTTTTTAATTCAGGTGGTAGTGGATCTGGAATTCANATCACTTATGATGGTGGAGAAAATTGGCAGAAACTAACAAGTCAAGATGGTTTACCAGAGGGAAATTTGGGCAGAATAGGCCTAGCAATTTCAAACAATAAATCAAATATCGTTTATGCATTGATAGAAGCTNAAAAAAATGCACTGTACAAAAGCTTCGATGGAGGGAGTTCATGGAAAAAAATAAATGACAAAACAGGAGAAATTGGTAACCGACCATTTTACTACGCTGATTTATACGTTGATCCTCAAAATGAAAATAGACTTTATACAATTTTTACGTATGTTAATAAAAGTGAAGATGGAGGTAAAAACTTCGATTTATTAATGCCTGCATATGGAGTTTCAAATGGAGTTCACCCGGANCATCACGCTTGGTGGATACATCCTGAAAATGGTGATTTTATTATTGATGGAAATGATGGTGGACTAAATATTACAAAAGATGGAGGTAAAACATGGAGATTTANAGGTAANCTTCCNGTAGGCCAATTTTACCANATAAACATTGACAACGAAACTCCTTACAATGTTTATGGTGGNATGCAAGANAACGGATCCTGGCGCGGACCTGCTTATGTCTGGAGAGAACANGGAATTAGAAATGATTACTGGCAAGAAATTAGCTTTGGCGATGGATTTGACGTAATTCCCGACCCCAATGATAATAGGTATGGATGGTCAATGAGCCAGGGCGGTTATGTTAGCCGTTATGACTGGAAAACGGGAAACAATTATATAGTTAGGCCCACGCACCCAGATCCAAATACAAAACTTCGTTTTAACTGGAATTCGGCTATAAACATTGATCCTTTTGATAGTAATACTATTTATTTTGGTAGTCAATTTGTACACAAATCCTNAGACAAAGGGGATACATGGGAAATTATTTCAGATGATTTAACTACTAATGACTCAGATAAATTAAATCAAAATAATAGTGGTGGATTGACAATGGATGTGACAGGAGCAGAAAATTATTGTTCAATATTGGTCATTGAACCCTCACCAGTTGAGGAGAATGTGATTTGGGTAGGTACTGATGACGGTAAAGTACAGTTTACAAATAATGGCGGAGATAATTGGGTTGATGTCAGCGATAACATAAAAGGGCTTCCGAAAGGAAGTTGGATAACTCAAATCAAGGCTTCCAAAAAAAATAAAGGGGAAGCTTTATTAGTTGCAAATGATTACCGTAGATACAATTATGAGCCATATGCTTACAGGACGACTAATTATGGTAAAAGCTGGAAAAGAATTGTTGACCAGAGCGATGTTTTTGGATATACCCTATGCATAGTTGAAGATCACATTGAGCCGAAATTAATGTTTTTGGGAACTGATGACGGCCTGTATGTGTCTGTAGATTCGGGTAATTATTGGTCAAAATGGACAAATAAATTTCCAACTGTATCTGTAACAGATCTTATGATTCATCCAATTGAGCATGATTTGGTAATAGGAACCTTTGGAAGAGCCGCTTGGGTTTTGGACGACATAGAACCTCTAAGATTTTTAGCAGCAAATAATGGCAAAATTGAAAATCTAATAAAACTTTTAAAACCAAAAAAAACTTATAAATCTTCCTTCCAACAACCCACTGGAAGTAGATTCCCAGGAGATGCAATTTACAGCGGACACAATAGAGAAAAAGGAGCAAAATTTAGTTTTTTCATTAATAATAATACTAAAATTGAAAAAGACTCAACATACAAATGGGACTCTTTAACTTTAAAAATTTACAGCAATGACAAATTAATAAGGAATTTAAAACNAAAAATTCCAGAAGAGAACGGAGTTTATCATTGGATATGGAATATGGACGAAAAAGGAACGAGAAGTTTATCTCGAAACATCAAAAAAAACAATTACCATGAACCTTCTGGAGTTGAGGTTTTAGCAGGAAGATATAGAGCTATAATTAACTACGGCAATATCAGCTCTGAACAATTTATTGAAATAGATGATGATCCTAGAATAATTATTAGTAAGGAGAATAAAAAAGCTATTTACGATTCCTTAAAGTATCTTGAAAAACTAAAATCTACAGCTTACAGAGCTACAACACAATTGGCTGAAAGTAAGATTATAGCTGAAAAATATTTAGAAGATTTAAACACAATTGATAAAGAAAAAAATTCTGATATAATCAAAATATCAAAAAAAACAATTGAAAAAATTGATGATTTATTTAAATTNTTTTTAGGGAAAGAGGATAAAAGACAAGGAATAACAGAGGATGAATATTTATCATTTATGAAACTTTACTATCAAGCATATCGATACGTTGAAAGCAGACAAAATGGTATAACTATGACTGAAAAAAAATTAATTGAACAAACAAGAAATAAATTGGAAGATAATTTGAAAAAATTAAATCTATTCTTTGAAAATGANTGGGTTCAGTACAAAATATTATTAGAGTCTGCAAAACTTTCAAAATTTAAGGAAACTGAAACCATCAAATTAAAATAAAATCAATACTAAATTTTATTTCATAGAAAAAAATTTATTTTAATTCTACCAATTACGTTTTTTATTTAGCAACTCTCGGTCAATTAAATCTNCNTTAGGNATAACTTTCAAAAATGATGGNTGTTGNTCAATTGCNAATTCAATTTTTTCAACTATTTGATCAATTGATTCCATATCATAATTAATTTTTANAGGCTTCTTTATTTCCATTGATTGTAAAATATTTTTTTTCTTAATTCTAATACCTTTTTTGTCAAATGCCCGCCTAAAACCATCAATGACAATTGGGACAACAATCGGTTTATAATGTTTTATGATATGAGCAGTACCCTTCCGTATCGGTTTGAAGGGAGTCGTAGTCCCTTGTGGGAAAGTAATAACCCAACCATCGCTCAAAGCTTTATTTATATTGGATATATCACTCATCTTGACCTGTCGATTAACTTCTTTTCCTGATGACCGCCAAGTCCGTTCAATGCTTATTGAACCTGCATAAGCAAATATTTTTGGCAAAAGACCAGACCTCATAGTTTCTTTTGCTGCAACATAGTAGACATTTAATTTTGGTTTCCATAAATACCCAAGGTTTTTCAATGTATCGTCGCGACCGCTTAATGCAGCATTAAAAACATGAAACATTGCCACAACATCAGCGAAATAAGTTTGATGATTTGATATGAAAAGAACATTTTTATCTGGTAATTCTCGCAGAATATTTGACCCCTCAATCCTAAGTTCATTGAATCCCTGGTATCGCTGATGGCTTATGACTCCGACAATACGAATAATCCATTTCTTTATAAATAAGTATTGACCAAAAATATTTTTCTTAAAAAAACGCATAAAACCAATGCAATACTACAAGTATGCAAACCTAAACTATTTTTTTTATAAACAAGTTGATTCCAAAATAATTTCAATTAAATTAATTATCTATAGGTTTTTAAATTTTAATAGTTAAAATTTATAAATTTGATTAAAAATTTTATGACTATAACGCAATTAGAATATATTCTTTCTGTCGCTCAACACAAAAACTTTACTAAAGCAGCTCAATTTTGCCATGTAACCCAACCTACATTGAGTATGCAAGTTCAAAAATTGGAGGAACAATTAAATATTAAAATATTTGATCGTTCAAAAAAACCAATTCAACTAACTGGTGTGGGGGAAAAAATTGTTTTACAAGCAAAAAAAATTGTCGCTGAAGCAGAGAGAATAAATGATATCGTTGATCAAGACAAAGAATACATAGGCGGAGAATTCAAATTAGGCATTATACCTACGATAATGCCCACACTTCTTCCAATGTTTTTAAAAACATTTGTAAACCGGTTTCCAAAAGTAAAACTAATTATAGAAGAGCTAAATACTATTGAGGTATTGAATAGGTTACATTCTGGTGAACTTGATGCTGCAGTTGTTGTTACCCCGTTATCCCTAGAAAACATTAAAGAGCGCACCCTTTATTATGAACCATTTGTTGGTTACATACCTAATAACCATAGATTAAGTAATAAAAAATTTATTGAAATTTCAGATCTCAATATAAATGATATTTTATTGTTAGAAGATGGTCATTGCTTTAGACAAGGGGTTTTAAATCTATGTAAAGCTTTAGAAAAAAATAGTACAGATAAATTTAAGCTAGAAAGTGGAAGTATTGATATGTTAGTTAAACTTGCAAATGAAGGCTTAGGGATGACAATAATTCCTTACTTAAACACATTTGACCTTAAAAAGGAAGAGGAAAAAAACTTAAAATTCTTTGAAAATCCAGCTCCTGCAAGAAAAGTTAGCTTAATATTTAATAAGAACGAGCTAAAAATTCAAATTATTGAATCAATTTATGAAACTATTTCAGCAGTAATCAGGGGAGCAATCAAGTTTCAAGACGTCAATATAATTAGTCCACTCTCCGATATTCATAATTAGAATAGTTTACTCTAGAATTATTTTCTTGACTTTAAAGACCATCTAAACACAAAACTTGTAACCAACTCTCCTTTTGAATTGTAACCATTAGTTTTCAAATCAATAATTTGGCCTTCATTAGTTGATTTTGTTAGCATTAATAACTTCTCTATTTCAATACCTTGATCACATTTAAATGTAACTGAATCTTTGACTTTCTTTTTAAAATTCCCTTCGTTTTTTACAACAAGCATTGAAATGTTCAATTTGAGATCTTTAATTTTCGTAATTATCAAAGCACCTGTACTTAACTCTGCAGCCATTCCTTGAACTGCCCAATACATAGATTTGAAAGGATTTTTGTTAAACCAGCTATTTTTAACTCTAACTACACATTTTTCAGAACATATGGACTTTACTCGCACTCCCGAAAAAAATGCTGAAGGTAGATTAAGTGCAATAAAAAAGTTGAGTTTACTTGCTGAAAATGACATAATTTGTTATGTTACTAATATAACAGTAATTTATTAAATCTGTATACCACAAATTAAATTATAATTATTAAACCGCGTAAAAACTATGGATTTTATAAAATTATGTGAGGGGAGTTACATTTTTATTGACCTCATAAAAAATAGGTTAGAAAGTAAAAAAATATACCCAATAGTCAAGAGTGAAAATAAATCAGCAAGATTAGCAGGCTTTGGATTCAACTCTAATGACATAGAATTATTTGTTCACAAAAATAGTTTTATCGAAGCGAAAGAATTAATAAAATCAATTGAAATAAAATTTAAAAACTAAAATCGTATTTTTAAATGTTTATAATAATTTAGCATATCAAAATTTTACCAATGAAAAACTTTATTTATTTATTCGCTTTAACATTTTTAAATATAAATCTTGCACAAAATTTAAAAATACCTACTGATACAATTGTATTAACTAGCCATAAAACTGTAATAAAAGGCAAAGAAATTAATTACACAGCTGAAGCCGGGATGCAGCCTGTTTGGAATAGTGAAGGAAAAGTTATAGCTAGCCTATTTTACACATACTACAAAACATCTCCAAATAAAGGCTCAAAAAATATTAGTGAAAGACCAATATTAATTTCATTTAATGGAGGTCCTGGTTCTGCTTCAGTTTGGATGCATATGGCTTACACTGGACCAAAAATTCTTAATGTTGATGATGAGGGATACCCAGTTCAGCCATACGGATATAAAACAAATCCTTATTCAATTTTAGATGTTGCAGATATTGTTTTCGTAAATCCTGTTAATACTGCATATTCAAGAATGATTGCTGATGAGAACGGAGAATTTCCCGATAAAAGTCAATTTTTTGGAATAAATGAAGATATTGCTTATTTATCTGGCTGGATAAACACATTCATATCACGAAAAAATCGCTGGGAATCTCCAAAATATATTATTGGGGAAAGTTACGGGGGAACTAGAGTTATGGGGCTTTCTTTGGCCCTGCAAGAAAACCAATGGATGTATCTTAACGGAGTTATTTTAGTTTCACCTGCCGATTACAAAACCTTACGAGTTGGGGGGCCAGTTTCCTCAGCATTAAATCTACCATACTATACAGCAACAGCTTGGTATCATAAAATGCTCTCTGATGAGTTACAATCAAAAGATTTACTTGAAATTTTACCCGCAGTTGAAAATTATGCTATTGATCAATTAATGCCTGCCTTGGCAAGAGGAGGATTCATAAATCCTGATGAAAAGAAAAAAATAAGTAAAAAATTAGCATATTTCTCTGGTTTAAATGAAAGTGTAATTCTTCAAAATAATTTAGACATACCAAATTATTTTTTTTGGAAAGAATTATTAAAAAATAAAACAGGGCAAACCATAGGTCGCCTTGATTCCCGTTACATTGGAATTGATAAAAAAGAAGCTGGATCTCAACCAGATTATAATGCCGAATTATCTTCATGGCTGCATTCTTTTACTCCGGCAATAAACCATTACATTAAAAAAGAATTAAAATTTGTGACAGATTTAAAATATAATATGTTTGGTCCAGTCCGTCCTTGGAACAATGATAATGATAATACTAGGGATGATCTTCGCCTTGCTATGGCACAAAACCCATATTTAAAAGTTTTAAACCAATCTGGATATTACGACGGGGCCACAACTTATTTTAATGCAAAATATACTCTATCACAAATTGATCCAAGCGGTAAAATGAAAGATCGTTTTAGTTTTAAAGGATACAGAAGTGGTCATATGATGTACCTAAGAAAAGAAGACTTAATTAAAGCTAATGATGATTTAAGAGACTTTATATCTAAATCTCTGACTAATGGAAAATCAGCAAAATATTAATGTATAACAATAAAGTTAGTATTCTGATCCCATTTAAGGATGCAGCTAGTTACTTGCCGGAGTGCCTTGATTCAATTGTAAACCAATCTTACAAAAACTGGGAAGCTATTTTAGTAAATGACAAATCTAAAGATAAAAGCTTTGATATTGTTAAAAAATATACAAAAATTGATTCACGAATTAAGCTAATCCAAAATAAAGGTGATGGAATTATTGATGCGCTTCAAACAGCTTATCATCACTCAGAGGGAATTTACATTACAAGAATGGATAGTGACGACATTATGATGACAAATAAAATTGAAGTAATGCTTCATATGTTAATTTCCAACGGTCTTGGTCATATATCTATGGGTTTAGTAAAATATTTTTCTAAAAAGGGAATAAAAAATGGTTATAAGCGATACGAAAAATGGTTAAATGGACTTATTTTAAAAGGTAAATGTTTCGATGAAATTTATAAAGAATGTGTTATTCCATCTCCTTGTTGGATGATAAATAGAAATGATTTAGACAAAGCTAAAGGGTTTAACTCAAAAATTTACCCTGAAGATTATGACTTGTCCTTTAGATTCTATAAATCAGGAATGAAATGTATTCCAGCAAATAAAGTTTTACATCTTTGGAGAGATCACTCTTTACGAACATCAAGGAATAGTGATCATTACTCAAATAACAGTTTCCTAAACTTAAAAGTCTATTATTTCCTAAAACTTTCGTTCAATAAATCGATTAAGCTTTTTTTGTGGGGAGCTGGTCAAAAGGGGAAAAAAGTAGCATTCCTATTAACAAAAGCTAAGATTAAATTCACATGGATATGCAACAATCCAAAAAAAATTGGTAAAGAAATTTATGGCAATAAATTAGAGAACTGGCTCACAATAAATAAATGCTCAAAATATCAAAGTATAATAACTATTGCAAATCAAAATTCTCAAAACGAAATAAAAAGATATCTAAAATTAAATAATAAAGTTGCCATGAAAGATTATTTCTTTTTTTGCTGACAAATAAATTTTAAATTAAAAAATTCCGCAAAATGCGATTTGAACATCCAGAATTCTTGTATGGCTTATTTTCAATACTTGTGCCTCTTTTTATCCATTTTTTCAGCTTCAAGAGATTCAAAATTGAAAAATTTACAAACGTAGCTTTTTTGAAAAACATCAAAAAAGAAAATCGCAGAAGATCAAAATTGAAAAAAATATTAATTCTTTTTTCAAGATTATTTGCGCTTACGTCAATAATTTTTGCTTTTTCGAAGCCTTATTTGGTAAATTCAAATGAACAAAATACTCAAAATGATATCATAATTTATCTTGACAACTCCTTCAGTATGTCGATCTTAGAAGACAGTGAGTCCATATTTGAAGCTTCAAAAAAAGAAATTCTCGAAACAAAATTTCCAACCAACAAAATTACACTGCTAACTAACAACAAAAGTTTTATAAATATTAAAAATGATGAATTAAAAAGTATCATTAATAATATTGATTATTCTCAAAATCAACTCTCAGTAGAGGCAGTATTAAACAAAAGTGAGTTATTGTTTTCTAAATCAAAAAAAACAAAAAAATATTTATTATTTGTTTCAGATTTCCAAAAAAAGAATGATAAAATTAAAATTAGAAATAATTCTGATTACGAACTAATAACCATATCAAAAAAGCCGTCTAAAGCTATTAATGCATTTATTGATAAAATTGAATTAAAAAACAAATTAGATAACTATGAGCTAAAAATATATGCTAAAAGTAATTACGATAAAGAAATACAGCTAAGCTTGTATGATGACAAAATATTAATAGGAAAGTCCTCTTTAAAAAAATCAAATGATTATGTAACAAACTTTATTTTAACCAAAACAAAAAAAATCAAAGGGAGAATAGTTATTGAAGATAATGGCCTGGCATTTGATAACGAATTTTTCTTTAATACTCCAAGTCTAAATAAAATTTCAGTTTTGACAATTGGGGGAAATAATTCAGCAAATCAATTTGAAAGAATTTTTATTGAAAATAAATTTTCTTATGATTTTAAAAATTTTAAAAAAATTAATTATGATATAATTTATAAACAAAATTTGATAATTATTTCTGAAATTAAAAAACTTCCCAAAGATTTAATTATGCATCTAAAATCCTTCATAGATCTCAATGGCACAATTATATTTATTCCCGATCAAGACGGAGACATATCAAACTACAATAAGCTCCTAGAATTTAACAACATATCATTAAAAAAAATACATCCAACTGAAAAAAAAATAACTTCAATTAACTTTGATCATCCAATTTATAGAGAATCTTTTAGTAAAATCGTTAAAAATTTTAAATATCCTAAAACTTTAAGAAGTTTTGAAATTAAGCATGAAGGAAATAAATTACTTTCCTATCAAAACAATAAACCCTTTCTTATAGAAAATGGTAGATTCTTTTTATTCACAGCTCAGATAAGTAATGAAAATTCTAATTTTAGCGATTCACCATTAATTGTACCTACGCTGTACGGAATAGGCTCAAATAGTGTAAATACTCCGAAAGCATACTATTATTTACAAGCGAATAGTAAATTAGAGCTTGATTTCAATGCAGATAATTTATCTAAAGTAAAATTGAGCCGAGAAGATTTTGATTTTACACCAATTCAAGAAACTACAAAAAATAAAATAAAAATAACATTAGATAACAAATTGGTAAAAGCTGGCCATTATCTATTAATTAATAAATCTGATACACTTGAAACGCTGAGCCTCAATTACAATAGAAATGAAAGTGAATTAATTTATAATAATACTAAACAAATTACTGCAAACAACACATTTTACAATATTAAAAATTCTTTAAAAAATTTAAAAATTGATAGGAAATTGAATAAAATTTGGAAATGGTTTGTTACTTTTGCGATAGTATTTTTAGCTATAGAAATGCTATTACTAAAATATTTTGAATGAACGCGCTTGTAAAATCTGCTAAGATTATAGATAAACAAAGTGAATTTAATAATACTACAAATGATATTTTAGTTGAAGATGGTGTCATAAAAAAAATTGCCCCATCATTAAAAAATGTCAAAAATTATTCATTAATAAAATTTGAAAATTTACACGTTTCACAAGGCTGGTTTGATAGTAGCGTAAGTTTTGGTGAACCAGGCTATGAGAACCGAGAAACGATAAAAAACGGTCTCTACACTGCTGCAAGGTCTGGATTCTCATCTGTAGCCTTACAGCCTAACTCCTTTCCAGTAATTGACAACAAATCACTTGTGTCATATATAAAATCACAGGCAAATGATTGTCCTACTAAGCTTTTCCCAGTGGGTGCACTAACCAAGAATTCAAAAGGTACCCATTTAGCTGAAATTTTTGACATGCAGAATGCTGGAGGCAAAGCTTTTGGTGATTATAAAAAAGCAATTAAAAACCCAAATATTCTCAAGACTGGACTTCTCTACGCAAATAGTTTTGGTGGTCTTATAATGTCTTACCCAGAAGATTTCTTTATTTCACAATTTGGAGTTATGAATGAAAATATATGCAGTACAAAATTAGGTTTAAAAGGAAACCCTGAGTTATCCGAAATTCTTCAAATTTCCCGTGATCTAGAAATTTTAGAATACACAAATGGTAAGCTACATATACCGACAATTTCAACTTCAAAATCGGTAAAATTAATCAAATTGGCTAAATCTAAAGGCTTAGATGTTTCTTGCAGTGTAGCAATACACAATCTAATATTTAAAGACTCTGACATTGCAAACTATAACACAAATTTTAAAGTACAACCGCCACTCAGAACACAAAATGATGTTGATAGTTTAATTGATGGACTAAAAGACGGAACTATTGATATGGTCACAACTGACCATAATCCAATAAGTGATGAAGAAAAACAAGTTGAGTTCGATCATGCACCATTTGGTACGATAGGTCTAGAATGCGCTTTTGGCGCTTTGAATTCAATTTTCTCAACAAAAAAAACAATTGATCTACTTACAAAAGGAAAAGAACGCTTTGGGCTTTCTAATAATCCTATTAAAGTTGGAAACATATGTGATATAACTCTTTTTAACCCAAAAAAAATCTACAAATTTCAAGTTGAAAATATTTTATCTAAATCAAAAAATTGTATATACCTAAATAATGAACTAAAAGGAAAAGTATTTGGTACCATGGCCAATAAAAAAATTGAATTAAATTGTTAAAATTTACCATTTGATTACAAAAAAAGAAAGACACAACGCTTGCTTATGCTACTTTTACTTTTTTGGACTAATGATTGTATATTTGAATAATAGCTACTTGAAAAGTAAATTTATCCATTTTCATATAGTTCAGTCATTAGGCTTGTGGCTATCTTTTTCTGTTTTCGGTTTTTTTGTCGGAGGATTCGACAATTGGGTAATAACAATATTTTTTTGGTGCCTTTATCTAATTTTTTTCCTTATTAGTATTTTTAATGCATTGAAAGGTTTAAAAAGAAGCTTCTACTTGTTCGAAAAGATATTCAATTACATTTTTAAATAAAAAAAGTGATGTTTGATCTGCCNTTAGTCAATTTATTTAGTCCTTCTTCAANAAAAAATAATGATCCCTTATTAATNATGCTTCACGGATATGGCAGTAACGAAAGAGATCTTTTTTCCTTTGTCCCGGAGCTACCTAAAGAATTAAATATAATATCGCTAAGAGCTCCTTATAAATTAAATCATCACGGATTTTATTGGTACGAAATTAATTTTGATAATGAGTTGGGAAAATTCATTNATATTAACCAAGCAGAAAATTCAATGAATTTAATACTTAATTGTATAAATAAAATATCAAATGAAATTAAAATAGATATTTCCAAAGCAAGCTTGATAGGATTTAGTCAAGGATGTATATTAAGTATGGCGTTAGGATTAAACTACCCAGAAAAATTTAAAAATATTATTGGTCTTAGTGGTTATATTTCTGATGACTTTACAACGATTAATGAAAATAAAGAAGTTTATAAAAATTTAAATTTTTATTCGTCACATGGTACTTTTGATCAAGTAATTCCAATTAAGTTGGCAAGAGAAACACCAAAAATACTTGATAAACTAAATATTAATTTTACCTACAATGAGTTTCCGTCTGCACACGGAGTTTCGAATGAGAATTTTAAAGATATGAAAGANTGGCTAGTGAAGAATATTTAAATATTAAAACTTTATTTCAACTTANATAATTATTTCTAATCCATCATAAGACAAATAAATATCTTTGGGTAAGGTTTTTTCAACTTCTTCATGAAAACCTAAGTGATGACTTAAATGAGTTAGATAGGCCTTCTTAGGTTTCACGATCTGTATGAAATTAAGAGCTTCATTAAGACTAAAATGAGAGGAATGTGGTTCNTTTCGCAATGCATTTATAACTAATACATCTAAATTTTTTAATTTACTAATTTCTTCAAATGGAACCTTCTTGGCATCTGTTATATAAGCAAAATTGTTAATTCTATATCCAAAAACAGGTAATTTGTCATGATAAACCTCAATTGGNATAATTTTAATGTTGTCGTGAACAAATGGATTATTATCAATACAATTAGTCTCCAAACCTAAAATCCCTGGATAATTCTTATCATTTTTAAAAATGTAATCAAATCGATTTTTTAGTGCATCAATAACACGGTATTGAGCATAAATGGGAATTTTTCCCTGTCGAAAGTAAAACGGCCTCAAATCATCTAAACCAGCAGTATGATCACTGTGTTCGTGAGTAAACAAAACTGCATCAATTTTACTACAATCTGTTTTTAAAAGCTGTTGTCTGAAATCTGGTCCACAATCTATTAAAATATTCAAATTATTTAATTCTATAAGTACAGACACCCTTAATCGTTTGTCTTTAGGGTTTTTACTAAGACAAACAGGGTGTTTACTACCAATAATTGGTATTCCTTGAGAAGTACCTGTACCTAAGAAAGTAACTTTCAAACTAAAAATATATAAACAAAAATAGGTTTTTTTTTTTTTGTAACATAAGTTAAAATTCTAACTTTGTAATGCTCTAATTTGTGAAAATTTTAAGATGGAAATAACACTAAAAGGNGATGCTGAAATTAAAAGTATACCTTCTCTAAAAGACAAAGCGTTAAGAATAAATTTAAATGAAAATATTTATGGAACCTTTGCGGAAATTGGTGCTGGTCAAGAAACAGTTCGACATTTTTTCCGTGCAGGNGGAGCTTCAGGGACAATAGCCAAAGCTATGTCAGCCNATGATAAATCATTCAGTGACTCGATTTATGGAATTGAAGANGACAGAAGATATGTCACAGAAAATAGACTTCGGAAAATACTCCAGCACGAAGTCAATTTAATTGAGCAGCGAATTTCGAGGGTCGAAAATCCAAATAAAATGTTTTTTAGTTATGCTAACACAGTTACAACTATTGATTTCGCTAAAAGATATAAAGGACACGGATGGGTTGGATTAAGGTATCAAATTGAACCTAATGACTCGTACAACGAAATCACACTTCATGTTAGGTTTAAGGAGACAGATGCTAGACTTCAACAAGAAACACTTGGAAAATTAGGTACAAATTTAATTTATGGGGCATTTTATAAACACAATCAGCCAAAAAAGCTACTCAGATACCTTTATGATCATNTAAGTAAGGATCAACTTGAGATTGATACAATAAATTTTAATGGACCTCTTTTCAGCAAAGTTGACAACAGGTTAATGAGCTTAGAACTTGTGAAGAATGGTATGACAGACGCAGTAATGTTTGCTCCAGATGGCAATAATGTATTGCCAGCNGGTGTATTGTATAAAAAAAATATTTTAGCTTTCAGAGGTAGTTTTAGACCTGTTACCTTAGTGAATGTAGACATGTATGAAAAGTCATTCAAAATGTTTAAAAAAGAAAACAAAATAGATCCCGAAAAAACACAAGTTGTTTTTGAAATTACGCTATCAAATCTTAGAGCATCAGGGGGAGAGATTGATGAACAGGATTTTATGGACCGTGCAAGATTACTATGNTCGCTCGGACAAACAGTTTTGATATCAAATTTTCAAGAATATTATAAACTAGTTGAATACTTTAGTCTATATTCAAAAAAACGAATGATTTTATCCATGGGAGTGAATAATTTAATTGACATTTTCGATGAAAAATATTATCGACACTTGAGTGGCGGAATACTAGAGGCTTTTGGGAAATTATTTAACAAAGACTTAAAAATTTACTTATATCCAATGCTAAGTGAGNATGGTAATTTAATTACCAGCGAAAATTTAAAAGTTCACCCAAGAATGAAGGAATTATATAAATTTNTAAAATACACTGGGAAAGTTGTAGATATTCAAAATTACAAGCCAAAAATACTTAATATTTTTTCAAGAAAAGTATTGAAAATGATTANTTCAGGAGAAAGTGGTTGGGAGCCACTTCTCCCATCCGTTGTTTCAAATATGATAAAAGATCAAAAGCTTTTTGGATATACTTCCAATAAAAATGAATAGTGCTTCAAAATTATTGTAATATCTGTGAAGCATGATCTTTGGTATTAACTTTCTGAATAATATCTATGATAGAGCCTTGTTCGTCAATTATAAAAGTTGTCCTATGGATTCCATCATATACTTTACCCATGAACTTTTTTGGACCCCAAACACCATATAACTTTATAACTTGTTTTTCTTCGTCTGAAATCAAATCATAGGCTAAACCATTTTTATTTTTAAAATTTAACTGTCGCTTTGGACTGTCAGCGCTAACTCCTAAAACATTATAACCAGATTGGATAAAACGTTTATGATTTTCGCTCAGGTTACAAGCTTCCAAAGTACAGCCCGGGGTACTTGCTTTGGGATAGAAAAATAAAACTAATTTTTTTCCTAGAAAGTCTGATAAACATATCTTTTCTTGATTTTGGTTTAATGAACAGAATTTTGGAGCCTTATCTCCTATTTTTAATGTTGTCATATTTATTATATTTGATATTAGACAAATATAATTTAATGAAAAAAAAAGAAAAGGTTAATTTTGTTATAAAATCCTTAAAAAACTTATATCCTGAAATAAAGGTCCCANTAAATCACAAGGATCCCTTCACGCTTTTAATAGCAGTTTTACTATCTGCTCAATGTACTGATGTGAGAGTAAACCAGATTACTCCTCTTCTATTCAAAAAAGCAGATAACCCTTATGATATGGCAAAATTAACAATTAATGAAATACAATCTATTATTAGACCGTGCGGTCTATCTCCAATGAAAAGTAAAGGAATTTATGGTTTATCAAAAATTTTAATTAATAAATATAATGGAGAAGTTCCTAAAAGTTTTGAAGCTTTAGAAGCACTTCCTGCAGTTGGCCACAAGACAGCTAGTGTTGTGATGTCACAGGCCTTTGGAGTACCTGCATTTCCAGTCGATACACATATACATAGGATGATGTATCGCTGGAACTTATCAAACGGGAAAAATGTCAATCAAACAGAAAAAGACGCAAAAAGATTATTTCCGATTAAGAATTGGAACGAACTACATTTACAAATAATATGGTATGGAAGAGAGTATTCACCTGCAAGAGGTTGGAATATACAAAAGGACTTCATAACAAAAAAAATTGGACGTAAATCAGTACTAAAGCAATTTGATTATATTAAAAAAGTTAGTTTAAAAAAGCCTCAATCTTAGCTTTTTTTAAACTCATAACAAAATAAGATTTTGAGTAATCAAGTAAAAAACGAACTGTTTTATCTTTTGGTTTTAGTTGTTCAGAATTTGAAGTGTTTTCAGAGTAAATTTGCGCCATTCAATATAAATTAATAGTTAATCTATTATTTAAACGAAAAACATTAATATTTATTTTGTGGACTTNAATTNGTTAAACTTATATTATGTCTATCAATGATTTTTCTGAGATTAATTAATCCATATCGCATTCTACCTAAAGCAGTATTAATGCTAACTCCAGTATTTTCAGATATTTCTTTAAAACTCATGTCTTGATAGATTCGCATTTTTATAACCTTTTTCTGGTCCTCAGGAAGTTCTTCAAGAAGAATTCTTACATGACTTGCAATTTGACTTTCAACAATTTGACTTTCAATACTTAAATTTCCGTCGGAAATTATAGAAAAAACATCAAAATCACCCCTTCCATTAAATTTTGGCATCCTATTATTTTTTCTAAAGTGATCTATAACAAGATTGTGTGCAATTCGCATAACCCAGGGCAAAAATTTTCCTTGTTCATTATACAACCCTCGCTTAAGAGTTTGAATAACTTTTATGAAAGTATCTTGAAAAATATCCTCTGCAGAATCACGATCCTGAATTTTTGAAAAAATGAAACCANAAATACGTGATTGGTGTCTGTNAATCAAAACAGAAAGAGAATTTTCATTGCCCGATATATATTTACTTATTAGCTGGGCATCGCTAAGATTTGTGTAACTCATAACATTACTTATTTGGGTGCCATTNATAGGCTTATATTAAACTTAAAAAGTAATGTTATNNTATAGGCNATTAANTTTGAATTATTNTCAAATATAAATAGATTGGAAATAAAATTCCAAATAAATTCGATTAATTTTAATCTTAACAAGAAGTTAATGTCTTTTTTTTACAAACATAATAGCTCTATATTTAGTGATATTTACAATAATGAATACTAATTTTTCAAAACTAAGTCCTGAAAAATACATTATAATAAAAGGGGCAAAATTACATAATCTAAAAAATATAAATGTATCAATCCCAAGACACAAATTGGTTGTCATAACAGGGCTATCAGGTTCNGGAAAATCTAGCTTGGCTTTTGATACTTTATATGCTGAAGGACAAAGAAGATATGTTGAAAGTTTGTCTAGCTATGCGCGTCAATTTCTTGGTAAACTAGAGAAACCAAAAGTTGACTACATTAAAGGAATAGCCCCCGCAGTAGCCATTGAACAAAAAGTAAATTCAACTAATCCCAGATCGACCGTAGGAACTTCAACAGAAATATATGATTATTTAAAATTACTTTTTGCAAGAGTTGGAACTACCTATTCCCCTATCTCAAATGAAATTATAAAAAAAGATTCAATATCTGATGTTGTTGATTACATCAAAACTTTTAAAAAAAACCACAAACTTCTCTTACTTGCCCCAATTGACTTAACATCTGAGGATAAAGCCCAAAAAAAAATAAAATCTCTTCAAAACCAAGGATANTCCAGAATTAAATTTAATTCTAAGGTCGAAAGAATTGAAAATTTTACTAAATCAAAGAAACACATAAAAAAATTAATGCTAGTTGTAGACAGAATAATTATTCGTCATGAAAAGGATTTTTACAATAGACTGGCAGACGCAATTGAAACCGCATTTTTTGAAGGTAAAGGAATTTGCTACATTGAAGAAATTGAAAACAATAAAACAAAAAAATTCAGCAATAATTTTGAATTAGATGGACAAAAATTTATTGAACCGACAACGCATTTGTTTAATTTTAATAATTCTTTTGGTGCTTGTAATAAATGCGAGGGATATGGTGATATAATTGGAATTGATAAAACCCTGGTCATTCCAAATACAAATCTTTCTATTTTTGAAAATGCTATTTACCCCTGGCGTGGAGAAAGCATGTCCTACTTTAGAGATTTAATTGTAAAAAATGGCCACAAATTTAGTTTCCCTATACATAAACCTTATCATGAACTATCTGATGAGCAAAAAAACTTATTATGGACAGGAAATGAATATTTTGAGGGTTTAAATTCATTTTTTAAAGAACTTGAGTCCAAATCATACAAAGTTCAAAATAGAGTTATGCTTTCTAGATATAGAGGTAAAACTAAATGTAATTTATGCCAAGGAAAACGTTTAAGAAAAGAGGCTCAATTTGTTAAAGTCGGAGGAAAATCAATAACGGATTTAGTAGACTTACCTATCACCGAGCTTAAATTATTTTTTGAAAATATTAAGCTTAATGAAACTGAAATTAAAATTGGTAGTCGATTAATCAAAGAAATAAATAATAGAATCAACTACCTACTAAAAGTAGGCTTAGGCTATCTTACTTTAAACAGAAAGTCTAATTCACTCTCAGGTGGCGAGAGTCAAAGGATTAANCTCTCTACTTCGCTTGGAAGTAGTCTAGTTGGTTCGATGTATATTTTAGATGAACCTAGTATCGGACTACATCCAAGAGATACTGAAAATTTGATTACCGTTCTTAAGAATTTAAGAGATCTTGGAAATACAGTCATAGTCGTAGAGCATGATGAAAATATNATGAAATGTGCTGATTATATTATAGACTTGGGTCCACTCGCTGGAAAATTAGGTGGTAAAGTTGTTGGACAAGGCAGTTATGAAAANATACTTAAACTTAATAATCTTACATCCAATTACCTTAGTGGATTAAAAAAAATTGAAAATAAAAAAAAGCCCAGGAAATTTAATTATTCTTTATTTGTAGAAGGAGCTAGAGCAAATAATCTAAAAAATATTGATGTAAGATTTCCACTTAATATTTTGACAGTGATTACTGGGGTTTCAGGTAGCGGAAAAAGCACATTAATCAAAAATATTTTATACCCAGCATTGAAAAGAAAAATATTAGGTTATGGTGAAAAACCATCTGAATTTTCAGAAATTTCAGGAGATTATGAAAATATAAAATTTATTGAATTTGTAGACCAAAACCCTATTGGTAGATCATCAAGATCAAATCCTGTAACTTACATAAAAGCCTATGACGATATTAGACAATTATTTTCAACCCAGAAATTAAGTGCTTCTCGAAACTACCAACCAAAACACTTTTCATTTAATGTTGATGGAGGTCGCTGTTTAAATTGCAAAGGAGAGGGAGTTGAAACAATAGAAATGCAATTTATGGCAGATGTCAAAATTAAATGTGAAGATTGCAATGGAAAACGCTTTAAAAATGAAATCCTCGACATTAAATTTCAAAATAAAAATATTGATGATGTACTTAATATGACCATAGATGAAGCAATTAATTTTTTTGATACTCATGATTGTCACAAAATAAAAAATAAATTATTACCACTTCAAGATGTAGGGTTAGGATATATTAATCTTGGACAAAGCTCCTCAACCCTTTCAGGTGGAGAAGCACAAAGAATTAAACTTGCCTCTTTTTTGGGTAAAGCAAGTAATAANGAAACAGGGATGTTTATCTTTGACGAGCCTACAACTGGACTTCACTTTCACGATATAAAGAAACTTTTGAAATCGCTCAATTCCTTAATTAATATAGGACATTCAATAATTGTGATTGAACATAACTTAGAGTTGATAAAATGTGCTGATTATATTATTGATCTTGGTCCTGAGGGAGGTGAAAAAGGTGGGGATCTTGTGGCCTATGGACCGCCTGAAATAATTGCTAAAAGTAATTTATCTTTGACAGGAAAGTTTCTGAACAAAATATTAAAAAAATAATTTGTTTATGATTTAATCAATTTAGCCAGTTTCTCAGTACAATTAAATCTTGAGTATTTTTCAATATTGTTACTATCAACTGTTAAACATTTTTTTTTGAAAAAGTTATAAGACTGAAGTATATAATTTTTAAGCTCCTCTCCTTGCGAATAACGAAAAAATTTACCCGTGTTAGTATCTTCTAAAATTAATTTTATTTCTGAAGACATTGGCCCTAAAGCTATTATTGGTCTGTTCGCATTCATATACTCAAATAGTTTTCCAGGTATTATATATGATGCATCAGCGGTATTGGCTTCAATTAATAATAATAGCTGAGATTTCAATTGATAATCAATCGCATCAGCATGAGCTACTGGCTTTACATTTATTAAAAAACGAGCTAACCCTGCGCTAGCGATTGACTTAATTACTTCTTGGCTCACATTACCTACCAGAACCAATTTTAAATTGTNTTTAAAATCATCAATCTCATTAACGAGATCACTTAACACATTCCACAAAATTTTTGGATTTCTTTTTTCTGTCAATAAGCCTACATGAGTGAGAGTAAAATCAATATCCAATCTTTTATTTGTTTTGATTTTATTGTCATATCCGTTAGTTATAACAGTTGTTTTTACTGTCGATAAATTAGAAAATAGCTGCTTTGTTCTAGAAGAAGTTACAATAATATGGTCTGANTTATTTAATACTTTACTTTCTAGTAAAAAATGTCTNTTNATCGCAAATTTAGATAATTTTAAATCTTTGTGATAACCAATTGAAGTCCATGGATCTCTAAAATCTGCAAACCATCTCAATGAAAATCTTTTTTTTAGATGCAATCCAATCATATGAACACTGTGAGGAGGTCCTGTAGTAATTAATGTATCAATTTTATTTTTTAAAATGTAATCAGATAAAAATCTGACGGAAGGCTTAACCCAAAAAACTCTAGAGTCAGGTATAAATAAATTACCTCGAATGAAAATCAATAATTTTTCTAAAACATTTTGTTTTTTATTTTTTGGAATTAATCCTGCAGAGTATCTCCTAAGCACTTTACCAAAAAACCATTCTAAGGAACTGGTTGGTTCAAAAATTGGAAATTTTAAAANTTCAATCCCATCTGGAACTTCATTCATTAGTGACTTATCAACTATTGGATAGTTAGGATTTTTAGGACAGTAAATTATTGGTTTTATTTTAAACTCGGGAAGATATTTGGTGAATTTCAACCAGCGCTGGACCCCAGGGCCACCTGCAGGAGGCCAATAATAAGATATTATTAGAACTTTTTTCAAGTGAATTTTTTTGAAATTATTCTACATAAATTTCCTAAAAATAAAGCCAAGAACAATAATGTCGATAATAAAGATAATCTTGAGCCGGTTTTAATAACACCAGGAACAAATTCAAAAACTATTTTATGATTTCCTTTAGGAATTTCTAAACCTCTTAAAATATAATTAACATTATAATGCTGAGCCTCATTACCATCAATTGTAACCTTCCAACCTTGAGGATAAAAGTTTTCTGAAAAAACAGCAAATCCGTCATANTTATTGCTAGAACTATATGTTAATTTATTAGGCTGATAATCTATTAAGACTAGGCTTGATAACGAATCCAATTCAAATTTTTTTGATGGAAGTGAGTTTGAATTTATTATAGCTGTTTTTTTCGAATTGATGGTATAAAGTGATTTGATTTCTGAGTCAGCATCAGGCACTGATTTAAGGCTTTCAATAAACCACGAATTTCCATTTGCTGATTCTAACTCATCCATTTTATATTCATCTTGAATTATATATTTAACATTAAGCATATTTAAAACCTCCAAATTAGATCCCTGAAGTTCAGGACTGTAGATATGAAACTCCATTAATTCGTTATATCTCCTCATTTTAGCAGCATGGTAACCCTGTATAGAATTATGGAAATAAGAGCTCTTAGTCGAAAAATCATGGTTATCAAGAACTCTAAAATGTGCTTTATCTTTCATGATTTTCTTATCCACCTCTCTAGGCTGATATGGGTTATCAACTATAATTTTGTTTAAAAAATTATCATCATTTACATAACTACGATCGATAACTATTAAATCAAAAAGAATCAAAGCTGCTATTGAAATTGTAAATACGTTTTTATTTATATTCTTTTTAATTAATAAAAAAAGAANACCACTCAAAATCAGCACCAAAATTAATGACCTTAGCGAGTCGTAAACTAATAATTCAGCTCTGTCTTTTTTTAAAGCATCTAGAATTATTTCATTGTAATCATCATATGGACCAACAAAATCAAATAAAATATTTTTAAACAAAATAAGTCCTATACAAACTGAAGACAGCGAAATTGTAACAATTTTCAATGAATTGAAAGTTTTTTCTTTTGGAAAATCTCCTTTTAATAGCTTTGATAGTCCGAAAGCTGCGAAAATAGGAATACACATCTCTAGTATCACTTGTATCGAACTTACTGCCCTGAATTTATTGTAGAGTGGAATGTAATCTATAAAAAAGTTTGTAAGTAGGGGCAAATTTTTTCCATATGACAGAAGAAGAGATAAAATTAATGAAAGAATTAGCCACCAGCGGTGATAACCTTTAACTAAAAAAAATCCTAAAATACTTAAGAGAATTAATGTTGCACCAACATATGCGGGTGCTACTAAAATTGGTTGCTTTCCCCAATAAGTTGGAGCTTCTTTTGAAAATTCNAGAGCTTGAACAGGTGATACGCCTAGGCTNTTTAAGGATTTATAAAAATTTGATTTNGTTCCAATATTTTCTTTATTTCCACCCCCCATAAATCGCGGAATAAATAAATTTAAACTTTCTAAAATACCATAACTATATTCAGTAATATAANCTCTTTCTAGCCCAGTACTTTTAAATTTATCACTACCATCTGGATTGATTGATAACTCGGACTGGCCTCTAGTACTCTCCTTAGCATATTCTGCAGTAGCTAATAAATTAGAAGCATTCATTCCAGCAGCAAGAAATGCGGCCATTAGTAAAACCAGCGATGATTTAAAAAAAATTGGAATTTGTTTCTCGCGTATGGATTTAATTGCGAAAACTATTACAATGATTAAAATCATAAACAACAAATAATAAGTGATTTGAAAATGATTTGCAACTAATTCTAATCCAACAGANATGGTTGTTAAAACAAAACCAAAAAAATAACGTTTTTGAAATACAAGGAAAATTCCCGCTAAAACTAAAGGCATGTAAGCAATTGCATGTGCCTTGGCATTGTGACCTGCTCCAAAAATTATTATCAAATATGTAGAGAAACCGAAACTAATAGCTCCAATAATTGCAGATCTAAAGTCAACACCAAGAGTTAACATTAGAATATAAAAACTTATTAAATAGAGAAAAAGGTAATCAGCTGGTCTTGGTAAAAACCTAAGCGTTAAATCTAATTTTTTTATGTAATTGTGAGGATATTTAGCACCAAGCTGGTAAGTAGGCATGCCTCCAAAAGCGCTATTTGTCCAATATGTTTCATTACCTGTTTCATTTTTGAAATCAAGATGCTGTTTTGCCATTCCCTTGTACATAGAGATATCAGGCTGATTAATTTCCTTTCCCTGAAGAACAGGAAAAAAGTAAATTAGTGATAATAATATAAACCCCACTAATACTAAAACATGCTTAAAAAAAGAAAATGACAAATTCATAATTATTTAATTAATCTAATTCTTCATAATCTACATATTCACCAATATTATCATCATTGAATTGTTTTTTTGGAGATTTGTTAATACTGACTTNGCCCCCCTTGGATTGACTATAATTAGGTTTTTTTTCATTAAATCTTTGTGACATTTTTTTNGCCATGTGGCGAAGTACCAAGGGAGCTATGAGTCTCATNAAAAACTTAAAAAAAGAAAAAAATAAAATCATTAAAAGAATTGTTTGAAGCAATCCCGTAAATGAGGCCATTTGGTTCATAAATAATTATTTGTTTTTCAAAAATACAATTCTTATTTGTAATTCTTTTGTGATCATTATTATTCTTAAAATTTATTGATTAGATTTAAATAAATACAATAAATCGTAAACAAAAAATATGTAGTTTTGATAAAACAAACTTCATGAAAAAAACCTCAGTTATTTTTTCCTATATATTGATTTTGGTGGTACAAGTGAAATCACACGGCCAATATACAGAAGTTATTAATTCTAATAGACCAGGTTCTTCTCAGTCAGCATTTTCTGTAGGAAAACAAGTTGTTCAGTTTGAAATAGGTTCCTATTTAATTAATGAAAAAAGAACCCCATATCCGAACTACGTGGTTGAAGGATTTGGAATTGATTTTGCAGCACGATACGGNTTCTTAAAAGAATCCCTAGAAATTAGTATTAACGGAAACTATCAAAATGACAGTCAAACATATAACCTTACAATTCCTGTAGAAAACAGCAGGGCGAATTTTAAACAATTAAGATTAGGAGCTAAGTATTTGATTTATGACCCTAATAAAAATAAAGAGGATGTTGTTAATGTTTATAGTTATCACGCTAACAGAGGCTTTAAATTAAACCAATTAATTCCTGCAGTAGCTATTTCAGGTGGTATTAACTATGACACAAAAAATAATCCATACACAGCTGGTGGTGTTGAAGGATTAAGTTACAACGCATCAGTTATCACTCAAAATAATTTTTATGATGGCTGGGCTTTCGTAACGAATTTCCTTTTAGATAGGATAAGTTCAGGACAACAAGATTTTCATTATATTATAACCTTAACACGCGCATTAAATGAAAAATGGATGGTTTTTGCTGAAAAACACGGAATAAAAAGNAATTTTTATGCTGATAATTTAATACGTTTTGGGGGAGGAAGTTTATTAAATAAAGATCTTCAACTCGATACAGCGATTACATTCAACTTTAAAAATACTCCATCNTTAATTAAATTTAGTTTTGGATTGTCATACAGAATCGACAAACATAAAGATGAGATTAAAGTAAAAAATAAAAAATTTAAAAAATCTAAAAGAAAAAAAAGATTTCGTTCAAGAAAGAGATCAAAAAATAAAGCTTAAACACTGAAAAATAATTAATGATAGTTATTAGAGAGGTCAATTCAAAAAGTAAATTAAAAGATTTTGTCAAATTCCCNTTCGAATTATATAAAGGTTCTAAGTATTGGGTACCACCCATAATTAGCGAAGAAAAAGCCACCTTTAACCACAAGAAAAATCCGCTATTAAGACAAACTGATACAAAATTATTCCTGGCTTATAAAAATGAAAAAGTTGTAGGTCGTATTGCTGCTATCATCAATTGGATTGAAGTCAATGAAATGAATATTAAAAAGCTACGCTTTGGTTGGTTTGATTTTGCTGATGATTATGATGTCAGTAAGGCTCTATTAAAGAAAGTCCATGAAATTGCAATAAAACATAAACTTAATCATATTGAAGGTCCTATGGGATTTTCTAACCTAGATAAGGTNGGAGTTTTAACANATGGATTTGATCATATTGGTACCATGGTAACTTCATATAACTTTGAATATTACAAAAAACATTTTGATTTTTTAAAATTCAAAGTAGAAAAAGAATATNTAGAACACAGCCATGACTTTAAAGATATTAAAATTGAAAAATATAATAGATTAGAAAAAATTATTAGGGAACGTTACCACTTAAAAGTAATAAATTTTAAAAAAACAAGAAAATTGATGAGGTACTCAGATGAAATGTTTGATCTATTTAATCAAAGCTATTCNAAATTATCTTCGTTTGTAAAAGTCACNGACATTCAAAAAAATTATTTGAAAAAAAAGTTTTTAAATTTTATCAATCCCGAATATGTGAAATTTGTTGTGAATAAAAAAAATGAGTTAGTTGCATTTGCAGTTGTTATGCCTTCATTTGCTGAAACACTGCAAAAAATTAATGGAAAACTATTTCCTACCGGAATTTTTCATCTTTTAAATAATAAAAAGAGTAAAACTGTTAATTTTCTTCTTATTGGAATACATCCCGATTTTCAAAATAAAGGCGTACACGCAATTATTTTTAATGAATTTCATAGAACTTTTATAAAAAACGAGATCAATATTTGCAGAAGAACTCCAGAACTTGCAAATAACATTGCAATACAAAACATTTGGAAAGANTTTAACCCAAAATTAATAAAAAAGCGCTGTACCTACATAAAATATTTGTAAAAAACTATTCTCGCATCGCTGCTGAAAATGAGGCAGATAAACGNCGATAAACTCCAGAATTTAATCTTTCTCTGATCTCAGAAAAAGCAGTCAAAGTTTCTTCAACATCTTCTAATGTATGCATAGCCGTAGGAATCATTCTCAGGAGTATCAAACCTTTTGGTATAACTGGATAAACAACAATTGAACAGAAAACACCATGATTTTCACGAAGGTCTTTTACCAAGGCCATAGCCTCTGGTATGGTTCCTTTTAAGTAAACAGGAGTAACACAACTTTGTGTATTGCCAATATCAAATCCACGTTGTTTGAGCCCTGATTGAAGTGCATTAACAATTTTCCAAAGATTTTCCTTCAGTTCAGGCATTTTACGTATCATTTGCAAGCGTTTTAATGCTCCTTTTACGAGTTGCATTTGTAAAGATTTCGCAAACATCTGAGATCGTAAATTGTACTTAAGATAGTCTATAATTTCCTTGTCAGCAGCGATAAATGCACCAGTACTTGCCATAGATTTCGCAAAAGTTGCAAAATAAACATCTATATCATCCTGAATACCTTGCTCTTCACCTGCACCTGATCCACTTTGGCCCAATGTACCAAATCCATGAGCATCATCAACTAAAAAACGGAAATTATACTTTTCTTTCAAGGCAACAATTTCTTTTAGTTTACCTTGCTCACCTCTCATACCAAAAACTCCTTCGGAAATAACCAAAATACCTCCGCCAGTTTGTTGAGCCATTCTTGTGGCACGTTCTAAATTCTTTTCTAGACTTTCAATATCGTTATGCTTGTAAGTAAATCTTTTTCCCATATGAAGTCTAACACCATCAATTATACACGCATGGGCATCAACATCGTATACAATAATATCGTCTTTTCCAACAAGAGCATCAACAGTTGACATTATGCCCTGATAACCAAAATTAAGAACGTATGCTGACTCTTTATTAACGAAAGATGCTAATTCTCTTTGCAATTGCTCATGCAATTCCGTGTGACCAGACATCATTCTCGCTCCCATTGGATAAGCAGACCCGAATTCTTTAGATGCTTGAGCATCAGCCTCGCGAACTTCAGGATGATTAGCTAGCCCCAAGTAATCATTTATGCTCCATGTAATTACACTTTTACCTCTAAATTTCATTCGGTTGGAAATCTGNCCCTCTAGCTTNGGAAACACAAAATAACCTTCGGCNAGGCTNGCCCATTTGCCCAATGGACCTTTATCCTTGTAAATTTTATCAAAAAGATCTCTCATTAAAGTAGGTTTTTATTTTTTCAAAATTATATAATAATAAGATTATAACCTAGCGTTTATTTTCCGATTTCAATCGTACTTAACTCAGGCCTTAACTTATTATCCATAAAGCCTTGAGCATACATCCACTCGTCGCTATAAATTTTGCTCATGTATCTAGATCCGTGGTCAGGAAAAATCATCACAACAATATCTTTGTTGCCAAAAATTTTTGAACTATTAAGCTGCTTGACGGCCTGAAAAACAGCACCGCAGGTGTAACCTCCAAAAATACCTTCCGTCTTCGCTAATTCGCGAGCGGTATGCGCACTCGACTCGTCAGTTACTTTTATAAATTGATCAATTACACTAAAATCTGTTGCATCTGGAATAATATTTTTACCTAAACCTTCAACTCGGTAAGGATAAATTTCATTTTCATCAAATTCACCTGTTTCATGATACTTTTTTAATACCGATCCATATGCATCGACCCCAATGACTTTTATTTTAGGGTTTTTTGATTTAAGAAACTGTGCAGTTCCTGAAATTGTACCACCAGTTCCACTGCACACAACAAGGTGGGTAATTTTTCCTGCAGTTTGATTCCATATTTCAGGTCCAGTCGTTTTAAAATGTGCTTCAGCATTCAAATTATTGAAATATTGATTTATATAAACTGATCCTTCAACTTGATTATGTATTCGCTTTGCTACTTCATAATATGAATTAGGATCATCGGGTTTGACATGAGCTGGGCAAACATGAACTTCTGCCCCCATACTTCTAAGCATGTTTATTTTGTCCGGAGATGATTTGGAACTAACTGCTAATATACATCTATATCCCTTAATTATGCTGACCATAGCCAAACTAAATCCAGTATTTCCCGAAGTAGTTTCAACTATAGTATCTCCAGGGTTTATGATACCTTTTTTTTCTGCTTGTTCAATAATATGCAATGCAATTCTNTCCTTGGAAGATTGCCCAGGATTAAAGGCTTCTATTTTAGCAAAATAGGTTCCTAAAAAACCTTGAGTTAACCTATTAAGCTTNACAAGAGGAGTATTACCAANAAGTTCTAAAATATTATTGTAATACTTTGGGTGTTTGTTCGAGAACATATAAACTATTAAAATTCAAAAATAAACAATTTTTAGATATACTAATCTANGGCATGCTCAAGATCAAGAAAAAAAGCATACTCCGCAGCAACCTCCTTCAAACTTTCAAAACGACCAGATGCCCCACCATGGCCTGCTGACATATTTGTTTTCAAGAGAAGTAAAGACGAATTATTAGATTGATCACGTAACTTTGCAACCCACTTTGCAGGCTCCCAAAACTGTACTTGAGAATCATGCAATCCAGCAGTTACCAATAAATTTGGATAAGGCTGATTTTTAATATTATCATATGGAGAATAAGATTTCATATAATCATAATAAATTTTGTTGTTTGGATCTCCCCACTCATCATACTCCCCAGTGGTTAGTGGAATTGTTTCGTCTAACATAGTAGTTATAACATCAACGAATGGAACGGCTGATACAACTCCGTTATACAACTGTGGAGCCATATTAATAACGGCTCCCATCAAAAGTCCTCCTGCACTTCCACCCATTGCATAAAGATGGTCTTTTGAGGTATATTCAGAACTGATCAAAAATTTTGAACAATCTATAAAATCGTTAAAAGTATTTTTTTTATTTAGTAATTTACCATCCTCATACCATTCTCTTCCAAGGTATTGTCCCCCTCTTACATGAGCAATTGCAAAAATAAACCCACGATCTANCAAACTTAAACGATTGGATGAAAAATAAGGATCAATTGTTGAGCCATATGAGCCGTAGGCATAAAGTAATAATGGAGTTTCTGAGCTTCTCTTTGTTTTAATNTGTCTAACNAATGAAATGGGGATTTTTGTACCGTCTCTACTTGTAGCCCAAATCCTNTCGGAAACATANTTTTTTTCGTTGAAATCATTACCTAAAACCTCTTGCTTTTTTCTCAACGTTTTCCTCTTTGTAATCATATTGAAATCAATGATTGAATTTGGAGTTATCAAAGATTGATATCCATAACGTAAAATATTAGTATNAAAGTCAATGTTTGTTGAAGTGTAGGCTGTGTAAGTTTCTCCGCTAAAAGGAACATAATAATTTATTTTTCCATCCCAGGACTGAATATTAATTTTATTCAGACCGTTTTCTCTTTCTGAAATTACCAAAAAGTCCTTGAAAATGTCAATTCCCTCCAACAGAACATTTTCCCTATGTGGAATTACATCCTGCCAAAATTTAATTCCAGTTTGCTTTTCATTAGTTTTTGAAAGTTTAAAATTTTTGGAATCACCAGCATTCGAAATTATATAAAATGAGTCATCATAATGAGATATTGAATATTCTAGTCCTGCAGTTCTTGGTTGGAAAATTTTAAATCTTTCGTCAGGTGTATTGGCATTTAAAATACGATATTCAGAAGTAAGGGTACTATAACTTGATATAACTAAATATTTCATTGATTTAGTCTTATAAATACCAACTCCAAAAGTTTCATCTTCTTCTTTAAAAATGAGCCTGTCATTTTTTGAAGAATCACCTAACTTATGCATATAAATTATTTCAGGTCTNAGAGTTTCTGCATTTTGACGGGTATAAAAAAGAGATTGATTGTCATTAGCCCAAGTGCAACCACCAGTNGTATTATTAATTTTATCTTTTAAAATTTGATTAGTANTTAAATCTTTAAAAAAAATCGTATNNTCTCTTCTACCAATGGTATCTGTNGAAAATGCTAATTTTTGATTATTAGAACTTACATTNAAACTCCTTAAATTAAAAAATTTGTGACCCAAAGCCAATTTGTTACAATCTAATAAAAGCTCATCTTTTGCTTTAAGTGTGCCTTTTTTTCTTACATATATTGGATAATCCTTATCTTTTTCGTAACGTGTTATATACCAATAACCATTGTATTTGTATGGAACAGAACTATCATTTTTTTTTATTCTAGCTTTCATTTCCTCAAATAATTTTGATTGAAAATTCTTAGTATGCGATGTTCTAATTTCATAATAATTATTTTCATTATTTAAATAATCAATCACTTCAGAATTTTCACGTTCATTCAACCAATAATATTCATCAAGTCGAACATCAGAGTGTTTGGTTAACTTTTTAACTATTTTTTTAGGCCTTGGTGAATTGTTATAATTTATCATTTTATCATAAATTGATTTATTTTTAC
Organism: Flavobacteriaceae bacterium; assembly: GCA_002721175.1. Taxonomy (GTDB): domain Bacteria; phylum Bacteroidota; class Bacteroidia; order Flavobacteriales; family Flavobacteriaceae; genus UBA3537. Next base: position 45,487 of record PBJR01000005.1, on the reverse strand, counting down.
AAGCAAAGATTAAGATTATTATTAGTGAGAATTTAATTATATACTTCAATGGAAATTAATTTAAACAGAATAGCAAAACTATAATATTGATTTTAAAGTTTCAAGTACTTTTTTATGCATTTTTTCTGAGTAATCTAGATGAGTCACCATTCTTAGCTTACCACCTCCCATATCGCTAATTAAAATTTNTTTCTTTCGCAACATATTAATAAAAGTAGTTGAGTTTATAACTGAGTTCAATTGAAAAATAATAATATTAGTCTCAGCAGGTTCAACTTTTGAAATATAATTTACACTTTTTAATACATTACTAATTTCTTTGGCTCTTACGTGATCATCTAAAAGCCTAGGGCGGTGATTTTCAAGAGCATAAAGACCAGCAGCGGCTAAAACACCTACTTGACGCATGGCCCCTCCAAGCATTTTACGAATTCTGATAGCTTTATTCATTATTTCATTATTCCCAAGCAAAATGGACCCTACGGGACAACCCAAGCCTTTACTTAAGCATACTGATATTGTGTCAAAAACAGCACCATAATCGCTGGGTTGCTCTTTTTTAACCTCTAAGGCATTCCAAAGCCTTGCCCCGTCTAAATGAAGTCCTAGGTTGTGATCGTTACATACACCTTTAATCTTTTCTATTGCAGAAAAATTCCAACATGCTCCTCCACCTTTATTTGTTGTGTTTTCTAATACAACTAATGATGATGGGGGGCTATGATAAAAATCTGGAGCGTTAATTGAATCTAATACCTGATTTGAATCAATCATTCCTCGCTTGCCGCCAATAAGTTTACATGATACACCACTATTAAATGAAGCACCTCCACCCTCGTAATTATAGATGTGAGAGTATTTATCGCATATAACTTGATCACCTGGACTTGTGTGTAATTTTATTGCAGTTTGATTNGCCATTGTTCCGGTTGGAAAAAAAAGGGCTTTTTCCATACAAAAAAGCTCAGCAATTCGAAATTGAAGCTCATTTACGGTTGGATCCTCGCCGTAAACATCATCTCCGAGTTTAGCTTTTTTCATGGCTTTTAACATACCTTNCGTAGGTTTTGTAACAGTATCGCTTCTTAAATCAATAAACATAATTAAAGTTTGATGTAAATCTACATATTATTTTAATTCTGTGCTATAAATCATATTTTTGTAATATCAAACAATCGTATGACTACAAATGATCAAATAAAAAATTTAATTGATCGCCTTGGTGCGTTAAGGAGGTATCTTTGACTTAGATCGTAAGCGAATAGAAATTCAAAATGAAGAAGAAAAAACATTTGCACCTGAATTTTGGAGTGATTCTGAATCAGCAGAAAAAATAATGAAATCTATACGAATCAANAAAAAGTGGGTAAATGATTTTGAAAACGCAAAAACTCAAATCGAAGAACTACAAGTTTTTTATGATCTCTTTAAGGAAAAAGATGTTTCAGAAAATGAAGTATTAGATCAATTGAAAAAAACTTCAGATACCATTGAGGATTTAGAATTTAAAAACATGCTTTCCGGTGATGGTGATAATTTGAGTGCAATAGTACAAATTACAGCTGGGGCTGGTGGAACTGAGAGTTGTGATTGGGCTTATATGCTTATGAGAATGTATAGAATGTTTGCGGAGAAAAATAATTATAAAATTAAAGAACTAAATCTTCAGGACGGTGATGTAGCGGGAATTAAAACGGTAACCCTTCAATTTGAAGGAGATTTTGCTTTTGGTTGGTTGAAAGGGGAAAACGGAGTCCATCGGCTTGTTCGGATATCCCCTTTTGACAGTAATGCCAAACGCCACACTAGTTTCGCATCTGTTTATGTTTATCCAATGGTAGATGAAACTATTGAAATTGAAGTCAATCCATCCGATATTGAAATTACAACTGCGCGCTCAAGTGGTGCGGGTGGTCAAAATGTAAATAAAGTTGAAACGAAAGTTCAGCTAAATCACAAACCGACTGGAATTCAAATTACCTGTTCTGAATCAAGATCGCAGCACGATAACCGAGCCAAAGCTCTACAAATGTTAAAATCACAACTTTATGAAATTGAACTTCAAAAGCAATTGAAACAAAGAAAAGATATTGAATCAAACAAGCTAAAAATAGAATGGGGAAGCCAAATTAGAAATTACNTTCTGCATCCTTACAAAATTGTGAAAGATGTTCGTACTGGCCATGAAACAACAAATACTGAATCAGTGTTAGNTGGTAATTTAGATGAATTTTTAAAATCTTATCTTATGATGATGGGACAAAAATAAAATATATAGTTCGCATGTTAGTAATTTATCACAATAATCGTTGTCAAAAAAGCAGATTGGGAGTAAAATTTCTTGAAGAAAGAAACTTAAATTTTAGAATTGTTGAATATCTAAAAAATCCAATTAGCGATGAGGAATTAAATATCCTGATCAAAGCATTGGGTGTAAAACCAATAGACATAGTTCGAACTAATGAAAAATTGTGGAAAATGAAATTTAAAGGGAAAAAGTTATCAGGTAGTGATATTATAAAGGCTTTAATCAATAACCCAAAATTAATTGAACGACCAATTGTNTACAATGGCGAAAAAGCAATAATTGNTAGGCCCGCAGAAAAAATCAATGAGGTCTTGTAAATTATTAAAACTATTTTCTAGGATAAATTGGTAGATTTAACTTTCATTTTTCGCTTTCTTTGCTGCTATTTTTTCTTTAATTGATTCAATAGCGGAACCAAAGACCCAATATGGGATTGCAAAAGTTAAAAGGAATATCATAAGCCAGAAGCCAATGGTCAGTATGGTCATGAAAGCGAGAAAACCTAAATATTGATCAAACTCAAACATTGTTTTTTTTTCAAATATACACCATGATTAAGTGTTATACAATATTTAATTTAAATTATTATATTAATTAAACATCATTAAATTTACGTTGTAGCTTTTTAATTGAAAATAAATTAAATTTGTAACAAGTTAATTATCATATGAAATACAGAAAAGAAATTGACACGATGGGGGTAGTTGATGTCCAATCAGATAAATTGTGGGGCGCTCAAACTCAGCGATCAGTTAACAATTTTAAAATTGGTCCAAAAGCGTCCATGCCTTTGGATATAATATATGCATTTGCAATTCTCAAAAAAGCAGCTGCATTTACTAATCATAAATTAGGCATATTGGAGGAAAAAAAGAGAAATTTAATAGCTCAAGTCTGTGACGAAATACTGGCAGGTAAACATGATGATCAATTTCCACTAGTTGTATGGCAAACTGGCTCTGGAACCCACACCAATATGAATATTAACGAAGTAATCGCTAACAGGGCACAATTATTATCTGGTAAATCATTAACAGAAAAAAAGAAAATNATTTTACCCAATGATGATGTTAATAAATCTCAATCTTCCAATGATACTTTTCCCACAGCAATGCACATAGCTAGCTATATAAAACTCATGGATGTAACTCTTCCTGGTGTAAAAAAACTTAGGGAATCATTGAACAAGAAATCTAAAGAATTTAAAAAAATTGTTAAAATTGGAAGAACACATTTCATGGATGCAACTCCTTTAACACTTGGACAAGAATTTTCTGGTTATGTTTCTCAAATTGATCACGCTGTTAATTCAATTAATAACTCACTAGAGCACCTCAGCGAGCTAGCAATTGGTGGAACNGCTGTTGGAACTGGATTAAATTCACCAAAAGGATATGATAGTTTAGCTGTAAAATTCATAAATCAATTTACGGGGTATACTTTTGTAAGTGCAAAAAATAAATTTGAAGCTCTTGCTTCAAACGATGCTTTTGTAGAAACACACAATTCATTAAAACAACTTGCTGTGTCTTTGTACAAGATTGCCAATGATATTCGTATTATGGCTTCAGGACCAAGATCTGGAATTGGAGAATTAATNACTCCTGCCAACGAACCTGGAAGTTCAATTATGCCTGGTAAAGTTAATCCCTCACAGAGTGAAGCCCTAACAATGGTTTGCGCTCAAGTAATTGGTAACGACTCAGCTATTACATTTGGAGGATCCCAAGGCCACTTTGAACTTAACGTATTCAAACCTGTGATAATTAAGAATTTTTTAGAATCAGCTCAACTTATTGGAGATGCTACAATAAGCTTTGAAAAAAATTGTATTTCCGATTTAAAAGCTAATAAAAAACAGATAAATAAATTGCTCAATAATTCATTAATGCTGGTTACAGCGCTNAACACAAAAATAGGATACTACAAGGCCGCCGAAATAGCAAATGCAGCTCACAAAAATGGGACTACTCTCAGAGATGAAGCCATTAACTCGGGGTATTTAACATCTAAGGAATATGACAGTTGGGTTAACCCTGAAAATATGACCGAGAAAGGGAAACTCAAGCAATAAAATGCAAAAAAAAGTTTTTGTAAATATTAGACAATTAGTCCAAGTCCGTCCCATTGGATTTGACAAAGTTGCCGGTAAAGATATGAACGAACTACCAGTCATAAATGATGCATTTTTAATAACAGATGGTGATAGAATTGTTGATTATGGGAAAATGAATGATTTTAAATCCAAAGCTTATGAAAATTTTATAGATTTAGCTGAGAGAATTGTATTACCCAGTTGGTGTGATAGCCACACTCATATAGTATTTGCTGAAAATCGCTCGCTAGAATTTAGAGACAAAATTAAAGGTAAAAGCTATGAACAAATTGCTGAAAACGGAGGCGGTATTTTATCGTCGGTTAATTCCTTGAGAAAAACAAATAAAAAATCACTTTTAAAACAATCACTAGAGCGTGTGAAATCGGTTNAAAAATTAGGCACTGGAGCTATTGAGATTAAGTCAGGATACGGCCTAAACCTCGATAATGAATTAAAAATGTTGCACGTGATTAAGGAAATCAAATCAAGATGTANTTTGGGGATCAAGTCTACTTTTTTAGGTGCACATGCCATTCCAAAGGAGTTTGGAGATAACAAATCGGCCTATATCAACCTAATTATCAATAAAATGATGCCAATAATTAAATCTAAAAAATTAGCAGACTTTACAGACATTTTTTGCGAAAAAGGGTATTTCAATTTAAAAGAAACTGAACTGATTTTATCAGCGGCGAAATCATTAGGATTTAAAATCAAAATTCACGTAAACCAATTTAACAGTTTTGGTGGTGTAAAATTGGCAATAAAATACAATGCACGNTCAGTAGATCATTTGGAGCATATTAGTAATACTGACATAAAAAAAATAAAAAAATCAAAAACTATGCCCGTTTTGTTNCCTGGATGTTCATTTTATTTGGGTATGGAATATGCGCCTGCAAGAAAATTGATTGATTCAGGCCTCCCTGTTGCAATCGCAACTGATTTTAACCCCGGTTCATCGCCTAGTGGAAATATGAACCTAGTGATAAGTTTAGCTTGTNTAAAAATGAAAATGAGTCCCGAAGAATCGATAAATGCAGCTACGATTAACGGAGCTTACGCAATGGATTTAGAAAAAGAATTTGGAAGTATTACTGTTGGAAAAAAAGCAAATTTAATAATCACAAAAAAAATGAATTCATTTGACGAAATCCCATACTATTTTGGTGATAANCCAGTTTACAAAACTGTTTTAAATGGTGTGATGTCGTCATAACTCATAGGCATGATAATAATTAAAATTTCATACATTTTTAAAAACCCTTTTTTATGCAAATTGTAGAGTGTGTTCCAAATATTTCTGAAGGTAAAGACCAAAACAAAATCCAATCTATTTGTGACGAGGTTAGAAAAGTTGATGGAGTAAAACTCATAAATATTGATCCTGGAAAATCAACCAATAGAACTGTTATTACATTTATTGGTGATAAAGAATCTGTTATTGAAGCTGCATTTATGCTAATAAAAAAAGCACAAGAATTAATTGATATGTCTTTCCACAAAGGAGAGCACCCAAGGATGGGAGCAGTTGACGTTTGTCCATTAATCCCAGTTTCTAATATCACGATGAATGAAACCATAGAATTAGCTCATAACCTAGCGGAAAGAGTTGGAAATGAGCTAAATATTCCTGTTTACTGCTACGAAAATGCTGCTAAATCCAATGACAGAAAAAATTTAGCAAACTGCAGATCAGGAGAATATGAAGGTTTGAAAGAAAAGCTTAAAAATCCTGANTGGAAACCAGACTACGGTCCATCTTCATTCAATGATAGTGTAGTAAAAAGCGGCGTTACAGCGATAGCAGCTAGAGACTTTTTAATCGCTTATAATATAAATTTAAATACAACTTCAACACGCAGAGCAAATGCAATTGCATTTGATTTAAGGGAGGCTGGAAGAATTAAACGAAAAGGTAATAAAATCACAGGTGAAATTTTAAAAGATAAAAATGGAAATCCTATTCGTCAAGCTGGCTATTTTAAAAACTTAAAAGGAATCGGCTGGTTTATAAAAGATTATGGAATTGCTCAAATATCTTATAATATTACAAATATAAAAACAACCCCACTCCATAATGTATTTGAAAAAACTTGTGAAATGGCTCAAAAAAGAGGCTTAAGAGTGACAGGATCTGAATTAGTAGGATTGATTCCAAAAAAGGTCCTAAAAGATGCTGGCATCTACTTCCTAAAAAAACAAAAAAGATCAACTGCAGTATCTGATTCAGAAATTATTAAAATTGCAGTTAAAACCTTAGGTTTGAATGAATTAAAACCTTTTGAACCAAATAAGCAGATTTTGGAAAACTTCATAGAATCGAGTGATGATAATGAATTGATTAATTACAGCTTAAGAGACTTTACTTTTGAGACTTCAAGTGAATCACCTGCCCCTGGAGGTGGATCAATTTCTGCTTATTGTGGTGCACTTGGAGCAGCATTGATAACCATGTNCGCTAATCTTTCAGCACACAAAAGAGGCTGGGACGACAAATGGGAAATATTTTCAAATCAAGGAAATATTTCGATGAATATTCAAAAAAAATTATTAAAACTAGTTGATAAAGATGCCCAGTCATTTAATCAAATAATGAATGCTTTGAAATTACCTCAGGGATCAGAACATGAAAAAACAAAGCGTTTNGAAGCAATTCAAAGTGCAACAAAAAGAGCAATTCAAATCCCTTTTGAGGTTATAGAAACCTCATTCAAGTGTTTTGATTTAATTAGAAAGATGATAGAAATAGGAAATCCAAATGCAATTACAGATGTTGGAGTTGCTACTTTATGTGCAAAAACTGCAGTAGTTGGAGCATACTTGAATTTAAAAATCAATTGTCAAGGACTGGATGATAAACATTATGCTAATGATATTCTTGAAAAAGCTGAAAATTATATTAATGATGCTAATATCCAAGAGTCAGACATTTTAAAAATTATAAATAAGAGNTTATAATTCTATTTTAGCTCTTAGTAATCAAGCACTGCCCTTAGTGATGATTCAAAATTGCGCTTTGCTAAATATTGATTTTCTAAATTTGTTGCGAATGGTATAGGAGTATTTAAACTTCCTACTCGCTTAACAGGAGCATCGAGATATTCAAACGCATTTTCCATAATTTCAGCTGAAATATCACTTGAAATTCCTCCAAAGAGAGAATCCTCTTGCAATATTATAACTCGATTTGTTTTCTTAACAGAACTTAAAATACAATCTAAGTCCAGTGGTTGTAGCGTTCTCAAATCAATCAAATCTGCTGAAATCATGGGATTGTTATTTAATACTTCAATGGCCCAGTGAACTCCGCTGCCGTAAGTAATAATTGTAATATCATGACCTTCTCTCAAAATTGAAGCTTTACCAATTGGTTGGGTAAAATAACCTTTAGGAACATCTTGCCTTATGTTTCTATATAGAGCCTTATGTTCAAAAAATAATACAGGATTAGGATCTTCTATCGCTGATGATAAAAGACCCTTTGCATCATATGGAAAAGCTGGGTAGACAACTTTGAGTCCTGGAGTCTTGGTAAACCAAGCTTCGTTTGTCTGAGAATGAAAAGGACCTGCACCCACTCCAGCACCACATGGCATTCTCAATACTATATTTGCTTCTTGTCCCCAGCGATAATGTGATTTTGATAAATAGTTAACAACAGGATTAAATCCGGAGGAAATAAAATCAGAAAATTGTAATTCAACAACTGACTTTATTCCAGCTATTGAAAGACCCATTGCTACCTCAATTATGGCAGATTCACAAATTGGTGTATTGCGAACTCTATCTTTCCCAAATTTATCTAAAAAACCCTCAGTCACTTTAAATACACCTCCATATTCTGCAATATCCTGACCCATGATTACCATATCATCGTATTTAATCATCGATTCTCTTAAACCATCAGAGATTGCATCAACAAATCGAATCTCTGTAGAACTATCTAATGATTTAATTTCCTGGAAATTAAAAGTTTTGTAAACATCATTTAGTTCTGTTGATAAATTTGCTGATATTTCATTTTCACTAAAAGCTTTTTCTATAGCTGATTGAATTTCATTTGAAATTTCTGATCTATAAATGGAAATTTTTTCTTCTTTAAGTATGTTAGTAGATAGCAAATAATTTTCAAATTCAATTATTGGATCCTTAGATTTCCATGAGTCCATTAGCTTCTTAGGTACATATTTAGTACCACTAGCTTCTTCGTGACCTCGCATGCGAAATGTCTTAAATTCTAAAAGAGCTGGCTTGGATTTTGATCTAATTCTCTTTGCTATACTTCTTACTTTGGTATAAACTTCTAAAATATTATTCCCTTCAATTAAGTGAGATTCCATTCCGTAACCTTTAGCTCTGTCAACAATATCTTTACAATTGTATTGCTGTGAAGTGGGAGTCGATAGTCCATATCCATTATTTTCAATACAGAACATTACAGGTAAATTCCAGACTGATGCAACATTGAGTGACTCATGGAAGTCGCCTTCACTTGTACCGCCTTCTCCAGAAAAAACAGCTGTAACCTTATTTTCTTTTTTAAGAACATGAGATAATGCAATCCCATCTGCGACACCAAGTTGTGGGCCTAGATGGGATATCATGCCAATTATTTTATAGTCCTGAGTGCCAAAATGAAATGAACGGTCACGCCCTTTTGTAAAACCACTTGCTTTACCTTGCCATTGAGAAAATAGCCTTTGGAGAGGAATTTTTCTTGTTGTAAATACACCTAAATTGCGGTGCATTGGTAAAATATACTCTTCCGAATTCATTGCCATAGTTATACCAACTGAAATAGCCTCTTGACCGATTCCTGAAAACCATTTCGATACTTTACCCTGCCTCAACAATAAAAGCATTTTTTCTTCAATCATTCTTGATTTAAGCATATTTACGTATAGAGACTCTTTTTGACGCCTCGAGACCTTAAACTTTGAGTATGGAAAAGAAAATTTCAAAAGTTTATTATGAGCTTATAATCAAATTTAAAAAATAAAAAGGAAACTAAATATGATTTTTATACTAGGAAAATAATAAATCGATTTCCTATATTTGTTTTAATTGTTAGAAAAAATGGACAAAATACCCTTAGTAAATCTTGCAGAATTTTTATCTGATGATATTGATAAAAAAAATAAATTTGTTACTGAAATAGGTAACGCTTATGAAACAATAGGTTTCGTCGCATTAAAAGGGCATTTTTTAGAAAAAAATTTAATAAATGAAATTTATAGTGAGATAAAAAAGTTTTTTAACCTTCCCACGGAAATCAAGCGTAAATACGAAATTCCAGAAATCAGTGGTCAACGCGGCTATGTTTCTTTTGGAAAGGAAAGCGCCAAAGGGAGAAAACAAGGTGATCTTAAAGAGTTTTGGCACTTTGGACAATACGTGGAAAATGATTTAGAACTTGAAAAAACTTATCATAAAAATCTTTATGTTAAAGAGCTTCCAAATTTCAATTCTGTTGGTAAAAAAACATACAAAATGCTAGAGAAAACTGCTAAATATGTACTGCGAGCTCTAGCATTATATTTACAAATTGAAGAAACATACTTTGATAATTATATTCACAATGGAAACAGCATATTACGACCCATACACTATCCTCCCATAAGGGAAGCTCCAAAAAAGGCAGTTAGAGCTGCAGCTCACGGAGATATTAATTTAATAACTCTATTGATGGGAGCCCAAGGAAAAGGTCTTCAAGTAAAAAACAATGAAGGAAAATGGATTGATGCTGTAGCAGGTCCAAATGAGCTGATGATAAATGTTGGAGATATGCTTTCCAGGCATACCAATAATAAATTAAAATCAACTATTCACAGAGTCCAAAATCCACCTAAGGAACTTTGGTCAAAATCAAGATACTCAATCCCTTTTTTTATGCACCCGGTAGGTAGCATGAAATTGGACGTACTAGAAAGTTGTATTAATAAAAAAAATCCGAAAAAATTTAATAACATCACAGCTGGAGAATTTCTCAATCAAAGGCTAGAAGAACTTGGCTTAAAAAAGAAATAATGGATATTAAAGATCAATTAAGAGTTTTATTCCCAAATCATAAAGAAATTAAAAAAAAAGTTCCCGAAACTTCAAGGGAATTTGTTTTACAAGATCAAATATTAATATGTAAATACGAAAAGCGAAATGGAAAACCTTTAACAATGATTGAAGGTTACCATGGGAATGTGTCAGATTTTAAAAACTTAACTAAAAAATTAAAAAAAGAATTTAATACTGGTGGGAGTTTTAAAAATGAAGTCATAATCATACAAGGTAATAACAGAGATAGAATTATGATGTTCCTTAAAAATCTAGGATTTCGTGTAAAAAGAGTTGGGGGATAATCTATAAAAATTAAAAAATCAGAACTTATTCTTAACGCTGATGGCAGTATTTACCACCTTCAATTAAGGCCAGAAAACATTGCCCACAAAATAATTACGGTTGGTAATCCGGATCGTGTTGAACAAGTTTCCAAACATTTTGATTCCATAGATTTTAAAAAACAGAGCAGAGAATTTAAAACTCACACGGGTAGAATTGGTAAAAAACGCATATCTGTTATTTCCACGGGAATTGGAGCTGATAATATTGATATAGTATTGAATGAATTAGATGCGCTAGTAAATATTGATTTCAATAAAAGAGTTGTCAAAAATAGTTTGATTTCATTAGAAATTGTCAGAATTGGAACCTCAGGAGCAATTCAAAATTACATTGAATTAGATTCTATCATTTTGAGTTCGTATGGCTTAGATTTAAGTGGACTATTAGAATATTACCAGTTCAACAATAATTTTGATATTAATTCAGAAAATTATCATGATGTGACTATTGATTTAGGAGGTGATTTTTCCAAAACCTTAATGGTTGGTAATTGCAGAAAACTAGAAAAAAAATTATTTGATGTAAATATTCAAAGAGGAATCACTGCGACTTGTGCAGGATTTTATGGACCACAGGGTCGTCAGCTGAGATTAATCCAAAAAAATTCAATGTTTTTAGAAAAATTTCAAAAATTTAATTACCGAAATTTAAAAATAACAAATTTTGAAATGGAAACCGCAGCAATTTATGGACTGTCAAAATTGTTAGGACACAAAGCATGCTCATTAAATGCAATTCTAGCAAACAGAATAAAAGGTACCTTTAGTAAAAATCCAGAAAAAGCAATCAACAAACTAATAAAACATGCACTAACAAAGCTGATAGGTTGATAATCATTTTTAAAAATTCATGAAATATTTTTGAATATTGGAACGAATTTTGATTTTGATCTATAGATTTTTATTTAACACATCTGTGATGCAAATTTTAAAAATACTAATATTTGTTCTAACTTTTATAAATTCATCAACTGCGCAACAAGCTTTCAGTGCAAAAAACATTTCTCATGAGGCTTTAAAACTCACTAAAAAAAAAGTTATTTACGATGGTAGTTATTTTAGTATTCCATTTCCAAATGGAGATGTACCTGACGGTATTGGTGTTTGCACAGATGTTATAATTAGAACTTTTCGATCTTTTAGCTTTGATCTCCAAAAAGAAATTCACGAGGATATGACAAATAATTTTAATTCCTATCCAAGAAAATGGGGACTTACAAAGCCAGATCCTAACATAGATCATCGGCGTGTTCCTAATTTAATGACTTACTTTAAAAGACAGGGAGCTGAACTACAAATTTCAAAAAAAGCAACTAACTATTTACCAGGTGATATTGTTGCTTGGGATTTAGGTGGAGGTATTACGCACATTGGAATTGTTGTTGATATACCATCAATTAATGCAAATCAATATCAAATTGTTCATAATATTGGAAGTGGGCAGATTATTGAAGATTGTTTATTTGATTTCAAGATTATAGGACACTATAGATTTAACAGAAAATAGATTTTAAACAATAACATTCAGTTGTTACTTGAACCAATTAATAGTAGTTTTTTTGTTTGATTTTAAATATTGATTTGTTTTAATAAAATGCCTATTCCCGAACCATAGACCACGATTAGCACTTAAAGGAGAGGGATGACCAGACCTTAAAATCATGTGTTTCTGCTGGTTGATGAGTTTATCTTTACGTTGAGCATAGCTCCCCCACAGCAGAAAAACTAAATTTGACCCCCTGTGTGAAAGATTCTGTATGATAAAATCAGTTAGTTTCTCCCAACCCTTTCCAGAATGACTATTTGGTATGCCTTGCCTAACTGTGAGAACTGAATTAAGTAATAAAACTCCCTGTTTTGACCATGAGAGCAAATTCCCGTTTTTACGTTCTTTATTATCATAATTATTAGAAATTTCTTTAAAAATATTTTTCAATGAAGGAGGTAGTTTGATACCAGAGTTAACAGAAAATGCTAAGCCATTTGATTGATTAATTCGGTGATATGGATCTTGACCTAGTATTATAACCTTAATGTCATCAAGGGGACATGAATTTAGTGCGTCAAAAATCTGATCTTTTGGAGGATAGCAGATATTTTCAATGTATTCTTTGATAACAAAATCCGTTAAAATATTGAAGTAGGGTTTACTAAATTCAGATTCCAAAAATAATTTCCAATCTTTGCTAATATTAAATATATTATCAGTAGTTATCATAAATAAATGCTAACATTACAAATTTAGTCTATATTGTTAACATTAATAATTAAATTTACAAGTTAGTAATATTATGATTGAAATTTCAAAAAAATGCCTTCAAGACTTGGAGTTTGGTAAAATTATTAATCAAATTTCCAAGCATGCTATTACTTCGCTTGGTAAATCAAAAATCAATGATATAAGACCATTTACATCAAAAAAAAGATGTATAGAAAATTTAAAGCTTGTTAACGAGTTTACCTCATCATTTGAAAATGAAAATCGCATACCAAATCACGGATTTGAAGAAATTATTGATGAACTGAAGCTACTTAAAATTGAAAACAGTTTACTGGATATAGTTCAACTGAGTAGAATTAAATCTATTTGCCTAACAGCCAATAATCTATTGGTTTTTTTTAAAAAATTTCAAGATTATTATCCTCTCATCTATAAAATTTCAAATCAAATTCAAAAAAACAAAAATATTCCAAAACAGATTAGTTCTGTTATCAACAGAAATGGTGAAATAAGAAATGATGCATCATTAGATCTTTTTAAAATTCGAAAGTCAATTCAATATGTACGAACAAAAATTAATACAAGTTTCAATTCAGCGCTAAATTTTTATAATAGTGAAAATTTGTTAGATGAAATTAAAGAATCTGTGGTAGATAACAGAAGGGTTCTTGCTGTTAAAGCTATGTACCGAAAAAAAATTAAGGGTAATATTCTTGGTGCAAGCAAAACTGGTAGTATAGTTTATATCGAACCAGATACAACCCAAAATTATCAAAGAGAACTAAATAATCTCGAATTTGAAGAAAATGAGGAGATAAAAAAGATTTTACTAGACTTAACAAACTTTATTCGAACCTACAGACCTCTACTTGATAAATACCAGGAGTTTTTAATTCTTATTGATGTATTATATTCAAAATCTAAATATGCAGCAGAAATAAATGGTATACTACCAAATATTTGTAAAAGTCAAAATTTATTTTTAAAAAATGTTTATCATCCATTATTATTAAAAACCAACAAAAAAGATGGAAAAATAACGGTACCACAAACTATAAAAATGAATCTTGAGACGCGAATTATAGTTATTTCTGGTCCAAATGCAGGCGGTAAAAGTATAACTTTAAAAACAGTAGGTTTAGTACAAATAATGTTTCAATCTGGTCTTCTAATTCCAGCAGATGAGAGCTCAAAAATGTCTTTTTTTGATATGATTTTAACAGATATTGGGGACAATCAATCAATTGAAAATCAACTCAGTACGTACAGTTATCGCCTAAAAGAAATGAATTATTTTCTAAATAAATGTAATAACAATACATTATTTTTGATTGACGAGTTTGGAACTGGGAGTGATCCCGAGCTAGGAGGAGCATTAGCTGAAGTTTTTTTAGAAATTTTCTANGAAAAAAAAGCCTTTGGAATAATAACAACTCATTATACTAATCTAAAAGTNCTGGCCAACGAATTACCATTCATTAAAAATGCGAATATGCTATTTGATGAAGAATCATTATTACCTACATTTAAATTAATATTGGGACAAGCNGGTAGTTCATTTACCTTTGAAGTGGCAGAAAAAAATGGGATACCCAAAAACNTCATAAAACGTTCNAAAAATAAGATTAACAGAGAAAAAATTAGATTTGATAGTACAATCTCATCCCTTCAAAAGGAACGTATTAAACTTGAGAAAGACGAAGAATTATTAAGAAAAAACAGGTATTCCATTGAAAAAGATATTGAAAAATTAAAACAAACTAATTTAAAAGCTGAAAAAAAACTCCAAGCGTTTCAAGAGATGTTTGACAATAACCAAAAACTTATTAGTTTTGGTAAAAAAATATCAAACCTAGCTGAAAAATTTCATAACAATAAACGTAAACGTGAGCTTATGANTGAGGTATTTAAATTAATACAAATTCATAACTCTAAAAAAATAAAGCTGTCCAACAAAGAAAAAAACATTAAATCAAAAAAGGATAAAATACTTAGNAAAGAAGTAGAATTAAAAATTGATAAAATCAGAAAAGAAAAGAAGGCTGCAGAAAATACCAAAAAGAGTTCTGAAATCAAAACTCACAATTTTAAAATTGGAGAAAAAGTAAGAATGGACGATGGTCGAGCAATTGGAACCATTGATAAAATTGAAAAAAATATTGCAACCGTAAATTATGGATTATTTAAAACCCAAGTTAGCACCAGTAGATTGAATTTTGTAGATTAAATATTAAGATATGATCATTTTTTTTGATGGAGTTTGTAATTTATGCCAAAGTAGTGTCTTGTACCTGATAAAATCAGACAAAAAAAAGATATTAAAATTTAGCTCTTTGCAAAGTGATTATGCAAAGGGAATTTTACCAAAAAGTGAGTTAGTTTGCATTGANAGTATNATTTTTTTNAATGATAATAAATTNTACAAAAAAAGTACAGCGATCTTNAAATTAGCCAAAATTTTGGGTGGATGGCATAATATTCTACTTATTGGATATTGCATTCCAGCTTGTTTACGTGATAAATTATATGATATTGTAGCCAAAAACAGGTACAAATGGTTTGGTAAAAAAGATAAATGTATGGTGCCAACAAAAGAGCTACGTAACCGNTTTTTAACAAGTCAAAAAGGCTAAGATTTTTTGAATACGAATGCTNGCTATGCTATTAAGTTATTTACTTTCACGCAACTTACCCTCGCTTTTAGCAATTAAAGTTGATACTGTAGCATCACCAGTAACATTTACGACTGTCCTAAGCATATCCAAAGGTCGATCTACAGCAAAAATTAAGGCTAATCCTAGAGCTAGTTTATCCGGAGGAAATCCAATTGATTCTAAAACAATCACTAACATAACCATTCCCGCTCCAGGTACGGCAGCACTCCCGATTGATGCAAGTAAAGCAGTGAGAACAATTGTTAACTGGTCAGAAAAAGTCAAATCAAAATTAAGAGCTTGAGAAATAAAAACAGCTGCAACAGCTTGATAAAGACTAGTCCCATCCATATTGATAGTTGCCCCTACTGGTAGNACAAAACTCGAAACTTCCTTATCTACACCGACATGTTCTTCAACTCTTTCCATAGTTACGGGTAGAGTAGCAGCACTGCTACTTGTTGAAAAAGCTAATAATTGTGCAGGGCTTATCTGTTGTATAAATAAAAGAGGATTTTTTCTTGTTACAATAAAAAAAATAAACATATAGAACACAATCATTAAAAAAAGACCAAAAACTACAACCGAAGAATAAAGTAATAGTGCAGATANCAGTTTCGAATCGCCAGACGATACAATAACACTAGCAATTAGTGCAAATACAGCAATTGGTGCTGTTTTCATAATCAAATCAACCATTTTTAAAACTACGTCATTTAATGATTCAAAAATTTCTCTTAGGGGTTTAGCACGATTTGTTTCTATCAATAAAAGAGAAATTCCTAGGAAAATTGAAAGAAAAATTACCTGAAGCATTAATTTGTTATTGCTTAAAGCAAAAAAAGCATTCTCAGGAACCATATCAACAATAAAATCTAGTGGACCACGTTCCATTTGTTTTCCGGCTTCGGAAATCTTACTTTGAACAGANATATTTTCAGCATAGCTATTTGTTAGTTTGTTGATGCTACTATCAGAAACTCCATCTCCAGGTTTAAAAATATTTACCAGCAACAGACCAATGGTTATTGCAAAAACCGTAGTTGTTATNTATATAAAAATAGTTTTAATTCCNATTGAAGCAAATCTTGAAATATCCTTTAAATCTGAAATACCTTTTGTTAAAGATGCTAATATTAAAGGGATAGCAATGAATTTTAATAACTTTACAAAAATTGTCCCAAATGGTGAAATCCAATCTGAAACAAAAGCGGCACCTCCCTGAACTTGAGTCATAAGAAACCCAAATAAAACACCTAAAACCATTCCAAATAAAATTCTCCAATGTAATGCCAAAGACTTCATATGTTATTTTTTTGAAAGTCGATTTAAAAGTGTAAAGTCAGCTAAAACTAAAGCAGCCATTGCCTCAACTATTGGAACAGCTCTTGGCACTACACATGGGTCATGTCGACCTTTTCCTTGCATTTGCACTTCATTTCCATTAGCATCGATAGTATTTTGAGTCTGCATTATTGTAGCTACAGGCTTGAAAGCGACATTAAAATATATATCCATACCATTGCTAATCCCGCCTTGAATTCCACCTGAGTAATTTGTCTTAGTGGTTCCATCTTTATTAAAAATATCATTATGCTCACTTCCCTTCATTGAAACACAACTAAATCCGGAACCATATTCAAAACCTTTGACAGCATTTATTGACATCATAGCCTTCGCTAACTGAGCATGTANACGATTATAAACAGGCTCACCAAGTCCAGNTGGCATATTTTGAATTACACANGAAACTATTCCNCCAATTGTATCNCCTTTTTTTCTAANTGATTTTATTTTATTAATCATTTTTTCTGCAACTAAACTATCTGGACAACGAACAATATTCCTTTCAATTTCAGAGAAATCTAACTTATCATATGTGTCTNCAATTGAAATATCGCCTACAGCGGAGGTNTAAGCTNTNATAGAAATATTNCTTAAAAACTGTTTTGCAATTGAACCCGCTACAACCCGACAGGCAGTCTCTCTAGCTGAACTTCTTCCTCCACCTCTGTAGTCTCGNTGACCATATTTTAGATTATAAGTAAAATCGGCATGACTGGGGCGGAAAACTTCTTTTATATGACTGTAATCTTTAGTTTTCTGGTTATTATTCTTAATTATGAATCCAATAGGCATTCCTGTTGNTACTCCTTCNAAAATTCCTGAAAGAAATTCCACTTTATCAAATTCGTTGCGTTGAGTTACTATAGATGATTGTCCGGGTCTTCTGCGACTCATTTCCCCGTGAACTATCTCAACATCAATATTTACACCTGATGGACAACCCTCAATAACACCGCCTATGGCTGTACCATGTGATTCACCAAAAGTTGTAAGTTTAAAAAGTCTTCCAAATGAATTCCCAGACATAATTATAGATATCGCCTTTAATAATAGCTAAAATTAATAAAACAAAAACTAGTTTACACTAAATTGATGTACAATTTTTCAAAGCAAATTTATAGATGTCTTCATAACTATTAACTGCGTCATGAATATCAAATTTTGATGNTACTGATTTTGCGCCACTTTTAAAAGTTGTGAGAATATCAGAACTTTTTAAAATATTTATAGCATTTTTTGACATGCCGNCAATGTCTCCAGCGGGACTTAGATAGCCAGAAACTCCGTTAATATTTAGCTCAGGAAGGCCACCTGTATCACTGGAAATTACTGGAACAGCAGATGCCATAGCTTCTAATGCCGATAGCCCAAAGCTTTCTGTTTCAGATGGCAAAAGAAATAAATCAGACAATTGTAAAATCTTAATAACTTCATTGCTATTACCAAGAAATAGAACATTATCTTGTAATCCAAATTTGAAACACATTTGTTCTGCAAAATCTCTTTCAGGACCTTCACCAATCATAATTAGTTTTGATGGAATTTTTTTAAATACATTTTTAAAAATATTGATAACATCAGGAATCCTCTTGACTGATCTNAAATTACTTACGTGAGTTATTATTTTTTCATTCGACTTAGCAAGTATCGATCGATGCGATTTATCATATTNAAAGCTATATTTCATTAAATCAATAAAATTTGGGATAACAGTGATCTCTTTTTTANTCTTGAATAAACGCTGGGTATCATCCTTCAAACTTTGTGACACAGANGTAACAGCGTCAGACTTATTTATACTAAATGTTACGGCAGTTTTGTAAAAAGGATGACTTCCAACCAAAGTAATATCAGTTCCATGTAAAGTGGTTACAATTGGCAACTCAATTCCTTGGTAGTGAAGCATCTTTTTGGCCATGTAAGCCGCATAGGCATGGGGAATTGCATAATGAACATGAAGCAAATCTATTTTATGCATTTTCACCATATCAACAATCTTACTGGAAAGAGCCAGCTCGTAGGGCTGATAATGAAAAAGTGGATAATCTGGTACATTAACTTCGTGGAAATGTACTTTTGCATTTACAAAATCAAGTCGAACGGGCTGTCTGTATGCAATAAAGTGAACTTCATGTCCTCTACGAGACANTTCGATTCCAAGCTCAGTCGCAACTACNCCACTTCCTCCAAAAGTTGGGTAACAAATAATTCCAATTTTCATTACTAATNTATAATAGCATCATATATAAAACGCTGAATTTCTGATCTAATATTTTCTTTACTTAGGCGGTTAATTTTAGAATCTGGATATGTTCTGTTTGATAAAAATACATAAATAATCTCTTGCTCAGGATCTGCCCACGCAAATGTTCCNGTAAAACCAGAGTGGCCAAAACTGCTCATTGACAGACATCCACATGTTGGTCCTTTAGTACCTAGCTGAGGCTTATCAAACCCTAAACCTCTTCTATTACCCAAGCTACAATAATAGCAAGTATTAAAGCGATCAACAGTTTTGGATTTAAAAAAAAGATTCCCTCCATAATTACCACCTTGCAAGTACATTTGCATAAACTTGGCAACATCATTAGAGTTACTAAATAAACCAGCATGTCCACCAATCCCATTTTGCATAGCAGCGCCCATATCATGCACATAACCATGGACTTTTTCAAATCTAAAATAATTATCCAACTCAGTTGGTATTATTTCATTAATTCCAAATTTAGTTAGGGGGTTGTAAGTGGTGTGATTTGCTCCTATTTTA
This sequence comes from Flavobacteriaceae bacterium, assembly GCA_002721175.1. Lineage (GTDB taxonomy): Bacteria > Bacteroidota > Bacteroidia > Flavobacteriales > Flavobacteriaceae > UBA3537. Next base: position 25,694 of record PBJR01000005.1, on the reverse strand, counting down.
TCAAAAAATTTAGTTTCAATTAAATCATCTAAGGTTTTACCATAATGAGATTCGATCAAGTCCTTGAAAATATAATAAGACAAATCACTGTATNGGTATTTAATTGTNTTCAATATATCTGATTTTAATATTTTTTTATGTACGGTATCCCTAAAATCGGCACGAAGATATTTATTTTTTGATATTTGAATAGGAAAATTTGCTGATTTTTTTGATCTGAAAAACTTAGGATTCGGTTTAGAACTAATTGAGTCCAATGTAGATATATAAAAAGGTATCCAAGGCTTTAATCCAGCATAATGTGATAANAATTTTTTTAATGTCATTGAAGACTTATTGGAGTTCTTGTAAGATGGTAAAACATCACCCAATTTGTCATCCAGTCTTATTACTCCGCTATCAAACATCTCCATAATCAATGGGAGAGAAACTAATATCTTTGTAAGTGAAGCCAAATCATAAATATTATTAGATCTTACCTTCTGTTTTTTTTCGTATGTATGAAATCCAAAATTTTTATTGTATACAACCTTACCTTTTCTAGCAATTAATATTTGTGCTCCAGGNANAATTAATGAATCTATCGCAGACATTGAAATAGAATCTATTCTTGCAAGTTTTTTCGAATTTAAACCAACACTTTCTGGAATTCCATAAGCAAGTCGCCCCATTAAAGTTGTTTCTAATCCATGTCCGACTGGAAATTTTANATTACTAATACTTACGGGTAATTTACCTTTTGCTTTNACAGCACCAAATATAATCTGAGCAGCAACTTTTTGGGATACGGTACTGTTTTGGTATGCCACCAAAATACTATTTATATTAACAAAACTATTTACTCTATTTAAGGAGTAAGGCTTTGTGAAAACAGTTAAGATAGTCTTGTTATTCTTTGCTATTTCTTGTAGCCAAACTAATTCNTTTGCTGAAAANTTATGCGATGCCCATGGGTTTTGATTATTTTTATGATGTCCAATAATAACTTTATCAAAAGACTTCAATTTATTTAAAACGATTTCCAAATTATCATAATCAACTTTTTCTACATCCGCATACAATTGAAGACTCTTATAAAAAACATCGCCAGATACGTCGCCCATAGGTAAATAAGCAATTTTATTTTTTAATTTTTTGATTGGTAATATTAAATTATCATTTTTGATGAGGGTTTGTGCGCTTTTTAATATGTCCCAATACAATAAATTATTTTCTACTTTATTTAAATCTTCAACAAGACCATCAATCTTAATAGGTTTGTATTGAGCTAAACCTAATTTGTATTTCGCAGATAAAATTTTCTTTACTGAATGTGCTAAGCGTGTTTCTTTTATTNTACCGCTCTCAAAAGCGTATCTTATTTTCTTTATACCATCTGATACATTTTTTGACATTAATAAAATATCATTGCCTGCTTCGAATGCCTTTAAATCAATTTCACCAGATGGAGCATAATTTGATACCCCTTTCATATCCAAAGCATCAGTAAAAATTAGCCCTTTAAAATTCAATTTTTCCTTTAAAATATTTGTTACGATTTCACCTGATAAAGATGAAGGCTGGTTAGAATTATTATCAAAGGCGGGAACATTAAGATGGGCAATCATGATACTAGATAAGCCATTACTAATTAAATTTTTATATGGAAATAACTCCACATCTTCAATTCGAGTTTTATCAAAACTTACAGTCGGTAAAGTTTTATGAGAATCTCTACTGGTGTCTCCATGACCCGGAAAATGTTTAGCACAAGCCATTGTACCAGTGCTTTGCATACCGCTAACAAAAGCTANGGATTTATTTTTTACGTTGTATTTATCTTCTCCGTAAGAACGGTTTCCTATAATTGGATTATTTGGATTTGTGTTTATGTCTACAACAGGAGCGAAATTAAAATGAACACCAAGTCGTTTACAATGCTCACCAATGTATCTACCAGTTTTTTTCAATAATTTTAAATCATTTACTGCACCAAGTGTCATATTCCAGGGAAAAGCGAAAGTAGAATCTAGTCGCATACTTAATCCCCACTCGGCATCCATACCAACAAGTAGTGGAATTTTGGAATAACTTTGTAATTCATTAGTGAGAGTTGCTTGTCTGACTGGACCTCCTTTGGAGTAAATAATTCCTCCAATATGGTTGTTCCGTATCATTGAAACGATTTTATCCTCATTTTGCTTATTTCGATTAGAGAAAACTTGTACTACAAATAATTGACCAATTTTTTGATTTAAATTCATAGAACTATAAACACTGTCAACCCATTTTTTTTGATTTATAGAATCGCTTGTCTTCAATGGAGATTGAGCGTATGCAGAAAGACCTAAGATTAACAAAACACAAAATTTGTAACGCATAAAATTGGTTTCAAATTAAACTCTTAAATTAATATATTTCGTTTGATTTTAACAATTAAATAAAAAATCGAGCATGCCAACTATCAGATGCTGGAACTTCCCAGTGATTTAAATATTCTATTTTGGTTTGTACCAAATTGTTAAAAACTATAGTTTTTTTTGAGATAGATTTTGCTTTAACCATTTTTTTAAAATCTTCTATATTTTTATGTGCTACGAAAGCTCCATGTTTATATGATACATTTAATTTATCAAGAAGACTAACTTTGAACAAATCTTCAAATTTAAGAAGCAAGTGTACCAAGCTGTCAATAGAGCAACCCGAAGCTTTATTTCTGTTTTGATTTAGCCCTATTATGATAAATCTACTGTACTTTATTTCATANGCAGATTTTAGTTCATCTCCATGAGAGGTCCAACTTGTCAAAAAAGTATTTAATCTATTTGAAATATCTNTAACTTCATGTATTGAAAATGANCGATCAGACTGGTAAATCCANACGCGTGCATCATCNGGTAAATCTTGNAAANTTACTAACATTNTTCATAATTTTTTTTCTCTCGCAATAATTTCAGCAATATCGCTTACCTCAACTTCGGTTTTGCCTTTACTTTTAATTCCGTCAGCCATCATAGTATTGCAAAAGGGACAACTAGCAGCAATTATATCTGGTTCTACTTGAAGAGCTTGTTCAGTTCTCTCTATATTAATTTCTTTATTTCCTGGTTCAGATTCTTTAAACATTTGAGCACCACCTGCGCCACAACATAGCCCATTTTGCTTACAGCTTTTCATTTCAACAAGTTCAGCATCTAATTTTTTAATTAAATCTCTTGGTGCTTCATAAATACCATTAGCTCGACCAAGATAACATGGATCATGAAATGTTATCTTTTTGCCTCTAAATTGTCCTCCATCTATAGTTAACCTTCCTTCATCTAAAAGAGTTTTAAGAAATTGTGTATGATGCATAACCATATATTTTCCTCCTAGTGAAGGATACTCATTTTTAATAGTATTAAAGCAATGTGGACAAGCTGTTACAATTTTTTTGAATTCATATGAGTTCATTGTTTCTATATTAGATAAGGCCTGCATTTGAAATAAAAAATCATTACCAGCGCGCTTTGCAGGGTCGCCAGAACAGCTTTCCTCAGCACCCAAAACTGCAAATGAAACTTTAGCACTCCTTAATAATTTTACAAAAGAACGAGTTATTTTTTTTGCTCTATCATCAAAACTACCAGCACAACCAACCCAAAACAAAACCTCCGGAATCTCGCCCTTTGATTTCAGATCAGCCATTGTAGGAACTTTAAAAAAATTGCTCATATTACAATCTATTGATTTTTACCATCATCGAAAACTTGAATAGTAACCTCCTTTTCAACTAAATCTGTGAATTTACCTCTGTATCTCGTAGCTTTTACTAAATGATTATCTATCCAATGGTAATTGCCACCTCTAGGTTTTCCCATTAATAATGTATGATATTTAAATCCGTGATGTTTTAGCCAATTTTCTGTAACAATTCTATGATCTTCAGTTCGAGATGTAAAAAAACATATCATATGACCCTGATCATACCACTTATTACAAGTTATCTTTGCATCTTCGAACGGCTTGCAGGTAGCCATCCGATCAGGTTCCTCATTTGGTATATCCTCTGTAATTGTGCCATCAATATCAATTAGGTAATTTTTTACCTCTTCTGGTAGAACTGGGCTAATTAACTCACCATTCTCAACCTTTTGATGTAAAAAAGCGTCTATTTCTTGTCGTTTCATTATTAAGTCAATTTATTTATTATTCCAATTTAATCTATCCATTTGATTATATGGCCATGGAGCACCATTATTTTCTATGTTACTCATCATATTATTTAATTCAGATGGTGCTGAGCTTTCCTCCATTACCAAATAACGTCGCATCTCTAATATTATTGACATTGGGTTAATACTCAAAGGACAAGATTGAACACAAGCATTGCAGCTGGTACAAGCCCAAATTTCTTCACTTGTTATATAATCGCCTAAAAGTTGTTTTCCATCTGGCTTAAAAACGCCACCATTTATGTCGATGTTTTTTCCAATATCTTCCATTCGATCTCTTGTATCCATCATAATCTTTCGAGGTGAGAGCCTTTTACCCGTTATGTTGGCTGGACATTCAGATGTGCATCTACCACACTCTGTGCATGTATAGGCATTTAATAATTGTATCCGATTTAAATCAAAGACGTCATTTGCTCCAAATTTAGTGGATAAATCACCTCTTTCATCCAAATGAGCATTTGGATTAATCATAAGCTTGACTTCATTAGTTACATTTGCAGGATTTTCTAAATACCCTTTGGGTCTTAAGCTTCCATAATAAGTATTGGGAAATGCTAATATAATGTGCAAATGTTTGGAGTAGAATAAGTAGTTAAGGAAAATTAATATACCAATTATGTGTAGCCACCACGCGACCCGCTCGATAATATTTTTAGGAAGTCCATCAAACAATGGAGCGACATATGAGCTAACTAAATTACCAGAATTCATTTCTTGAAACTCAACATCAGTAGCATTCATAATTATAAATAGTCCCATTAATACAATTTCAAAATATAATATCAAATTTGCATCTTTCTTAGGCCATCCAACCATTTCATTGCTCATAAACCGCTTGATTCGCAACATATTGCGACGTAACCAAAAAATGATTACAGAAATAAATACCAACAATGCTAAAATTTCAAAAGTTCCAATTAAAACCCCATATATTCGACCCAATGGAGAAAAAAAACGATGAGTTCCAAATATTCCGTCAATTATAATTTCCAAGACTTCAATATTGATCACGATAAATCCAATGTAAACAATAAAATGTATGAATGCTGAAATTGGCTTATTAAACATTTTTTTTTGACCTAAAGCGATCAATAAAACATTTAACCAACGCTGTTTGATTGATCCTTCTGTTTTTGTCTCAACTCCAAGTCTAATATTTCTTTTCAGTTTTTTTATATTTCGAACAAAAAAATAAATTCCAAAAAACAAAATGAAACCAAAAAGAAAATTTGGGATGAATTTCATATGCAAAAGTTATTTTATGAGACTATTTTCATTACTGAATACTGTCCCTATCTTTTTTTCCAAATAATGAGAAATGAACATATCGTTTGGGGTTTTGTTTTATATCAGCTAACAGAGCTTCCAGCCGGAATAAACTAGCTTGTAAATTATTGTATAAAGATTCATCTTTGACAAGTTTGCCAATAGAACCTTGTCCCTGATTAATTTTCTCTGTCAGAACATTTAAATTTGATACTGCGTTATTTAATCTATCTATTGTTTGTTTAAATTTTATCTCAGACAAGTCATTTGCTATATTAACAACTTTATTTGAGGTTAAGTTGATATTATCAATTGAGCTCTTTAGTGAATATTTATTTTGATTTAAAATTTCATCTATTGAATTGGAGGCTTTTTCAAATGAAATTAAAGTTTGATTAAGATTGATAATACTGTTCTTAAGGTTAATTTTTGTCTTGTTGTCAAAAATGCTATTTAAATTAATTAAAATCTTGTCAGCACTTACCATAACCGATTCAATTTTTTCTTGTAATGGGGTTAATCTTTGATTTACAAGATCTGTTAGTCCTGGTTTTGTTCTAGAAGACAAGATATCGCCTGTTTTGGCATGAGGTGCATTGTCTTTAACTGGAACAATAGCAATTGCTTTTCCACCAATCAAACCAGATTCATAAAGCTCAGCATAACTGTTTCTTGAAAATTTTAAATCCGTATCAATCAGCATTACAACTTCCAAATTTCCACTGCCGTCATTACTAAAATTAATATCCTGTACTTTTCCAACTGTGTGACCGTTGATTGTAACTGAAGAAGATTCAGATAAACCCTCAACATTTTCATAAACTGAAATAATTTTTATAGATCTGCTGAAAAGGTTTTCTCCCTTAAGATAATTGAAAATGAAGATAAATAAAAAAATTCCAGAAAGTACCAGTATTGCTGATCTAATTTCTTTTGAAGTTTTCAATTTTTGTTAATTTGATACCCTACAAATCTAGCAATTAATTTACAAAATAATACTCTATTTTGTTTTAGTTTTCAATGCTTTTTCAATTGGAATTCTTTCATTTTTTTCATATGCGACAATAAATGAGTCTTTGTAACCTAAAAATACAGCTTCCTCTTGCATCTTTAATGCTGAAGAATAATTTTTAGTTTCCCCATATAAATAGCGATAAATTTTACCATACTTTTCTCTACTCAGTGAGGATAATCCCTTGAAATTATGAGATTTCAACCTTATTTTTTTTGAGCTAGCTGCTATTTGAACTTTGAATTTAATTTCATTATTTAAATTTTTTTCTTCCGATTTAATATTATTAACTGAAACACCGTTGAGACTTAAAAAATAACTTAAAATAGCTTCAGAAATACTTTTAGAAATTTCTGTTTTGCCTTTTGAAGAATTAAGATAATCACCCTCTTTTTTATTTGTTATAAAACCAGTTTCAACCAAAACGCTAGGCATATAGGTGTTATGCAACACCCAAAAACCAGCCTGTTTAACTCCTCTGTTTTTTCTTTTTAAATTTTCAGTAAAATTTTTCTGAATTTTGCTAGCTAATAAAATACTTTGATCTAAATAATCCTCTTGAAGAAGAGTTAAGCCAATAATAGATTCCGCTGAGCTTGGATCAAAACCCTCATAATTTGCCTCATAATCTTCCTCAAGAAATATCACTTCATTTTCTTGCTTAGCAATTCTAAAGTTCGATTCATTCCTGTGAAGTCCAAGTACAAATGTTTCGGTTCCGTGAGCTTGAGAGTTGTGTGCATTACAATGAATTGAAACAAAAAGATCAGCATCAGCTTTATTGGCAATAGAGGCGCGTTCACGAAGCTCTAAAAAAACATCTGAATCTCTAGTATAAATAACTTCTATACCTTCATTGTCCTCTAAATTTTTACCAACCATTAAGGTGATATCTAAAACAATGTCTTTTTCTTTGTAACCATACGAAGTTGGTCTTCCAGGATCTTTGCCGCCATGCCCAGCATCCAGTACTACAATGAAGGGTTTGGTATTATTTTTGCTTTGAGCGTAAACACTCATTACAAAAAAACTTAAAAAGATTACAATAAAGGATTTACTTTGCATAATTACATTACTCAAAATTGATAGACTGGCGTTTTAAACAAGTATCTTAAAAATATCCTTAAATTTGATTAATCAATGATTCTGTTAAGACAAAAATACATTTAAAAGCATTGAAAACAACCCCATATAAAGTTCTTTTTTTTATAAGTTTTGTAATGCTTACTAATAATTTTGGCTTCTCACAAGAACCAAAATCAATGAATTACAACGAAAACTTAAGTTCAAATAGCGCAGATAGTCTGAACAACAATTCTTATAAGAAAGATTCAATATCCAATGACAGCTTAAAAAAACAAAAAGGAATTTTAAGCGATATTGTAAATTATTCTGCTACAGATTACACATTAATTAATCAAAAAACAAAACAAATTCATCTTTACAATGAGGCACAAATTCAGTACGAAAACATGGATATCCAATCAGGTGTGATTATAATTGATTATGGAAAAGACCTTATATATGCTGGAAGGCTAAAAGACTCTCTTGGAATTTATTCTCAAGCCCCTGTTTTTAAACAAGGAATGGATATTGTTAGGCCTGACTCAATAGTTTTTAATATTAAAACAAAAAAAGCTCTAATTTGGAACTCAAAAACTGAACAACAAGGCGGCAGAATCATTTCAGAGTTAAGTAAAAAAGAAAATGATTCGGTGTATTTTGTAAAAAGAGCAAAATTTACTACTTCTGAAAACGAGGAGAATCCAGAATATTATTTTTTATTGCGTAAAGCAAAGGTTGTTCCTGGAAAAAAAGTTGTTACTGGCTTAACTAACATGTTTATTGCAGATGTTCCAACTCCCATAGGCCTTCCATTTGCCTTTTTTCCACTAACAAGTAAGCGAACATCAGGAGTTATTTTTCCTTCTTTTGGTCAGCAAAATGACCGAGGCTACTTTGTTCAAAATGGTGGTTATTATTTTGCAATGAGCGATTATGCAGATTTGGCAGTTTTAGGAGATTATTACACCAATGGAAGTTATGGTTTGAGAATTGAAAGTAATTACGCAGTGCGATACAAATTTAGAGGTAGTTTAAGTTTTAGATACGAAAATTTAATAAATAGTGAGCGTGGATTTCCGGACTATTCTAAAAGTATTATATATAATTTACGCTGGAATCAAAGTCAAGACGCCAAATCAAATCCTAATTCACGCTTTTCAGCATCAGTCAATCTTGGTAGTAGTACATATTACCAAGAATCTATCAATCAACTCAATAATTCAAATTTTCTCAACAACACTCTTGCATCATCAATTTCTTACTCAAAAGCTTTTAGAGGCGAACCTCAAGTAAACTTGAGTATTACAGCTACTCATTCTCAAAATACTAATACAAAAACAATAAATATGACCTTACCAACATTTCAAGGAAGTGTTGATAGAATTTTTCCACTTGCACCCAAAACTGGAAGTAAAAAAGGTGCAATTCAAAATATCAATTTTCAATATAATATAAGAGGAGAAAACAGAATTCAAACTACAGACTCATTATTTTTTAAACCCAAAATGTTTGAAAATGCAAAAACTGGAGTTCAACATACTTTACCAATTAGCACAAATTTCAAATTATTCAAATATTTAAGTGTTAGTGCTAATACAAACATAAATCACACCTGGGCATTTAAAACGGTTAAAAAAAATTATGACCAAAATATTGGAGAAGTAACAACTAATGTATTCAATAACTTTGACACATATACCACTTATAATTTTAGCTCTAGTGTTGGTACCACTATTTATGGTTTATTTGATTTAGGCGAAGAAAAAAAAATACAAGCTATACGACATGTCATGAGACCATCATTAAGTTACAATATTGCACCAGCGTTTGACCAATATTACGATACTTATGAAATTGTAAGTGCTGACGGGTTAACTAATGATCAAGTTGAATATTCTAGATTTGAGGAGTCTTTGTTTGGAACACCAAGCAATAGATTTTCTAGCAGTATTGGTATCTCAATGACTAATAATTTTGAAGCAAAGATAAGAGATAGAGATAGCTTATCAACAGATCCAAAAAAAATATTTTTATTAAACTCACTCAATTTTTCTTCTAACTATAATCTGGCTGCAGATTCTTTAAAGTGGAGCCCTGTTCGGATCAATGGTGGAACACAAATTCTTGATAACAAAATGAATATTAATTTTGGAGCGACGCTTGACCCGTATGCATTAAATAATAGCAATCAAAAAATTAATGTCTTCAATGTAAATAATGGAGGAAGCCTATTTAGAGTTACAAGTGCTAATCTGGCAATGGGATACAACTTATCTAGCGATTCCTTCCAAAATAGTGAAGATGATTCGGCTGAACAAGAATCAGTCAGGAGTGGTGGACGTGCTGACGATTTATTTGGAAAACCGCAAGATTTTGCCGACAATAGACTCAATTCAACGAAAAAAGATAATGAAAATCCTATTACTAATGATCTTTACAAATATAAACTCCCGTGGAGTTTACGGATTGCCTATGCATTGAATTATAACAACTCAAGAAGACAAAATGAAATATCTTCCCATTCGTTGATGTTTTCTGGTGATATTGAACTTTCACCACGTTGGAGTTTAGGTTTTTCGTCTGGATATGATTTTAAAAACAGTGGAGTAACATATACTCAGTTGAGGTTTGAGCGTGATCTAGAAAGCTGGCGTATGAATTTCTCTTGGATTCCATTTAGTAATAGAAAATCATGGAATTTCTTTATAGGAATTAGATCTAGTATTTTAAGCGATATTAAATATGATAAACAACGTCAAAGAGACAAACAACTATAAAATTATAAATAATGAAAAAAATTATTTCAACAAAAGAAGCTGCGGAGCCCATTGGTCCTTATAATCAAGCAGTAATGTTTGGTGATACATTATATACATCTGGTCAAATAGCAATTGACCCCAAAAATGGATCATTGATTTTGGATACAATTGAAAACGAAACAAAAATGGTTATGGAAAATTTAAAGTCTATTTTGAGTTCCGCAGAAATGTCATTTGAAAATGTAATTAAATGTACTATTTTCATTTCCAATATGAAAAACTTCTCAAAAATCAATAAAATATATGCTGAATATTTTGAGGAAAAAACAGCACCAGCTCGAGAAACTGTTGAGGTTAGTAACTTACCAAAATATGTTAATATTGAAATTAGCTTAATTGCCTGTAAATAAATTAATTATTTTTTAACAGATCCAAATGGTACTCAATTAGGCCTTCAATAGGACGCCTTTGAAAATTACCAACTTTAAATCCATAATCCAGAGCAATTTCCTTTATTTCATTTTCTAAAAAAAATGCAATTGAACCTGCAAAATGAACAGGAACTGTTTTAATTTCGGTTTGATATTGATAAAGCATATTGTCAATAAAGGATCTTAAACCTCTTGAAATTAATTGTTGTATATATTCTGATTCTTTATTTAAAATGATAAACTCAGCAAACTTCGCCAAATAGGCATTTGGATAAGGATTTTTGTACAAATTTTTCTTTATGAGGTCGTCATTCATTTCATAACGCGTTTTAAAAAGAAGTTTTAGTTCGTTAGGCATTATATTGAAATAATAGTCTCTAAGTAGCTGTCTGCCATAATAGTTTCCTGATCCATCATCCATGATGGAATATCCAAGAGAAACTACTCGCTGATGTATCTGATGGCCATCATAATAACTACAATTAGATCCAGTTCCTAAAATACATACAACAGCTGGATGTCTATTTAATCCAATAGTAGAATAAATCGCCGCATGGGTGTCTTCTTTCACATTAACCTTAGCATTATTAAAAAAATCTGATAAAACTGATTTGATCATGTTTGATGCTTTAGCTGTACCACATCCAGCGCCATAAAAAAATACATGCTTTACAAAATGTTTATTTTGATTTAATACCGGATTTTTATTAATTATTCCAAAAGCCTGTTTCTTACTTATTACAGAAGGATTCAATCCCTTAGTACGTTGTTTATTGAAAATGGATAGTCCGTTTTCAGGATCAATACATATCCAGTCGCTCTTTGTTGACCCACTATCTGCAATTATAATCATAAAAAGAATTAAAACTGTTTAAAAAAATGGTTAGAATCCGCAAATTGTAAGCTAAGTTGTCTTACCGCTTAAATATAGGGCCAGGTCAATAAGTTTAGATGAGTAACCATACTCATTATCGTACCATGATATTAGTTTAAAGAAATTATTATTGAGTGCTATGCTAGCATTAGCATCAAAAACACTCGTTCTAGTTTCAGAAACAAAATCTTGAGAAACTACTCCATCTTCAGTATATCCTAAAATGCCCTCAAGTTCATTTTCAGAAGCCGTCTTTATAACCTGTTTGATTTCATCTAATGATACACTGCTACCTAATCTGCAAGTCAAATCAACTACAGAAACATCCGCTGTGGGCACTCTGAACGCCATTCCAGTCAGCTTGCCGTCTAGTGCAGGAATAACTTTTCCAACTGCTTTGGCAGCACCTGTTGAGGAGGGGATTATATTATTTAATGTTGATCTACCTAAACGATAATTTTTTGCTGATGGGCCATCAACTGTGAATTGAGTAGCTGTTGCAGCATGTATTGTGGTCATCAGTCCCTCTAATAGATCAAAATTATCATTAATAACTTTTGCAAGTGGGGCCAAACAATTCGTTGTACACGAAGCATTTGAAACTATTGTTTGATCTTTTGTTATTTGCGTATGGTTTACTCCCATTACAAACATTGGAACATCATTTGAAGGAGCAGAAATTACTACATTTTTGGCTCCGGCTTCAAGGTGCTTGTTTGATTCATCAATTGAAGTAAAAAGACCTGTACATTCCAGTACAACATCAGCTCCTACAGAACCCCAATTTAAATTCTTGGGATTTCTTTCAGAAGTAATCCTGATTTCGCTTCCATTTAAAATTAAATTACCATTTTTAATTAAAACATCGTTTTGATACTGTCCATGAACAGAATCATATTTAAGAAGATATAATAGATGATTAACATCCAACAAATCATTAATACCAACAATTTCAATATCTGACCTAAATGAGGCAATTCTAAAAGCAATTCTTCCAATTCTTCCAAAACCATTTATTCCAATTCTTAATTTTTTCATGTATTATTTGTTAAATTAAATGCTCATTATATCAGAAACTCTAATTAGTTCTTTGTCTATTTTGCTATCACCCTTAACAGCCTTCTCGATTGGGCATAGTTCGAGTTTATTGTTAACAGTTCCTACCATAACGTTATGATTACCTTTGATTAGGGATTCAACAGCTTTGACGCCCATTCTTGAAGCCAGTACCCTATCAAAACAACTTGGTGCTCCACCCCTTTGCATGTGTCCAAGAACTGAAACCCTCACGTCGTATCCATCTAAATTTGCTTCAACATAATCTCTTAACTCAAAAACATTTTTACCAGTTTTATCACCCTCAGCCACAACAACAATACTTGAAGATTTTCCAGTACTTTTACTTTTTTCCAAAGATTCTAACAATCGTTGTAGTCCCATATTTTCTTCAGGTAATAAAATTTCTTCTGCACCTGAACCTACCCCTGCATTGAGGGCGATATGACCAACATCTCTACCCATAACTTCAACAAAAAAAAGTCTTTTATGCGAACTTGCTGTGTCTCGTATTTTATCAATAGCATCAACGACTGTATTTATTGCAGAGTCGTATCCAACTGTATAGTTTGTTCCAGAAATATCATTATCAATCGTACCAGGAATTCCAATTATAGGAAAATTAAACTCCTTATTAAAAATCAAACCACCTGTAAAAGTTCCATCTCCTCCAATCAAAACTAATGCATCAACATTTTTCTTTTTCAACTGATCATATGCTAACCTTCTACCAGCCTTTGTTCTAAATTTTTTTGATCTAGCAGTTTTTAAAAAAGTACCTCCTTTATTTATAATATAGTTTACACTACGGGCATCTAATGACTTGAAATCGCCTTCAATCATACCTTCATAACCTCGGTAAATTCCTACACATTCAATTTTATGATATGCACAAGTTCTAACTACCGAACGAATCGCGGCGTTCATTCCAGGAGCATCACCGCCAGATGTCAAAACACCTATTTTTTTTATTTTTAATTTCATAAATGATTACAAAATTAATAAACTTATGGTTGAATAATGTTAAGTTATGTAGATTTTTTAATTGTATACCAGAAAATTTTAGGCAGTATTTTAAAATTTTAAATAAAATCCATTGAAAAGTTATTATTATCTAGAATCCATGAAATCTAAAAACTAACCCTTTTTTCAATTTTGGATATTCTTTTATTTCGTTATTGGCGTGCAGTAAAAAGTTCAGCTAATAACTCTTTCAAATTTTCAAATTCAATATTGTAGGACAAGCCTACTCCCTGGGTATAGCCAATTTGTTCCCCAAAATTTTGAATACTATTTTCTCTATTGAAAAATTTAATGGAAAGAGTCCTATCTTCATTCAAGATAACTTCAACATCAAAGTCACCCGCGACAGTCGATCTACTGACGCCTCCAACTGGAACTCCGACTTTGCCATTTATTAAGACATTTTCACTTATAGTAGTTGACAAAGTAACACCAACTCTGCTGTCGGTTTCAAACTCTGGAGTGTTTTTACCAATATCAAGATCTAAACCCAATTTTACTTTATTTGATTCATCAGAAAAAATGTCATTTAAAACATTGGTAACACCGTCTGAAACTAACTCAAATGCGTCTTGTGAATCAAGGGTAATTTTACTTCGAAATGATCCCGTTGCCAGTAAAGATAAAGCTTGAAATTGCCTCTTGTCTCTATCTCTCAAGCGATCTTTTATTTCATTATTTAATGTTGAATTAATTTTTGGAAATCTAATATCAAAATCTAAATCAGGCTTTTCAAGAGCTCCTGTTAAATTAACTTTTACTTCAACAGGAATACTTTGATTTATTGGATTATCTAGTAATGTTGAAGGATTGACATTAAGACCATCATAAATAGCTTCCAAATTAATTTCAGCCTGTAATGGATTACCATCCCACAAAAGTGAACCATCTTTAACTAATTTAAATTTTTTTTGAATCACCTTTCCAAGGCTGTAATTATAATACCCAGAAAGAACCAAAAAGTCTCCGAACATTTGAAATTTATCTTTAGTATTAATTTGAGCCAAAATACTTCCATTTCCACGACCAATGATTGAGCTTCCATTATCTTTATCTATTACTATTTCGATTTCCGCGTCGTCTGTCAAATCCATATTAAATTCCATCTCTAACCCTTTAAAATCATCAAGCTTAATTGACCTTCCCAAATCATTAGTTTCATCATCAAATGGACTAGAAAATTTAATATATGAGCTTTCTTTTATCATTTCGCTATCATTTAATGGGATTTTAAAAACTGTCCCTTTCGATGTGGTAACATTGGCATCTATAAATAATTTATTTAACGGTCCATTAATGTCAATATTACCATAAACAAAACCAGTTCCATAGTAAAGAGATTGTTCATCTTCTTTGGTATTTAAAACCAATAAACGATCTGAACTGATTTTGGTATCCATAGACCAATTAGTAAAATTAAAATGATAAATTCTTCCAGAAAGTTTACCCTTTGAATCAAATGCAGAGTCAGTAAAACCAGCATTGGAAAACACAAAACTTTGGTCAATCAAATCTACTTTGGTGTTTTCATCAAAGTTGTAGTCAACGCTGAGGTAAGGGATAGATATTCCACCACTATTTAAAATTAGTGACCCATCGATTTTTGGTTTTTTTATCGGACCAGTGACCAACGATGTTCCTGAGACTTTACCTCTAATATTCGTTATTGCGCTTCCAGCAAAAGGATTTAGTGGACTCAGAATGAAATCATCAAACTTTAAATCCAAATTCAAATTTGAATTTGAATCAGAAATATCTAAATTTCCTTTAGCCGAAAAAGAATTTTTTAAATCATCTCTGATTTTGATATCAACATCATAATTGGTTAAAGAAGAATTGCCTAAAATATCTGCTGTAAAAGTTCCTAATCTAAAATCATTAACACTAAAATCTTCAATATCAAGTAGAGATTTTGGTAAATATTTACTGTTTGATTTATTTAAAGTCAATTGGCCATTAATTAGTCCACCTAAGCTTAAACTATCAATTTCTGGTGTGACTTTAGACAAATCAACATCTTTAAAATTTAACCCAATTGTAGTTGATAAAGAATCAGTAGCATTGGCGTTTAAAGTAATGTTTGAATTTTTATATTGCATTTCTACAGTATCCATGTTGAACCCCTTAGTTTTTGAATCAAATACAAGTAAAGTTGTTTTGTCGGAATTCAATTCCCAAATTGCATTTTTAAAACTGATTTTGGAAGGTTCTAAGCCAATCACATCAGCTTGTTTATTTTTTACGTAAAAAAAGTTAAAGTTTATATTATCTTCTTGAATTCCAGATTTAAATCGCGATTTAATTTTTAAAGTGTCATTTAACTTTTCTTTGAAGATGTAAAAATCATTGGCTGTAATATAGGGTGAAGTTAAATTATTAATTTTAACTACTCTACTAGACTTCAAAGTATTATCTAAATTAATTTCAACGCCTTGCATATCAAATGATTTTATTTTCATTTTTGAAGACTTTGCATATATGTATGATTTCATTGGATCACTACTTATATTACCCTTTATTGATGAATTATTTTCGATACAAATTTTTGGATAAAGGATTTCAAGAAATTTCTTTTGTAATTTTAAATCAAAGTTTAAATATTGATCGCCAGAAATCTTTGTAAAATTTTTAGAATAAAATCCACTAAAAAAATTTTTAAATAAAATTTTTGTGTCTTTAATTTTAAAATCACCTGTTATGTTACCCTCCAACAACCCAGGTAAATCCAAAAAAATTGATCTATTTTTCGAGTCAAATTTGGAGACAAGCTTGAAAGGATTAAAACTATAAATAGTGTTTTTATTCTCGTAAAGTATATTTTTTAATCTAATTTCCCCATTTAATTTATCAATATTTCTACCCTTAAGATCTAAATTAATTACACCCGAAAATGTTGGCGATCCTTCAGAATTTAGTATGTTTAATGCATTTAAATCTGCCTTGATAATTTCTGATTCAATATTATAAGCAAAGTCTTTTTCAGAAAAATTTACTGATCCATCTATATTAAACTTAGTTTTTTTATCATTTACCTTAATAAAAAAACTCAACTCTTTGTCTTGAAAAACAGAAGAAACTAGAACATTATTATAATCAAAATTATTTAATTGAAAAAAATCAAAAAAACCATCAATTTTTGAGGTCATTGACTTCGAATTAAACCCTCTTCCTATGATTTTAAATTCTGAACTTACTAGACCGAATCGAGAATCATTAATCAAATTTCCCAAGTTAAAATCTATAAAGCTTAAATTACCTTCATAAGATACTTTTGATGGATTGTAAATATCATAAAAAGACATGTTTGGATATATGTAACCAATTTGGGTATTAAAAGTAAAATCAACATAAGCATTTTCGCCTTTAATTTCAAAATTTCCAAAAGAGGAAAAGTTACCAAAAAAGTCAAATTTATTAGAATGATTTTTTGTTATAGATTTGGGCAATATTTGAGATAAACTTTCAAAGCTTGATGAAAATTTATTGACTTCCCCAGTCATTTCAAATAAATCTTTAAACTGATATAATAAGCTTTTAATATAAAAATTGCCGTCGAGAGCTGTACCAGTACGAGAAATTAAATTTAAATTTGTCAAATTAAATTTATTTAGAGTTCCACTAAAATCAAAATCAAAATTAATTGCATCATTCGAATTATAATCATTTAAATAAGAACTTAGCTCGCATAATTCAACAAAGCTGTTCCTAAGGCTTGCCTTAATTTCAACTTTATCTGAGAATGATTTCAAATCTCCTTTACCATAAAACAAATTTATATTGCCGCTTAAATTTGATTTCTTAGTTTTAATTATAAAATCACTAAAAATCATATTTCCTGGTGAATATTTAAATTTAGTACTGAGGTTTCTTAAATGACTTCCATATGAATCTTGAAAATTTAAAAAATCGACGTCTGCTTGAACATTCGGTCCCAAAATCAAAAAATTATTGGCAGAAATATTAAGGTCTTCAAAAATCAATAATTTGAGATAATTTTTGTTTTCATTAGAAACCTTTAGTTTACTTCTACTTAAGTTAAGCTTTGGAGATGATAATTTAAATAATTTCTGAGATTTATTTCGGTTTTGGATTTTCTTACCAAAAATATCTAAATTAGAAATTATTTCACCATCGTAAGTCTTAACTTTCAAATCAAGTCCCACAATATTTATTAATCCGAAATTAAAATTATTGTTATTAATTTTTAGTAAGTTTAATAACGAAGTATTTATTTCTTTAACGTAAATCAAGCTGTCATTTTTGTGATCTTTGATTAATAAATTTTTTATTTCTATATCGCCACTATAACTTAAATGAACTTTTTCTAAATTAATATTTAGATCAAATTTCTCGTTTACCCTGTTTAAAATTAAATTTGAAATTTGAGTTTGAATAATTGATAGAGAAAAAATAAACAAGAAGAAGAAAAATAGCAACAACAACGAAGCTAAAACTTTAGTGTATATAGTTTGTTTAGTTTTAATAGCCTAAATTAATTTAAATATGATATAATTTTTACTTATTTTACGATGCTAATAAATTACAGCAATTTTTCTGCCAAACCTATACAAAGAAAGCGAATTATAAGTAAATCTAGTATTGAGAATTAAAAAAATATATATTTTAGGTATTGAATCTTCATGTGATGAAACAGCCGCATCAGTTACGTGTAACAATAAAGTGTTAAGTAACTTAATCTGCAACCAAACAATTCACAAGTCCTACGGAGGTGTTGTTCCTGAACTAGCTTCCAGAGAACATCAAAAAAACATAATTCCAGTTGTTAATCAAGCATTGAGAGAGGCCAAAATTTCAAAAGAAAAAATTTCTGCAATTGCATACACTATGGGTCCAGGACTTATGGGTTCATTACTTGTTGGTACATCATTTGCAAAATCGTTCGCATATGGTTTAAAAATACCTGCAATTGAAGTAAATCATATGCAAGCACATATTCTCGCNAACTTCATTGNGGATTCTGAGCAAAAGACACCTAAATTTCCATTTATTGGATTAACAATTTCAGGCGGTCACACACAACTTATAAAGGTGAAAAGTCATTTTGATATGAAAGTTATAGGTGAAACTATTGATGATGCAATTGGAGAAGCTTTTGATAAAAGTGGTAAAGTCTTAGGTTTAGAATACCCTGCTGGTCCCGAAATTGATAGGCTTTCAAAATCGGGTAACCCAAATGCATTTTCATTTGCAAAACCAAATGTTCCAGACCTAAATTTTAGCTTTTCTGGACTTAAAACTTCTATCTTATACTTTGTAAAAAGAAAACTAGAGAAAAACAGTAATTTTGTTNAAGAAAATTTATGTGATTTATGTGCATCTATCCAAAAGACTATTATTGAAATTATGATAGATAAGTTAACAAAAGCTGTGAAGCTCACAAAAATAAGNAGGATAGTAATAGGCGGTGGTGTTTCTGCAAATTCTGGGATAAGAAATGCATTAAAAGAATTTGAATTAATGAATGATTGTGAAGTTTACATTCCTAATTTAGAATTAACTACCGATAATGCGGCCATGATTGCTGTAGTTGGATATTTTAAATATTTAAAAAAAGATTTTGCATCATATAATTCCTCAGCATCAGCTAAACTGAAATTTTAACAATTTAAATGCAATTATTTTATAATCCAAAATTAGTAAATAGCGATAATGTTTTCACTTTTGATAAAAACGAAAGTCATCATTTGATTAAGGTTTTGCGAATGAGAAAAGGGGAAAAGATATTCGTAACTAATGGATTAGGGAGCCTTTTTGAAAGTGAAATTTTTTCAGAAAACCCAAATGGATGTGAAGTTAAAATTATAAGCTCGAGCTACCGAAAACCAAAAAAATATAATATCCATTTGGCAGTTTCATTAATAAAATCAAATGACAGATTTGAATGGTTCATAGAAAAAGCTACTGAAATTGGAGTTGATTTTATCAGTCCTTTAATTTGTAGACGTAGCCTGAAAAAAGAGATCAAACAAGATAGACTAAAAAAATTGATTGTTTCAGCATCTAAACAGTCTCTTAGAGTTCATTTTCCAATTATAAATAAGCCTGTTTCTTTTAATGAATTTGTTAAGAAAAAAACCGTAACAAATAAATTCATAGCTAATTGCCTTGTAGATATAAATAAATCTTTAAAAAAATTTATTATTCCAGGAAAAGATACTACAATAATGATTGGCCCTGAGGGAGACTTTACATCAGATGAAATTCAANCAGCGACAGATTGCGGATATAAATTAGTCAGCTTAGGAAATAACCGACTCAGAACTGAAACTGCTGCAGTAATTGCGTGTCATACAATTAAGCTTTTAAATGATTAGATTAATTACGATAATTTTATTCCTTCTNAACCTAAATTNCACAAATATTTTTGGTCAAAATTTAGCTATACTCAAATACAGCGGCGGAGGAGATTGGTACAGTAATCCAAGCTCGTTAAAAAATTTAATTGATTTTTGTAATAATAAAATCAATACAAAAATCGATTTGGAGCCAAAAATTGTTACCCCGTATGGAGATGAAATTTTTGAATTTCCATTTATTTTTATGACTGGACATGGAAATGTAGTGTTTTCCAAGGAAGAAATAAAAAATTTAAGAAACTACCTGTTTGGTGGTGGATTCTTACATATTGATGATAATTATGGTATGAAAAGTTATATAATTCCTCAAATAAAAAATTTATTTCCAAACAACGAATTAAAAGAAATTCCACTTGACCATCCCATATACAATATTTCATACAAGTTCCCAGAAGGCTTACCAAAAATACATGAGCATGATGGATTACCTCCTAAAGCAATGGGAATATTTCACAAAAATAAACTTGTGCTTTTATTAACTTTAGAAAGCGACTTAAGCGATGGATGGGAAGATCAAGATGNACATAAAAACCCNGAAAGCTTAAGGCAAAAAGCATTAAAGATGGGAGCTAACATAATTAAATATTCATTTGAAAAACCACTGCTAGTNGAATAGAAATTTATTAATTCATATTNATAAATTTTAAATTGTAAAAAGCAATAAATAAATTATATTTGCNTTCAATTCAAAATTTAATTCAAATGAAAAAAATATTTATATTAACTACAATTTTCNCAGTTTATTTAGCTTTTGGTCAAATTACCGAAGCAGGTAAATGGATGGGGAATAATGATTTAAAAAATAGTCCATATGAGCTTGCATCCAATGATTATATGAAACTTACTNTANAGTCGATCGAAGCTTATAATAAAAATGATGTTGAAAAAGAACTNTCATATTATGATAAGGANTATGCAAATAATGCGAGAGATTACATGACTAAATATCACGCTGAGTTGAAAAGTGTNAATATGCGACCATGGGCTATGATTCCAGTTCGTGTAAAGGGTTCTGACGAAGTAAATATGCTTGTTTGGTCTACCGAGGACAGAGAATGGAAAAATGGAAGTAAACAAAGAGTTTATCTAATGGAAGTTTTTACATTCAATGCAGATAAAAAAATTAATAGTTTTAATCAATTCAGGTCACCTGATCCAAGAAATGAGTTTGGTCTGCCTTATGGTGGTAAATTTTATGGAAAAAATGACAATGAATATAGTGGTAGAAACTTAGTGTTTTCCAACCGTGGTGAAATTGAAACTATTGAATCATTCATAAAAAGCTATAATGAAATGAATGCTGAAGCTTGTCAAGAATTTTTTGCTGAAAATGCCGTATTTGATTCCTATGATGGTACAAGAATCCAAATGAGTAAAGGAATATTTAAATCCTACTTTGACACCTATGANTCTCTAAATCAAAAAATATACTCTATTGTGCCTCTNAAAATCCAGAACACAGATCCAAAATCGGGGGTTATTGTAAGTTCTGTTGAAAAGCGTGTTTCAAAAGACGGAACAGTTTGGGAAAAGGAGCTAATTGAACAATTTTATTTTGATTTNGACGGTAAAATTGAGTATGTTGAACAGTGGTCTAAAGACTTAAAAAACTAAACAAAAATAATTGTCNAATTTTGAAAAGCACTCATAATTGGGTGCTTTTCTTAATTTGAATACAATACTTTCCTGGCTATCATCAATCCATTTTGCGAAGCACAGGAGCCTAGAAAGGGTTCGCCACCCCATGAGTCGAAGTTAAAGCCCATCACGTAAGGATTGTAGCCAATTTTGGTAGATGACCAATAAATAATATTTTCATCAAAATTTCCTAAACCCTGTGAGTGAATATTTTCATAAATTGCAGTCATTGAATTTCTGCTCGGAATAAACCAATCATCAAAACCATTATAATTTAAATCACTAACATGTTTGAATGAATAGTCATCACCTCCGAATTCAANACCCTCGAGNCTGTTGTCCGCTAAATTCCCTTGTACAATCAATTGTGTGTTTTCGTCTCCTGATCCAATCTCCACGCTAGTATCTAAGTTGAATACATCTCCCCAGGCAAAATTTCCAAATTGAGAATAATCTGTAGCTACAATNAGACTACCATCTTCTTCTTCGNAGTGAAAAATAAAACCCCCGGCAAATTCTAAACCGAACATGGCCTCAGCTCCTACAATTTGAACTACGTTTGAAGGTGGAACGCCGTTATTTAAATTTTCTAATACACTTATATCTAAATTGTAAATTGTTGGATCATCGTCGATATTACACGATGTTAGGCTAAGGCATACAAGAACAAATAATATTTTTTTCATATTTGAATAATTATATTTAACTATTTTTTATAATTAATAAATTTTGAATTCCATTTTCTGTAATAATTTTTATAGTATACATCCCGTCCAAAAGTAACGACATATCAATATCNAAATAATTTTTACGTGGTTCGTATCTAAATATAAGTTGGCCAACTGAATTAAAAACCTCTATTATCTTAACTGGAATAGTTGAATTTAAGTGTAAAAAATCCTTNACTGGGTTGGGAAATAATTTTGTTTTAATTTGATGCAAAGGAGTATTTAAAGGTGGATTAATTAGGTATTGGAGAGCATCGTTAGCCATCAACTGACCGTTGTGAGATATACCCTCAGCATCAAATTGAAGCCAGTTAAATTGTGAATTTAAAAATTGAGCTTCATTTTGACTAGTCTCNAAAAAATAATGACCTCTGTCNTAACGATTTAAACCCTGCTGATTATCCACNACACTATTATGTCTTAAGCCTGAAGAATCTGGGTCATTATCATTCGTCCCNAGGTGAATNAATAGATTTTTTTGAAAAAATTCTTGAAAATTAATATTTAAACCATCGAANGAATTTTGCAAAAAATCAAAAACATTAAGATTTGTTGGTCCAAANGGTAAACCTANGCCGTATGGNTAATTGATATTATCTTCAGGAACCGTATACCAGCCTGCATTTGAACAAATACCAATTCCTAAATTACTTTGTGGAACAAACATGGCAAAGCGATGTAAAAATTGAGCGCCACCTGAATGGCCCCATGCATTATAGCTCTCCTGAGTTCCANAAATATCTAATTTTATATATTCAAATAGTGGNTCTATGACTGAAAATGTCCAATGATTTGGACTATTTAGTTCTCCGGCTTCAGGGTTGTCTCCGTCTTCAAAAACATTACCCATCAGGTAATTATCACCTAGCCCAGGATAATTTGAACTTGAAAATTCAGGTGCAAAAACCATAAATTCGTTCTCATTAGCCATATTGATCCAAAAATCCCTGTAATCNTCAGCATTTCTAGAAGCCCCGTGAAAAGAAAATAGAATAGGCATTGAACTAATATCGCCTGANGGNATNTGGTAGAAAACTTCAATTGAGGGTCTTTCCAAAGGCTGAGGAGGTGAAAATATAAAAGAGTCCGTTGTGCCGGGACTTAAGTCTTGAGAAAAACTAAAACNATAAAAAAATAAAAGGACTATTGTATTGTAAAATCGTCTCAATTAGAAAATAATTTGGATTAGTACTTCCCCAGTTATAATCTTTTCACCTGAGCCAAATTTAGTATCATTATACATAGCCTGAAGTTTTATATTATCATTAAAATATTTACTAATACCAAAGGTAAAGTTTTTGGATTTTGATAAAATAGAACTCAAATTAGATGAAAACTCAGGCGTTGATTCACCATATCTAAAATCAAAACTAATATTAGAATTTGTTATATATCCAAATTGGGTATTGAATTGTTCTCCCAGAACCAAATAATTACTTATTTGGGTTGGTGATAAAATCAAATCCCCATTATTTGTTCCATCAACTCCGTCGCTCAAATAAATTTCTTCAATATCATCGGCCCTAGAATCAACATACTCCAAAAGCAACGAAAAACCACTGTATTTAGCTAATACATCCACATAAATTTGGCTATACTCAGGAAAAAGTTCAAAACCGTTAGAATCATATAGATTAAAATCTCCGTGACCCTCTCCAACNCTGTTACTGGNTCCATTGTTAATACTNCCAGCAATACCGAAAACAAGCTTTAATCTTTTTTCCTTGAATCTGTCAGCAGTAGAAAACATATTATCAAAAGAAAATTTACCTAAAGGATAATAATCTAATCTCCCTCCAATTTTATATTTTCCTTTATCAACATCCCTAGAATCATTTCCAAATGAATTTTTACCATCACCAGAACTAAATGCAATCATTGGAATAAATTCGCCCAAGGAAGAATTTATTTGTGTTTTTAAAAAAACACCNAACTCTCTACCTGAATTTGAAAATGATTGACTCAATAAACTTCTATCNTTCATTTGTAAATTATTTTCACGATACATCATTTCTCTATTATTTGTNAATGTTAGCATTTGCCCAAAAGTAATCGATGTGTTTTTTGAGAAATGATAAGACATCCAAGCTTCTTGGAGGGGCTCATCTAAGCTAAAGTCAGTCATGAAAAAGAAACTTAGCTTTTCCTTTTTCATATCTCCTCCAAAAGTAAAAACAGATGCCTTTGATTTATAAAAATCATCACTGTCTGACGAACCAATGCTAAAACTCGAATTCTGTGTAACAGANCGATATGCTGGTTGAATAAATCCCCCGATGTTGAATATATATTCTCCTTTATTTGTTGACAATTCNAGTCCATTACCATTGTCATAAATGACACTNTTTTGTGCAAAATTTATTTGAAATAAAGTAATTGATATTAAAGTAATTAAAGAATTATTTTTCATAATTTAAATTTATATAATTTGGTATTCTGTAAATTGGTAAAGTTTCATTTAGTTTCGTTTTTAGAACTCCCCAGCTGACAAAACTGTTGGGAGCCTCTGGTTCTAAAACTTCGAATAAAAGATTGCAGTTTTTTTGATCTGTGAATACTATGTAAGTACCAGCACTGATGTTTATTTCGGTTAGATTAATTTCTGTTGAAACTTTTTGCATAAAAGCTTTCTCATATTTTTTCCCTGCCTTTTGATATTCGCTTATTTTATATTGTTCTACCTGTAGATTTTTTTTCTCACTTATTTTAAAAACNTCCAATCCAAGTATTCTAAGCTTTTCAATTATCTTAGATTTATCACTAGTAACTAAATAGGCATATGGTTTAGAGCGAACAAGATCAGGTTTAGATTTCAAAGCATCACGAAATTTAATTGGAATTTTAATTAATTCATTTTTATCTAAATCAATAACTTTTAAAGAATCTTCATAAATTGATCTTTTGTTCCTAACGTAGATATCTTTTCTATGATCTTGAGCAACTTTGATTTCAGCTCTTAGNTGATCTGATTTTAGTTGTATTGTTTCAAGATATGATAATGCAATTAAATATGTTATAAAAGTCCTTCTCTTGAATGATGACCTACCTATTCTAACTCCCCTAACTTCTACTAGTGTGGATATACAATTTGTAAGGGCAAATGATGTTGCACTTGATCTGGCATTATCGGATCCCTTNTTAAAGACAATTTCTCCATTTAGCTTGGTAGTGGAAAAATATGGGAAATGTGAAAAATTATATTCATCAAGTTTTATTCCTGCATTTTTTACAAAAATTTCCTCTGTAAAAGTTCTGAGATTTTCAGGAAC
>PBJR01000004.1 GCA_002721175.1 Flavobacteriaceae bacterium | reverse complement strand
AGTGAAGTAGACCATTCCCAATTATTTGTTTCAATAAATTTAAAGATGTAATAGTAAGGACAAGCTATTCCTATTATACACAATATGGCAAATACTTTTTTCATTTAGTTAGTTTTAGTTCCATAAGTTAAGAAAAATTGAATAAAATTATAAGCATAACACCATAATATAAATCGTAAAACAACTTTTTATTATATTGTAAAGTAAAATAAGATTAATTAACACTATGAAAAATTATTTAAAACCATTTAAAGGGAGTATTATTTTATGCATCTCTCTTTTTATGCTTGGATGCAATAATCCCTTAGAAAAACAATCAGAGTTAGAATTGGCTCAAAATATATTAGAAAAAAATATCACTATGTATGAAACCGTTTGGAATAATATTATTAATGATAGAGAGATAGATTCAATTAATGAAAACTACTTTGATAAAGACGTAACGGCATTAGCAACTTCTGGTGGCGACATAATCGGATTGGAAAATTTTAAAAACTACTACAATAATTACTTGACAGGGTTTTCAGATGCCGAATTTACAATTGTAGATATTTTTGGCCAAGGAGATAAAATGGTAAAACATTGGAATTTTAAAGGCACTCACGACGGAGATTTTTTTGGGGTTCCTGCTACAGGGAAAGCTATAAATATTTCAGGTACCACCCTGATTAGAATGAAAGAAGGGAAAATAGCTGCAGAGCAAGATTTTATGGACTTCTTAAGTTTTTATAAGCAGCTAGGATTATTAGCTCAGTAGCTTTGGAACAAAGCGTGTTGGGAAAAGCAAGAGTGCCATATTAGTGCCAAGCTTTTACTATATTTGAAGAAGTTATATCTAAGACCTGTGATTGCTTTTAGGTGCTTTTCACAACTAGGTTAGAGCAAACAAAAAGCCCTCTCAAAAGAAAGGGCCTTAAGGGTGGTCCCAACTGGGCTCGAACCAGTGACCCTCTGATTATGAGTCAGATGCTCTAACCACATAAACACTTAATTCTAAGACACTTAAGAACAGATAAAATAAATGTGCCTTTAACCTGTTTCGAGGCTGAGAAATAGCAGAACTGAAAGAAGAAGATATTGCTGTCGTTTAGTTAACCTTTTCATTAATTGTATTTTATTTTCCTTCTACTTAAAATATGATGAGTAGCCAATGTTAATCACAAGTTAAAGTTTTACTATTAACAAAAAATTAATAAATCATTGAATATAAATTTCATTATTTGCATAGAATTTATTTTAAAAATTAAAATCATATATATGAAAAAATTTGCACTTATTTTAATAATTATAATGTCCTTAGCTGTATCTAAAAATGCTATTGCACAAGGAACAATAGTAGACGTAGCAGTTGGAAACAAAGATTTTTCAACATTAGTAACTGCTTTAAAAGCAGCCGATTTAGTTGGTGCTTTGCAAGCAGAAGGACCATTCACCGTTTTTGCTCCAACAAATGATGCTTTTGCAAAAATTGAAGCGAACGTATTAGCTTCACTATTAGAATTAAAAAATCAAAAAGCATTGGCTAATATCTTAGCATACCACGTAATGCCTGGAAAGATAGTTGCAACTGACGTTGTTTCTGCTTTAGAGAAAGGCAATGGAACAGTGAAGCTAACAGCGCTAAACGGACAGGTATTAACTGTAGTTCAAAAAGATGGGAAAATCTTTCTGAAAGACTCAAATGACAATTATAGTGAGATTGTTGCAACTGATGTGATGGGCAGCAATGGTGTAATTCACGTAATAGACACAGTAGTAATGCCTAATTAATTTAAATTATTTATCACAATATTTAAGCCTCATTAATATGAGGCTTTTTTTTTATCACTTAGAAATATCAGGACTGACTGAAGAAGATATAATTCAAAACGAAAAGAGATTAGAAAGAGATATAGACAAGATACTGACTGAAAAGGTGGAGAAGAAATCTTCCAAATATAAAACTGCTCTAAGTCTCTGTAAGATTTTTATCTATTAGAAGATTGGATGTTAATTATCAAAGTCTGAACTATTAGTAATATGAACTCCACCGTATTCAGCAGGTGAATAATGTTGAGTTTTTAAAACCCAATTTCCATTTTCTTTAATCCAATTTTGAGTCACTCTTGTACGATAGTTTTGTGATTGTGATTCATTTGCAGCGATACCTTCATAATAAAATCTTACATATACGACTCCTTTTGATATTTCACAAAACTCTGCATAATATGTATCTAATGTTCCTGACTGACCGCTAGCTTTCCATTGGTCTGCTGAAATTTTCGAAAACGGTTTGTGAAAGCTACCGTCAGAGTTGGTATTGTAAGTTCCTGAGGAGCTTTCCATCTCTGCTACAGTATTCCAGTCTTGAACTTTTCTTGCATCAAAATATTTTTCAAAAGCAATTGAGACCTCTTTTTCTGCTTTAGTTTGTGCTGATATTTTTGAAATAGTACTTGAACAAATTAAGGTTAGCAAGCATATAAAAATTGTTTTTTTCATTTTGGGTTTTTTAATTTTAAGTTTTGAAGATATGTAAAATTTAGATAATTAAAGCGAAAAGTAAGATTAGTTTTTTCACAACTAGGTTAGAGCAAACAAAAAGCCCTCACAAAAGAAAGGGCTTTAAGGGTGGTCCCAACTGGGCTCGAACCAGTGACCCTCTGATTATGAGTCAGATGCTCTAACCAACTGAGCTATGGGACCTTAAGTGCCTGCAATATTACGACCATTTTTAATAATTCCACAAGAAATGTACTATTTTTACCTCGTGGAAAGTCAAAGACAAAGTAAAATAGCCTCTGTGATACAGCGTGATATTGCCGATGTACTTCAAGGCGCTGCAAGACAAGGTGGCATACAAGGCGTTATAATTTCAGTAACTCAGGTCAGGGTTACGGCAGATTTGTCCATAGCCAAGGTATATCTAAGTATTTTTCCAATCAAATTAGCTAAAGATTTGATGAAGGGTATAACCTCTAACTCGCAATCAATCAGGCATGAGTTGGCAAAGAGAACTAGAAATCAACTTAGGCGAACTCCTGAATTGTTATTTTATTTAGATGATTCTTTAGAGTATATTGATGGAATTGATCGCTCACTAAATCAGCGCGAGAATCCAATTAAAAACCCTGAGCTACTTAAAAAACGAAAGAAGATATAATTGAATTTTTCAATTTACATAGCTAAGAGATATTTATTTGCTAAAAGTAAAAATAAAGCCATTAATTACATTACTGCCATAGCTATTACTGGTATAATAGTAGGGACAGCGGCTCTATTTATTGTTCTTTCAGGGGCTTCAGGTTTGAAATCATTTACTCTTAAGTTTACGAACTTATCAGATCCAGATATAAAACTTTTACCAACTCAACATAAAACCTTTAAGTTTAAAAATGATCAAGCTGAAAAATTGAAAAAGATTAATGGTATCGCTTCATTTTCGGAAATTGTGGAGGATAAAGCTTTAATGCGCTGTGAAGACAAATTTTTATCCGTCGAACTTAAGGGAGTAGATGTAAATTATCCAAAGAAAACCATTGATTCGATTTTAGTTTACGGAGATTGGTTTGATCAAAAATCAGCACATACAGTTGCTGGATGGGGAGTCAGTAATTCGTTGGGATTTAATACCTATGATTTAACTAAGACAATTCGCCTTTACGTACCTAAACCAGGAACTGGCCAGATACTTTCACCTAGAAATGCATTCCGTAGTACTAAAGTTTCTAATGTTGGTATATTCTTCATTAATGACGATTTAAATAATTCTCTTGTTTTTACAGGAATAGAAAATGCAAGGTATATTTTTAGTGTTGACAATGAATCGGTGAGTTCAATTGAAATTACCTTGGAGGGCAAAAGTTATTCAAGCGAAGTAAAAGAAGAATTAGAAGAACTGTTTAAAGGTGGCGTTTTGATAAAGGATAGGGCACAACTTAATGAGGCTCTTTACAAAATGTTAAATACAGAGCAATTAGTTGTTTATCTAATTTTTACTTTAATTTTGATTATTGCTTTGTTCAATATAATTGGATCTATAATAATGATTATTATAGATAAACGAAAGAATATAAAAACTTTATTTAGTTTGGGAGCTACTAAAAAGAGAATTCAGAACATCTTTTTTTTGCAAGGCTTATTAATGACCTTTTTTGGAGGATCAATTGGGCTATTTATAGGATTTATTGTTGTTTTGTTACAACAACAATTTAATCTTATTTTCATAGCAGAGACTATCCCATATCCAGTTGATTTAAATTGGAATAATGTGACTATTTCTTTCTTAACTATTTTAACCTTAGGCTTATTCGCTTCTTTTTTAGCTTCAGCTAGTGTGAGAAAATTTGACTACAGTGATTAAGCGAATTCAAAGTCTTCAAAAACACTTTGAACTTCATCAAATACTTTAAAGACATCTTTACTCTGGTCGCTTGTAACCATTTTGGTTCGGTATGGTTTGAAATTGGGTATACCTTTGAAGTAGTTTGAGTAATGACGTCTTGTTTCTAATACACCAAGTACTTCTCCTTTCCAGCTAATAGCCATTTCTAAGTGTCTTTTTGCAGCATAAATTCTTTCCTTTATACTAATTGGAGGTAAATGGTCATTGTGTTTGAAAAAATGTTTTACTTGCTTAAAGAACCATGGATTCCCTATTGTTGCTCTACCTATCATTGCTCCATCTAGGCCATATACATCACGCATTTCCATTGCACTTTCAGGACTATGGACGTCACCATTTCCAAAGATTGGAATAATCATTCTGGGGTTGTTTTTTACTTCAGCAATTGGCCTCCAATCAGCTTCTCCTTTATACATTTGCGCTCGTGTTCTTCCATGAATAGACAAGGCTTTAATCCCTACATCCTGCAGTCTTTCAGCGACTTCGACGATTCTTATTGAGTCATGATCCCAGCCTAGGCGTGTTTTTACGGTAACAGGTAAATTTGTACGTTTTACCATCTCTGCAGTAAGCCTTTCCATCAAACAAATATCTTTAAGAATCCCAGCTCCAGCACCCTTACTCACAACTTTCTTGACTGGACAGCCGAAGTTTATATCTATTATATCAGGATTAGATTTTTCCACTATTTCGACCGCTCTTAACATGCTGTCTAAATTAGCCCCAAAAATTTGTATTCCTACTGGACGCTCTTTTTCGTAAATATCTAGTTTTATGACGCTCTTTGCTGCGTCTCTAATTAATCCTTCGCTTGAGATAAATTCGGTGTAAACAACATCAGCACCTTGTTCTTTACATAAAGCTCTAAAGGGAGGATCACTAACGTCTTCCATTGGAGCTAATAAAAGCGGAAATTTTGGCAGTTCTATGTCTCCAATTTTTACCATAACTACTTGTAGATTTTTTTTTCTTTTATATATTTCCAAACTGATTCAGGAAGCATACTTCGAACATTTTCTCCAGACTTTAATAATGTTCTTATTTTAGAAGAAGAGACATCTAACCTAGGCGCATTGATTAACATTATCTCATTACTAGCTTTAAATTTTGTTTTTGGATANGTTATTGTTCTTGGATATACATAGATTTTATAATTATTAATTATATCAATTCCATTTTTCCATTTCTCAATTGAATGAATATTGTCTTCCCCAACTATCAAAGTGAAATTAGTTTTTGGATATTTGTCTTTGAGCAGTTTTAAGGTATTTATTGTATAGTTTGGTTTTTTTAATTTAAACTCTACATCACAAGCAATAATATTTGGTAAGTTTTTGACTGCAAGAGAAACCATANTTAATCGCTCGTTATCATCAGAAATTTCTCTATTAGATTTAAAGGGGTTTTGGGGCGTAACAACACACCAGACTTCATCTAAACTAGAGTTTTTTACAAAGAATTTAGCAATGGTTATGTGGCCGTTGTGTACAGGATCAAATGTTCCAAAGTAAAGGCCTACTTCCATTTCTTAAATTTGAGATTTTAAAAAATTTGATACAAGCTCGTACGCTTTTTCTTTTGCGGCTTCCAAATCGTTGTTTTCAATAATAAAATCAAAAGACGGAGCTTTAGTAAGTTCAATCTTAGCTTTTGAAATTCGTAAATTTATTTTATCTTCCNGNTCAGTTTTTCTTTTTTTTAGCCTTAGTTTTAATTCATCGATACTCGGTGGCATAACAAAGATAGAAAGAGTGTTATTCGGATATTTATTTTTTATGGCTAATCCCCCCTTAACATCAATATCAAAAATCACATTTTTGCCTAATTCCCAAATTCTATTAACTTCTGAATTCAAAGTTCCGTAAAAATTATTTTCATACACTTCTTCCCACTCAAGAAAGGATTTTTTTTTAATATGATTTTTAAAATCATCTGCGCTAATAAAGTAATAGTCTTTTTTGTCAATTTCTCCATTCCGTATTATTCGTGTTGTAGCAGATATTGAAAACTTTAAGTTCAATTCATTTTGTTTTATCAAATGCTTAACAATTGTTGTTTTTCCAGATCCTGAAGGAGCAGAAAACACGATGAGTTTTCCNTTTGGCATGTTATAGAATATTAAAAAGTTGTTCTTTAATTTTTTCTAATTCATCTTTCATCTGAACAACATGTTTTTGAATTGGATAAAAATTAGCTTTAGATCCAATTGTGTTTATTTCACGGCCTATTTCCTGACAAATAAAGGAAAGTTTTTTACCGCTAGATTGTTTTACTTTTAAAGTTTTTAAAAAGTGATCAAGGTTGTTCTGTAGTCTAGTTTTTTCTTCGTTAATGTCCAGCTTCTCAATGTAGTAAATGAGCTCTTGTTCAAATCTGTTNTGGTCAATTTCAGCTTGAATACTTAGTATGCTTTTTTTGACTTTAGATCTAATATTCTTAACTCTTTTTGGATCAATTTTTATAACCCTAAATAGATTTTTTTGAATTGCCNAAATTCTTAATTTTAAATCTTTTAACATTGCTTTTCCATCCACAATTCGATAGGACTCAATATCACTTAGGCACTTATTTAATCCAGTAATAATCTTGGTCCAATTTTTTTTATTAATTTCTTCTTTTTCATTAGAGATTGCGTCAGGCAACCCCACTGCTATTTTTAGCAGTTCAGTTAATTCAGCTGAATTATCNATAGATTTAAGTTTCTTAATATAACTTTCGATTATTTTTGAGTTGATTTTTGTGCAGGATTGGGTTTTTATTTTTTGAGCATAAATTGAAACATCAATTTTACCACGTTTNAGTTGCTTTGCTACTAACTTTCGAATTTCTAATTCTCTACTGCGNAGTTCATTNGGAATTCTTAAATTNAAATCCAAAGATTTACTATTAAGAGATCTTATTTCAATTAACATGGTTTTAGAAGGAAGATCAACAATGGCCCTTCCATACCCAGTCATGGATTGTATCATTATATTAATGAGTAAAATTTCTTCAAATATACAACAAAGGGATTATTATTTGAAGGGCAGGTGTTGTTTAAAGNTTTTGATCTCAATTCTTTTTAAAAAGGGTTTTATAAGGAGGTTTATAAGTTGATTCTTATGTTTTATGTAGCAAACCAACTCATATGGTTTTGCACCTATTGTAGTTTTTATCTCAGAAGCTGTTCTGCCAAGGTTTATTTGGCNAACTTTTTTTTCAATTCCCAANCGAATATAATCATTTAAGATTCTAGGATAAATTGCGTAATCCTTGTTTAGAGAATAGTCTAATCCAATAAAGTGTGCGTCTAACTTTGATGCGTTTTTGAGTGCAGAAAGAAATCCAACCAGCTTATTTTTTAAGAAGTAACCTTTAACTATAAAATCATTATTGAAAGCTGATTTTAGATAAATGTAGGTATTAAGGTTGAGAACTTGTGCGTTAAAATTGGCGTTTTTTATAGTATTTTGATACAGAATCTGTAAGTCCTTTTGATGTTTTTTGATGTCATCGGCAGTGAAAAATTTACTGACGAGTTGCCGGCTATTTGAATCAGCTTTGTTAACCTTTATTCTATATTTTGATTTCAATGCGTTTTTGTAATCATCAAAACATTTCCATTCATTTTCGATTTTAACAATCATGTTTGGCTCAACAGAAATTTGTGTATAACTAAAGTTTTTAAAACCAACTTTTGTTTTTTTAGTTTTGGTGTAAAAATCTTTAATAAAGATTGCATGAAGTGGTTTGATTGATTTTGAAATCGAATCAAGTGATTTACAAACATATTTAATTACCCCCATCCATTTTTTTTCATCTACTATGCTAATAGCATACTCACCACTAAGAAATATATTGCCGCAGAACATAATTTTAATATGATCTTCACAAAACAATAAATTAAGCAACCATCTACTTAACTTTGTAATTTTAATATTTTTAAGAATTACATCTACACTTAATTTTACCGTTTGTACTATTGCCAAAGCTTGTGGATTATTATTATCATAAGCACAAATGTATTTCATTTCAATATTTGGATTTGAAATTTCAAAGCCNAAAAGAACTTTTTTACTGAAATAGACATTTTTTGATGGGTTGATTATTTTCAAAAAAGCTGGTTCAACGTCTTTGATTGTTTTGTAGACTACTGTTATCAAAAGTGTTGTTTTTTGTTACTAAATATACGCCAATAAAAATTAAGATAGAAGAAATAAATTTAATTGAGTCAGCTTTGTCACTACCCATACTCACGGCAAATAAAGTNGCAAAAACAGGTTGTAAACAAAGGAATGTANTCACTGTACTCGCTTTGAGTACAACTAATGCTAACGAATTAAACAAGTGAACGAAAAGCGTGGCTAATACAATGACAAATATTGTGTAAAACCAAATTTAATTTGGGATTAAATTCCATTGAACCATGCTTAATTCATTCAGACTAAACGGCANTACCATTGTGGATCCAAATAGAAACAACCATTTCATGAAGTCAAAGGAATAATATTTAGCTGTTAATTTTTTAATTAAAATTAAGAAGAACTACAGGGAGACGCCACAAAACATTTGAGCAAGCAAGAGAGCTAATATGGCTAGCGTTTTATATTTCATTTGCCAATGTTTTTATAGCAGCCTTAATAACTGATTTGTTATTGCCAACAAAAATCCTTTGTTTTAATACAATGATTGGTCTTTTTAAGAATGTATAGTGNTGTAATATGTGAAAGCGAAAATCTTTTGGACCAAGGACTTCGTCTTTTAAACCCATTTCCTTGTAAAGTTTAGCTCTTTTACTAAATAACGCTTCATAACTTCCAGTCATATTTTTTAACCTATCAAGGTCATTTGCGCAAATAGGATTTTCCTTAACGTCTTGTAAAATAAAGTCTTTTGAAAGTTTGAGTGTCTTAATTATTCTAACACATGTGGTACAAGTTTTAAGATAATAGATTTTTTTCATTGGATTCATTCATTACTTTTACAAATAAAATCATTTACAAATAAATTAATAATAAATTTTCAATGAAGTTTAACACAAAAACAATTCACGGGGGGCAGTCTCCAGATAGCGCATTTGGTTCTGTTATGCCAC
Organism: Flavobacteriaceae bacterium; assembly: GCA_002721175.1. Classification (GTDB taxonomy): domain Bacteria; phylum Bacteroidota; class Bacteroidia; order Flavobacteriales; family Flavobacteriaceae; genus UBA3537. The sequence goes on along the minus strand of PBJR01000004.1, from coordinate 50,026 downwards.
CAATTTATCAAACTTCCACCTATGCACAGAATTCACCTGGTCAACATCAGGGATATGAGTACTCAAGAACACATAATCCGACACGTCATTTACTCGAGAAGTCATTTGCAAGTATTGAAAGCGGAAATTTTGGTTTGGCTTTTGGGTCTGGACTTGCAGCAATCGATGCAGTTATAAAATTATTAAGCCCAGGTGACGAAGTTATTTCCACTAATGATTTATACGGAGGCACATACAGACTTTTCACCAAAATTTTTCAAAAATATGACATAAANTTCCGATTTATGCCCATGGGATCAATTAAAAATATTGAGTCAGTGATAACAAGTAAAACAAAACTTATTTGGGTTGAAACACCGACAAACCCTATGCTCAATATTATTGATGTTAAAGCTATTTCAAAACTTATTAAGGANAAGGATATTATTTTAGCTGTAGATAATACTTTTGCAACGCCCTATCTCCAAAGACCATTAGAGCTTGGTGCAGACATCGTAATGCACTCTGCAACAAAATATTTGGGAGGCCATAGTGACGTAATTATGGGGGCTTTAGTTGTAAAGGACAAAAACTTAGCAGATAAATTATATTTTATTCAAAATGCTTGTGGAGCTGTATGTGGCCCTCAAGACAGTTTTCTTGTTTTACGAGGTATAAAAACACTTCATGTAAGGATGCAACGCCATTGTGAAAATGCNAAAGGCATAGCAGAATTTTTACAACTTCATTCGAATGTAGAACAAGTTTTTTGGCCAGGCTTAGCTTCTCATCCTAATCATTCAATTGCAGCATCTCAAATGTATGATTTTGGCGGTATGTTATCATTTACCGTAAAAAACGACGATTTTAATGATACGATTANGGTAGTTGAAAGATTACAAGTTTTTACTTTAGCAGAGTCATTAGGGGGAGTAGAATCATTAGCATGTCACCCTGCTAGTATGACTCATGCTAGTATTCCAAAAAACGAAAGAATAAAAACAGGCTTGCTCGATTCACTTATCCGTTTGAGTGTTGGGATTGAAGATCTTCATGATTTGATTGCCGATTTAGACCAAGCGTTAGATTATTCGTAAAAAAAATCAATTAANNTGCGTTTAAATTATGAAATTATAAATATTTATTNCTTTTTTTAGAGAATTCATATATTTGTTTAACTAATTATAAATTTAATGATATTAGATCACAAGGAAATTAAAGCAAAAGTCGAAGGCTTTTTGGATTTAGTAAAAGAGAGGAATAGTTTAGAGCCTGAATTTTTACAGGCGGTAGAGGAGGTTGCAGAAACTGTTATTCCATACATTGTTCAAAATGACATTTACCATGGNAAGAACATATTACTAAGAATGGTTGAACCCGAACGTGTAATTACTTTTAGGGTTAATTGGGTAGATGATAGTGGCGAGATTCAAGTTAATNGGGGCTANAGAGTTCAAATGAATTCTGCAATTGGCCCTTACAAAGGAGGTCTTCGTTTTCATCCTTCTGTCAACATGAGTATTTTAAAATTTCTTGCTTTTGAACAAGTATTTAAGAATAGCTTAACAACCCTTCCAATGGGTGGAGCTAAAGGNGGTAGTGATTTTGATCCAAAAGGTAAAAGCGACAATGAAATAATGCGTTTCTGTCATGCATTCATGAGCGAACTTTTCAGGCATATTGGGCCAAATACTGACATTCCAGCAGGTGATATCGGGGTTGGAGGAAGAGAAATTGGTTTCTTATTTGGCATGTATAAAAAGTTAAGTAACGAATTTACAGGGGTTCTCACAGGCAAGGGTGTAACTTGGGGGGGGTCTTTGATTAGGCCAGAGGCTACTGGATATGGAACAGTGTATTTTGCTCAGAAAATGCTACAAACTAAAGGCGACGATATTAAAGACAAATTAGTAACAATTTCAGGGTCAGGAAATGTGGCACAATACGCCGCCGAAAAAATTATTCAGCTTGGCGGTAAAGTCATAACTCTTTCAGATTCNTCAGGATATATTTTAGATTCAGATGGAATATCAAAAACTAAACTAGAATTTATCATGGATCTTAAAAACAATAAAAGAGGACGAATAAGCAGCTACGTTAAGCAATATCCAACAGCAAAGTTTTATCCGAACAAAACTCCTTGGGAACAAGTTTGCGATATAGCTTTGCCCTGCGCAACACAAAATGAATTGAGTGGGAGTGATGCAAAGCTNCTAATTAAAAATGGATGTATTTGCGTAAGTGAAGGTGCAAATATGCCTTCGACCAAGGAAGCAGTTTCAACATTTCAGCAAAATAGAATATTATTTGCACCTGGGAAAGCTTCAAACGCAGGTGGTGTAGCNACNTCCGGGTTAGAAATGACACAAAACTCATTACGATACAATTGGACAAGAGAAGAAGTTGACGAAAAGCTTANGGAAATCATGGGTAATATACATGACAAATGTATTGCTTTTGGTAAGGACCCTGAAACAGGACATATTGACTACGTTAAAGGAGCTAACATTGCAGGTTTTGTTAAAGTTGCTGATGCAATGCTAGCACAAGGTATTGTATAATTAAAATCATACTTTTTTAGATAATTCAATCAACTAATATCTCTGGTTTAATTAATTTAGAAGTTTCTAAATATGAATTAGATTAATATTTCGTTAGTTATAAATATATTTGATTAAATTTTGAATTTTGGTTAAAAGACTCATATCCCTTTATTTAATATTCCAAATATCAGTTTTCTCTTATGCTCAAAATGGTTTAGGTTTATGGGAAGCTTATTTTTCTTATAGCTCTATAAAAGCTATGGATAACGGCAATCAAAGACTATACGCCGCAAGTCAAAATGCGATTTTTTCATATGACTATGTTAGTGGGAGTTTAGAAACTTTAAACACCTTAAATGGCTTTTCGGGTGAATTTATTTCAACAATAAATTACAGTCAAAACTATAATTTGTTGATTGTTGGCTATGAAACTGGACTAATTGAGGTATACGATCCTACCGAAGGAACAGTTCTAAAAGTGATTGACATATTAAATAAAGTTACTATCCCCCCTGAAAATAGGCGAATAAATCATTTTTACGAATANCAAAATCAATTATATATATCAACAAATTATGGCATTTCAATTTATGATTTAGCAGAACTTGAATTTGGNGAGACTTTTTACATTGGTGACAATGGAGCTCAATTAAAAGTTACCCAAGTATATATTATAGAGGGAGTTATTTATGCNGCAACCGAATTTGGCCTTCGTNCCTCATCCCTAAATAATTCCAATTTGATTGATTACGCAGTTTGGACTACATTAGATCCCAGTAACTTTCGAGCGATTATTTCATTTCAAGATCAATTATTTGCAGTTAAAGGCGATAATCTTCTTTGCACAGTTGATGATTTAAATATAACTCCGGTTTTAACTTCNTCTCAACAAATTTTAAATTTAGATGCTGGGTTTGATAGTCTGTTACTCATCACAAACGAAAACGTAAAGAGCTACTCTTCGAATCTAACTCTAATTAACACTTACAGTTTGCCTTTAAATTTAAATGCTGATATTACCGGCGCTAAAATTTTTAACAACATGATATTTATTGGTACATCAAACTCAGGCTTATTGAAATNNCCAGTTGGATTTATGACCTCTTATGAATTTATTTGCCCTCAGGGCCCNCTAAGAAACGATCCTTTTTCACTANGTTTTGCTTATGGCGATTTGTGGGTTACATTTGGTGATTATGATGAGGACTATAATCCTAATCCAACTAGAAGATATGGAATTAGTTACATGGAAGACCAAAATTGGACAAACATTAGTTATGACAGTATTTATCAAGCCACGCAAAAGCCAATATACAATTTAAATAGCATTGCTGTNAATCCAGTTAATTCTAACCAAGCTTTGATTAGTTCGTTTCAGCATGGTTTATTAAATTTTACAAAGGACGGAACGATGGAAATTTTTGATGAAACTAATAGCGCATTACAATCACTAGTTCTTACTGGGAGCGACTATAAAAGTATTCGAGTCTCGGGATTAAAGTTCGATAGTCAAGGGATGCTATGGAGTCTCACTAGTTTGGTTCAAGATCCTTTAAAAAAGTTTAATATTGCTACTAATAATTGGGAAACCTTTTCTTTTGCTTCTATTATTGAAGACCCTATTTTAGATGAAAATGGGTTTGGGCCACTTGTAATTGGTCCTGACGGTACAAAATGGATTGGGAGTTACAGAAATGGTGTAATTGCATTTAATGAAAATGGCAATCAAATTCGTCAAATTGTTGGAGAGGAAACTTCTAATTTNCCAATAAATCATATAAAATCCCTCGCAATGGATCAAAACAATATTCTTTGGATTGGGACATATAAAGGACTAAGGGTTTTATATAACACTTCAGCGTTTTTTAATGATGATAATTTAAGTACCTTCCCCATAATAATTATTGAAGATGGTTTACCAAAAGAGCTTTTAGAGCTTCAATTTATCACTGATATAATAGTGGATGGTTCTAACAATAAGTGGATTTCAACAGCTGATGCAGGGGTTTTTTACCTAAGCTCAGATGGAAAAAACACTATTTATCATTTTACTAAGGAAAATTCTCCTTTGCCGTCTAACAACATCAATGCTTTGGCTAGAGATGAAACTAGCGGTAAAATATTTTTTGGCACAACAAGAGGCCTAGTTGCTTTTAAAGCAGGGGGATCAACTCCAGTCAGTTCTTTAACAAAAGCATACATTTATCCCAACCCTGTTCGTCCTGGATTTAATTTTGAATTGGAAAAGATAAAAATCAAAGATCTAACTCAAAACGTAAATATTAAAATCACTGACGTTGAGGGTAATTTAGTTAATGAAGCACAATCGAATACTAATTTAAGATTTAATGGATATGGCTTAGAAATAGATGGGGGAACTGCATATTGGAATGGTAAAAATTTAGCTAATAGGACTGTATCCTCNGGTGTTTATTTAGTTTTGATTTCGGACTTAGAAACCTTAGAAACAAGAACATTAAAGATAATGTTTATACGCCAATGATAGTCTCTACCAGTGGAATAGTCCTCTCAAAGCTTAAGTATAAAGACAGTGATTTAATTGTAAAATGCTATACAGCATCAAATGGAGTTGTAAGTTTTTTGGTAAGATGCTCATTTTCCTCAAAAAAATCTAAANTAAGGCCAGCTTATTTTCAACTACTTTCAATTATTGATTTTGAGATGGATTTTAAGATTAATCGGAATTTACAGTATATAAAATCCTTAAANTCAAGGCATATATACATCTCCCTTCACAGTGAAATTGTTAAATCGACTGTAGCGTTGTTTATTTCAGAANTCCTTGTTGGAGTTCTTAAGCAAGAGGAGGCTGACGAAAATCTTTATTCATATATTGAATCTTCTCTGATTTGGTTTGACACTATAACTAAAAACAGTTTTTTCCATCAACAGTTTTTAATGGGCTTAACAAAATATCTAGGTGTTTATCCAAGTTCCTTAAATTCAGATTTTTCATTTTTTAATTTGGAAACGGGTGAATATCAAAATAAAAAATCAAATGATTATTGTATTTCAGGTGAAAAATTAANTCAATTTAATTTAATATTGGGTACGAAATTTGATGAGTCAAATAAGATATTAATGGATAATGTTCAAAAGAAGGAGACATTAAATATGATTCTATTGTATTATAAGTTTCATTTGCAGGGATTTAAAAATCCTAGATCACTTGACATTTTAAATCAGGTTTTTGATCAGTGATTAGGCACTTTACTATATTGTTGTTATGTTTTTTNTCAAGTAGCTTGTCTGGGCAAAATATAGTTGTTGTAGACGAAACTAATAATGAGCTTATTACTGGAGTTGCTATTTTTAATTTGGTTAAAACTAAAATCACAACTTCTGATTTGGATGGTAGGGCCAACATAAACCCTTTTCAAAGCTTTGAGCGAATATATTTTCAACATATATCTTACTTAAGNAAATCAGTTATTAANTCAAATTTAAAGGATACCATGTTCTTNGCCCCAAAGGCTACAGATTTGAANGAAGTAGTGATNTCAGTTTCTAANTTTGAGCAGCGAAAGAGAGAAGTTCCACAAAAGATTGTTAGTTTTCAGCAAGAAAACTATGAATTAATAAACCCACAAACTTCTGCTGATTTATTAGGTTCTAACGGCAATATTTTTATTCAAAAGAGTCAATTAGGAGGCGGGAGTCCGATAATAAGGGGGTTCTCAACAAACCGAGTTTTAATTACAGTTGACGGCGTACGTTTAAATAATGCCATTTTTAGATCAGGGAATATCCATAATATATTATCAATTAATCCATTTAATATTGAAAACACAGAAGTTATTTTAGGATCAGGATCAGTGATTTATGGAAGTGANGCAATTGGTGGAGTAATGAACTTTTACACCACGACCCCAAGGCTATCAAAATCTGNTGAAGTTGAATTGACAACCCATAATAATCTTCGCTATTCAACNGCCAATAGAGAACATACCGCTCAATTTGCTATGAATTTAGGATTAAGAAAATTAGCATCCCACACCAGTTTTAGTTTTTCAGATTTTGATAATCTCAAAATGGGTAAATCCAATGAGAACTCTTATTTAACCAGGTCTTATGTTGCTNATGTTAATGGGCAAGACATGATAATTCCGAATAATAATCCAAGAATACAAAAATTCACACATTATAGTCAATTTCATGCATCTCAAAAATTTTTGTATAAAGTTAATGAACGGGTAACAATTGATTTAGGTTTACATCATGCCGCNACTTCCAATATTCCGAGATTTGATCGTTTGACAATTATGGAAAGCGATAACACACCAAAATATGCTGAATGGGACTATGGCCCCCAGAAATGGTTTTTAGCGAATACTCAGTTTACCAAAGTGAGTAGTCGTTCTCAATTTTTCGATAAGCTTAAAGCTTCTCTAGCATATCAGAANACTGAGGAGAGTCGTATTAGCCGAAGATTTGGAAATGAGTTCAGACTTCTCAGATACGAATCNGTTGATGCGATTTCTGTTAATATTGATTTAGATAAATCAGTATTACAAAACATAAATTTTTCCTATGGGATTGAATATATACATAACTATGTGAGATCTAATGGTATTTCCAAAAATATTTTAAACAATCAAGTTGAGTTGATTGCCTCAAGGTATCCCAACAATTCCAAATGGACAACTTTAGCCAGCTATCTCAGCCTCAAATATAGGCCCAATTCTAAACTNTCTTTTCAAACAGGTATTAGATATAACAAAATATCAATTGAGGCTGATTTGACACCAAATGCTCAATATTATCCGTTACCCTATTTAAATGCAAATTTAGATACTAGTGCATTAACAGGTACAGCGGGAGTTTCCTGGGAACAAAGTAAAACGTTTNTGTGGAAGTTAAATGTAACATCGGCTTTTCGGGCGCCTAATATTGATGATGTGGGTAAGGTTTTTGATTCTCAACCAGGTTATGTAGTTGTTCCAAATAATGAACTTGATTCTGAATACGCATATGGGGGTGAGCTGGGGTTAACAATAAATTTAAATAATTCTGTGTTTTTTGATTTTTCGTCTTATTTAACATATTTAGATAATGCAATTATNAGAGACTTTTTTAGCATCAATGGAGTCTCTCAGATTTTTTATGATGGTGAGATGTGCTCTACGCTAGCCTTGCAAAACTTNTCTAAAGCAAGGATTTATGGCTTTGAATTCGGTTTGAAAGCTCAGCTATCAAACTCACTTGAAATTAATTCACAATTTAGTTTAATTAATGGCCGGCAAAACAACNACCACGACATTGAAGTTCCAGTCAGACACGTAGTTCCAACATTCGGCAATGCTCACATCGTTTGGAATAATGATAAACTAACTTTCGATGCATTTGTAAACTTTAGCGGTAGTCTTGATACAGATGAAATCTCTAACGAGCTTTCTAGTCATTTATTTGCTCAAGATACCCAGGGCAGGCCATATGCCCCTTCGTGGTATACATTAAATATTAGAACTAAATATAAGTTTAGCGATACTATTTCATTAGTAGGGTCAATTGAAAATATTTTAAATCAAGGATATCGTCCATTCGCTTCNGGTATTAGCGCTCCTGGCTCCAATTTTATTTTTTCAATTTCTTATAAAAATTGATGAATTATAAGAAAAANACATACACATATGAAGAAGCTTTGATTAGTCTTCAAAAATATTGCATATATCAGGATCGGAGTCATATGGANGTTGAGAAAAAGCTTAAGGAGATGTCAATGATCCCTGAAGTAGTTAACAAAATAATTATCTCATTAATAGAAGAAGATTACTTAAATGAACAGCGGTTTGCTTTTAATTACGCGAGGGGAAAATTTAAGTTAAAAAAGTGGGGGAAAAGGCGTTTAAAAGCCGAACTTAGAAGAAAAGGGGTAACCTCTAATTTAATTTCGTTAGCACTTGATCAAATTTCAGACTTTGATTACAAAAGNACCTTTGATGAGTTGGCAAATAAAAAAGCTTCTAGTATTAATTCTGGTTCAGTTTTAAAAAACAGAAANCAATTAGCAGACTATCTCATATACAGGGGATGGGAAACGACTTTAGTTTATGACAAGTTAAATGAGATTTTTAAAAAGGGATAACTAAGTTTACAATATAGTTTTTAAGCCAAAAAGAATATTTCCTTTGGGCATTGGCACTATTCCAGTCTCCATATAAGTTGAATTAAATAAGTTATTACCAATAATTGACAACTCTAATTTGTTTAATTTAAATTTTATTTGTGCATCAATAATATGGTAGCTTTCTCCAGATGCTCTGTCAGCAAATTTGTATATAATGTTATGAGTTAGATTTTTTAAGAATTGAGTTTTTAATTGTCCAACCAGGTGATGAGTTAAAGCATTTAGGATATATTTAGAATAGTTTGCTCTTTGTTCTCCAAGCTTTTCATTTAGATATGTGTAGCCAAAACTAATTTTTTGAGTGTTTGGTCCAAGTTCAAATTTTTTAGAAAATTGAAATTCAATTCCTTTTGTATTCATACTTTTCAGATTATTTGATTTCCATTTATCTTCTTCGTTTTCTTTTGTATAATCAATTAAATTATCNGAATCTCTATTAAAAAAAGCTATCGATGCTATCATGCTGTTGCCAAAAAACTTTAGGCCAATTTCTTCAGAAAGCGCCTCTTCTGGCACCAAATTTTCATTTCCAANATCTCTACTTCCCACGTAAAATAGATCATTGTAGGTTGGGATTCGATAGGTGTAGCCCATATTAAAGTAAATATTAAAATTTTTATTAAAATAATATCCAACATCGATTCCAGGGAATACATTTAAGTCAAACTCAGTCATATAATTAAGAGAAACTCCAGGAGTAATATCAAGTTTATTTTTCAATAATTTAAATTGGTGTTCTAAAAATAAATTCCCCATCCACCTGCTGTGGTTACCCAATCTATTACTTACGAANTCAATTTTAGAAAGGTCAATACCAAAACCAGTAACTCCAATGCTTGAATTCAATGAGGCATTAACCTGTCCTCCGATTTTGTTTGAAATATGTAAGTTTCTATAAACCGCAGGATTACTTCTAATGTATAAGTACATATCTTGATTTCTTTTCCAGTAAATTTGTGGACGAATTTTGATATTTCCATTACTCCACATACTTGAGAAGCCAATTAAGCTACTTTGCGTTTCTTCATACTGATCCCTAGCATCTATTGCGTAGAATTGGTTACCACCAAATTTTCTTTCTGAAAAAGTAGCTAATAATTTCATGGGTAAACGATCTGAGTCAAAACTACTTTTCAAAAAGTAATTTTGATTATTAAAATCAGTGTTGTAGCGATAACCTTCTGAACTATTAACNGAAGCGTGGCCAATTACTGACTTATTGCTCATTTTCTTTGTTAGTGTGGCCTCAGCGTGTTGTTGATTATATGATCCAAGCTGAAATCCTGCGCTACTTTTAAGTTTTGTGGTGGATTTTGTTACAATATTAATGGCCCCAGTAAATGCATTTTGACCAAATATTCTTGCAGCTGGTCCTTTGATTATTTCAATCTGTTTGATAAGCTCTAATGGTAATGCAATGTTTAAATTGTGATGCCCTGTCTGTGGATCTTCAACTTTTATACCATCGATCAGTATCAGTGTCTGATCAAAACTACCACCTCTTATATACAGGTCCGATTGCATTCCAAATACTCCCTGCCTTCTTACATCTATTCCTGCTTCTTGTTGTAAAAGTTCAGCCAAGTTCATCGCTGGACTACTTTTAATATCCTCTTCCGTAATTATGCTTATTGTTCTTGAGCTTTCTTTGAATGGTAAATCAATTCTTGTAGATTGAATAGTAATTGAGTCTAGCGGTTCAATGTTTTGACTTAGGCTGTATTGAGTTGGTGAAAATATTATCATAACTAACACAGCAAATTTAATTCTCATAAGACTAACTATTTTATAATCGTTTTCAAAGTTATATAAATCCATTAATTCCCCACAGAAAAAGAATTAAATTATCTTTTTTATGTATAATTTTTTAATTTAAAATAAGGTGGTTTTTTTTTTAGAAAAGAATGTAAATGCATTATCTTTAAAATATGTATGCGTTAGTTGATTGTAATAATTTTTATGCTTCTTGTGAGCGGGTTTTTAATCCAAGTTTAAGAGATAAGCCTATTGCAATTTTATCTAATAATGATGGCTGTGTAATTTCTCGAAGTGATGAAGCGAAAGCTCTAGGGTTGCCAATGGGCGCGCCTGCATTTAAATATAAAAGTTTCTTTGAACTTTACAAAGTCCAGGTTTTTTCTTCAAATTATCCCCTTTATGGAGACATGAGTAGGCGTGTTATGAAGATACTTGAGAGATTTACACCCGATGTAGAAATTTNTAGTATTGATGAAGCTTTTCTTAGGCTAGAGGGATTCGAAAATTACGATTTAGAATCCTATGCCAACACCATTAGAGAGTGTATTTTAAAGTGGACAGGTATTCCAACATGTGTGGGCATAGCTCCAACTAAAGCGCTTTCTAAAGTTGCCAACAAAATTGCGCGAAAATTTCCAGAGATCACAGCAGGAATCTACGTGATTGATACGGAGGAAAAACGATTGAAGGCACTGAAGTGGACGCCTATTGATAAGGTTTGGGGTATCGGTATTGCTTTGTCTGCGAGGCTGAGACAGAAAGGCTGTAAAACAGCGTATGATTTTATACAGTTTTCAGATGCTTGGTTACGGCAGAAATTTTCTATAAATGAATGGAGGCTAAAGAAGGATTTGGAGGGTATTTCTAAGATAGAAATGGAGAAGGTTAAAAGTAAGCGAATGATTGCAACTACGCGTAGTTTTGAAGAAAATTTAATNCACTTGGATGATTTAAAAGAGCGTATTTCCACATTCGCTAGTATTTGTGCTGAAAAACTAAGAAGGCAAGACTCAAGTTGTTATATGTTACTTGTTTTTTTAAGAAGTAATCGTTTTATAAATCAGGGTATTAAGTATCGCGTTAGTAAAACAGTTGCTTTTCCTTTTCCAACTGATTCGAGTTTGGTAATCAGCTCAAGTGCANTCTCTGCAATTGAATCTATTTATAAGCAAGGTGTTTTTTATAAAAAAGCGGGCGTTATTTTGATGGGTATTGTTCCTACTTACAATCGACAATTAGAAATGTTTGATCATGAAGATCCTCGCCACAAGCCACTTATGTCTACCATAGATTNTTTGAATAAGAAATATGGCAACACAAAATTAAAGTTAGGTAGCCAGGATTTAAGCAGGACTTGGAAAATGCGTCAGCAGCGTTTATCTCCTCGTTATACAACTAATTTGAATGATATAATTTCAGTAAAATGCTAAATGAGCAGAACCAAAAGTTAATATTTTTTTTTCCAAAGAACCCATTAAGTGACAGTGGCGCAATTTATTTTGAGTCCGGTATATCAGCAGGATTTCCTTCGCCCGCGGATGATTTTAAACAGGAGCGACTATCTTTGGACAATGAACTGATTAAGAACAAGGAGGCTACTTTTTTTGCAAGAGTTAGTGGTCAATCCATGATTGATGCGGGGTTAAGCGATAATGATTTATTAATAATTGACAGGAGTCTTAACCCAGAGCACAATAGGATCGCTGTTTGCTATTTAGATGGAGAATTTACTGTAAAACGTTTGATTGTAAAAAACGGTGACGTATGGTTAAAACCGGAAAATAAAAATTATGAAGCAATTAAGATAACAAAGGAAAATGATTTTNTGATATGGGGTATTGTAACCAATGTTATTAAGAAAGTATAACTTAAATTTCTTTCCTTAGACGGGCAACAGGCAAGCCCAATTGTTCACGATATTTGGCAATTGTTCTTCTCGCAATTGGGTATCCTTTATCCTTTAAGATTTTAGATAATTTATCGTCAGTTAGTGGCTTTTTCTTGTTTTCATTACCAATTACCGATTTAAGAATACTTTTTATTTCTTTGGTTGAGACTTCTTCTCCTTGATCATTAGTCATTGATTCGCTAAAAAATTCTTTAATAAGTTTAGTCCCATATGGCGTATTCACATATTTACTATTGGCAACCCTTGAAATAGTAGACACATCCATGTTTATTTCATCAGCTATGTCTTTTAGTATCATAGGGCGCAACTGCTCTTCGTCACCGGTTAATAAATATTGCTTTTGATATTGCATAATTGCGCTCATTGTCACATATAGAGTTTCTTGTCTTTGCTGCACTGCGTCAATAAACCATTTTGCTGAATCTAGTTTTTGTTTAATAAACTGAACTGTTTCTTTTTGTTGTTTTGATTTCTTCTTAGCTTCTTTGTAACCTAACAGCATTTCGCTGTAAGATTTTGAGACTTGAAGTTTTGGTGCGTTTCTTGAATTAATTACTAGTCTTAATTCTCCGTCATTAATTGTAATTGTAAAGTCGGGGACTACATGTTCAATTGATTTTAAGTTGCTGGAAAATGAGCTTCCTGGCTTAGGATTTAGGCGTTCTATTTCTTGAATTGCTAACTTAAGCTCTTCTTCGCTAATATTGAACTTTTTAATCAATTTAGAGTAGTGTTTTTTTGAAAATTGCTCGAATGCTTTTTCAAGGATTTTCGTAGCTAAAGCTGTATTTGTCGATTCTTTTTTTCTTTTAATTTGAATTAACAGACACTCTCTAAGGTTAGTCGCACCGACCCCAGCTGGGTCGAGTTGTTGAACTATCTCTAGGACTTTTTTAATTTTTTCAGNACTTGCATTAATATTTTCAGTAAATGCTAAATCATCAATTATATCTAATATAGTTCTTCTTATGTAACCACTTTCATCAATACTTCCAATAAGAAATCTTGCAATTATATATGAATTGTCTTCAAGGCGGAAGGTATTCAACTGGTCTGTAAGGTATTGCGTAAATGATTTACCAGACGCATATGGGATTGACTTGTCTTTTTCATCAGGACTGTAATTATTAAAATTTAATCTATAGTCAGGAACTTCGTCATCACTAAGATAATCATCAATATTAATCTCTTCGTTTTGAATGCTTTCATTTTCCTCAAAGTCATCACTAGCAAGCAATTCGTCTACTACTTCGTTACCGCTTTCTAAGGCTAAATTTTCTTCCAACTCTTGCTTAATTCGCTCTTCAAATGCTTGAGTAGGTAACTGGATCAACTTCATCAATTGTATTTGCTGTGGAGATAGTTTTTGTGAGAGCTTTAAGTTTAAATATTGCCTTAGCATTATTTTTTTGTTTAAAATTATAAAATCTGAAATAAATTATTGTTTTCTAATTTCATCATTTAACTTTCATATAAATCTGTTAAAATTCAGCATTATTTGGTGTTCTTGGGTAAGGAATCACATCTCTTATATTGTTCATTCCGGTGACAAACATTACAAGTCGCTCAAATCCTAGTCCAAATCCTGAGTGAACAGCTGTACCATAAGTTCTTAAATCAAGATACCACCACAGCTCCTTTTCGCTTATCCCAGACGCAGCCATTTTATTTTTTAGGACATCTAGTCTCTCCTCTCTTTGCGATCCCCCAACAATTTCTCCTATACCAGGGAACAAAATGTCCATTGCACGGACTGTTTTTCCGTCTTCATTTAGACGCATGTAGAATGCCTTAATTTTTTCAGGGTAATCATAGACAATAACAGGTGATTTAAAGTGCTTTTCAACTAAAAACCGCTCATGTTCNCTTTGNAAATCAGCCCCCCATTTATCAATCAGGTATTTAAATTTTTTCTTTTTGTTTGGTTTTGATTTTTTCAAGATTTCAAAAGCCTCGCTGTAACTGATACGCTTGAAACTGTTGTCTACAACAAATCTTAATTTTTCTATTAATAACATTGGATTTCTCTCATTTTCAGGTTTTCTTTTTTCTTCCTGAACAAGGCGTTTTTCAAGAAAATCTAAGTCATTTTTATTGGTTTTGATAACAGATTTAATTACAGTCTTTAGAAAATCTTCAGCTAGTTTCATGTTACCATTCAAGTCCATAAAGGCGACTTCTGGCTCAATCATCCAAAACTCAGCTAGATGTCTAGAGGTATTTGAATTTTCAGCTCTGAATGTGGGGCCAAATGTATATACTTTCCCGAGCCCCATTGCATACGTCTCAGCTTCAAGTTGACCCGACACAGTTAGATTGGTTTCTTTACCAAAAAAGTCCTTGCTAAAATCAACTTTATTATCGTCTGAGCGAAATTCTTTTTTTACATCCAATGTAGTCACTCTAAACATTTCGCCAGCCCCTTCTGCATCCGTACCTGTGATAATAGGACTGTGCATGTTGTAAAATCCATTTTCATTAAAATATTTGTGAATTGCAAAAGAAAGCGATGATCGTAGTCGCATTACTGCTCCGAAAGTTTTTGTTCTTGAACGTAAATGAGCCTGCTCTCTTAAAAATTCAAGAGAGTGTTTTTTGGGTTGTAAAATTGTCTTAGAAATTTTCAGGGGGTCAGCTTCACCTAATATTTCAATATTTGAGACTTTTATTTCAAACTCTTGGCCTTCACCCTGACTTTTGATTAATTTTCCGTCTATACATAATGCAGCTCCTACATTAATCTTTTCTATTAGTACAGAATCCGTTTTCTCAAAATCTATTACACATTGGATATCTCTCAAACATGATCCATCATTTAGTGAGACAAACCTCTTGGCCCTGAACGATTTCACCCAACCTTTGACCTGAACAGAGGGGTTTTTTATTTTTCCTTCTAATAGTTTGGCTATTGTAGTATACATCATAAACAGAATAAGTACAAATATAAAACTTTAGTATTATTGTTTCTTCGTCTTATTCTTTTTTGGTCAACTGAACTTGATTTTTATTAAAGTTTTTTTGAAAAATTTTAATTATTAACTCCATTTCTTAGAGAAATAAGCAATTTTGGTAGTAGTAATAAGTTTGCTAACATAGCTAATAAAAGAGTTCCAGAAATTAGTGCTCCAAGTGCTACAGTACCTCCATAATCAGACGTTATAAATACTGAAAAGCCAAAAAATAAAACAACAGATGTGTAAAACATACTTATTCCAGTTTCTCTAAGTGCATTTAAAACAGATTTTTTTGTATGCCACGAATTGGAGATAAGTTCCTGGCGGTATTTTGCCAGAAAATGGATTGTATCATCGACTGAGATTCCGAAGGCTATACTAAATACTAGCACAGTTGAGGGCTTAATTGAAACTCCAAAAAACCCCATTATCCCTGCGGTTATTAATAGAGGAATTAAATTAGGGACTAATGATATAAGAATCATTTTAAGTGAACGAAACATGTAGGCCATAAATATCGAGATTAGTAAAATGGCAAGACCAAGAGAAAGAACTAGATTCTTAATAAGGAACCTTGTTCCTTTTTCAAAAATATACGCCTTACCAGTAATTAAAACTTCATAGTTTTCATTATCAAATAATTCAGATATTTTATCACTAAGTATTCCTTCAATTTGATCCATTTGATCAATTCCAGAATTTTTAATATAAGTAGTGATTCTTGCATATTGCCCGGTTGAGTCTACATAATTTTTTACTAAGCTCAAGTTTGATTTGGACCGCTTTACATATGAATTCATTCCGAAACCTTCAAGTTTTGTAGGTAATGAGTAGTATTTTGAATCACCACCCCAGTAAGCTTGACGGAAGTATTTTGCAATACTAACTACTGAAATCGGCTCAGATAATTGTGGAATTTCCTTTATAACTTTTTCTAAAGTATTCATTTTTCTTAAAGCAGAGGATCTAAGTATACCTCCAGGCTTGTTTGTCTTTATTACAATTTCAATTGGCATTATGCCTTTGAATTCCTTTTCATAAAATTCTATGTCTTTGTAGAATGCAGCATTTTTGGGCATATCTTCAAGTAGACTTCCAGAGGTTTTAATTAGTGACAATCCAGCAATAGCAAAAAGTGTAAGTAGGATAGATGTAGTATAAATTTTAATGTTTTTATTTATAACTGCATTTTCAATCCAATCACCCAAGCTCTTTACCCATTTTTTTTTAAGGTGTTCAAGATGTATTTCTTTTGGTCGCGGCAAATAGCTGTAGATAATTGGAATAATAAGTATTGAAAGTATAAAAACAGCCATTATACTTAAGGAAGCTACCGTACCAAACTCTGTTAATAATTTACTTTTTGTTATAATAAAAGTGGCAAAGCCCAAAGCAGTTGTTGAGTTTGTTATTAGTGTAGCATTACCAATTTTAGCAATCATTCTCTGTAATGATTTAATCTTGTTTCCGTGATTAATAAATTCGAGCTGATATTTATTGATTAGAAAAATACAATTTGGTACTCCTATAACAATTATTACTGGCGGAATTAAGGCGGAAAGAACAGTAATTTCATATCTTAAAGCCCCTAAGATTCCAAAAGTCCACATAACTCCAATTACAACAACAAACATCGAAATAAGTGTAGCTCTTACAGAGCGAAAAAAGAAGAAAAAAATCAATGAGGTTATTGAAACAGCCGCAATTATAAATATTTCAATTTCGGAAATGATATTTTTTGAGTTCATCGTTCTTATGTAAGGCATCCCAGATACACGAACATTCATTCCAGTTTTTTTCTCAAATTTTTCAATTTTTGGGATTAAATTGTTCAACACAAAATCTTTTCTTTTAGATGTATTAACAACAGCTTTTTTTAAGAATAGTATAGATCGAATAGCGTCACGGTTTTCACTAAAAACCATGTTTTTGTAGAACGGTAATTCATCATTAATGGTACTTTTTAGCTTAATAAGTTCTTCGCTGGACTTGATTGAATCTTTAATTAGCGGAGTAAAATCAAATTGCTTAGTGATATCATTTCTAATTAAATTTTTTAGATTTTGAAGTGAGATAATATTTTCAATATTTTTATTTTTACTCAGCGATTTGGATAAGTTATTCCAAGCATTAATTTTATCTATTGAATAGAGATTTTTATCTTTTATTGCTAATACAATTACATTACCTTCCTCTCCAAAAACCTTCAAAAACTTATTATATTCAACATTAACAGGGTGTTTATCTGGCAGCAAATTTGCTTCAGTAAAACTAAATTTCATATTCTTCCATTGCGAAATCATCAGGAGTGTAAAAAGAGTCAGAAGGCAAAGAATTAAAATCCGGTTTCTAAGAATTATTCTTGCTAGTGTGTCCCAAAAATTTGTAGATTCTTTTTTAAACATCTTGAATTAAAAGATGCCAAAGTTATGTAAAAGAATTGGATTCTTAGCTTAAAGAATTCAAAGGAAACTTTAAAAAAAAGTTAAATAGTTTAGACTGTTAAAATTTCTTTTTCTTTAGCAGCAAATAGGGAATCAACTTTGTTTGTATAAAGATCTGTCATTTCTTGGATATCTTTTTCCGTATTTTTTTTAAAATCTTCTGAGATATCTTCTATTTTTTTCAAGTCTTTGTTAGCTTCTTTTCTTGAGCCACGAATTGAGATTTTAGCTTCTTCTGCTTCCGATTTTGCTTGTTTGGCCAACTCCTTTCTGCGCTCTTGTGTTAATGGCGGAATGTTAATTATGATAATCTCACCATTATTCATCGGATTAAATCCAAGGTTAGCGTTCACAATAGCATGCTCAATGTCTTGGAGCAACGCTTTTTCCCATGGCTGAACAGTAATTGTCTTTCCGTCAGGAGTATTTACATTCGCAACCTGGGATAATGGTGCTTGAGTGCCATAATATTCCAAACTAACACTTCCAAGCATGGATGGGCTAGCCTTACCAGCGCGAATATTTACAAATTGTTTTTCTAAATGTTCCAAAGCTTTTTCCATTGATTCTTTAGCACTCTCTAAAATAAATTCAACTTCTTCGTTCATAATTTCTAGCTTACTCTTGTTCCTATTTTTTCCCCTGAGATTATTCCTGCCAGATTTCCTTTTTTGTTCATATCAAAGACGATAATTGGCAATTTATTTTCTTGGCTTAAGGTGAATGCTGTTGTATCCATTACTTTTAAACCCTTTTTTAAAACATCAGCAAAACTAATTGCGTTATATTTACTAGCGGAGGAATCTTTTTCGGGGTCTGCGTTATAGATTCCATCCACACGAGTTCCTTTAAGTATAACGTCAGCTTCGATTTCAATGGCTCGTAGTACTGCAGCTGAATCGGTTGTAAAGTATGGATTTCCAGTACCGCCACCAAAAATAACTACTCTATTCTTTTGCAAATGACGAATTGCACGTCTTCGAATAAAAGGCTCAGCAACTTCGTTAATTTTTATTGCGGATTGAAGTCTTGTTTCAATTTTCTCGTTTTCAAGAGCACTTTGAAGTGCTAATCCATTAATAATTGTTGCTAACATGCCCATATGATCTCCCTGAACTCGCTCCATTCCATTATTAGCCCCTGAAAGCCCTCTAAATATATTTCCCCCTCCAATTACAATGGCAACTTGAACCCCTTGTTCAACTATTTTCTTAATATCTTGTGCATATTCAGTAATGCGTTTTGGGTCAATTCCATATTGGCGGACACCCATAAGAGCCTCACCTGAAAGTTTTAATAGTATTCGTTTATAGATCATAGGCGAACTAATGACTGAACAAATATAAAACAAATTATATCAAGACTGAACTATCCTAAAGAAACTCTCTTGAATGTAGTTACTTCAACATCTCCGTAAGAAGATATGTATTGTTCGACGGTGCTCTTTTCGTCTTTAATAAATACTTGATTTATTAAACATTGTTCTTTATCTAGTGTAGTGTTATCTGAGATAAATCTTTCCATTTTGCCAGGCAATATTTTTTCCCAAATTTGCTCTGGTTTTCCCTCATTTTTGAGCTGATTTTCCATCTCATATTTAGCATTTTCTAGAACTTCTGGGGTCAATTGGGCCATGGATATATATCTTGGGACATTCTTTGTAGGCTTTCCCAATCTTTTTAGTTCTTCATTTTCTTTTTCGATTGCTGCAATGCGAGCTTCAGTTTCTGAATTAACGTACGAATCATCAAAATCTTTGTACGATAATGAGGTAGCACCCATTGAAGCCACTTGCATTGCTAAATCTTTTGCTAAATCCTGGCATTTTATAACTTTTTTTGAAAGTCCAACCAATGCAGCGATTTTATTTATGTGAACATATGATCCTACATATGCTGACTCGATTTTTTCAAAGACTTTAATGTCTAATTTCTCGCCAATTACACCTGTTTGCTCAATTAATTTTTCGCTGACAGTCATACCACCGAAATCAGAATTAAGAAAAGATTCTATAGAATTTGCCTTGAGAGCAATTTCAGCAAATTGATTTGCTAGATTTAAAAACTTTTCATTTTTTCCTACGAAGTCTGTTTCACAAGCCAAGACTATTGCAACACCTACTGTGTTATCATCATTTACTTTAGCTATTGCAGCTCCTTCATTAGATTCTCTGTCCGCTCTTTTTGCAGCAATTTTTTGCCCTTTTTTTCTTAGGACATCTATCGCGGCATCAAAGTCTCCGTTAGCTTCAACAAGAGCATTTTTACAATCCATCATTCCTGCTCCAGTTGCTTTTCTTAGCTGATTTACTTCAGCAGCAGTTACTTTAGTCATTTTGTTTATTAGTGATTAATGTAGTATTCTTTATTCTTCTTCTTTTTTAGTAGTTTCATCAGCTTTTGCAACTTGTGAAAGGTTTTTTTCAATATCTGAGGCGTTTTGAGCGCCTTCTTTTTCTGCTTTTCTAACTGATAATCCTTCAATTACAGAATTACTTATCACCTCCATAATTTTAGATATGGATTTAGTTGCGTCATCATTTGATGGAATTACAAAGTCCACTTGTCTGGGGTCAGAATTAGTATCGACCATAGCAAAAACAGGTATGTTTAGTTTCTTAGCTTCTTTGACGGCAATGTGTTCGCGTTTGATGTCAACTACAAATAGTGCACCCGGTAAACGAGTCATTTCAGAGATAGATCCCAGATTTTTTTCAAGTTTTGATCTAAGTCGGTCTACCTGAAGGCGTTCTTTTTTTGACAATGTATTAAAGGTGCCATCTTTTTTCATCCTATCAATTGAAGCCATTTTTTTTACAGCTTTTCTTATAGTAACAAAATTAGTTAGCATTCCACCCGGCCATCGTTCAGTGATGTAAGGCATCTTTGCAGTTGCTGCTTTTTGAGCAACTATATCTTTCGCTTGTTTTTTTGTAGCTACAAATAAAATTTTACGGCCAGAGGCTGCAATTTTACTAATTGCCTTTGATGATTCTTCCAGTTTTGCTACTGTTTTGTATAGATTTATGATATGGATACCATTACGCTCCATGTAGATGTATGGAGCCATGTTGGGGTCCCATTTTCTAGTTAGGTGTCCGAAATGGACTCCATTATCGAGTAGTTCTTTTACTTCTATTTTTCCCATTAATATTAGTTTACTTTCTTAATTTTTAGCAATGATAAAGTGGCTAATTTTAGGCCTTTAACATTTAGATGCTAAACTAATTATACTTTTCAATTATATCTTTAACGTTTAGAAAATTGAAACTTCTTACGAGCTTTTTTCTGTCCAAATTTCTTTCTTTCAACCATTCTTGGATCTCGAGTTAACAAGCCCTCTGGTTTTAGTAATTCTCTGTTATTCTTGTCTAATTCGCACATGGCGCGGGATAGTGCAAGTCTAGCGGCTTCTGCCTGCCCGTTGACACCACCACCATAAACATTTATTTTGATATCAAAGTTGGATTGATTATCTGTTAAATTTAGTGGTTGAGTGACTTTGTATTGTAAAGTTGAAGTAGTAAAATAGGCTTTGAAATCTCTTTCATTAACAGTTAAATTACCTTTGCCTTTGGAGACATAAACACGAGCAATTGCCTTTTTTCTTCTTCCTATTTTGTGTATTACATCCATATTAATTTATATCAGTCAAATTGATTAATTTTGGTTTCTGTGCTTTTTGTGAAAATTCTTCACCAAGATTAACGTGAAGATTTCTATACAATGATGCTCCAAGTTTATTTTTTGGAAGCATTCCTTTCACAGATTTTTCAATCAACCGCACAGGGCTTTTATCAAAAAGTTCTTTAGCTGACAATGACCTTTGTCCGCCAGGGTAACCTGTATGTCGAATATATTTTTTTTGATCCCATTTTTTACCAGTGAGGGATATTTTTTCTGCATTAATGACAATAACATTATCTCCGCAATCAATATGTGGGGTAAAGTTGGTTTTGTGTTTTCCTCTCAATATAATCGCAATTCTAGAAGCTAAGCGTCCGAGATTTTGACCATCGGCATCGACTAAGACCCACGACTTTTCAGTTGTTGTTTTGTTTGCAGAAACTGTTTTATAACTCAGTGACTTCACGTTTTTTGTATTAAAATCAAACTTTTCTTCTTAAAAAGGTCTGCAAACTTACAATTATAAATCATAACAAACAAAATCTACATGAGGATATTTTTTAATTTATTCTAAGATTAACAAGGATTTTCTTATTTTCTGCATAAGTTAAACTTTTCAAAATTGTAAATTTAAATTGCTTCAGCAGTATATATTTGCCATATTTTCAACATGATGACGAAGTTCAATTCATTAGCAAGAATTTTCTTAATTCAAAGCACATTTATGTTTGTAGCAATGATGTCATTTTCGCAAAATTCATCAAAGAAAATTTATCATACCGAAAAATTAGTTAACAGTAGCTCAATAATTATAGATGGATACCTGAACGATTCTTCTTGGGAACTAGTCCCCTGGGGCAATGATTTCATTGAAGTCTATCCTGACGAAAATACTTCTCCAACCGAGAAAACCAAATTTAAAATACTATATGATGAAAAATATATATACATAGCTTTATTAGCATTAGATTCTGATCCGTCAACAATAACTAATCGCCTTTCAAGGCGGGATGGCTTTGAAGGGGATAGAATTAACGTATTAATTGACAGCTATCATGATTTACGAACCGCATTTTTATTTACTGTTACGGCCGCTGGAGTTCGTGGAGATGAAATAATAACAAATAATGGTGATGATATTGATGATAGCTGGAATCCTATCTGGACAACTAAAGCTAAGATTATTTCAAATGGATGGTCGGCAGAGATGAAAATACCCCTTAGTCAGTTACGCTTTGGCGATTCTGGTGAACAGGTTTGGGGACTAAATGTCGCTCGAAATTTATTTAAAGAAAATGAGCTGTCTGCGTGGAATCGAATACCTGTTGGTTCAGCGGGCTGGGTTAGTGAAGCAGGAGAGTTAAGAGGTTTGAAAGATATCAGACCTCAAAAACAAATAGAAATTCAACCCTTTATTGTATCCAAGTTTGAAATTTACGAGCCTGAAGACACCAATCCATTTAAATCTGATGGTCAAGCATTCCAGCTTAATTCAGGTTTGGATGCAAAAATTGGTATTACTAATGACCTTACTTTGGATATAACAATTAACCCCGATTTTGGACAAGTTGAAGCAGATCCAGCAGCAATAGCTTTAGATGGATTTGAAATTTTCAACAGGGAACAGAGGCCTTTTTTTGTTGAGAACAAGAATATTTTTAGTTATCGCTATGCAGGTAATCAAAATGACTTGTTTTTTTCAAGAAGAATTGGGAGACCTCCACAAGTATATCCAGATTTGGAACAAAATAGTTTCATTAATCGTCCTCAAAATACAACCATTCTAGCAGCAGCAAAGTTTAGTGGGAAAACAAAAGCCGGTTGGTCAATAGGTCTTTTAAGTGCACTAACTTCAAATGAGTTTGCGGACATAGAATCAGAAGATAATAGTGGTGAAACTTTGGTGGAACCATTAACAAATTATTTCGTTGCTCGGCTACAAAAAGACATGAATCAGAGAAACACATTCCTTGGAGCTATTTTCACCTCTGTAAACAGATCTGCCCAAGATGCGACTTCAATTTTAAGGGATCAAGCTTATTCAACTGGCATTGATTTCAGACACCAATGGCTTAACAGGACTTATTATCTGCAATCAAACGTTGTGGCAAGCCACGTCATTGGTAGTCCTGAATCTATATTAGAGACACAACAGAACCTGACACATCTTTTCAATAGGGTTGATGCTGATCATGTCAGTGTGGATTCCAATAAGACATCAATGACCGGAACAGGTGGACTTATAGAAATTGGTAAAGACGGAGGAAGAAATTGGAATTATGATTTAGCATTCAAATGGTCATCACCAGAACTAGAGTTGAACGATATAGGCTTTATGAGACGCGCAGATTCAAAATTTCAAGTTTTTAATTTAGAATACAAAACCGCTAAGCCAATATCAATCTTTAGGAGAATAAATTTTGAGCTTAATCAATTTTCCTCATTTGATTTCGGGAATAACCACAACAGGACTCAATTCCAAATTAAATCTAGACTAACATTTTTGAATAATTCAAGTTTGAATTTTGGATACACTCATAGGCCGAGAAATTATCGAAATGCCGAATTGCGTGGAGGACCTCGTTGGCGATTTTCGCAAGACAACAGACAGTTTTTATATTTTCGTTCTGATGACCGTAGAAATTTTAACACAAGAATTGGGATCGTTCACTCGCAAGCCAAGGAAAATAATTTTTCATTTTTAAAATTTGATGCAGGTTTTAATTATCAACCATTCAATGCCTTTAATATTTCATTTTCACCCGAATATGAGTTTCGACCAAATAAAACACAATATGTAGCCACTAGGTCATTCGACAGTACAACTCGTTACATAATGGGGACAATAGAAAATAGAACATTGAAAGCAACATTGAGGATTAATTATGCTATAAACCCTAACCTATCAATTCAATTTTATGCAGAACCTTTTATAAGTACAGGGAAATACACTGAGTTTAAATATGTTACAAATTCAATCGCTTCAAGTCTCACAGATCGTTTTCAATTGTATGATTTGTCTCAAATTGAATATAACAACGATGTTTATTCTTTTGATGACAATTTAGATGGGAATAGCGATTATAGTATTTCTAATCCAGATTTTTCATTTACGCAATTTAATTCAAATTTAGTGTTACGCTGGGAATATATTCCTGGGTCTGAATTGTTTTTAGTTTGGTCTCAAGGAATGAGAAATGAATTTTTTGCTAGCGATAGTTTAATTGACGGAATACAATCAGGAATTATTGACCAGCGGCCACAAAACATCTTTTTAATAAAATTTACATACCGATTTATTTTATAATATTATATCATCCGAACAATTTTTATATTGATTAAAATATAATTAAAATTTATCTTTGCATTTCAAAAAAGGGAATTTAGTAAAATATGCCACAATATACTTCAGCTTTCTTATCCATAAAGCATGGATTTAAAGACTTCAAAGCGGTAACAAAAATGGGTTTGTCGTTAAGCGTTGTTTTTTCGTGTATTGCGGGATATTTACTTGCGGCAGAAAATATTGATTTTACAGTTCTTTTTCTTTTAATCTCAGGTGGTTACTGCATGGTAGGCGCTTCCAATATTTTCAATCAAATTATTGAAAGAGATTTTGATGCACTTATGTTGAGAACTAAGTCAAGGCCAATACCAATGGGAAGAATATCCATTAAGACAGCATTCATATTAGCCGTTTTTCTATCGATAATTGGTCTCTCATTTCTATATAATATTAATCAAAAAACTGCAATGTTAGCTGCAATTTCGATATTTATTTATACAAGTGTGTACACTCCGTTAAAACAAGTAAGTTCATTTTCAGTCCTTGCTGGAGCAATTCCAGGGGCAATTCCATTTATGCTAGGTTGGATTGCATGTACCGGGCAATTTAGCTTAGAAGCAGGAATTCTATTTATGATTCAATTTTTTTGGCAGTTCCCACACTTTTGGGCAATTGCCTGGTTTTCAGATAACGATTATCAAAAGGCAGGATTTAGGATGTTACCAACGGGGAGCAAGGGCAAAGGAACAGCACTTCAGATAATTGCATATGTCATTTGGACTATTTTAGTTTGTTTAGCTCCACTTTCACCTTACACAGGAAACCTGAATCTTTCAATTCGAGCGGGAATATTGATATTTTTATTTGGAATAGTCTTTTTAGTTTATGGATTTAGGTTATTTAAGAATCAGACTGATTCAGATGCTAGGAACTTGATGATTATGAGTATTTTCTTTTTAACATTTACGCAGATTGTTTATGTAACAGATAAATTTTTATAACACTATGAACGACAATTATGACCAAATAAAAAATAAGAAAAAGAAAGCTAAGAAAATGATGCTTTGGTTTGGTATCATTTCCTTAATAATGACTTTTGGAGGTCTTACAAGTGCATTTATTGTCAGTAGCTCACGAGAAGATTGGCTTTATGATTTTCCAATCCCAAACTCATTTAGTTACAGTACTGTTGTAATAATTATAAGTAGTTTTACATTAATATTCGCTAAATTCTTTTTTAAGAAAGGAGAATCTTTTCTTACACAAATACTTCTTGTGGTAACCTTTATTTTAGGCTTAAGTTTTATTTTTTTACAGCTTTCAGCATTTGAAAATTACATTGCCCTTGGTTACAATTTTACAGGTCCAACCAGCAATGTAACGGTTTCATACATTTATATAATTGCCATCCTTCACATAGTTCATGTAGTTGTTGGATTGATCTCGCTGATTATTGTAATTATTAACAATTTTAATAACAGGTATCAAGTATCCAATATGCTGGGCTTTGAATTAGCTTCAACCTTTTGGCACTTTGTAGATTTTTTATGGCTCTATCTCTTTTTCTTTTTCTTTTTCTTTAACAAAATTAATTGATTATTTTTGTAATTGTCAAAGATCTTTAAACAATGAACACCACCATTTCAACATCACCCTCTAATGATTCAACTTGGGAAGGAGGAAACCGACCTTTCAGGGCTTCATATGGAAAGTTAATGATGTGGTTTTTTATTGTTTCTGATGCATTAACATTTTCAGGATTCCTTGCAGCATACGGATTTTCTAGGTTCAAGTATATTGACTATTGGCCAATAGCAGACGAAGTTTTCACACACGTTCCCTTTTTGCATGGTCAAGAATTACCTATGATATATGTTGCCTTCATGACTTTCATTTTAATTATGTCTTCTGTTACCATGGTATTGGCAGTTGATGCTGGCCATGAAATGAAAAAGAATAAGGTGATATGGTACATGTTCTTTACTATTCTTGGGGGGGCAATTTTTGTTGGATCTCAGGCATGGGAATGGGCTACTTTTATCAAAGGCGATTATGGAGCAGTCCAAACAAAAGGAGGTAATATTTTGCAGTTTGGAGAATACAAAAATGTTAATGGTGAAAGAGTTTTTAAAAGAGTCCCAGTAGAAGACTTTACTATTGCCGCTGCTTCAGAGCGTATACAGCATGAAAGTAAAAAAGGTATATGGTTTTCCAGTGAAAGTAGTCTACCAGAATTTTCTGTTGGCGACATATATAAAGGATTAAATTCTAACCCTGACATTTTAGTTCGTACACAAACTATTAATAGTGGGGGGGAAAAAACGGTTTTGTCAAGAGAAGAATCATTAATACAATTAAAGAAAAATGGGAAAAGGTATGTTAAGGGTGCTAACTTGGAAGTCAATGAATATGGTGTGCCTCTTTTTGCAGATTTCTTCTTTTTTATAACTGGATTTCATGGTTTTCACGTTTTTTCTGGAGTCGTCATAAACATTATAATATTTTTCAATGTTATTATTGGTACTTATGAAAGGAGAAAAGATTATGAAATGGTAGAGAAAGTTGGACTTTATTGGCATTTTGTAGACTTGGTCTGGGTTTTTGTATTTACATTCTTTTATCTAGTTTAAATAATTAGTGATGGCAGAACACTCGCACAAATTAGAAATATTTAGAGGTTTAATTAAGTTTAAATCCAATACTCAAAAGATTTGGGGAGTCCTTTTGTTGTTGTCTATTGTTACTGCAATTGAGGTTGTTTTAGGAATTTACAAACCTGCGATTTTAATGACACCATCAATGTCACCTTTTGAAGGGGGATTCACCGCCACACTTTTAAATATTTTATTTTCAGCATTTATTTATACAAAGAGTCTTAACCTAATATTCATTGTACTTACCATTATTAAAGCTTATTATATAACCTGGGATTTCATGCACATGCGCGATGAGACAAAGTCACTAAGGAGAGTAGTAGTTTGGACTGCTGTGTTTTTAATTTGCTATTTAATTTTTATTCTTTTGCAAGAGGGTGGCTATATTGAATCTATCTACGATAATGGATTTATAAAAAGGGATTTTTAGTAAAATTTTTTCAACCCTTCTTAATATAAATACAAAAAATTGTTAAAACCGAGCTCTCTGCAGTTTTCTTCACTTATATTTCATTATTTTTGTTTTTTCACTATATTTTATGTTTAATTTAAATTTGCATACAGCTTTAAAAAGGGATAGAGACAAGTCTATTGATTCTCACAGCTTTGACCTTTTGATAAAGGATATTTTTAGGAGTAAGACTAGTACAAAAGACCGGGTAAAAAACAACTTGAAAAGCAAAAATAATTCAAGTCCAAATCACCTTAACTTTGATGAGCTTGAAACTGGAAAAATATTTCACATTGAATCTATAAAAAAATTATGTATTCGGTACAGATTACGTTTTCTTGACACCAATCTATTCAAAGGAGATTATCCAAGTGAACTTTTCAATATTATCCCTGAGTTAGAAAAAAGGCATGAAACAGAGTTTGAGAATTTTAAAATAATGGCCCCATCTAAGCTTTTTAGGCTTCGAGTTAAAGAGGATCCTTTATTGTTTGTTCCAATAGGGAATGATTATTATTACCTGATACACAAGTGGGGTCGTGATCTTAAAACTTATCGACGTTGGTTAGTTTGGCCTTTTAAAAATATTAATACGTTGATATTTAGCTCAATATTTTTAAGTTTAATATCAACTGCATTATGGAGTGTTTGCTTCGATAGTTTTTCCGACGTTGAATTATTCGTGATTTTTGTATTTAATATTAAGACTTTTGTTTTTATTACCTTTTACCTGTTTTTTATGATGAGGAAAAACTTTAATGAGTCTATTTGGAATAGTAAATACAAAAACTAATTTTTCAATAGAGAATTGTACTTAAATTTTATAACTTCAAACTAATGAAGCTAGTAAACGTCAAAAAGCCTTTAGTCCTATCTATTTTATTCTTTTTACCAGTAATATTCTTACTTTTCTTGTATCCCTCTAAGCACAATTATGAAACTTTGGATGTTGTAAAGTATGATATAGATGAATTGAACAACTTTAAGACACTTGATGGTGAAGATGTGGTATTAAAAGACCAACTTAGTGTAGTTACTTTTCTAGGTAAGCGACCTATGCAGGACCCAACAATAGCTCTAAATCTAAAAGAATTAATATATGATAAATTTTTGGGTTTTAAACGTTTTCAGGTTTTAGCTCTAGTACCGTTTTCAGCAAAGAATCAAGTTAATCAATTAAAAAAGGAGTTAGATGCTTTTATGCCTTTGCAATATTGGAAGTTTGCTTTCGCATCAGAAAATTTAATTAAAGAAACTTATAATAATTTTAAAACCTCCTCAATTTTAAGTTCTGAGTTAAACTCAAGTTCAGTCTTTATTGTTGATAAAGAAAGAAACCAGAGAGGTCGGCTAGATGATAGAACTAAATCAGAGATTGAGAAAAATATCATGAAATATGGATTATCTTCATATAATGTTTTAGAGATCTCGGATTTAAAAAATAAAATGAGTGACGATATTAGAATTTTATTTACTGAGTACAGACAAAAACGCAAAGGAACTTATAACTCATTTGAAAGAAGAGCAAAAGATTTAAACAATGAATAAACCTAATTATTCTTACATTGGAATTACATTCATTTTATTAGTTTTTGGCATTATTTTTATTCCCAAAATTGTCAATCGCATCCAGCACGGTGATATAAAAAGATCTGAAAGCCGTAGCAGCAACCTTACTTTAAAACCAATGTCTTCCTCCGACTTACCTTTTTTAATATTAAATGGTAAAAAGAAGAAGATTCTTCCCTTTAAGCTTACCAATCAAAACGGTCAAGCAGTCACAAATGAAAATTTCAATGAAAAAGTTTATTTAATTGAGTTTTTTTTCACTACTTGTCCTACTATTTGTCCTAGAATGAACAAAAATTTATTGGCAATTGAGAAAAGTTTTTCAAGCCGTGCAGACTTCGGTATTGCATCTATCACGATCAACCCAAATTATGATACAGTTGAAATTTTGAAGAAATACAAAGAAAGCCTAGGGATTACAAATTCAAATTGGCATTTTCTTACTGGGGATCAAGAACTTATTTATAAATTTGCAAATGAAGGGTTCAATCTATACGCGGCAAAAGTTGATAATGCTCCAGGTGGCTTTGAGCACTCAGGGAATTTTGCCCTGATTGACAAAAATGGATTTATTAGATCACGTTTAGATAAATTTGGAAATCCAAAGATATATTACAACGGGATTATCAGCCAGAGCGAAGTAGTCGACAGCGAAGGTGCACAGGAAGAAATTTCAATGTTAAAAGAAGATATTATAAAACTACTCAATGAATAAAAGCATATTATATAGACGACTTACAATCATCGTGTCTGTATTAGTTCCAGTTGTTGTAGCTTTATTGCTCTTTATAAAATGGGAGTCAGATAAACTTGTGTTTGATTTAAGGTCACCAAATTTTGAGCCAATGGTTTTGTTTGAAAATCTCCCTTTAGCAGAACCTTTGACATTTTTACCTCCAATATATGCAACAATTAATGGATTGACTGCAATTTTACTAATATTTGCGGTTTTTTACATAAAGAATGGTAAGAGGCAGATTCATGAGAATTTAATTAAAATATGTATTTTTCTCTCTCTTTGCTTTTTAGTCATGTACATAGCCTACCATATCACTTCTGACCCTACAAAATTTGGAGGAACTGGTGCCATTTCTTACTTGTATTACTTTATTTTAATTTCTCACATTCTTTTATCTGTTACAGTTATTCCTTTTGTTATGGTGTCATATTTTAGAGCTACAAATAATGATTTTAAACGACACAAAAAAATAGCCAAAATTACTTTTCCTATTTGGCTTTATGTTGCTGTAACGGGAGTTGTTGTTTATGTTATGATATCTCCATATTATTCTTAGTCTTGAAGCAGAGTTTAATTTTTTTAATATTATTTTTTTACGTGAGTTTCACCCAGGCTCAATGTTCTATGTGCAGAGCTGTTTTGGAAAGTGAAGCTGGTCAAAAAACAGCTGAAGGAGTAAACGATGGAATCGTTTACCTAATGGCAATACCATATATCTTAGTTGGGGGATTAGCCATTATTATATATAGAGCATATAAGGCAAAACATAAGAATTAGTAGAATTTTGTTTATTTATTTCATTAAATTACGCAAATGTCAAGGACAATAAGACCATGCTCAAAAAAATCATAACACCAATATCTCTTGTTATATTAGTAATTTATAATTACGGCCTAGCTCAGGAAAACCTAAACAAATCAATGTCTATTGATCAATCAGTTGAAGGGTCAATCGATAATATATTTAATGAAAATAGTGAAATAAGTATTTTATTTATTGGGGATTTTATGGGTCATATGGATCAAATTAAAGCGGCGTTTGATCCTGAGACCAATAAATATAATTATGATAAAACATTTGAAAAAATAAAGCCGATCTTAAGTGATGCTGATATTACAATAGGGAATTTAGAAGTAACACTTGGAGTTAGGCCCTTCTCAGGGTATCCACAATTTAGTTCACCCGTCGAATACGCTTCAGCAATAAAAGCCTCTGGAGTTGATGTTCTGGTTACAGCGAATAATCATTCCTGCGATAAAGGTAAGCTTGGACTTGAAAGGACAATAAGACTCTTAGACTCATTAAATATAGGCCACACCGGGACATTTACAGATTTATCGCAAAAGCAAAAGAGTCCTTGCTATGTTATAAAGAAAAATAATATGAAGATTGCGCTTATTAATTATACTTATGGGACAAATGAGATTCCGCCTACTCATCCAAATGTTGTGAATTATTTAGAAAAAGAAATAGTTTTATCAGATATTGATTTAATTAGAAAAAAGATTAATCCTGACCAAATAATAGCTTTTGTTCACTGGGGATATCAATATCAAAATATGCCTAATAAAAAGCAACTTGAGTGGTTTGAGTTTTTTAATTCTGTCGGAGTCAATATTGTTATCGGAGCACATCCACACGTGTTGCAACCTATGCAATGGGAGCACGGAACTGATTACACAAAAGATAGATTAGTAGCATATTCATTAGGTAATTTTGTTTCACATCAGCGAACTTTTCCAAGAGACGGCGGTGCCGTTTTAAAGATTTCATTAATCAAAGAGAATAATAACATAAGAGTTAAGTATGCAAACTATCACTTAACTTGGGTCCATGAATTTACTTTAAGAGGAAAAAAATATTATGATATTTTATCGGTTAAGGATTATGAATTTAAACCTGAATACTTTTCAAATCCTTCGCACTATAATAAACTTGTAAGATTTGCTAAGCATGCCAGAGAATTATTGTCGGAGCATAATCTTAATATTTTGGAATATTAGGAATTTTTATTAAACCAGAAGATGTTAGAAATAAAAAATTTACATAAATCATATCCAATAGGTGATACTAAACTTCATGTTTTAAAAGGTATAAATATGTCCGTAGAAGATGGTGAGATGGTAGCAATTATGGGTTCATCAGGTTCAGGTAAATCTACACTGCTTAATATAATTGGGATACTGGATGAGGCTGATCAGGGGGAGTATAGTCTAGATAATGTAAAAATTAAGAATTTAGGCGAGAAGAAAGCTGCAATTTATAGAAATAAATTTTTAGGTTTTATTTTTCAATCTTTTAACTTAATTAAATATAAGAATGCTTTAGACAATGTTTCTCTTCCTTTATATTATCAAGGGTTGAAAAGAGAAAAGCGAACGGAAAGAGCAAAATTTTATTTAAAAAAAGTTGGGTTATTGGACTGGTCTTCTCACCTTCCAAAGGAACTTTCCGGAGGCCAACAACAGCGAGTTGCTATTGCTAGGGCATTAGCATCAGAACCCAAGCTTATTCTAGCTGATGAACCAACAGGAGCTCTTGATAGTAATACTTCCAGAGACATAATGACTTTTTTACAAAAGCTAAACGATGAGGGTAAGACAATTTTAATTGTTACCCATGAACAAGAGATTGCAAATATGTGTAAGAGAATAGTGCGTTTAAGAGACGGAATTATTTTGGAAGATAACTTTATAAATCAACTAAGAATAAAAGTATGATGCTTGATCAAGATTTTTGGAGAGAAATATTTCAAAGTATTAATAAAAATAGAACTAGAAGCCTACTTTCTGGTTTTACTGTTATTTTTGCAATAATGTTATTTACCATTCTTTTTGGTTTAGCAAATGGGCTCAATAACACCTTTTCTGAAGCTTTTGTTGATGACGCCGCTAATTCAATTTTTATTCGGTCAGGCCGAACAATAAAACCGCACAGGGGGCTTCAATCAGGGCGACGTATTCAATTTAAAAATAAGGATTACGATTACATTAAGTCTGATTTTAATTCAAAACTTGAATTTATTTCCTCAAGAATTTATCAAAATGTTTCTGCAAGTTTTAGAAATGAAAAGAACAATTACCAGCTCAGAGCTGTTCACCCAGAACACAAATTTATTGAAAAAACAATAGTTACTCAAGGACGTTTTTTAAATCAATTGGATATTAAGAATCGTACTAAGGTTATTGTTATTGGGGATTTAGTAAGACAGGATTTGTTCAAAAATGAAAAATCTGTTAAGGGTAAATATATCAATTTAAATGGGATACCCTTCAAAGTCGTAGGGATCTTTAAAGATGACGGTGGAGATGATGAAGAGCGTAAAATTTATATGCCTATATCAACAGTTCAGCAAATTTATGGTAACAATGATTTTGTAGACCAAATAAATCTAACTTATAATAAAGAGCTGGACTACGACGGTGCTATAGATTTTGGACTGGATTTAGAGAAAGCGCTAAAAGAAAGGTTTATTGTTTCGCCAAATGATCAAAGAGCTGTTCGCGTTTTTAATATGGCAATGCAAAATAAGGGGATTAACCAAATGACTTCTGTGTTGGGAATTTTAATATTAATTATTGGGCTAGGAACCTTAATTGCAGGAGTGGTTGGAATAAGTAACATAATGATTTTTATTGTTAAGGAACGAACGAAAGAGATAGGAATAAGAAAGGCTCTCGGCGCTTCTCCTCAGTCTATTATTTCTATTATACTTGCAGAGTCAATTATAGTTACGACTTTGGCTGGTTATGTTGGTCTTTTATTTGGGGTAACTTTACTTGAGCTAGTTGCACCAAGCCTTGAAACATATTTTATAACTGATCCTAGTGTTAGCAAAACAATGGTTTTTACTGCTACAATAACATTAATCATATCGGGTATAATTGCCGGATACTTACCTGCAAAAAGAGCATCTCAAATTAAGCCAATTGTTGCAATAAGAAATGAGTAGTTTTATGAAATTTTTATTTGAAAGAGATACTTGGCAAGAAGTCTATGATAGTGTAACAAAGAATAAAGTACGCACAGTTATAACAATGATAGGAGTTTGGTGGGGTATTTTACTTCTTATTTCATTATTGGGAGCTTCTCGTGGAATGGAAAATTCATTTAATAGATTATTTGGCGATTTTGCAACTAATAGTGTATTTATTTGGGGGCAAAATACAAGCATGCCGTTCAAGGGATTTCAAGACGGAAGAGCTGTACAGCTAAAACTTACTCATATTAAAGAAATCGAAGACAATATTAGTGGTATTGAAATTTTGTTACCAAGAATCCGTAACGGAGCGCAAGTAATTCGAAATTCTCTATCTGGAAATTATGGTGTTAACGGTGATTTTCCGCTTCTAGATAAGATTCAAAAGAAGAAGATGCTTAATGGGCGATTTATTAATCAAAACGATATTGATTTGAAGGCGAAAGTAGCAGTTATTTCTGAGGATATTTACAAGCAACTTTTTGAAAAGAATGAAGACCCAATTGGGGGACTAATTCAAATAAATAAAATAAATTTTAAGGTAATTGGTGTTTTTCAAAATGAAGATTTAGATATGGGGCCTAATAGTGATGTTCATATTCCTTTCACAACATTTCAGCGAATCTACAACACGGGTGATAGAATTGGATGGATGGTTTTAACAGGCAAACAAGACTTTAGTATTAAACAAATTGAAAGCGATGCGAAGTTACTATTGAAGAATCTAAATAATATTCATCCGAATGATAATATGGCGCTTGGAAGTTTTAATCTTGGTAAAGAGTTTGCAAAAGTAACTGGATTTATCACTGGAATTCAATTTTTAACCTGGTTTGTAGGTATTGCTACTTTAATAGCTGGTGTTTTCGCTATTGGGAACATCTTATTGATCACAGTTAAGGAAAGAACAAAAGAAATTGGTGTTCGGAGAGCGATGGGTGCTACACCTTTTGAAATTAAAGGACAAATTGTGTTGGAGTCTGTTTTTTTGACTTTAATGTCTGGATTTTTTGGGATAATTACAGGGGGATGGATTCTCATAGCAATTGATAGAGTTTGGGGCCAAGGTGATGATGCTACTTTAGTCAATGCATCTGTTTCTATTGCCATTGTTTTTGTATCCTTAATTATATTGGTTATTTTGGGAACATTAATTGGCTTGATCCCCGCTTTTAAGGCTACAAGTGTTAAACCTATTTCAGCATTAAGAGAAGAATAAATTAATTTGAAAAATGAATAAAACATTAAAGATTTTTTTGGGAATTATATTGCTAATTCTATTAGCAATTGTCCTTAAGTATTTTAAGGACTCAAACAGTAGTGATATTATAGATTATAAAACAGAGCAGCCTTTTTTAAGCTCGGTGGATATTAAAATTGTCGCAACTGGTAAGTTAAATCCAGAAGAGGAAGTTGAAATAAAACCTCAAATTTCAGGCATTGTCGATAAGATTTATTTGGAGGAGGGCGATCTTGTTCAAAAAGGCGATTTAATTGCCAAGATAAGAGTTGTACCTAATGAACAAGCCTTAGCAAGTGCAAAAAGCCGTATTAAAACAACAAAATTTACATATGAAAACAATAAAACCTTATTTCAGCGCAACAAGGCCTTATACGAAAAGGGAGTTATTTCAAGGCAAGACTTTGAGACCAGTGAGTTAAATTTAAATCAATCAAAGGAGAATTTTTTGCAGGCTAGAAATGATTATCAGATAATTGAACAGGGATCAATTTCTGTCGGAGGTATGGCTAACACAAATATTGTGTCACAAATATCAGGAACAATTTTGCAAATTCCTGTGCGAGAAGGTGATCAAGTTATCGAAAGTAATAACTTTAACGCAGGAACTACAATAGCAACAGTTGCAGATATGTCAAAAATGATATTTGAGGGTAAGGTTGACGAATCTGAAGTTGCTAATTTAGAGGAGGGAGAAAAAATAAAAGTTGTTCTTGGCGCTATTAATGAAATGGAATTTCCTGCAAAATTAACTTTTGTTGCACCAAAAGGAATTGAAGAAAATGGTGCTGTACAATTTACTATTAAGGCAGATGTTGAGGTTTCAACGGGCTATAAAATCAGAGCTGGATACAGTGCTAATGCTGAAATTGAAGTAGTTAGTAAAGATAGTGTAATGGTTATTAAAGAGTCGTTGCTTCAGTTTAATAGGTTTACTGAAAAACCATTTGTAGAAGTTCAAGATGACAAGGGAAACTACAGTGCCAGAGATGTTGAAATTGGTATTTCAGATGGCATTAACATTGAAATTCTAAACGGATTAGAATTATCAGATAATATTAAGGTATGGAACAAAGTCATTGATGAAGATAACTTGGATGAGGAGGGAAAAAAAGATTAAGATTATAAACTTTAAACTATGAAGTGTAAGCAAATAATTTTATTACTAGCAATTATCAATTCCTTTTTTTTTAACGCCCAAACAAAATGGACTATAAATGACTGTGTTGAATATGCGCTTAAAAATAATATCAGTATAAAGCAAATGGAAAATGCATTATTGACTAACGATCAAGACATTGTAAGTGCAAAAGGTAATTTTTTGCCTTTTTTGTCAATAAACAGTTCTCAACGAATGAATTTGGGTAATGTTGAAGTTTTTGATGGCCAGTTTTTTGATAGAACTTTTCACTCTACAAATTTTGGGATTAATATGTCTCAAACAATTTTTAATGGTTTTCGTAACAGCAACATATATAAGCAATCGTTGATTAATAAAGCCTCTAATCAAGAAGAATTTTTGCGTGTAAGAGACAATGTGGCCTTGAACGTTGTAAATTCTTATTTGAATGTTTTATTGAATAAAGAAAATTTAATTATTGCAGATTCTCAATATAAGTTTTCATTGAACCAGTTAAAGTTAGTTGAGGAACTTGTAGATGCTGGAGTTCAGCCAGAAGCTAATGTTTTTGATGCTGAGGCCTCATTAGCCAATGACGAACAGCTTTTAACCGTTGCCGAGAATAGCTATACATTAGCACTTTTGTCGCTTTCCCAAGTTTTGCAAATTCCATTTAATGGTTTTGATGTAGAAATCATTGAACTTGATTCTCCATCAGAATTCATGCCATATACAGACGTTAAATCAATATTGGATTTTGCAATGAAGAACAGAAGTGAAATTAAAGTTGCTAAAATGAATATTGAGGCAGCGGAATTAGGAGAAGAAATTTCAAAAAGTGGATTTTATCCGTCTTTGAATTTTACGTATGGCGTAAACACTGGTGCAAATTTTTCAAATTTAACAAATGATAATTCTTTCTTCCAGCAAATTAACGATAACAGAGGCCATAGCTTTGCCTTGAATTTAAATATACCCATTTTCTCTAGATATCAAAACAACGTTAATCTAGCAAAAGCAAAAATTCAAGTCGAGAACTCAACCCTAGCTTTATCACAGGCTAAAATTGACTTAGAAAGAATTATTCAAAGTGCTTTTACAGATGCTAAGGCTGCCTTGAAAACATATGTTTCATCAAAAAAATCACTTCTTGCCAGAAAACTATCTTTCAAAAACGCCCAAGAACGCTACAATATTGGTTCACTAAATATTTTTGACTTAGAGCAAAACAGAAATCAGCTTGTAAATGCTCAATCTAGTTTAGTACGAGCTAAATATGATTTTATTTTTAAAACAAAGGTTCTTGATTTTTATCTCGGTAAACCATTAAATTTGTAGATGAGCTATATTTTAAATATTGAAACCTCAACAACTAATTGTTCTGTTGCTTTGTCCAAAAATGGAGATCTTGTTGAGCTAAAGGAAGATAATAATAAATTTTATTCTCATGCAGAATGCTTACATGTATATATTGACGATGTTTTGCAAGCTGCAAATATTGATCTCTCACAAATAGATGCAGTAGCAGTTAGTAAAGGGCCAGGCTCATATACTGGCTTGCGTATTGGTGTTTCAGCTGTCAAAGGACTCTGTTTTGCATTGGAAGTTCCAATGATTGCCATACCAACGCTGGAGATCCTGGCAAGCAAGATGAATGTAGATCAAGGAATAATTATTCCACTGATAGATGCGAGAAGAATGGAAGTTTATGCAGCAGCATTTGATTCAAATATTTCTGTTATCGAGCCGACCTCGGCTAAGATTTTAGACAGTACTTCATTCATTGATTTTTTAAATAAACAAAAAGTTTTTTTTATAGGCGACGCTGTTGAAAAAACACAGGGGATTGTTAAACATCCAAATGCATATTTTAAAGAAGCATATCCTTCATCAGAACAAATGTGCAAATTATCTTTTGATATGTTTAAAGCTGGGAATTTTGAAGATTTAGCGTATTTTGAGCCTTATTATCTTAAGGATTTTATAGTTAATCCTCCAAAGAAATTATAGGTTGACAATGAAAATTTAAATTTTAAAATTTATATAATGAAGCTTTTTGTTGTACCAACTCCAATTGGAAACCTTGACGATATCACTCTAAGAGCTATTTCAGTATTGAAAAATGTAGATTTAATTTTAGCAGAGGACACAAGAACTTCAGGTAAGCTATTAAAGCGCTTTGAAATAAACACTCCAATGCAGTCCTATCACATGCATAATGAGCATAAAGTTCTCAATGGGATTATTAACAAATTCAAATCAGGCTTAACAATCGCCATGATTTGTGATGCAGGAACACCATCTATTTCTGATCCTGGGTTTTTATTAATCCGCGAATCTATAAAAGAGGGAATCTCTGTAGAGTGTCTTCCTGGAGCAACGGCTTTTGTCCCAGCTATTGTTAATTCTGGGTTACCAAGCGACCGGTTTGTGTTCGAGGGATTTCTACCTCCTAAAAAGGGACGTCAAGCTAGATTAAAATTATTATCTCAAGAAACAAGAACAATCATATTATACATAAGTCCACACAAACTGATCAGAACCTTGGAACAAATAATCATTTATTTTGGCGGAAAGAGATGTATATCAGTATCAAGGGAGCTTACAAAGATATTTGAAGAGACATTTAGAGGGACATTAGAATCTGCATTGATTTATTTCAAAGAAAATTCTCCCAGGGGCGAGATCGTTCTTGTAATTTCAGGAGCTTGAAAGAATTTTATTAGAAAAAATAGCTGGTAATTTTATTTCGGTGCCGTGATCGGGGTTTAAAGGACTAACAAATGGTATATTAAATTATTTAATATTAATTTTGGTTTAGCAAAAAAATAAAAATAATTTGATTATGTTTCACAAAACTACAACCTGTTGGGCAGGGGGGATGATTTTTGAATCAGATAATCCAAGTGGCAATAAATTTACAATGGACTCAAAACCAACTGATGGGACAAAACAGAAAGGGTTGTCTCCGAAAGCGTTAATGCTTTCATCTTTGGCTGGTTGTACAGGAATTGATATTGTCGATATTTTAAAAAAGATGAAGATCAAAAATTATAGTCTTAAAATTGTTGTTGAGGGTGAATTAACTGATAAATATCCAAAATACTACAATAACGTGAATATCAAATATTATTTTTCAGGAGATGGTATTGATTCTAACAAATGTAGAAGAGCAGTTGAATTGTCTGTAAAAAAATATTGTGGTGTGATGGAAATGTTTCGGCAATTTGCAAAAGTCAAAACTGATATTCTATTTCATTAAAGTTAATATGCGTTGGATAATAAAGCCTAAACCGGATCCAAAAATTGTAGGAAAATTATCAAGTGAGTTGGGTGTAGAGAATACAATTGCTTATTTATTAGCCCAGCGTGGAATTGAGAATTTTGAGCAGGCTAAAGTTTTTTTTCGCCCTCAGCTTACCGATTTACATAATCCTTACTTAATGAAGGATATGGACAAGGCAGTTGCGCGTATAAAAAGTGCAATTTCTGAAAAACAATCAATTCTAATATATGGTGATTATGATGTTGATGGAACTACATCTGTAGCTTTGTTAGCGAATTATTTAGAGAGCAAAAAGGTAGATGTGGGGACGTATATTCCTGATAGATTTTTAGAAGGTTATGGTATATCCAAAAAAGGAATTGATTATGCTTATAAAAGTGGATATAGTCTAATTATTGCTTTGGATTGTGGTATCAAAGCCTTAGATAAAGTAGAGTATGCTAAAGACATAGGTATTGACTTTATTATTTGTGATCATCATTTACCTGGTGAAAAGCTTCCCAATGCATTTGCTATTTTGGATCCTAAACGTCCAGATTGCAATTATCCTTTTAAAGGGCTATGTGGATGTGGAGTAGGATTTAAGCTAGTTCAAGCTCTGGGGGAACACTTCAATGATTCTGTTGGAGACTTAGTTGATTATTTAGATCTTGTTGCAACGGCCATAGGAGCCGATATTGTACCTGTAATTGGAGAAAATCGAATTTTAGCTTACCATGGTCTAAAAGTACTTAACTCAAATCCCAGACCAGGATTTGA
This sequence comes from Flavobacteriaceae bacterium, assembly GCA_002721175.1. Taxonomy (GTDB): domain Bacteria; phylum Bacteroidota; class Bacteroidia; order Flavobacteriales; family Flavobacteriaceae; genus UBA3537. The sequence continues at coordinate 9,582 of PBJR01000004.1, read as the reverse complement.
AGCTATAATTCAAGGATTAAAAAAGGATGTTTTATCTCTAACAGACGTTGTTTTTAACATAGCTCCTCGCATTAATGCTGCTGGTAGAATGAAGCATGCCGATTTTGCTGTGACTCTTTTGAAGACAAACAAGCTTTCAAAAGCAAAATCAATTGCAGAGGATATTGAAAATTTTAATATTGAAAGACGTTCTTTAGAAAGTGAAATTACTAGAGAGGCCCTATTTAAAATTACTGCCGCAAATGATGCAAAAAAATCGACCACAGTCGTTTATAATTCAGAATGGAATAAGGGGGTAATTGGGATCGTTGCTTCTAGATTATTGGAAGTTTATTATCGGCCCACAATAGTTTTTACAAAAAGCGATGAATTTTTAACAGCCTCGGCTAGATCAGTAAAAGGATTTAATATTTACAATGCTCTAGAAAACTGCAGAGAGTTTATAGAACAATTCGGAGGGCATAAATATGCTGCTGGGTTAACTATCAAGCCAAAGAACTTAAATGCATTTAAAAATGCGTTTGAAAATGAAGTGAAAGCAACCTTAAATAAAGAACTTAAAACACCCGAGATAATCATTGATACTATAATTGAGTTAGATGATTTGAATCCTAGATTCTATAGAATTCTAAAGCAATTTTCTCCTTTCGGCCCCCAAAATCCTACCCCAATTTTTGCGACAGAATCTGTTGTTGACACGGGAAACGGCCGATGCGTAGGAAAAGATGAAAAACATCTTAAAATTACTGTAAAGAAGGATGAATCAAAATCAATTAATGCGATTGGATTTGGCCTTGGTAGTAAGCATTCTCTGGTTAAAAATCAAGCTATTTTTAATATGGCTTATACGTTAGATGAGAATGTATGGGAAGGAAAGGCAAGTTTACAGCTTAGCATAAAAGACATAAAAATTGATGAGTAGAAAGGATCCTTATGCAGCGTTAAGATTTAGAGAATTTAATATTTTTTTATTACTTCGATTCGCATTAGTATTTGCTTGGTCGATGCAATTCATAGTTATTGAATGGCAAGTTTATTCTTTGACGAAGGACCCCTTATCACTCGGGATTATTGGTCTTATGGAGATCATTCCTGCTTTTAGTATGTCGCTATTTGCAGGCCATATTGTAGATCAAACTGAAAAACGTAATCTTTTTTTGTGTTGCATTGCTCTTTTTTCAATAATTAGTTTTGGGCTATTTTTCATATCAAGTCCTAACATTGGATGGAGCCAACGTACAATTCTTTTTGCTATTTATGGTTTTGTTTTTTTTGGGGGTCTTTTAAGAGCTTTTTTTGGGCCAACTATTTTTTCATTAGTTGCATTGATTGTTCCAAAGCGGGTATATCCAAATGCTGCTACTTGGAATAGTTCGACCTGGCAGATGGCTTCAATTCTAGGTCCTGCCTTCGCTGGATTTACGATTAATTGGTTTGGAATACAATGGTCTCTTTGTATTGTTTTTATTTTAGTTCTATTTTCGTTTTTACTTACACTGTTAATAACAAAAAAGCCAATTTTAAATCCAAATATTGGAGAGCCAGTCCTAGAAAGCTTGAAGCAGGGAGTTCGATTTGTCTTTAAAACTAAAGCTATTTTAGGAGCATTAAGTCTTGATATGATTGCGGTACTATTCGGAGGAGCAGTAGCTCTTTTGCCTGTCTTTGCTCAGGATATTTTAAAGGTTGGTTCGGAGGGATTTGGGATTTTAAGAGCTGCTCCCGCAGTTGGTGCTTTTTTAACGATGTTAGCTACTGCCTATATTCCCATAAGTAGAAGAGCTGGCATGAAACTACTGGTCGCTGTGTTTGGATTTGGAGTTTCAATAATAATATTTGGTTTATCTTCTGTTTTTTGGGTTTCTGTTTTTGCACTTTTCTTTAGTGGTGTTACAGATGGTGTGTCAATGGTTATTAGACAAACTATACTACAATTAAAAACACCCGATCATATGAGAGGTCGCGTATCTTCTGTCAACTCAATGTTTGTAGGTTCCTCAAACGAGCTTGGAGCCTTCGAAAGTGGACTCACAGCAAAGCTAATGGGTACTGTGACAGCAGTTGTTTTTGGGGGTTCTATGACCTTAATTACAGTAATTACAATGGGGATTGCCTCTCCAAACTTTAGAAAGTTGGATTTAGAAAAAGATTTAGAATTACACGAATTCCAATCTTAAGGAAGCATTTACTTGCTGAGATTTAATCTGTAAGAATATTTAAATCCAATAATGGATTTATTTTTTTTTGTATTTGTTGAGTAGTCACTTTGATTAGCATAGAACATCGCTACCGTTCCAAAATTTTTAAATTTTCTACTTATTCTAAGTGTATATCTATGTCTATTAAACCCTCCATTACTATCAGTAGTTTTAGCTTCATTGAAGACTTCACCAAATAATTTAGCGTTTAATTTTAATGCTTTAATTCGATAATCAAATCCCATTCTGTATCTTGTGTATTCAATAGGAATATCTCCTTCACCCTCAGAAAACCCTAATTCATTCTTGTTTTGATACCTAAGTCTAAAAAGTACTGTAACCTTGTCAATTTTATCACTAAATACTGCATCAAACTGGTATCGAAACAATGGTTCGTAGCCCTGGACATTACCCGTATCATCGTTGTTGGTAATGTATCTGATTCCTGCTCCAATTTCGAAATTTTTAAAGAGTTTGTATTGTACTTTGGCTTGTGTGAAGTAGTTTTTTAAGGTAGTGATATCGTTTCTATATCTTAAATGTTCCGAAACAGAAAACGATAAATTTTTATTTGCTTTTACGTCTAATTCAATTGAGCTCCATCCCTCCAAATCATTAGTTTCTTGACCGAATAAAAATGAACACAAAATTAAATTAACCCCAATTAATAAGTTTTTTGTGAATCCTAGGATTATTTTCATGACTCTCTTTTGTATCGGATTTTAAGTTTGACAGTTTTTCCTTTAAAATCAATTTGACCTACTTCAACTCTTATAATTTCGAATCCGAGTTTTTCTTGTAGTTCAGCTTTCAATTTCTCGTGATGTTCAGGGCGAATGAAGTCAAGGGATTCGTAGACAATATCTTTTGAGCTGGTCCTTTTACTATTCCAATACCAATCTAGGTAGTGGGCTAATACTACAATTATACTATTGGCGGTGATTATCTCTATATAACTCATTTTTTTATTGGACAAGGCGTTTATTATTGAAAGCCCAATCACCACAAATAAATAAGTCATCTCTCTAATATTCAACTGATCTGTTCGGTATCTAAGAATTCCAAATATTGCAAATAAACCTAATGCTAGGCCTAAATCAATCTCATATTTTTTTAACGTAAAACACAAGAAAAACACAACGGTACCAACTAAATAAAATGTAAGTAAATAATTGGCTCTTTGTGTAAACCTGAAATAAGTAAATCTGATTAGGGCTGTTAAAAAGAAAAAGTTTATTAAAAACCTTACACACATTTTGTAAAAATCATCATCAAAGAAAGGTATCTCAAAAAACTCCATTAATTTACTATTTAATGACTCTAAGGTATTTATTTTGATTTAATTATTATTGCTCTTTACAAATAAATTTACTTTTCCGTTACAAATAATTAATAATAAGTAAATATTTATTAGTTTTCAAACTCCTTTAAAAAAAACTTTTCACCGTCAAATATTCCGAAGGTATAATGTGTTATCCAATCACCTAAATTAACATAAGTTGACTTTGGCGGTATTTCAATTTTAAGGGGAAGGTGTCTATGGCCAAAAACAAAGTAATCGTAATGCTTATCTTCTAATTTTCTTTTTGAATATTTAACAAGCCATTCTTCATGATCACCTAAAAACTTTAGATCTTCACTGCCTGAGATCAACTTGCTTTTTAACGACATATAGTGTGCTAATCTAACCCCCAGGTCAGGGTGTATCCATCTAAAGACCCACCTAAAAAATGAATTTGTAAAGATTTTCTTGAGTCGTTTGTAGCCTTTATCATTTGGACCAAGGCCATCCCCATGACCAATAAAAAATATTTTGTTGTTTAGTTTGAATTGTTGTGGTTTAAGGTATACTCTCATGCTTATTTCTTGTTCTAAATAACCTTTCATCCACATATCATGATTACCAACAAAAAAGTGGATTTTAACACCTTGATCACTTAGCTCTGCAAGCTTTCCTAAAACCCTTGTAAATCCCTTGGGAATGACATACTTGTACTCGAACCAGAAATCGAAAAGATCACCAACTATGAAAAGTGCATCGGCATCTTTTTTTATCTGATCTAACCATTTAATGAATTTTATTTCCCTAGGCTTAGAAGCGTCTTTTGATGGTGCTCCAAAATGGTGGTCAGAGGTGAAATAAATTTGCTTTCCCTTAGGAACTTTAATTTCAATCATAAAATACTATTCATTATCTTTTGCATACCACTCTGCATAACATGTTGCCGTTTCTTGAAGCTTAAGTGAATAAAGTTCAATATTTTTTGGCAGTAAACTTTTAATTTTTTCAGCAAAATCAATTACTAACATTTCGCTAGTAGGTTGATATTCAACAAGTACAATTTTGTGACCTCTTTTTTTTAGATCATTTGCAAGTTCTAAATGAGGTGAATTTTTATTAAAAACCGTTGCATGATCATAAGGATTTACGATCTCTTCTTTTACGATTTTTTTTAAGTCGGAAAAATCCATAACCATTCCAAATTTCGGATTACTACTTTCGGAGATTGGTCTTCCCAAAACAGTAACAAATAAAGAATAACTGTGGCCATGTATATTTTTACATTTTCCATCATGGCCAAAAAGCGCATGGCCAGTTTCAAAAGTAAATCTTTTTGTTATTCTTATTTTAGACATAATTTCAATGCAGAGGGCATAAGTTGTTTGTTTAACAAAGTTAATATTTTAAAATTGTTTTAATATTATTTTTTAGTTTGCTCTTCATAATACAGTACTGGATTCTGAATGATTCAAGTTTCTGTAGTTGATTACAAGAAATTTTCTAAACTTGTAATTAAATCAAAGACTAACTAAAAACAAACCCACCTATTGGTGGGCTTTAATTAAACTTACGTAGTGTAGCGGTGACACTAGTGGAGAAGAGCGGACTCGAACCGCCGACCTCTTGACTGCCAGTCAAGCGCTCTAGCCAACTGAGCTACATCCCCATTACTTGATTTATCTTATTAGGTTTTGAAACATTTAATTTTCAAACAATTTAAAAGAACACCTCAAATCTAATAAAAACTAAAAGACTTTTGATAGACATTAGCTTTTAGTTGTTTTCACAATACACTAAAGCTACTCAGCTTTAAAAAGTTTTCTTAACTTGTGGGGATAAACTAACAAGTCGACAAAAGACAATAAAAATCACTATGATTATAGCAATGTATATATTAGGGGTTTGTGTTTTTTTAACATATATAATTCTTCAAATATGGGAAGTTTATTTTCGAAGTAAAGAAAACAAAGACAACACCCTTGAGTATTACTCTAGACACAATAAAATTAAAAGAAGAAAATAACACAATTTACAAAATGAAAAAGTGGTATATTTTTTACATTACACTCATAATTAGTTTACTTAGTAATGCTTATTTTGGCATCTACAACGGAATGTGGATAATGTATGCCGAAGCCATAAATATGTTTGGTATTTCAATTTTATGCTTAGCTATTGCTTATGAATTATATTCAAAGAAAAAAAAATGAAAAAAATATTTTGTTTGCTTAGCTAGAACTTAAAAAAGAAGACTTAAAAAAATAATTATATTTACCTATTTTACTTTGATTGTAACTGTATTTCTAATTTTTTTTACAGGCTTTATTTTAGGTTTCGTTCAAGGCTAAGGAGAACAAGTGTATCGGTAAATTAAAATGAAAAAAGTATTAATACTATTAGTTTTTATTTTTGGTTGCAAAGAATCTCAAACTTTAAAAAAAGAGATCGAATATTTCAATAGCTCTGAACATCTTGCAAACGAGTATCCTTTCTCTGAAGCAACGATAGTTAATGATATAATTTATGTATCAGGACAAATCGGGACATCTGAAAACGGTGAAGTTGTAGGCGGAGGAATTGAGGCTGAAACTTTACAAGCACTTGAAAACATTGAATCTGTATTAAAGAAAATGGGAGGATCCAAATCAGATATATTTAAATGTACTTGTATGTTAAAGGATATTAGCGATTGGCCTTCAATGAGTAAAGCTTACAAATCTTTTTTTGAAGGCTCAATGCTACCATCAAGAAGTGCATTTGCTGGTAGTGGATTAGCATTGGGAGCTTTAATTGAAATAGAGTGTTTAGCTATTAGAAATTAATAAATAATTAGAATCTTATTTTATTAATTTTTTTTATAATGAAGGGGTTTGATTACATATTTATTATTTGTTGTGTTATCGCAGCTTTTGCATTATTAGTATCTATCATGCGTCCTTTTGTTCCAAAATATTTGATGAGGGAGAGCAAAGAAATTAATATTAAAAAGGGGAAAATAATTGGTTCTGTAACGGGTATTATTATTGGAATTTTCATGTGTTATTATTTATGGATTAATGGTTTTTTAAATTTTTTATAACAGGGAAAACGTAACGACTTTGATATGGAAATAATTAAAATAGTAATTTTTACAGCATGTATTCTAACTGTTTTTTATTCAATATTTAAAAAGAACAGAATACTTTTCAATTATCGATAATTAATTTGATTTTGACATGAATTAATAAGACTCACTCCAATAGTCCCACTCTCCACTAGTGAGATATAGCGATATAATCTTGTCAAGTTTTAGTTTGTTTTTCGATTTGTATTTTTTTAGATAATTTGGCACAACGGACCGGACTATCTTTTTAATTTGAGTATTAATAAATTTCATATTCTTGTCTCGAAGATCTTCTCTGTAAAATTGTTGTAATAATTTTTTTATTTTCTTTTCTTTACCCAAATAAAAACTAAAATGGAATGATTGGTATTTAACTATACAATTGTATGTCGCCCAGCGTTTATCTAAACCAATGGAAACAATGAATTTATTTTTTTTCTCCAAGCTTTTAAGCTCCTTTTTTATTTTTTTTTCTTGATTTTTAAGCCCCCGAATTGTTTTTGTTATTTCTCTTTTTTTTATTGAGAGCGATTTTGACCTTGAATTAATTAGCTTTAATAAATTAATTAACTCCTTTTCATCTTTTATAATGTCTCTTTTTTTTGACAAAACTCTATATCAATTTTTTAATATTAATTAAAAATTATAGTAAATTTAAAAAAATGTAAGTAAATGAAAAATAAAAATTGGATTATTATTTTGATTATTATCATTCCTTTAATTGGACTACTTTTTAATATATATGCTTTATTAATAGTTTTACCATTGGGTGTTTTTTTAAGAAAGAAGTGACTGTCTAACTCAAACTTTTTCTTTTCTGCAGAACCAAATCCCCGTATATATCACAGTCGATATGAGAAGGCTATATATAATCAATGCGACGACATTATTTTCAACAAGGAAAAGCTTGCAAAAGCAGTCCTCTTTGAAGTTAACCAGCCCAATTAATATAGAGGTTGCCAGAGAGATTGTCCAAACTATAAAATGTAATTTTTTTCCCATATTTATTTAGCAATATATTTACAATTTTTTAATATTTAATTTTTTTTGTTCTTAAATAGTTAATTAATTTTAAAATTAAATTAGGAAAGAATAATTTATGATTTATCAGGCATTGAAAACAACAATAGATCAATTAGATTTGAGCTCCCTAGGCAAAGATCGTCGGAGCTTATTATCTCCTTTGATAGAGTATATCAATAACCGATACAAAGCTAAGAAAGATATAAATTTAAATTTTATATGTACCCACAACTCTAGAAGGAGTCACATGGCTCAAATATGGGCTCAAACATTTTCATATTATTTTGGAATTTCGAGTGTTTTTTGTTTTTCAGGCGGAACTGAAATAACCTCAGTATATCCGATGGTTATCCGAACTTTTGATAAAATGGGTTTTGAAATAAAAACTAATGCAAATGATTTCAGTACAGCTCACAATATTAAATTTGCTTTGAATCATTCGCCTGTTCTCAGTTTCTCTAAACTCTTAAACCATCCTATTAACCCTAAAACAGATTTTGCTGCAATTTTAACTTGCGCCAGGGCCGACACTAATTGTCCACTAATCCCTGGAGCAGAATCTCGCATTTCGTTGCCTTATGAAGATCCCAAAATTTTTGATAATACACTAGAAGAGGAAAGAAAATATTTAGAGCGCAGTCTTGAAATTGCTGCGGAATTAAAATATGTTTTTTCAAATATTAAAATATAAATTATGAGCAAAAAAGAATTAAGTTTTTTAGATAAAAATCTAACCATTTGGATTTTTTTAGCGATGGTTATAGGGGTGTCGTTAGGATACTTTTTTCCTGGAATGTCAAACATAATCAATATGATGAGTAGCGGCACTACTAATATTCCGATTGCTATTGGTCTTATAGTTATGATGTATCCACCATTAGCCAAAGTAAATTATTCCTTATTACCTAAAGTATTCAATAATACAAAGATTTTATCCATTTCACTTTTTCTAAATTGGGTTATTGGACCTATTCTAATGTTTGTTCTGGCTATCACATTTTTAAACAATCATCCTGAATACATGGTAGGGCTCATTTTAATAGGGTTGGCTCGCTGTATTGCGATGGTTCTAGTTTGGAACGATTTGGCTGAAGGGAGTAGTGAATATGGCGCAGCACTTGTTGCCCTAAACAGTATTTTTCAGGTTTTTGCATATAGTTTTTATGCATGGATTTTCATAACTATTCTTCCGCCCCATTTTGGATTTGAAGGAGCGATTGTTGATATTTCGATTTATCTAATTGCTGAGAGTGTTTTGATTTATCTTGGGATCCCTTTCGCTTTGGGTATTTTATCTCGCTTAATTTTAGTGAAACTTAAAGGGGAAAAGTGGTATTCGGATTATTTCATCCCAAAAATTTCTCCACTTACACTCATGGCCTTACTATTCACTATTGTTGTAATGTTTTCGTTGAAAGGAGAACTCATTGTCGAGATACCAATGGATGTCGTGATTATAGCTATACCTTTACTTATATATTTCACCTTAATGTTTTTTATTGGATTTATTTTAACAAAATTAATGGGGGCGGAATATAATAAAACAGCTTCTGTTGCATTTACTGCAGCTGGGAATAATTTTGAATTAGCGATAGCCGTGGCAATTGGAGTTTTTGGTTTAAATTCTGGGGAAGCTTTTGCAGGGGTTATAGGACCGCTGGTTGAAGTCCCAGCGTTAATTTTATTGGTTCGTGTTTCTTTTTGGTTAAGGAAAAAATTCTTTAAAGGAATCAAAGATTAATTATTGGCCGTTGTCTTAAATTTATTGTCTTAAATTTTTTATTTTATTTCCCAGAATTTAAATAGATTTGCGCACTATTCGGGATGTGGCGCAGTCCGGTTAGCGTACACGGCTGGGGGCCGTGTGGTCGCAGGTTCAAATCCTGTCATCCCGACTAAGGAAAAGTTCTGTCGCTTGAGAAAGTTTACTTTTTTAAGCTCTTGAGCTTGCATTTGCAATGAGTGTTTTAAGTATT
>PBJR01000003.1 GCA_002721175.1 Flavobacteriaceae bacterium | reverse complement strand
CATTTCCATCCCCAGAAGCATATGAGTCAGGAGAATTTATCCAAAATCGAATGGATCCTGCAGCATAATCAACAGTGACACCAATGGTGACGTCCGTTAAAGTCATGCCCTGAGTAGTTCCAAAATGACCACAATACTTACTGGTTCCATTCCCGTTCGCTGCATTGTAAACCATGACATAAGCTGCCATATTAGCTGCATTAGGGTTCTTTTTTATTTGAAGTCCCGTAATTCTATGGTTTGTTCCAGATCCAGTATTAGCATCCTTTAAAATAAAAGTTAATTTATCCGATGTAGCTGGATCAATTGTAATAGATTTAAAGGATAATGAAAGATGCATCTTGTCGTTCACAAGTCCTGAACCAGCAGTTGGGGTACCTGTTGTTGGGCCCAAATGTAAATTGTTCAAAACAAAATTTGACCAACCATTGGTGTTTGAGCTGGTAGTTGACATAGTGTAACTATTGTCAAAATCTCCACCTGTCACATCAGTATTAGTGAAAGCTGAGGTTCCAGATCCACCACCCGACAAATAAGTCATGTCTGGGTTAGCAGCACCAGAAAAATCTGGATGAATATCACCAACAAGCGAATTGTTAGCAAAATCCCATACAGCAATTACTGTTTCTTGAGCTGACGCGTTAAATGTAAGTCCAAAAAACAAAGCAAAAATTAAGTAGAATTTTTTCATATTTAAAAAAATTGGTTAATAATTATTTATACATTTATTTCGTAAAAAAGTAATTTTGAAATAAAATTTTTTCTAAAATTTGTGATTGAAATATTGATGAATAATCAATAAAGATCAAACAATTCATAAATAAAGGAAATTCTTAGCTTATAATGTGTTAAAAGCGCAAATTTCTCATAAATATTCGATTAAATGCTATATTTATTCGATTAAATGTTAAAAAATAGTTAATGACATTTTGAGGCTAATAAGAGTCTTATTCCTCCATGAATTTTTGCATAATAGCATCGCTCACACCCATGTTGCTAAACCCACCATCGTTGTATAAATTTTGAAGAGTCACGCGCTTGGTTAAATCACTAAACAAAGTAATGGTGTAATTGGCACAATCGAGTGCTGTAGCATTCCCAAGTGGGGACATTTTTTCAGCGTAAGCTATAAAACCATCAAATCCCTTAACTCCTTTGCCAGCAGTGGTTGGTGTAGGAGATTGTGATATAGTATTGACACGAACTTTTTTATCACGTCCAAAAAAGTAGCCAAAACTTCGAGCAATACTTTCCAAAAAAGCCTTGTTGTCTGCCATATCATTATAGTCTGGAAAAACCCGCTGAGCAGCCATATATGAAAGTGCTACGATACTACCCCAATCGTTCATAGCATCTAACTTATAAAGCGTTTGCATTAGTTTGTGAAACGACATTGCAGAAACATCAGTTCCTTTTTGAGTCCAATCATACTTTTGATCAGTGTAGGGACGACCTTTTCTGACATTTACAGACATGCCTATGGAATGTAAAACAAAATCTAGCTTACCTCCTAGTATTTCCATTGACTCATCAATTAATTTTTGTAAATCCTCTATAGACGTGGCATCAGCAGGTATGACCTTAGACCCTGTTTTCTCTGCTAGCTGGTCGATTGTACCCATTCGCATGGCAATCGGAGCATTAGTTAAAACAAATTCGCCACCCTCTTCGTGAACACGTTCAGCAGTGATCCAAGCTATTGAGTTTGGATCCAAAGCACCGAAAATAATTCCTTTTTTCCCTTTAAGTAATTGATGTGACATGTGAATATTTTTTGGATATTTTGATTAGCAAATATAGCATTAATTCAATAACTCCTTAGCATGAGCTTTTGCAGAGGCTGTAATTTTTTCGCCACCAAGCATTTGAGCAATTTCATCCAATCGTTCCGTTGAGTTTAATAACTTTAATTTTGTTGTTGTTGTATTATTGTTATGAGTTTTATAAACTTTAAAATGTTGAGAACCCCTTGCGGCAATTTGTGGCAAATGAGTAATGGTAAATACCTGCATGTAATTACCCATTTCTTCCATCAAAGAAGCTATTTTATTAGAAATTTCTCCAGAAACACCTGAATCAATCTCATCAAACATAATTGTTGGAAGTTGATGATGTTTAGATAAAATATACTTCAATGCTAAAATAATTCTGGAAAGTTCACCACCAGAAGCACCATTTCTTAAGGGTAAAAACTTACTTCCTTTGTTAGCTTTTAGCATAAAAGAAATCATATCTTTTCCATTAGATAAAAAAGTTTCAGAAGGATCTATGCTGATTTGAAATTTTGCATGCTCCATCCCTAATGAGCTCAATATCGATTCAAGTTCACTGACAAGTTTTGGAAGAATTGCCTTACGCTTTTTAGTAATTCGAGAACAAAGATGATTAATTTCATTTAGCTCCTTTTCTAAATTCAACTCTAGTTCTTTAATTTGTTTATCATATAAATCTGAACCAATGGTCTTGTCTTCTAAATTTTTAAAAACTTCATTCAAATCGTCAATTGAATTGGCATCATGCTTATTAAAAAGATCATGAACGGTTTTTATTTTAGATTCTATAGCACCAAGGCGATTGGGATCTGATTCTAAATTATTAATTTTAAATTCAAAATCAATGTAAATATCATCCATTTCTATTCCAATGCTTTGAATTCTTTCATAAAGAGGCTCATACTCCCTAGATATTTGGCTCAATTTTCTTAATCTTTGTTTAAGCAACATAAACTGGGCATTGAAACCAATCATATCATTGTCATAAAACAGCATTATATTGGATAATTCTTCTTGAATTTGGTCAACATTCGAAAGAGTTTCATAGTCAGACTCTAATTCTTGCAAGTTTGCACCAAGAATTTGTGATTCTTTTAGTTCATTTAATAAAAAATTGTGATAATCGAAATCCTTTATAGAATCTTGCTTTTTCTTTTTTAATCTCTTTATTTCCTCATCAATAAATTTATATTTGTGAAAAGTCTTGATATACTTTTCTATGTCTGATTTAGTTTTTCCTAACGCATCTATTATGTCAAATTGAAAGGCCTCTTCAACAATAAATAGTGTTTCATGTTGCGAATGGATATCAATTAATTTCAATCCCAAATCTGATAAAACTGCCAAGGTAACTGGAGAATCATTGATAAATGCCCTTGATTTACCAGATGGTAAAACTTCGCGCCTAATAATCGTTTCATGATCATACTCCAGGTCATTTTGATGAAAAAAGGGTTTCAAATCATATAAATCTAATTTAAAAATACACTCGATTATACTTTTTTGAGTAGGATTCTTAATGTCCGACAGATTAGCCCTTTTACCAAGAACCAAAGAAAGACCTCCTAGCAAAATTGATTTACCAGCACCCGTTTCCCCTGTGATTGTAGTTAGCCCAGAGATGAAATCAACACAAAGTTCATCAATGAGAGCATAATTTTTTATATAAAGAGATGACAACAATTTTCTTTAATTTAAAATTTAATTTTATTCCATTCATTGGAATGAATTGGTGCAATTTTATTCAAATTATCAACCAAATCAGATATTTTTACTTGGGGACCTGAGCTGAAAATTTCTGCTATTTCGTCAACTTTAGCATCAAAAAACACCCTCACAATAAAAGAATTTGGTCTTCTCCTGTAAATATCTTGAAAACTCTCAAGACTTGTTGCAATAACTTCCTTACCATTTTTGGTATTTGAGGCCATAGTGTCTAAGCCAAGTCTGTGGTACTCATACAAAACAGATCTATATTCTGAATAAGTCCTTGACATAATCTGATCTATGAGAGCTCTTCTTGTCTGATCTCCTCCTCTTGCAGGCTCCCATCCGCTAATGTTGCCCCTTTGGGAGTAATTTGCAATATCCATTGCTTTTTGATAATACTCTTGGCCTCCATTAAGCTGGAATGTATCTGCATCCATGCCCAAAATAATATATACATGAAATGCCAAAACGGAGATCAAATTAGATTCAAATTGCGTGGGATTAAAATTTAAATTTTGATATTCTAAATATTGAAAATTAAAATCTTTATCATTGAAGTTATAAACCGAAGTATTGTATGATGAATTAAAAACGGGTCTGGCAGACTGAACTTGAATAGTTGCTTGAAAACTATCCGAACTATAGGCTAAAACAGTAATTACCATACTACAATCTATTCTTTGAAAACTATTAAATTCCTTATTCGTCCATTTGGTGGTGTTTATAAATTCTGAAAGCTGATTTTCTAAAGTTTTAAAAACTTGAACGTTTTCATTTCCTGTTTGTTCGGCATTGACAACCAAATTACAATTCAGCTCTTGTGCAAAAAGGTCTCCAAAAAAAAGAAATAATATTAATGTATAGAATTTACTCACTACTTTTTTTTATCAATTCATTAATTATATCATCTGCTACCTCAGCTTTACTTTTCAATGAAAATTTTTTTTGATTTAAATCCTTATCAATTATAGTGATTTTGTTAGTAGAGCCACCAAAACCAGCTCCTTTGTCATTAAGTGAATTTAACACAATTAAATCCAAATTTTTGGATTTTAATTTTTTTATGGCATTTTCTATTTCATTGTCTGTTTCAAGGGCAAAGCCAATCAAAAACTGATCTTTTTTTTGAGCCCCCATTAAGGCTAAAATATCTTCCGTTTTTTCTAAATCTAAAGATAACGTATTTGACTTCTTTTTTATTTTATTTTTTAAAGGAATTTTAAGTCTGAAGTCTGAAACAGCGGCTGACATGATTGCTACATCTACACTTGGATAGTGTTTCTGAACAGCCTCATTCATTTCTTTTGTATTAACAACAGCTATATTGTTAACATTATCAGCGTCGCAATTATACTTCGAAGGACCTGAAATCAGGATAACTTCAGCCCCGTGACGAACAGCACTATTAGCCAGCTCAACACCCATAAGTCCTGTTGAATGGTTCCCAATGTATCGAACCGGGTCAATTGCTTCATATGTTGGTCCGGATGTAATTAAAATCTTTTTGGAGTGTAATGGTAGTCCGCCTAATATGTGATTTTCTACTGTCCTTATAATCTCTTCCGGCTCGGCCATACGCCCATAGCCTACCAGGCCACTAGCCAATTCTCCGTACGCTGAGGGAATTAAAATATTTCCAAAAGATTGTAGCTTTTTAATAGAACTCTGAGTTGTTGGATGTTTATACATATCAAGATCCATGGCAGGGGCAAAGTATACTTGACACTTGGCGGATAAATATGTTGCAATAAGAAAATTATCGCTGTTCCCACTGACCATTTTTGACAATGTATTAGCGGTTGCTGGGGCTATTATAAATAAATCTGACCAAAGCCCTAACTCTACATGATTATTCCAAAGTTCGTTATCATCTTCTAAATTAGTAAAATCTGAGATTACTGGACTATTTGATAGAGTTGATAATGTAAGGGGGGTGACAAAGTCCTTTGCCGCAGGAGTCATTATAACTCTAACGTCAGCACCTGCTTTAATCAGCAGGCGAAGTAGCGAAACAGACTTGTATGCGGCAATACCAGCAGTGATACCAAGGATGATATGTTTACCGCGCAATATCGACATTTTTCTTTCCTATGAATCCTCTTCAGATGTGTTTCTGTGGTGAATTTTTCCCTCTAGCCATTCTTGAATTGCCAAGGCGTGAGGTTTAGGTAAACGCTCGTAAAATTTAGAAACTTCGATTTGTTCTTTATTTTCAAAAACTTCTTCTAAACTATCATTATATGTTGCGAACTCTTCCAATTTATCTATCAATTCTTTACGAATGTCAGTGTTGATTTGTTCAGCACGCTTAGAAATTGCCGAAATAGCTTCATAAATATTTTCTGTGGAAGAATCAATTTCGTTCCTATCGTAAGTCACAGATGTGAGAGGGGCTTTAACTTTTTTTAAATCCATATTGTTAACTTTTTTCTAATAAATTATTTTTTATAATTTCAAGCTCTTTATGCATTACATTTGCTTCTGCAAGATACTTTGTTTCTGGATAATATCGCATTAAACTTTTATAAAACTTTAATGCCTTATCTGTTCGATCTTTCTTTTTCCATTCCACACTATTCACAGCTAGCTTGTATGCAGAATCAAACTTATAAAATAGTGCATCTTCTTTAAAGATGGATCCAGGATAATTATCTAGGAAATTATTAAACGCTGTTATAGCTGAATTGTAATCTCTGTGAAAAGGGCCTGTTTTGTTATACTGCAACGCAATTTCATAGGCCTTTTTTTCTAATCTTAAGTCCAATTCTTGAATTAAATTATTGGCCTGATTAAAATATTTTGAATCTGGATAACGATTTATAAACCCTTGAAGTTTTTCTAAAGCTTGCTCTGTCTCCGTTTGATCTTTTGGATATGGTGGAGAAAGTTTATAATAGCTCTCAGCGGCAAGAAAAGCAATTTCATCCACTCGTTCACTATTTGGATATGATTCTACAAATTGTTCCATCTTGTAATTTGCTGTGTAAAAGTCATTCGTGTAGTAATAGGCCTTACAATGCATGTAAATAAGTTTTTCCGCTTGAGGTTTTCCTCTGTATTTAGGTACAATTTGTAAAAATAATCTGTTAGCTTTATCATACATTCCTAGATCATAAAGCTCTGTTCCCATTTTGAATTTTGGAGCTACATCTTCATCTTTTAATATCTTTTGGTATTCACTACACGAGTAAACAGTATAGAAAAGAACAAGAAATGAAATAAATCTTAGCATATTGAAATAAAGTTGCTAGACAAAAGTAACTTTTTTTTACGTTCTATAAAAACCTCGTTCTACAACGAAATTTTAACTCAAATTTAAATCATGTAGTGCTTTCTCAATTTTTGATTTTAAACCTTCGGTGGCTGAAACAAGAGGTAATCTAACTATATCATTACATAATTTCATTTGACTTAAAACTGCTTTTATACCAGCCGGATTGTTTTCTTCAAAAATAAGATTTATGATAGGTATAAGTTTAGTTTCTAAATCTTTTGCTGCCTGCCATTCATTCTTAAGGCCTAAATGTATCATTTTTGAAAAATCTTTCACCAAGGCCTGTCCAATAACTGAGATTACACCTGCTCCACCTTTCAAAACAACATCTAAAACCAAATCATCATCCCCAGAAATAATTAAAAAATCTTTTGGCTTATTTTCTAGAAGAGTAAAATATTGTTGGAGATTGTTTCCTGCTTCTTTAACTGCTACAATATTATTGATATCTCTAGCAAGTCTGAGCGTGGTTTCTGGTTCCATATTTTTAGATGTTCTGCCAGGCACATTATATAATATTACAGGAATTGAAGAGGCAGCTGCAACTGCTTTAAAATGTTGATAAAGTCCCTCTTGAGTGGGTTTGTTGTAATACGGTGATACTGATAATACTGCAGCAAAAGGTGATAAATCAGTATTTTTTAGCTCTAGAATTACTTCTTTAGTATTATTCCCACCTATTCCAATCACTAAAGGTAATCTACCAGCGTTCGTTTTTATTATGCTGTTTATAATCTCACTTTTTTCCTCTTTTGTGATTGTAACACTTTCTCCAGTTGTTCCACTAATGACTAAATAATCAGTTCCATTTTGAATATTAAATTCAACAATTTTTGACAATGCCTCAAAATCAACCTCGCCGTTGTGTTTAAATGGCGTAACCAAAGCAACTCCCATACCAATCAAATGATTCATCTAAATTCTATTAAGGGTTTTTAAATACTTAATCATTTCAATCTTAAATGTGCTGGTCTGAGAAGGTTTCACATCTAAAATTAGGTCATGTAAACGTTTATCCTGAGTTGTTAGTCCGACTTTGAAATTTGCTTGAGACATGGCGGTAACTAAATTTAATTCATGAGAATTTGGTTTATAATAGCTAATGAGGAGATCAAAAGGAGTGCTTGTAAATTCATCTACTTCAACATTCGTACAGTTCCCAAACCAGTCAAAATCGTCCTTGCTGTAAAAAGCGTCCCAACTGTTTGGTTTGTCGTCTTTTGAACCAATTAAGGATATGAAACGAATCCCGTTGATACTCACACCCAAATCTGTAAAAAAAAGCTTAAAAAAATCATAGTCCTGAAAATTATTAAAATCAAATATAATTCCAACGGATTGTATTTTTCCAGTCTTAAACTTAACGGATCTTAAATTTAAGATAGAGTTCAACAACTTTTGAGATGCTTTTGTTTTTATTCGCTTAAAAAACATGTATCTTTATTGTACATCAAATTTAACAAAATGAGGTTAAATTCACTTAATATCATACTTCTAATTTTTTTGTTGTTCTCTTGCAACAATGCAGAATATACAAAAAAAAATCATGCTCAAAATATTTTAATTGATAGTGATCTGAAACCTAACCTTGAAATTAAGTCATTCATTGAACCATACAAAAAAGAATTAGACAGTTCTATGGGTAAAGTTCTTTCATTTTCAAATCAAACATATACAAAATCCGATGGTGAACTCAACACTGCATTAGGAAATATGATGGCAGATGCAGTGTTTGAGCTAACATCTCCAATATTTAAAAAAAAATATAGCGTTGATATCGATGCGGTTCTTCTTAATCATGGAGGTATTCGCTCTGCCCTGTCAAAAGGCTTAATCACTCGAGAAAGCGCATTCAAAATTATGCCATTTGAAAATGAAATTGTAGTTGTAAAAATCAAAGGAGTTTATATTAAAGAAATGCTTGACTATTTAATCAATCAAAAAAAAGCTCATCCAATTTCAGGGATGGAACTGGAAATTGAAAAAAATGGCACTCCAAAAAAATTTCTCATCAATGGAAAAAATCTTGATTTAAATAAACATTATTTTATAGCAACAAGCGACTATTTATTCAATGGAGGAGACAGAATGGACTTCTTTAAAAAAAACAAAGAATATTATGAGATTAATTATAAAATTAGAGATCTATTAATTGATTATTTCGAGCTGAAAGATACTCTGAATATTAGCTCCGATAATCGATTTGTTTATACTAATTAATATGGAAAGACGAGTATTTATAAAGAACACTGCAGCTTCAATTGCACTTTTATCAATGGGATTGCCAATATCTTGTAAAAATGTAAATTCTAAAAAAATAACCATTTTACATACAAATGATGTTCATAGTCATGTAGAGCCATTTGGACCCAATGAAGGAAAGAAATCAAATAAAGGTGGAATAGCGAGAAGAGCAGCATTGATTCAAAATTTACGCTCAACTAGCCCTAATACTTTATTGTTTGATGCAGGAGATATTTTTCAAGGCACCCCATATTTTAACTATTTCGAAGGCGAATTAGAATTTAAATTAATGAGTATGATGAAATATGATGCTGCAACGATCGGTAATCATGATTTTGATAACGGAATAACTGGCTTACACAAACAAATGCCTCATGCAAAATTTGATTTTATTTCATCGAATTATGATTTTAAAAATACAATTCTCAATGAAGTTGTCCATCCTTATAAAATTTATTTCAAAGATGGAATTAAAATTGGTGTTTTCGGATTAGGTGTTCAATTAGATGGATTAGTTAGTCCTGAATATTACAAAGAGACCAAATACCTAAACCCTGTTGAAATAACACAAGACATTACGAATATTCTAAAACAGGAAAAAAAGTGTGATCTAATAATTTGCCTGTCGCATCTTGGCTACGAATATGAAAATCAAAACAAAATATCTGATATTTCATTAGCAAAAAAAACAAAAAATATAGATCTGATTATTGGCGGACACACCCACACATTTTTAGAAAAACCAACTCAAGTGTTAAATTCTGCAGGAGAAACAGTCTTAGTAAATCAAGTTGGATGTCACGGTATTTATCTAGGAAAAATCGATTTTTACTTTGAAAATAAACATAAGTTCTTTTCTAGCGAAGTAATTGGCGTTTAGAGCTTCTCTAAAAATTCCTGCTCTGTAATTATTGGTATGCCTAAAGATTCTGCTTTGATGCGCTTAGAAGGTCCCATGTTAGATCCAGATACTAAATATGATGTTTTAGCAGAAATTGAACTTACTAACTTACCACCATTGACTTCAATCAATTTTCTAATTTCATTTCGATCAAACTTTTCAAAGACTCCAGAAATAACTATGCGGTCTCCTTTTAGGGGACCATTTTTAAATATTTTATATTCATCTGATAGCTCCAATTTTAGTCCATATTCATGAAGTCGTGAAACTAGTCTTATGTTTTTTTCATCTCTGAAAAAAGAATGAACACTTTGCGCGATTTTCGTTCCAATTTCGTCAATAGCCTCTAAATCATCAATTGAAGCCTCCGAAATTAACGCAATACTTCCATAATATTTTGCTAGATTTTTAGCTACAGTTTCACCAACATATCTAATGCCTAGTCCAAATAAAACACTCTCGAATGGCATTTTTTTTGATTCTTCAATACCGTTAATAATATTCATAGCACTTTTTTCCGCAATTCGGTCCAAGGGCACCAAACTTTCAAAACTTATATTATAAAGATCTGCAATATCAAATATGAGACCCGCTTTAACAAGTAGAGCAACAGTTTCTCCTCCCAATCCATCGATATCCATAGCTTTTCTTGAAATAAAATGTTCAATTCTTCCAACAATTTGAGGATGACACCCTTGGGTATTTGGGCAATAATGTTGAGCTTCCCCGTTATTTCGAACTAAATCAGATTGGCACTCAGGACATTTCGAAATATAATTAATTGGAATTGTGTTTGTTATGCGCTTAGAAAAATCAACACCTGTAATTTTTGGAATTATTTCTCCGCCTTTTTGGACATACACTAAATCTCCGATCCTAATATCTAATTTTCGTATTTGGTCTTCGTTGTGAAGTGAAGCTCGTTTAACTATAGTACCTCCTAGTTCTACAGGCGCTAAATTGGCAACTGGTGTTACAGCCCCTGTTCTTCCAATTTGGTATGAAATAGAATTAAACTTGGTTGAAGTCTGTTCTGCTCTGAATTTATAGGCCATTGCCCAGCGAGGAGCTTTTGCAGTATATCCAAGCTCTCGCTGCTGTACAAAATCATTAACTTTAACTACTATACCATCTATTTCGTAAGGCAGCTTTTTCCTAGCCTTGTCCCAGTAATTTATAAATTTTATTACCTGTTCAATAGAACCAACACACCTAGCTTCTTTTGGAACTTTGAAACCCCAAGACCTAGCTTTTTCTAAACACTGAAATTGTGAATCGATATTAATATTTTCGCCCAAAATACTAAAAGCAAAACATTCAAGAGGTCGCTTAGCAACCTCGCGACTATCCTGAATTTTTATACTTCCAGAGGCGGTATTTCTAGGGTTTTTAAAAGGCTCATTGCCATTTAATTTTCGTTCCTCATTCATAATTTTAAAGCCACTTAAAGGAATAATAATTTCCCCGCGAATATCAAAAAGCGGTGGAAATTCCCCTTTTAACTTCAAGGGTACTGATTTAATAGTTTTTATATTCGCTGTTACGTTGTCTCCTTTTATTCCATCTCCCCTTGTCAAAGCCTTGACAAGAATTCCATTTTTGTAAGTTAAACTAATTGAAGCACCATCGTATTTTAATTCACAGGCGTACTCAATTGTCCCCGTCGATAATTTTTTTAGCCTCGATTCCCAATTGTATAAATCTTCTTTTGTATATGAATTATCAAGTGAATACATTGGATATGTATGAAAATCAGTCTCAAAATTTTTAGTGATCTGACCGCCAACTCGTTGGGTGGGGGAATTAGATTTTCTTAACTCGGGATACTGGGACTCAAGAATTTGAAGCTGTTTCAATTTCATATCAAAATCATAGTCCGTAATCGTTGGATTGTCAAGCACATAGTAATTATAATTATGCTCATTTAATTCGTTTTGCAACTGGACAATTAGTTCTTTATCGCTCATAATTATACTCCAAAATTGTAAATACTAAGTTAATAAAAACTTAGGCCAATAATTAAAAAAAATCATTTTCTTACAATTTTTATCATACGATTTTTACCATAATTATCTTTTTTTAAATTAACACTCATAAGACCATTTTCTCTGTATATTGACACAACTTCATTTCCAAAAGCTTCATTAATTTCTAAAAAACACATTCCGCCGGATTTCAAATTTGAAAGTAAAATTTTCTTAATAGCATGATAAAAAACTAATGGATATTTATCCTTAACAAATAATGCAATAGTAGGTTCAAAATTCAATACATTGTCTGCAATTTTAGATTTTTCATTTTCCAAAACGTAAGGAGGATTTGAAACTATCAAATCAAATTTTTGTTCATACTTTGTAAGATCAAGCATGTCAGCTTGAAAAAAAGAAACTTTAACATTGTTTATCTTCGCATTTAAATTGGCTAATTCCAAGGCAGCGCTGTCAATATCTAGTGCAAAAACTTTTGAATTTGGTAAGTGTTTGGACAAGGCGATTGAAATACATCCAGATCCAGTACCCAAATCTAAAATATTCAATTTTTGGTCTTCATTAAAATTTTCTAAAACCCATTCGACGAGCTCCTCAGTCTCAGGACGAGGAATCAATACTGATCTGTTTACATTAATTTGAAGTCCAAAAAAGTTGGTAAAACCTAAAACATACTGAATTGGTTCATTATTTTTCAGACGAATTATTGCTTTCTCAAAATAATCTATCGTGGAAATATCTATATCCTTTTCAAGGTTTATTACAATTTGATGAGGCTTGATTTTGAGCTCAAATTCGCAAAGCCAATTAAATAAAGTGTTTCTTTCATTTACATCTAAATATGACAAATTGTAATCAAAATAAGCTTTTAATTCTTTTAAATCCATTGATTATTTTTTTTAAAAGTTTAATGATTTATATCAAACTTAAAAGAAATATTTTAGTTCAAAATTAAAAACTTCCTAACCAATATTCCTAATAAATGCTAAATTTGTATGTGTATACATTTTTATAAAAAGTGTTTTCTATGGAACATTCAAAATACATGAGGCGCTGCATCGAAATCGCCAAAAATGGACTTGGATCTACCGCACCAAACCCAACGGTTGGTTGCGTAATAGTTAACAATGATAAAATTATTGGAGAGGGATATACCAGTAGTTATGGGTGTAATCACGCAGAAGTAAATGCAATAAATTCTGTGAAGAATAAAGACGATTTAGTGAATTCAACTCTGTATGTTACTCTTGAGCCATGCAGTCATCACGGAAAAACCCCACCTTGTACAGACCTAATTATTAAAAATAAAATCCCTAAGGTTGTTGTAGGCTGCAATGATCCTAATAAAAGCGTTGAGGGCAATGGAATAGCTAAATTACGAAATGCTGGATGCCAGGTAATAACAGAAATTGAAAAATCACTATGTGAAAATCATCACAAAAGATTTCTAACTTTTCATAATAAAAAAAGACCTTATATAATTCTTAAGTGGGCACAAACGAAAAATGGATTTGTTTCTCCAATAAGAAAAAGTGTTAATAAACCTGTTTGGATTACAAACAAATATTCAATTCAATTAAGTCACCAGTGGAGATCACAAGAACAAGCTATTTTAGTCGGGGCAAAAACAATTATTGACGATAATCCAAATCTAACAACACGTTACTTTTCAGGCAAAAATCCAACTAGAATAATTATTTCCAATGGTAAAAAATTTTCTAAGAATTATAATGTTTTTGATAATGAGGCTTCAACAATAATATTAGACCCAAAAAATTTAAAAGGTGAAATACCGCTGGCAAGTCAAATATGCAATGAACTTTTCAATAGAAAAATAACTTCTGTAATAGTAGAAGGTGGACCGAAAACTTTAAATTGTTTTCTTGATCAGGATCTTTGGGACGAAGCCAGAATTTTTCAAGGTACCAATGAATTTAAATTTGGAATAAAAGCCCCAATTTTCGATTTGTCTAAAACGAACTGTAAACTGCTCATGGAAGATAAATTATGGATAGTGCAAAACAAATAATTCTGTCAATTAGATTAAAAAAAATCTAAGATTTGAACGATTAATTTTGCAGTTTATCTAAAATTTTTTTTGGACACTTTACTGGTAAACGCTTTTCGGCATCAACAAAAACAAGCTTTGTATATGCAGTTGTAATAAGCTCTTTTTTACCATTATACAATTCATATTTAAACTCTATTGATACCTTTGGAATGTTGACTAAATTTGTTTTAATAGTTAACAGCTCATCGTAATATGCTGGCTTACAATAATTTATGTTAAGCACAACAACCGGTAACATTATGCCCTGACTTTCTATTGCTTTGTAAGATATTCCCAGCGAACTTAACCATTCTATTCTAGCTATTTCTAAATATTGAGGGTAATTACCATGATGCACCACTCCCATTTGATCGGTTTCACAATATCTAACTCGCACATTTGTTGTGTATGAAATCATAAAAAAATTATATATTTATGAGCGTAAAAATTTAAACTAAAAAAAAATAAAAATCTAATAATTTTAATTTTTTTTTTTGAAATTTTGTTCACATATTTGTGGTGTTATATAATAGGATATATTTATCGTATTTTATTAATTTTATATCAACTAACTTAAATATTTATCATTAAAAATGAATAACACTGCGGAATCAGTTTGGAGAAATTGTCTGTCCTTTATTAAAGATAATATTCAACCGCAGGCTTTCAAAACTTGGTTCGAACCCATCGCAGCTGTCAAATTAGCTGATAATTCTTTAAGCATTCAAGTTCCAAGTAAATTTTTCTATGAGTGGCTAGAAGAACATTATGTCAAAATACTCAAAGTTGCTTTAACCAAAGAACTAGGTGAAAACGCCAAATTGGTTTACATTATAAAAATGGAAAACACCTATGGTAACAAACAACCGTTTACCGAGAAAATACCAAGTTCCAATCGTGGGACAATCAAATCCCAACAAGCAGACATACCCTTAAAAAATAAAAGTCCTGAACTAAAAAACCCCTTTATAATACCTGGAATTAGAAATGTTAAAGTGGAATCTCAACTTAATCCAACTTACACATTTGAAAATTTTCTAGAAGGCGATTCTAATAGATTAGCAAGGAACGCAGGGATAGCAGTTTCAAACAAGCCTGGAGGGACTTCATTCAATCCTCTTCTAATCTTTGGTGGAGTTGGACTTGGAAAAACTCATTTGGCGCATGCTATTGGAGTGGATATAAAAGATAAGTACCCTGAAAAAACTGTTCTTTATATTTCTGCCGAAAAATTTACTCAACAATATATCGAGTCTGTAAAAAAGAACAACAGAAACGACTTTATTCACTTCTACCAAATTATAGATATTTTAATAATCGATGATGTTCAATTTCTGTCTGGGAAGTCAGGTACACAAGACGTCTTCTTTCACATATTCAACCACTTGCATCAAAATGGGAAACAAGTTGTTTTAACCAGCGATAAAGCACCTGTTGATATGCAAGATATTGAGCAAAGGCTTCTTTCAAGATTTAAGTGGGGACTTTCAGCAGAGCTACAAAAACCTGATTTTGAGACTCGTGTATCAATAGTGAAAAATAAATTATACAGAGATGGAGTTGAAATGTCAGATGAGGTTATCGATTACATAGCAAAAAATATAAAAACAAATATTAGGGAATTAGAAGGCGCTATAATATCTTTAATTGCGCAGTCGTCTTTCAACAAAAAAGAAATAACACTAAGTTTAGCAAAAGAAATTGTTGAGAAGTTTGTGAAAAACACCAAAAGAGAAGTTTCCATTGATTACATTCAAAAAGTCGTTTCAGAATATTTTCAAATGGATGTTGATACATTACAATCCAAAACTAGAAAACGCCATATTGTTCAAGCAAGGCAGTTGGCTATGTTCTTCGCGAAAAAATTTACAAAAGCATCACTAGCAAGTATAGGATCACAGATTGGTAAACGAGATCATGCGACTGTTCTACATGCTTGTAAAACTGTTGATAATCTGTCTTCGACTGATAAACAGTTTAGAAAATACGTTGAAGATCTGACAAAGAAACTTTCAGTTTAGAATTCAAAAAATATGTCTGGTAAAATTTATATCATTCCTAATACTTTGGGAAATGCTTCACTTGACAATTCTATACCGGTTTACACAAATAAAATTATTCAAAATTTAGATATTTATATTGTTGAAAATAAGAAATCGGCAATTCGATTTATCAAAAATATTTGTCCTGAAAAATCAACCTCAAAACTTAATTTTTTAACATTAAATAAATTCAGTGATGAATTTGAAATATCTAATTATTTGAACCCATGTTTAAATGGCCAATCAATTGGATTATTATCTGACGCAGGTTGTCCAGCAATAGCTGATCCCGGCTCTGAAATAATACGCATGGCTCACGAAAGAAAAATCAAAATCATTCCTTTAGTTGGTCCATCTTCAGTCTTATTAGGTATGATGTCATCAGGAATGAATGGACAAAATTTTGCTTTTAACGGATATCTGCCATTAAACAAGTTAGATAGGAAACTGAAATTAAAAAAATTAGAAAAAAGATCTTATGTTGAGCGTCAAGCTCAAATATTTATCGAAACCCCATATCGAAATACTAATATTTTGAAAGAGCTATGCAACATACTAAATCCCAATACTGAGCTTTGTATCGCATGTGATCTAACACTACCATCAGAGAAAATATATACTAAGCAAATATGTGATTGGAAGAATTATAAAATTGAGCTAAATAAAAAACCTACAACATTTATTATCCAAAAAAATTAATGAATTTGAACTTTTGAATTTTTTTCACCAATTACAGAGCTTAAATCATAATTAGCAAATTTTTTGAGATATGAGCTAATTCCAGTTCCATAAGCGTCCGAAAGCTCTAAGTTACCTTTGCTATTTAAATACCGTTTTACTCCACCTGGACCAGCTAAATGAGCAGCAGCTAATATTCCAGATTCAGTAACGACTATTCCGTTAATTATTTTACCATTAAAATAATTAATTTCATAGCTTAATTTCCATTTATTCCTCTCAATGTTGGCTCTGAATGCTTTTTCTTGTAGTTCAGGACATGATAAAAAATGTGATGTGTCTGTAATACCCAAAAGTTCTAGTGTTGAGATTCCAAATTGATATTTGCCCAAATATCCAAATGAATTTGTAACCTCATATTGACCTCGAGATTCTTTGAAAGCAAGTGACTCTTTAAATCCGGTAAAGCAGTCATCTAAAATAATGTAATTGTTAATATTTGTTTCCTCAACTATTTGATTCGAAACCAAAGATGGTTGATTATAAATTAGAAAACTGTTTGGTAAAACAGAGTTATCTTCAAAATCCGAGCTTGAAAACGATGTTAAATCGAGGAATAAAAAAAAGAATATTAAAATTCTTATTGAGTTTGATTCAAAAATAAATTTCATATCTAATAAAAGAAAGCAAATATACAATATATTATTTGGTATATGCTCAGGTTTAATTTTCAATTATTCCTTTACTCCAATTTTGTCCAAATATTTATGATATAGTTTTGCGTTTTTATTATGAGATTTTAAATCTTTTGAAAAAATGTGAAAGCCTGGCCTCTGAAAATCAGCGACGAAATAAAAATAATTATGTTTCTCATAATNTAAAACTGCATCAATTGATGCTAAATCAGGCATTGATATTAAACCAGGCGGTAGTCCAAGGTTTANGTAAGTATTATATGGAGATTCAATTGTTTTATGTACGTTTAGCACTCTTTTGATCTTTTTGTTTTTNAAAGCGGTGCTTTTACTTGCTGCAAATTTTAATGTTGGATCTGCTTGAAGAAACCAATTATTTTTTAATCTATTAATGTATACTCCCGCTATCCTTGGTAGCTCTTTAATTTTCCGAGATTCCTCTTGAACTATTGATGCTAAAATTGATACCTCTATTGAGGTCAAACCAATTTCATTAGCTTTAATCAAGCGGTCTTCATTCCAAAAACGATCATATGAAGTAATTATCTTTGAAATAAATTCATTTGGAGAAGAATTCCAATAAAACTCATAGCTGTTGGGTAAAAATAAAGCCAATACATTTTGCTCTGTAAAACCATTTGATTCTAGAAAATTNGTTTGTTTGAAAGCATTAATCAAACTCAGGCTATCGGCCTCAATTTGATTTGAAATTCTAAGAGCCAAAAGCTCTAAAGTGTGTTGGTTATTGAAAGAAATGATAATTGGAATATTTTTAGTTCTAATTGAATTAATTATNTTGTTGTTTGTCATTCCATTTTTGATGAGATATTTTCCAGGTTTAATATTCGAAATATATTTTTTTTGTCTAGCTAGAATATCAAATGTTTTAATGTTTTTCAACAATGGTTTTAAATCGTGTCTAACCTGTTGATAATCAGATCCTGTGGAAATAAATATATAAACTTTCTCATCTTTAAATGAAGTATTTGGAGTAAACATNACGTTATAAACGAAATAAGAAAAAAGAGCCATGGCAACCAAACCTNCCAAAACAATTGAAATAGCTATTTTTTTTATATACATGTTTTGAATATATAAACTTTTTTAAAAAATTCCATCAAAAACATAGCTGCTTGGACCACACAACCAAATATCTTTATATATTTTGCCAATATATCTAAAGTTAACTATGAGTTTTCCACCATTAGTATTTATGTTTACATTGAGATCATCAGTTTTTTTNATAGCATGCATTGAAATGGCTGTTGCTGNTGCGCCGGTACCACATGAAAATGTTTCATTTTCAACTCCACGCTCATAGGTGCGGATTGAAAAGGTATTTGAATTAACAACTTCAACAAAATTCACATTTATCCCCTCATCAATAAACATCTCACTATTTCTAATTTTTCTACCTCTAAGATTTACATCTATTTTCTTTAGGTCAGAACACAAAGTTACATAATGTGGAGATCCCGTATTCAAAACTATGGAGTTCTTATTTATTTTTACAGCCTCAACGTTACTCATCCTCAGCTNCACCCATTCATTTTTTATTTTAGCATGATGAGTTCCATCAGTGGCTGAAAAAATTGCTGTTTCANTTATTATTCCAATTCTTTTGGCGAAGCTAACGATACATCTGCCACCATTGCCGCACATACTACTCTCATTACCGTCAGAGTTAAAATAAATCATCCGAAAATCAAATTTGAGCGAAGATTGGAGCAATATTAATCCGTCAGCTCCTATGCCAAATCTTCTGTTACATAATTTTTTTATTAGTTTGGTATTATTTTTGTCAAATTGATTTGAACGATTNTCAATAANGATGAAATCGTTACCATTTGCTTGATATTTGAAAAATTTATTGGACATATTTTGTAAATATAAAAATATTAAAAGGCAATAAAATAAGACATAAAATCTAATATTATTTTAACAAATAGCATAATAAAAATTTAACTTTTATGTTTTAAATTTGAATTTTAAAATTAATTGTATGAAAAAAATCTTATTCCTTCTTTGTATATCAACCATGAGTGCATTTTTTGCAATTCTTGTATATTCGACCTATTTCGTGAATAACAAACAATCAGAAAATTTAGCAGTAAAACAACCTCCTAGTACATATTCAGTTAATTACACACCAAATTACGGAAGCGGTGGGTCAAATGTTGACTTTACCACGGCTGCTGAAAAATCTCTGCATTCCGTTGTTCATGTAAAAAATACTACAACAAGNACAGGTTATACTAGTTTTGAAGATCTATTTTTCGGAAGACCACAAAATAGATATCAAGTTGGAACAGGATCTGGAGTAATTATTTCCCCTGAGGGACATATAATTACTAACAATCACGTTATTGAGGGATCTGAATCTATAGAAATAACTACAAATAATAATAAAACATACTCAGCCACTATCATTGGAACAGACCCTATTACAGATATTGCNTTACTAAAAATTGATTCAGATGATGAGTTGAACTTCATGACTTTTGGAGATAGTAATATAACCAAAGTTGGCGAATGGGTCTTGGCAGTTGGAAATCCATTCAACCTCAACTCTACAGTTACTGCTGGCATTATTAGTGCAAAATCGCGTGATTTGTCNGGTGACAACACACAATCTTTCATACAAACTGACGCAGCCGTTAACCCAGGAAATTCAGGGGGTGCANTGGTTAATATTTATGGAGACCTGATAGGTATTAACACAGCCATATCATCTCAAACTGGATCATATATAGGATATTCTTTTGCTGTTCCAAGTAATATAGCACGGAAAGTAGTTGAAGACCTTATGGAATTTGGAACTGTCCAAAACGGAATTTTAGGAGTCGTTGGAACAGAGCTTAACAGCCAGGTATCTCAGGAACTTGGAATAAATGAAACAGAAGGATTTTATATCAACGAAGTACAAGACGGTTCTGGCGCAAAACTTTCCGGAATTGAAAAGGGAGATATAATAAAGAGTATAGATGGAATAAATATCCTAAAGTTCGCTGACTTAAAAGGTTTTTTGAATACAAAAAGTCCAAATGACATAGTTAAAGTAAAAATCCTTAGAAAAAATGAAACTAAATCTTTAAATGTAAAGCTTGAAAAACTAACAACTATTTATATACCAATTATTGGTACATTGAAGGAGATTAGCTCAGAAAAGCAAAAAAAATTAGGTATATCAAATGGACTTGAGATACAAAGTTTGTCTAATAAGTATAAAAATGAATGGATGTCAGACGGAGTCAAAGAAGGCAGTATAATTTTATCANTAAATGAGATTAAAGTTAACACAATTACGGATATTCAAAAAGCACTAAGTAAATCAAATGAAAAGGTTTACCAAGTCTCTGTTATAAAAAATAATGGTGAAAAAATGGTTTACCGCTTTCGCTAATTTAATATTTGTTACAAATNATGCGAATAGATTTAATTAGTGTTGTACCATCCCTCTTAAAGAGCCCTTTCGAAGCCTCAATTTTAAAACGGGCATTAGAAAATGGCTTAGTTGATATTGCTGTCCACAATTTAAGAGATTACGCTATTAACAATTACAAATCAGTTGACGACTATCAATTTGGTGGGGGTGCAGGTATGGTTTTAACAATTGAACCCATAGATAAATGTATTTCAAAACTTAAATCTGAAAGAGAATATGATGAAGTTATTTACATGACGCCTGATGGTGAGCCCCTTAATCAAAGTATTGCAAATCAATTATCAATAAAAAAAAATATAATAATATTATGTGGTCACTACAAAGGAGTTGATCAACGAGTCAGAGATAATTTTATAACAAAAGAAATATCAATTGGAGATTATGTGTTATCCGGCGGTGAGCTTGCCGCTTCTGTTCTATGTGATTCAATAATTAGATTAATTCCAGGAGTATTGGGTAATGCATCATCAGCATTAAATGATTCTTTTCAAGATAATCTTCTTGCGCCACCTATATACACTCGACCAAGTATTTACAATGGTTGGAAAGTACCAGAACTTCTTCTAAGCGGTAATATACCAAAAATCGAAAAATGGCGTGAAGAAATGTCATTTGATATAACAAAAAAAAAGCGCCCNGANTTACTGAACAATAAAAAGTGAATTTAAATTGTAATATTTTAATTATTCTTTATATTTGCATCCGGTTTGAATTATCCAACCTCATAAAATAGTTAGTTAANTCATTTAATTTAAAAACAATTATGGAATCCTTAATTAAATTTGTTCAAAACGAATTTATATCAAAAAAAGACTTTCCTACTTTCTCAGCTGGTGATACCATAACAGTATTTTATGAAATTAGAGAAGGTCAAAAGGTAAGAACACAATTTTTTAAGGGTGTTGTATTGCAAAAAAGAGGTTCAGGAGCTACAGAGACCTTTACAATAAGAAAAATGTCAGGAACAATTGGAGTTGAGCGTATTTTTCCGATAAATATGCCTTCACTACAAAAAATAGAAGTTAATAAAAAAGGNAAAGTTAGGCGTGCNAGGATATTTTATTTCAGGGATTTAACCGGAAAAAAAGCTAGAATTAAGGAATTAAATAATTAACACTAACTTTTATTATTAAATATAAACACTGATTAAAGACGGTGTTTTTTTTTGTTAAATAATTACGATTTGTTCAATAAATGACAGNCATTTTTGAAAAGTTATATTTATTGCAAAAATGATAGTAAATTTAAACACTAATTACTTATGTTTTTAATATATTTGGTTGCTTTTTTTGATGTTTTTTTAAAATATTAAATTNTATACAAAAGCTTTTCTATGGCTCAAATTATATACACAATTACTGATGAAGCCCCTGCCCTTGCAACTCGTTCTTTTTTACCAATAGTTAGTGCTTTTTTGGAACCATATGGAATATCCATTGATACAAAAAATATATCNCTTGCATGCAGAATTTTATCNGAGTTTTCAGACTTCTTAGATGTAAATCAAAAAGTAGAAAACTCCCTTATTAGCTTGAGTAAAATAGTCAAACAACCTGAGGCAAACGTCATNAAACTACCAAATATAAGTGCTTCTGTACCACAGTTAAAAGAAGCAATTAATGAACTACAATCCAAAGGATTTAAATTACCAAAATATCCTGATCATCCAAATAACAATAAAGAAAGGGAGATAAAAATACGATATGATAAAATTAAAGGAAGTGCTGTTAATCCAGTCTTGAGGGAGGGAAATTCTGATCGTCGTGCGCCCAGAGCCGTTAAAAATTTTGCCAAAAGGAATCCCCATACAATGGGTGTATGGAAAAAAAATTCAAAAACTCATGTTTCAAGTATGAAAAAAGGAGATTTTTTTCATAATGANAAATCAATTACTATTGATGAAGACAATTCTGTCGACATAATTCACATTGACAATTTAGGAAATAAAACAATTTTAAAATCAAACATTAAAGTTTCAAAAGATGAAATCGTGGACACAACTGTAATGAATATTTCAGAACTAGAAAAATTTATTGTAAATGAAATTGAAGATGCAAAAAAATCTAAACTTTTAATTTCATTACATCTGAAAGCGACTATGATGAAAGTNAGCGATCCAATAATTTTTGGCCATGTCATTCGAATTTTCTTTGCAGATATATTCAATAAATATAAGCTTGAGTTTGATGAAATTGGAGTTAACCCAAACAATGGATTAGATATAATTCTAGGTAAACTAAATAAATTGAATTCTAAAAAAAGAATAGAGATTTTGAGAGCTTTCCAAAAAGGTATTGAAGAGGGTCCAGATCTGGCAATGGTTAATCATGAAAAAGGAATAACTAACCTCCACATCCCAAGTGATGTGATTATAGACGCTTCAATGCCTTCCATGATAAGGGAATCGGGAAAAATGTACAATTCAAATGGAAAACTTCAAGATACTAAAGCAATAATTCCTGACAGCAGCTATTCAGCGGTATACTCAACAACAATTGAATTTTGCAAAAAATTTGGTGCATTTGATCCAACTTCCATGGGAACAGTCCCAAACATAGGCTTAATGGCACAAAAAGCAGAAGAATATGGTTCGCATGACAAAACATTTGAAGTTAAAGACGATGGAGTAATTTATTTAATCGATAAAAATAAAAAAAGACTGATAAATCATAGAGTGTCTAAAGGAGACATATGGCGTATGTGTCAAGTNAAAGACGCA
Source organism: Flavobacteriaceae bacterium (assembly GCA_002721175.1). Taxonomy (GTDB): domain Bacteria; phylum Bacteroidota; class Bacteroidia; order Flavobacteriales; family Flavobacteriaceae; genus UBA3537. The sequence goes on along the minus strand of PBJR01000003.1, from coordinate 5,599 downwards.
CCGATTCAAGACTGGGTAAAGCTAGCAGTAGCTAGATCAAGATCATCAAAAATTCCTGCGGTATTTTGGCTTGATCCAAAAAGACCTCACGACGCAGAATTAATAAAAAAAGTAAGTAAATATTTAAATAATTATGACACTACAGATTTAAATTTTAAAATTTTACCTCCAGCTGAAGCTACCGAATATACTTTGAAAAGATTAAAAAGCGGACTTGATACTCTATCAGTCACTGGGAACGTTTTGCGAGATTATTTAACAGATTTATTTCCAATTCTTGAGGTTGGAACTAGTGCCAAAATGCTCTCTATAGTGCCATTNATGAACGGAGGGGGATTGTTTGAAACTGGCGCAGGTGGCTCAGCTCCAAAGCATGTAGAGCAATTTATTAATGAAAATCACCTAAGGTGGGACTCATTGGGAGAATTTTTAGCCTTGACTGTATCGCTTGAACACTTCAGCCAAACTCACGATCATACTAAAGCAGCAATTTTTAGCTCAACATTAGAAGATGCNACTGAACAGCTATTAATGGAAATGAAATCGCCNTCNAGAAAAGTAAATGAATTAGATAGTAGAGGTAGTCACTTTTATCTGGCTTTATATTGGGCTGATGCATTATCAAATCAAGATGATGATTTAGAGCTTAAAAATTCTTTTAGCCTGATATCCAATCAACTCCACTCAAATCAAGCTAAAATACTTGAAGAAATGCTTTCAGTTCAGGGAAATAAAGTAGACTTGGGCGGATACTACCTAGTTGATAAAAAAAAAGTTGAAAATGCCATGAGACCCAGCCCAACTTTTAACGCAATTCTGAACCAATAAATAAATATGAAAGTTATGTTAAAAGTGGTCTTTTGAGGTCCTTTTTAAGTAGATTTATATCATATTTATTTTATGTACACACGAATTTTATCAATTTATTTTTTACTGTCAAGCATAGTTTTTTCTCAAGAACAGTTCACTGTAAGTGGTAACATATACGAAGCAAATAGTCAGGAATCACTAATAGGTGCTAATGTTTTCTTTCCTGACCAAGAAACCGGTACAATTTCAAATGAATATGGGTTTTACTCAATAACCTTAAAACCAGGAAAATACAAAATATTGATAAGCTACTTTGGTTACAATACCAAAACTCAATTAATCAATTTAGATAAAAATTTAAATCTAGATTTTAAATTATATCCAACTTTGAATTCACTTGACGAAGTCATATTGGAGTCAGATGTTGAAAGACTTAGTATCAAATCTCCTCAAATGAGTGTTAATATATTAAATTCTAACACAATAAAGCAAATCCCGGTAGTGTTTGGTGAAACAGATGTTATTAAGGCAATTAGCCTCCTACCTGGTGTATCAAATGGCGGTGAGGGTACAGGGGGGTTTAATGTACGTGGCGGGTCAACAGATCAAAATTTAATTTTGTTGGACGAAGCAACTTTATTTAACTCTTCGCATCTTTTTGGGCTCTTTTCTGTTTTTAACCCTGATGCGGTAAAAAATATTAAACTATACAAGGGTGGAATACCTGCTAAATATGGTGGTCGAGTAGCATCAGTTTTAGATATTTATCAAAAGGAAGGAAATAAGAATAAATTTAGACTCAACGGAGGAATCGGAATAGTAGCTAGTAGATTACTTCTTGAAGGGCCTCTAAAAAAAGGGAAAGGATCATTTTTATTTGGTGGTCGATCAACATATGCGCATTTATTTTTACCTCTATTTGATATTAAAAATATTGCCTACTTCTATGATTTAAACACTAAATTAAGTTACCGATTTAACGAAAATAATAAAATATTCTTATCAGGTTACTTTGGACGTGATGTATTTAGTGTGTCTAATAGCTTTAAAAATATTTATGGGAATAGCGTACTTAACTTTCGTTGGAATCATTTATTTTCTGAACAACTATTTTCAAATTTATCGCTTATTTACTCTGACTACTATTACGGATTAGATTTAAATTTTGTTGGTTTTGAATGGAATTCAGGTATAAAAAACATGAACATTAAATTTGATCTAAAAAACTTCTTGAGCGATAAATATAGTTTAGAATATGGAGTTCATTGTACAAACCACAACTTCAATCCCGGAATAATTGAGCCAAATAGTCCAACCTCTGGTATAAACAGAGAAGAACTGACTAAAAAAAGTGCATTTGAAAACGCTATGTATCTTAACATTGAACATAAAATTGATGAAAGACTAACTATTAATTATGGGGCACGATTGAGTAATTTTTTACGCCTTGGCCAAAGTGAATTGAATAGATACGAACTAAACTCACCAATTAATTTTAACAGTGATCTAGGAATATATCAACCAGCAGATCCTACAGGAATAATTAATTCATCTAAAAAAAACGTTGAGGCTTCATTCACTAATATTGAACCTAGGATTTCTGCAGTACGATTATTAGGCTATAATAATTCTATTAAGATAAGTTACAACAGAATGGTGCAATACTTACACTTATTGTCAAATACTACTGCACCTACACCACTTGATGTTTGGGCCCCAAGTGGAAAATATATTAAACCACAACTTTTAGATCAGATGGCCCTAGGTTTTTACAAAAAAAATAATTGGTATAGCTTTGAAATTGAAGCTTTTTTAAAAAAAACACGAAACAGAATTGATTACATAGACGGAGCAAATTTAATTGCCAACAAGGCAATTGAGCAAGTGATCTTAAATGGTCGATCTAGAGCTTATGGGTTGGAAATTTTAATTCGAAAAAACAAAGGTAAATTAAAAGGTTGGTTAGCTTATACCTTATCAAAATCAGAACAGCAAACACCAGGCAGAAGTATAGCCGAGCCTGGAATAAATAATGGGAATTGGTATAATACACCTTTTGATAAAACCCATGATATTTCTATCACATCAAACTACAAACTGAGTGAAAAATGGGAACTGAATGCTAACTTTATTTACCAAACTGGACAACCAACTACTTACCCAAATGGATACTATTCATATAATGGTATTGCCATTCCAACTTATGAAGCACGAAATTCAAGCCGATTACCCTCCTACCACAGATTAGATCTTTCATCTAAGTTTACCCCTACAAAATCAAAAAAATCAAGTAAAATACAAAGTGAATGGGTATTCAGTATATATAATTTGTATAACAGAAGAAATATTCAATCACTTAATTTTAGACAAAATTCAGAAAATAATCAAAATGAAGCTTTGAAACTTTCAATTTTTGGAGCCATTGCATCTATAACCTATAATTTTAAATTTTAAAAATGAAAAGATTACTGATATTAATTTTAACTTTTTCCTTTACCATTAGCTGCGAAGAGTTAATTTTCTTGGATCTAGAAACTGCCAAGGAGAGATTATGTATTGATGCTAATATTAAGTTTAATGGAGAGATCAACGAATTACAAGTAATAAAACTAAGCCTAACCTCAGGCTTTTATGATCAAAACATAAACTGGGTTGATGATGCTGTTGTTGAAATAATTGATCTAAATAGTAATACTACATATACATTTTTACACGATGTTAATCAACCAGGTCATTACTTCTGTGAATTCTCACCAAACTTTAATATAAATTACAAACTAAGAATTACTCATAACGGAGAAATATTTGAATCTATTGAAGAAGAATTAAGACCTTCTTCACCAATTGATAATTTAATTCAAGGAAGCGAAACACTTTTTCAAGGTGACGAAGTAGAGATTATTGTTAGCTTCACAGACGATAACAGCACTGATAATTATTATATAATTGATTTTGGTTATAACAACTTCATAGCTACAGAAGACGAGTTTTATCAAGGGAATACATTTACATTTTCATATTTTTATGACGAATTAGAGCCTGGAGATTATGCAAATGTTACAATTTATGGTGCAGATAAAACTTACTTTAACTTCATGAGTGCGGTAATTGAACAAACTGAAGACAATGGCGACCCCTTTAGAACAAGTCCATCAACAGTTCGTGGTAATATATATAATAATTCAAATTCAATGAATTATCCACTTGGATATTTTAATATTTCTGAAACTTTTAGCGATAGTATTTTGATCAATTAGCTAAAGCGCTAAGATTGTCTTAAAAATTGTATTTTTATAAAATGAGTTTTATAAAAACAACTGAGCAAGATTCGCACCATAATAACCTTGAAAAAAAATCTATTTTTGAAATTATAACCAAGATTAATTATGAAGATAAAAAAGTTCCATCAGCAGTCGAAAAAGTAATTCCAAAAATTGAGAAACTAATTAAAAAAGTAGTGAAACAACTTGATAACGGTGGAAGATTGTTTTACATAGGCGCAGGCACTAGCGGCCGTTTAGGAATCCTTGATGCATCAGAATGTCCCCCAACATTTGGGGTTCCTCACGGAACGGTAGTGGGACTAATTGCAGGTGGCGATATCGCAATTAGAAAATCTGTAGAATTAGCTGAGGATGACCCAAGACAAGGATGGAAAGATCTAAAGAATTATGACATCAGTTCTAGAGATATTGTGATAGGAATTGCAGCGTCTGGCACGACCCCATACGCTGTTGGTGCTTTAAAAGCCTGTAAAAAACAGAAAATACCAACTGGATGCATTACCTGCAATGCTGAAAGTCCTCTGACAAAAGTGTCTGACTATCCTGTTGAAGTTGTGGTAGGTCCGGAGCTGGTAACCGGAAGTTCACGAATGAAGTCGGGAACGGCTCAAAAACTTATTTTAAATATGATAACTACTACCGCTATGATTAAACTTGGACACATAAAGGACAACAAAATGATAGATATGCAACTCAGCAATCATAAACTTATATCACGTGGTATTAGAATACTAATGAATGAATTACAAATTAAAGAACCAGAAGCCCAAATATTACTAGCGAAGTACCAAAGCGTTCGGGCTGCCATTAATGCCTACAAAAATGGAAACTAAACGCACTAATAAACCACTGTTTGTGAGAGGCCTTAAAACTATGGGACTAACCTTGGTTACACTTTTTCTAGGTCCAGTTTTATTGCATATAGGACTTGCTAATGATGAAAAATCTCTTTATATCCCGCTAGTAATTACAGGTGTTTTAGTAAGTGGGGTGAGTATCTATCTCGGTTTTATAGGAGTTCGAATGATCTTAGACAGTATCTTTAAATAAAATTCATAAAAAACCCTCGCAAAATAAATGCGAGGGTTTTAATAAAAAAGGCAGTGACCTACTCTTCCACAAATGCAGTACCATCGGCGCTAATGGGCTTAACTACTCTGTTCGGGATGGTAAGAGGTGAGCCCCATTGCAATAACCACCTTAGGGTTATTTGTTTTTTGTTAATTCAAAAAACGAATTTTAGCTATCAGCTAAAAAAAAGTTAACATATTGAAAAAGTACACAAAATTGTATTAAATATTGAATAAAAAAACAACTGCACAATAAGCTTATGGATTATTAGTACTACTCGGCTATGACATTACTGCCTTTACACCTGTAGCCTATCAACGTGGTAATCTTCCACGATCCTTAAAAGAAATCTCATCTTGTGGTAGGTTTCGCGCTTATATGCTTTCAGCGCTTATCCTTTCCCAACGTAGCTACCCAGCAATGCTCCTGGCGGA
>PBJR01000002.1 GCA_002721175.1 Flavobacteriaceae bacterium | reverse complement strand
ATATTAAAAAATATAAAAGAAAAATAAATTTTAGTATTAATAATCATTATCAAAAAAGTAAATTTGTATCAAAAGTGAATAATGAGTGTTTTAGTAAACAAGAATTCAAAGATTATTGTTCAAGGATTTACTGGTAACGAGGGGACCTTTCATTCTGAGCAGATGATTGATTATGGTACTAATATTGTAGGTGGTATAACCCCAGGAAAAGGAGGTAAAAATCATTTAAATAGACCTGTTTTTAACACTGTTAGAGATGCCGTTAAGATTTTAGACCCTGATACCTCTATTATTTTTGTTCCCCCGGCATTTGCTGCTGACGCAATCATGGAGGCTGCTGACGCTGGTATAAGAGTTATTATTACAATAACCGAGGGTATTCCCGTGTCCGATATGATTAAAGTTTTAGATTATATCAAAGACAAGGAATGCTTATTAATTGGTCCTAATTGTCCAGGTGTCATAACCCCAGAAGAGGCAAAAGTTGGAATAATGCCAGGTTTTGTCTTCAAAAAAGGTAGGGTTGGTGTTATTTCTAAATCAGGTACCTTGACTTATGAAGCTGCAGATCAAGTAGTTAAAAGTGGACTTGGAATTTCAACGGCTGTTGGAATAGGAGGGGACCCGTTGATAGGAACCACTATAAAGGACGCACTAAAGTTATTGATAAACGATAACGAAACAGATACTGTAGTAGTTATTGGTGAAATAGGAGGACAATTAGAAAATGATGCTGCAAAATGGTATAAGTCCAGTGGAAGTAACAAGCCTGTAGTTGGATTCATTGCAGGTGAAACAGCGCCAGCAGGTAGAACAATGGGTCACGCTGGAGCCATTGTCGGAGGAAAAGATGATACAGCTCAAGCAAAGAAAAAAATTATGCGTGAATGTGGTATCCATGTTGTTGATTCACCTGCTGAAATTGGTAAAAAAGTTGCTGAACTGAGTTAAATTTTAGTATTAAGTTGTTTACAATATAAAATAAATTAAAATGAGTTTTTTAAATGGAAAAGTAGCTATAATTACGGGCGGTAGTAGAGGTATTGGTAGAGGTATTGTCAAATTGTTTGTTGAGCACGGAGCAAATGTCGCATTCACTTACAGCTCCTCATCAAAAGCTGCAATTGAACTAGAAAACGAATTGTCATCTAACATTCCTAAAGTTAAATCATATCAAAGTAATGCTGCCGATTTCAAGGCTGCTGAAAATCTAACTTCTTCTGTCATTGAGGATTTTGGAAAAATTGATATATTAATCAACAATGCAGGTATAACTAAAGACAATTTATTGATGAGAATGTCTGAGGAGGATTTTGATAAAGTCATTGAAGTTAATTTAAAATCTGTTTTTAATATGACAAAAGCTGTTCAACGATTTATGTTAAAGCAACGTTACGGATCTATAATAAATATGAGTTCAGTTGTAGGTGTTAAGGGAAATGCTGGTCAAGCAAATTATGCCGCCTCTAAAGCAGGTGTAATAGGATTTTCAAAATCTGTAGCCCTTGAATTAGGTTCAAGAAATATTAGGTGTAACGTTATAGCGCCGGGTTTTATTGAGACTGAAATGACTTCCGAATTAGATGAAGAAATTGTTGCAAAGTGGCGCTCAGCGATACCATTAAAGCGTGGTGGTTCTCCGATTGATGTTGCGAATGCTTGTGTTTTTTTAGCGAGTGATTTGTCTTCTTATATAACAGGACAAACTTTACATGTCGATGGTGGAATGCTAACCTAATTAGTTCTTCTGTCAAATGAATAATACTATTTACATTCAAATAATATTGGCAATATTATTTGCTGTTTCGGTCGGACTTTTTTTTTATCAGCCATGGAAAGAATCGTCAAAATATTATTGGATATTAGTTTCACTAAGATCGCTTACAATTACAATACTTATTTTGTTAATTTTGAATCCGATGATAACTTCATACAGATCGATTAAACAAAATCCAAAATTAGCACTTCTAATCGATAATAGTGAGTCCATTCCGCTTGGAAAAAGAGATCACTTATTACAAAATTCTTTAGCATTGATAGAAAACAATAACGATTTAAAAAAGAAATTTGATATAGTAAAATATTCATTTGGTTCTAGTTTAAGTATTTATGATAGTCTTGACTTTAAGGAGGATCAGACAAAAATCGATAAAAGCCTAGAAACTTTGAATGAAATTTTTGATTCAGAAATTTATCCAACAATCCTAATCTCGGATGGAAATGAAACAACTGTGAAACCTGTTTTAAGCAATCAATTTATTAACAAAAAACCCGTTTATCCTATTATTTTGGGTGATTCAATATCAAATTCTGATTTAAAAATCCAAAATTTGAATACAAATAAAAAAACTCAGATTGGTAATAAATTTCCAGTTGAAATTTTTTTGAATTATGACGGAAAACAAAATATTAAAACTGATTTAAAAATTTATAAAGAAAATTCCCTTGTTTTAAAGCAGTCTATCGGATTTAGTTCTAATCAAAACACAAAATCACTAATTTTTTATCTTAATGCAAAAACTATTGGTTTAAATCGGTATAAGGCAGTGATTGAGCCTTTTGGTGGTGAAGAATTTACTGATAATAATTCAAAAGATTTTGTGATAAATGTTGAAGATAATGCAGTTAATGTTGCATTTGTTTTCAACAAATCTCACCCTGACATAGGAGCTATTAGTTCTATAATTAACGGAATGAAAAATCATAAAGTTTTTTACTTAAGTCCAAAAGAATTTTTGAATGAATCAGTGAATTATAATATTGCATTAATTTATGATCCAGATTTTGGATTTAATGATGTTTTAGCCAAAATAAAAAAGAAAAATACTAACTCTTTAATTTTTTCTGAAAATATTTCTGATTTAAATTTTTTAAAATTATTTGATAATAGCAAATTGATTAATAAATCCTTAGATAAAATGGATTATCAAGCAATTACTAATCCAAATTTTGATTTATTTTCAATAGATAATATTTCATTTAGAGGCTATCCGCCGCTTAAGAGCACTTCAGTTGATTTAAATTTCAAAGATGATTTAAATATTCTTCTATATAAAAAACTTTATGGTTCCGATACTTTAGAACCTCTACTATTCACATACAATATTGACAGAACAAAAAATGTAATGTTCCTAGCGGAAGATATATGGAAATGGCGTATTTTCTGCTTCAAAAAAAATCAATCTTTTGTGCAGTTTGATAGCTATTTTCATTCAATATTTCAATATCTAAGAGGCTCAAATTCAAATTTGGTAACTTTTCATCCCTATCTTTTTGATGGTTCAGAGCCAATTGAAATAAATTCACAATACTTTGGAAAAGACTTAGATTTGGATCTTACTTCAAATTTGAAAATTAAAATTATTGCAGAACAAGGAAATAATATATATAACTATCCAATGACAGTTAATAAAAATTTTTATACTGTAAATCTTGATGGGCTTCCTGCTGGTGTTTATTCATACAGGGTTTTTAATGATGATGGAAAGGACTCCAAGGAGGGTAAATTTGAAATATCAAAATTTAATATTGAATCACGATTTTTAAATATTAATTATGGCAAACTAAAACAATTAGCTTATCAGACAAATGGGAAGTGTTATCACCACAGTGATATTAGTTTTTTAATAAAAAATCTAATTGATAATGAAGATTACAAAACAATACAAAAAGTAGAGAAAAAATCTTTACCTTTGATCGAATTTTATTTTCTAATTATTATTCTGCTTCTTTCAATAACTTCAGAATGGCTGATTAGAAAAAATAATGGATTGATTTAATAACTAAAACTTATATTATGCAAAATTTTCCAAAAATTGGCCTACCGCTTATTATTTTAATTGCATTTGCTGCAATAGTCATCTCAAAAGCCGCCGTAACCATTGGTCCAGGTGAAGGTGGAGTTCTTTTTGAACGCTTTGGTGATGGTATAAATACTGAAAAAACTTATGGAGAAGGGTTTCATATTGTTNCTCCATGGAATTCAATGTTAATTTTTAAAGTACGTCAACAATCAATTACTGACGAAATGAATGTTTTATCGATTAATGGACTTGAAGTTCAAGTAAATGGAACAATCTGGTATGAACCCGAGTATNAAAATCTGGGTAAATTAATTAAGACAAAAGGACAAGATTATGTGTTGGAATTATTAAACCCGGCTGTTAATGCCGCCGCAAGAAGCGTTGTAGGGCGATACACACCTGAAGAGTTGTATTCTAGTAAACGTGATGTGATTGAAGATGAAATAAAAAGTGAAGTTGTATCACTTATGAAGGGACAATATGTTACTGTAAAGCGTGTTTTGGTCAAGGATGTTAAGCTCCCNGAATCAATTAAAAATGCTATTGAAGGGAAGTTAAANCAAGAGCAACAATCTCTTGAATATGAATTTAGATTAGTAACTGCTGAAAAAGAGGCTCAAAAGCAGAGAATTGAAGCACAAGGAAAGGCAGATGCAAACCGAATTTTAAGTGCTTCATTAAATGAAAAAATTCTTCAGGATAAAGGAATTGAAGCCACTGTCAAGCTTTCAGAATCAAAAAACAGCAAAGTAATTGTGATTGGTTCTGGTGACTCAGGTATGCCAATAATTTTGGGTAATCAATAGAAAATCAATCTAATCATCTTTTTATGAATGTTTAGAAAGCATTACTATTACCTAATAAAAATACAATTTTTAGGCTATCGCTTCCATGGTTGGCAAAAACAGCCCAAGACTAAGACAGTACACTCTGAAATTGATCGTANCCTGCGTTATGTTTTAAAAGATCATAAATTTAAAACTTTAGCTGCAGGTNGAACTGATGCTAGAGTTTCTGCTAATTTTTTTGCTTTAGAGCTNTTTTTGGAAAATCAACCGCTAAATAATAATAAATTATTNATGGACGATTTTAATAATAATCTTCCCCAGGATATCAGAGNGATGTCAGTGGAGGAGGTTAGCCCTGAATTCAATATAATTAAAGATTCCAAAATAAAAGAATACCATTATCTATTTTCATCAGGTCAAAAGTCCCATCCTTTCTCTGCTCCNTTTATTTATACATTTAAAGAAGAATTGAATTTAAATTTAATGAAGAAAGGTGCAAGTCTTTTCCAAGGCGAACATAATTTTAAAGCTTATTGTTACAAACCTAAAGAAAATGGCTTATATTTAAGAAAGATAGAGAAGGCTAAAATAATTAAAAACAACATCTACAAAGCAAATTTTTTCCCAAAAAATAGTTACATTTTCAAAGTCGTCGGAAAAGGGTTTGGTCGTCATCAAATTAGGTTAATGATGGGNGTATTAGTCAAACTTGGAAGAGGTGAAATTAATTTAACTTCCATTAGCGAAAGTTTAAAACTTGATTCCAATTATTCTGAAGAATATATTGCACCTGCATCTGGTTTAATATTACATTCTATAAGTTTTTAAGGAGAATTTCAAACTTTAAATTCGTATATCTCTAATTCAAATGTAAATGTTGATGCAATTATGTGGTCNAAAATATCTGCAATGACATATTCATATTTTTGCCAATCCTTATCATTGCAAAAAGCATAGATTTGAATTGGTAAACCTTTTTCTGTTGGCTCAAGCTGTCGTGCCATGATAATCAAATTTTTATTTATTGACGGATGAAGNTTNAGNTAGGATTCTATNTATATCCTGAATACGCCAATATTAGTNAGATTTCTNCCNTTTATTAANAGAGATTTNTCAATATTATTTTCCTTATTGTGNGAGTCGATATTCGCACATTGTTTTGATAAATATTCTTTGATAATGTCAATATTAGAAAGTTTTNTTAAATCGTTTTTGTTNAGATGACGAATACTGGACATTCTGATNTTTAATGATCTTTTTATTTGTCGACCGCTTGATTCAGTCATTCCGCGCCAATTAATAAATGAATCAGATATAAGCGCATATGTAGGTATTGTGGTAATTGTGTGGTCAAAGTTTCTGACCTTTACAGTTGCTAGATTGATTTCAANAACATCTCCATCGGCACCATATTTTGTTGATGTTATCCAATCGCCAATACGAACCATATCGTTCACTGAAACTTGTATACTGGCTACGAANCCTAAAATAGTATCTTTGAAAACAAGAATTACAACAGCCGACACTGTACCTAGACCTGCTAGAAATTCCCAAAATGTAATTCCTGAAACGACAGCAAANACTGCAAAAGTTCCTGTCAACCAAACAAAAATCATGATAACTTGTATGTAGCTATCTATTGGTTTATCTTTTAATCTTTGCTGGGATTTGAAAAAGTCTTTAAAAGATGTAAAAATGCTGTTAATTCCCCAAACAATAAAAAATATTCCAACAACTAAAATAAATTTTTCAAGAAAATTTTGNAGAGCAATATGTTCGAAAAAAATATTTGGAATAGTTTTGTAAGTAAGAATTAGTGGAAAAATATGCGCAATATTGCGTGGCACCTTGTTTTTTACCATTATATCATCAAAGTCAGTCTTGGTTTTTGATGCAATGCGATTAAAGATTAATCTAATAACTTTTCTAATTATAAAGTCTATTAGAAAAATAACAAATAGGGTAGTAAAGACAAGTGTCAATATAGCTACCCAATCAGCAATTGTGACTTCGATTCTTGCGCTAACTAGAAGATTTTTAAGATATTCTAATAAAAACTTCATTACAATTTCATTTTNAATTTCAGCAAATTTATTAAAACCTATTGTACAATAAGCTTTAATACATATATTTTTTAAGTTAAAATTGTTTTATACACAAAGATCGCGTATTGTNCCTTGTAATAGAGGAGTTGTATAGTATAATTTCTATTTTACATAATATAAATTATAAGTCAAATAATAAAATGATTTCCNTTATTAATAATTACCCATTAATAGATTTCATNTCTACCATAGCTTTTCTCAGTTTAGTACCAATAAGTTCTATGCTATGTCTCTTAATTTTTTTATTTATGAGTTTAAGTTTGTTTTGATCAATTATCAAATTNTCAGGCGAATTATAAGCACCNATTTCANGTTTTGTAATTGACTTCATGAAATTTTTTAAAAGCGGTTTGCATGCATGATCAAAGAGATAACATCCATATTCAGCAGTATCTGAAATAATTCTATTCATTTCAAATAGTTTTTTCCTTGCAATAGTATTTGCGATAAGTGGTAATTCATGCAGAGACTCATAGTATGCTGATTCTTCAATAATTCCAGAGCAAATCATAGTTTCATACGCAAGTTCCACTCCAGCCTTGACAAAAGCCACCATAAGTATTCCATTTTCAAAATACTCTTCTTCAGAAATATTATGTGTTGTGGGAGGTGTTTTTTCAAATGCAGTTTGTTCTGTCTCAGCACGCCAAGTCAAAAGATTTATATCATCCCTTTGCCAATCTTCCATCATCGTTTTAGAAAANTCTCCCGACATGATATCATCCATGTGTTTATTAAAAAGGGGTTTCATGATTATTTTTAAGTCCTCAGAAATTTCAAAGGCTTTTATTTTTGCATTATCTTGTAATCTGTCCATCATTTTTGTTATTCCGCCGTGTTTTAAAGCCTCTGTTATTACTTCCCATCCATTTTGAACTAATTTTGATGCATATGATGGCTCAATACCCTCTTCTATCATTTTATCAAACGATAAAATTGAAGCAGTCTGTAAAACTCCACATAAAATAGTTTGCTCACCCATTAAATCACTTTTCACTTCAGCCACAAAAGAAGACTCCAAGACTCCAGCTTTGTGTCCCCCAGTTGCAACTGCATATGCTTTCGCTAGTGTTAATCCCTCACCATTTGGATCATTTTCAGGATGAACTGCAATAAGTGTTGGTACNCCAAATCCTCTCAAAAATTCTTTACGAACTTCGCTTCCTGGGCATTTTGGTGCTACCATTATAACAGTCAAATCTTTACGAATANTCTTACCTTCCTCAACTATATTAAAGCCGTGGGAATACGAAAGTGTCGCCCCTTGTTTTATCATTGGCATTATATTATCAATTACACTNGAATGTTGTTTGTCAGGCGTTAAATTTAAGACCAAGTCAGCAGTAGGAATTAAATCTTCAAAGGTGCCTATGTTGAAACTATTTTTTGAAGCATTGATAAAAGACTGTCTTTTATTCTTTATCGCCCCATTTCTCAATGCGTAAGAAACATTTAGCCCTGAATCTCTCATATTTAGACCTTGGTTGAGTCCTTGTGCACCACAACCTATAATTACTATTTTTTTATTTTTAAGAGCACTAACGCCCTCATCAAATTCAGATGAATCCATAAAACGGCATTTTGATAATTGCTCTAATTTTTGTGTCTCGGAAAGTGTATTAAAATAGTTTACCATTTGGTTAATTTAATTTTTAAATGCATTTAAAATTTCGCTAATTTTCATTTCTTCTTTTGTAACAGCAATTCTTCCAGAACGTACAAATTGCATAATACCAAATTTTTTCAGTTTATTATAAAGTTGCTCAATTTCATTTCTTCTTCCAGATTTTTCAATAACAAAAAATATTCTATTTACTGTCACAATGCGTGCGTCACTGTCTTTAATTATATTTTGGATTTGACGTTCTTCAAAGAGTAAATCAGATTTGATTTTAAATACGCATGTTTCGAGATGAATTGTTTCTTCATCTTTATGATAAAATGCTTTGATTACTTCGATTTGTTTTTCAATTTGACCAATAATTTTTTTAATATTATCTTCATCCATTTTCACAACAAGAGTGAATCTTGAGACACCCTCAATCTCTGAGTCAGAAATATTCATACTATCAATATTTATATGTCTTCGCTGAAAAATTGCGGATATTCTGTTCAACAAACCAATACTGTTTTCGCTATATATTGAAATTGTATAATTTTTTAAAGTCATGCTTGTCATTTTTATTCTAATCTAATTTCTGATACTGAGGATCCTGATGGTATCATAGGAAAAACATTGTCTTCTTTTTCCACGCAAACTTCGAGAAAATAAGCTGTTTTTGATTTCATCATAATTTCAACAGCTGCAGCTAAATCTTTTCGATTTTTCACCCTCTTACCTTCAATGCCGTAACCTTTTGCAATAATAACAAAATCTGGGTTTACCATTTCTGTTGAAGCATAGCGTTTATCAAAAAACAATTGCTGCCATTGACGCACCATTCCTAAGAAATCATTGTTTAGTATAACAATTTTAACTGGTGTTTTTGTTTGAAAAATAGTTCCAAGCTCTTGAATAGTCATTTGATAACCACCGTCTCCGATAACTGCAACCACTTCCCTATTTGGACTAGCCATTTTTGCTCCAATTGCGGCTGGTAATGCGAAACCCATAGTGCCTAGCCCTCCTGAAGTAATATTCCCTCTGGATTTTGTGAATTTTGCATAACGGCATGCGATCATTTGGTGTTGTCCAACATCAGAAACAATTGCAGCCTTGCCATCACTTTGATTGTTAATTTCTTTTATAACTTCACCCATCGTTAACCCTTTTTTTTGGGGAAACAGGTCATTTTTTATTACTTTATCAAATTCTATTTTGTTTAGTTTGTGAAATTCTTTTAACCAATTTGTATGTTTATTCTTGTTTAAAAGCGGTATAATTTGTTTTAGGCTATCTTTTGCATCTCCTAAAACAGCAACATTTGTCTTTACATTTTTATTAACCTCTGAGGGATCAATTTCAAAATGAATTATTTGTGCTTGTTTAGCGTATTTGCTTAGATTTCCTGTAACGCGGTCATCAAATCTCATTCCAATAGCGATTAATAGATCACATTTGTTTGTAAGAATATTTGGTCCATAATTTCCATGCATGCCAACCATGCCAACATTTAGTGGATGATCAGTATCAATAGCCGATACACCCATAATTGTCCATGCTGCTGGAATTCCAGTTTTTTCAACAAATAATTTAAATTCTTTCTCTGCATTCGCTAACAGAACGCCTTGTCCCCAAACAATTAGAGGTTTTTTGGATGAATTGATTAATGCAGCAGCTTTTTCAAGATTGTTTTTTTTAACCTTAGGAAACGGCTCATAGCTTCTCACACCATCACATTTTTTGTAAGTAAAATCAAATAATTCAAATTGTGCATCCTTTGTAATATCAATCAACACAGGTCCAGGTCTTCCACTTCTTGCTATGTAAAAAGCTTTGGCAATAATCTCTGGTATTTCATCAGCTTTAGTAATTTGATGATTCCATTTTGTTGTGGGTGTTGATATGCCAACAATATCTGTTTCTTGAAATGCGTCGCTACCAAGTAAATTTGAGGGTACCTGTCCAGTAATGCAAACCAACGGGGTGGAATCTATTTGAGCATCAGCTATTCCGGTAATAAGATTTGTAGCTCCGGGCCCTGATGTAGCAATAGCGACCCCAACCTTTCCAGAAATTCTTGCATAACCTTGAGCAGCGTGAGTTGCACCTTGTTCGTGTCTAGTAAGTACATGGTGTATTTCGCTTTGATATTTATAAAATTCATCGTAAACGGGCATTATAGCACCGCCGGGATATCCATAAACAATATCAACTCCTTCTGCAATTAAGCACCTTACTACAGCTTCAGCTCCAGAAATTTTTTCCTTCGCTAAGTCACAATATTTATTTTTTACCATAAAATTTTTTTTACTAATAATTTATATTTCATCTGTAACACAACCTTCTGATGCGGAAGATACGCATTTGGCATATTTATAAAGGCTTCCGCTTGATACTTTCAGATTTGGTGCCTTCCATTTGTTTTTACGTTTAATTAATTCCTCATTTGAAATTTCAAAATCAATTTTGTTATTAACAGCATCAATTGTGATTATATCACCATTTTTAACTAAAGCAATATTACCTCCATCTTGTGCTTCAGGAGTAATGTGTCCAACAACAAAACCATGGGTACCCCCTGAAAAGCGACCATCTGTTATTAAAGCAACATCTTTTCCTAGTCCAGCACCCATTATTGCAGCTGTTGGTTTTAACATTTCTGGCATACCAGGCCCACCTTTTGGACCTTCATATCGAATTACAACAACATCTCCTTTTTGAACTTCACCTTGACGAATACCTTCATTTGCATCAAATTCGCTCTCAAACACTTTTGCAGATCCTCTAAATTTTAAACCTTCTTTTCCAGTAATCTTTGCAACACTGCCTTGTGTTGCCAAATTTCCATACAATATCCTAATATGCCCAGTGGTTTTTATAGGCATGCTAATTGGTTTTATTACGTCTTGACTTACAGAGATAGTTTTGATCTTATTTAGGTTTTCAGCAAGAGAATTTCCAGTAACAGTTAAACAATCCCCATGTAGTAACCCTTCTTGTAATAAATATTTCATTACAGCGGGAATTCCACCGATTTTGTGAATATCTTCCATATGATATTTTCCGCTTGGTTTTAAATCAGCTAAAAAAGGTGTTGAGTCGCTTATTTTTTGGAAATCATTTAATGTAAATTCAATTTTTGCGGCTCTTGCAATCGCTAAGAAATGAAGAACTGCATTTGTTGAACCGCCTAAAATTGTTATTAATCTAATTGCATTTTCTATAGACTTTCTTGAAATTATATCACTAGGTTTTATATCTTTTTCCAAGATCAATCGCATTGCTTCACCTGCCTTTATTGATTCAATTTTTTTTTCATCACTAGTTGCAGGATTTGAAGAATTGTAAGGGAGTGACATTCCCAATGCTTCAATTGCAGAGGCCATTGTATTTGCAGTATACATTCCACCGCAAGCTCCGGGTCCTGGGCAAGCTTTTTCAATTATATTTTCGTATTCATTATGTGAAATTTCACCAGTAACTTTACTTCCCCAGGCTTCAAATGCAGAAACAATATCTAATTTTTTACCATTATGACAGCCGGATTCAATTGTGCCACCGTAAACCATCAAGCATGGTTTGTTGATTCTAATCATGGCGATAAGAGCTCCCGGCATATTTTTGTCACAACCAACAACAGTTATTAAACCATCATAGCTCATTGCTTGGACGACCGTTTCTATGGAATCAGCAATTATATCTCGTGAAGGAAGTGAAAAACGCATTCCAGGAGTTCCCATCGAAATTCCATCACTAACGCCAATAGTGTTGAAAATTAATCCAACTAAATTTTTAGAGTTTGTTCCCTTTTTTACAAGCATTGCTAGATCATTTAAGTGCATNTTACATGGATTTCCTTCGTATCCTGTGCTAGCTATACCTATCAAAGGTTTTTTTAAATCTTTTCTGCTTAGTCCAATTGCATGCAACATAGCTTGTGCTGCAGGCTGACTTGGNTTTTGAGTAATTACCTTACTATATTTATTTAACTCTTTCAAAAGTTTAATATCGCTTATAATCTATTATTTCAAATTTATACAAAGCGAGGTGAAATGTTCCGCAGAGTAAAAATTTTAATTTAAATTCAATATTTAGTATCAAACTATAAGATACTCGTTTTTAGTATTTTAAATCCTCTAAAATACAATGTTCAACTACTAATATTTCATAATTTTTATACTTTTAATTACTAAATTGAAGTCAATATTCTCTTTAGATGATTTAAGAAAACCTAAGCTTTCAATTTTTTTTCCGTTAAAATTTGGCATTTGCAGCTTCAATCCTCTGTAACTTGGTTGCATATCATTTAGGGGTATTAGAATTTTTTCCCAAGATTTTGATGTTTTGAAACGGTATGTGTAAGAATGTCGATTTAATTTTGAATTTTTCAATCTAAATTGAAAAACACCCCCGTCNCCTCTCAAATTTAGTTCAATAGAATCTTTAGGATCAACTTCAACTTTTTCAATGTTTACTAATTGAATTGACGAAAAACCCCCATTATTTTCAATTGATATATGACCACTAAAAATTCCATTGCCATTTTTGTCTAATTTAATTGAACCATCAGATTTACCTCCCATAACAAAATCGTCAATAATTTTCCATCTTTCTAAGTCACAATTATTGTGAAATTCAAATATAATATTTGGGTGTTGAATTATGTTGGTCATAATTAGTATTGCAAGATAAAGATACATTCCATTAATTATTATTTGATTTAATTTTTTCAAAATTCAGTCGCATATACGATCTAAGCTTTTTCTTGTANTCCTCTTTCAGCCATTCTAAAAAATTATTAGTACTCTTACTGATACATTTTGAATATCTATTAATTCTAAAGTCAATGTCTTCATTTAGGAGCTTCATCAAGCCTAAGGCGTCATATATATCGTTACTATTTTCTACACAAATTTTGGCATGTTGTTCAATGGATTTTTTTAGTACAACTTTAGAGGATTCTCCTTCACGAATTGATGCAACATAGGTTTTATTTATATCAAAATAAACTTCGTCGGAGTTAGTGAAATATTTTTTTATTTCATCTGACATTTCATATTTAAAATTATTTTCGAGTTCCTCATCGCTCAATATCCCATCTAAGTAATTACCTGGGTTTTTAAATATTCTGTGCCAATCTAAATTTGAACAACCCCATGGCCCAAATCTGTGAAAATTATTTCCCAAATCTATGACATCAAATTCATCTTTTGATTTATAAACTCTCGATCCTCGCCCAATCATTTGATAATAAAGTGTCAGTGATTTTGTTGCTCGATTTAATATAATAGAATCAACAGTAGGTTCATCAAAACCGGTTGTTAAAATACTGACAGAAGTTAGTATTGCATTTGGTGTTTCTTTGAACCATCTTAAAATTGCACTACGATCTTTCTTAGTAATTGTGTTGTCAAGATGTTTTATTGGTAAGCCTGCGCGCTTGAATGTGTCATAAACAAATAACGAGGTGTTAATTCCATTATTGAATATCAAAGTCTTTTTATTTTTACACCTATCGATGTANGCATCCATCAATTTATTTAACATTTCACTATTGGTATATAAATCCTCTGATGACTTAACAGTATAATCACCATTTGCTCCCACAATTAAAGATGTTAGTCCAACATTATNCGTAAACATATTAGCTTTAGCTAAAAAGCGGTTTTCAATAAGGGATTCAATGCTTTCTCCGACAATGAGCTCATCATAGTTATCTGTCATGGGNAGCTCAATATTTGAGCTTAGTGGAGTTGCAGTAACTCCTAAAAAAAATGATTTTTCAAAATACTTAAATAATTTTGTAAATGAGTTGTAGTGAGCTTCGTCAATAATTACTAATCCAATATCAGAAATATCAAGTTTGTCGTCTTTTAGTCGATTATTCAAAGTCTCTACCATAGCGACAAAGCAATCGTAATTTTTTTGATCATCTAGGCTGGCTTTGCTGTCAATTACCTTATTTTTTACACCAAATTCATTCAAAACCNAAGAGGTTTGCTTACACAATTCAATCCTATGTGTCATCACCAAAACTTTTTTACTTCTTGTTTTTAAATATTTATTTACGATTTCAGAAAATATAATGGTTTTTCCACCACCTGTAGGTAGCTGATATAACAAATGGTAGTCTTCTGCAGCTGATTCAAAACAATTGAAAATTTTTTGAATCGCACCTTTTTGATACTGGTAAAGGTTCTTACCTTCTTTGCGATCTTCTCTTTCGTAATTGGTTAGCATTTTTTTGAAAATTGATCANCCTTACAAAATTAACTNCTTTTTTTAGTTATCAAAGTCTATTAATTTAAAATTTTATCAAAACTTAATTTTATTTCAAAATTAGTTATCGAAATCTGTATTCTTAGTTCTGTNCCTCGATTTCTTTGATCCTGCGTATATATCAAAGCAAACTAGTCTTGTCTCAAGTTTTCCGTTGTACAATTTTATTTTTTTTGATGGTTTTAAACCAATATATTTTAGTGATTCCAAGTTTGAGCTAATTAACCAAGTTAATGAGTTTACATAATTGTGTTTCAG
This sequence comes from Flavobacteriaceae bacterium, assembly GCA_002721175.1. Classification (GTDB taxonomy): domain Bacteria; phylum Bacteroidota; class Bacteroidia; order Flavobacteriales; family Flavobacteriaceae; genus UBA3537. The sequence continues at coordinate 12,664 of PBJR01000002.1, read as the reverse complement.
AGTGTTACCGATTCGTCCATAAAATTGTCTGACATTTAATTTTAAGCGTTCTCCATATGGAGGATTAAAAATTAAAAATAATTTATCATCGTTTTCTTTTTTTGTGTTAAAAAAATCTAAATTCTTTAACGATATAAAGTCTTCAAAGTTACAGTTCCGAATATTTATGTTTGACGACTTAACAGCTGATATTGATTTATCATAACCGATTATTTTGTATTTAAAAACACGTTTTTTTGAGAGAAGTGATTCTTGAATTTTTTGAAACAATTGATTATCCCAATCTTTCCATTTTTCAAACCCAAATTCTGCCCTCGTGAGATTTGGCGGAATATTAAAAGCTATCATTGCCGCNTCTATCAAAAAAGTTCCCGATCCACACATGGGATCAATTAGGTCTGATTTTCCTTGCCAACCGCTCATAATCAAGATTCCAGCGGCCATGACCTCATTTATTGGAGCTGTATGGGATGAAATTTTGTATCCACGTTTATGCAGGGATTCTCCTGAACTATCTAAAGAAACTGTACATCTGTTTTTATCTATATGGATATTAATTTTTAAATCTGGATGTCTTATGTCAATACTAGGTCTGGAACCGTACAATTTATTAAATTGATCTACAATAGAATCCTTTGTTTTTTGGATAACATATTTTGAGTGTGTAAAAATATTACTGTTTACTGTTGAACTTATGGAAAGGGTATTTTCATAGCTTATATATTTATTCCAAGATATTTTCATTATTTCATCATAAAGTTCATGTTCGTTATTAGCATAAAACTTTTTTATAGGCTTTAGGATTTTAATTGCTGTTCTTAACGCCAAGTTACATTTATACATAAAACCTTTGTCGCCAAAGAAACTTACACTCCTATTACCAATTTTTGTCTTAATAGCACCAAGTTGTATTAACTCATTTTCGAGGATTTTTTCAAATCCATAAAGGGTTTTGGCAACCATTTTAAAATTATCGTTCATAGTATCTTGAAATTGAAATTAAAAATACATTATTTTTGATATTATTATATGATAAAATGGCAAATAAAAAAAAGTGGTTTAAAGAATGGTTTGATTCACCCTACTACCATCTACTATATGCAAATCGGGATTATAACGAGGCACAATTTTTTATAAAAAATTTAATTNACATATTGAAAATTGAAAAGAATTCATCGGTTCTTGATCTTGCCTGTGGTAAAGGTCGACATTCGATTTATATGAATAAGTTGGGCTTTAATGTGACTGGGTATGATTTATCAGAAAAAAACATTATTCATGCAAAAAAATATGAAAATGATAAATTAAATTTTTGTATTCATGATATGCGCTCTCCTTTCAAAGGAAATTATGATATTATTTTCAACCTGTTTACCAGTTTTGGATATTTTGAAAATATTGATGATGATAGTAGAGTAATAGTCAATATAAAGAATAGNTTGAAAAATGGTGGTTTAGGTGTGATTGATTTTATGAATTCCAATTACGTGGAAAATAATTTAATAGACCAAGAATCATTTTCAAAAGCAAATATTCAATTTTTAATAAAGCGTAAGTTTGTTGATGGGTTTGTTTTAAAGTATATAAAAATTTTTGATGGAAAAGATGAAATATCATATAATGAAAAAGTGCGTCTTTATTCTTTAGATGATTTTAAATGCTTGCTAAATAAAAATGGCCTAATTTTAAAAAGTTGTTATGGCGATTATCAAATGNCTAATTTTGATGNAGATAATTCTCCAAGAATGATAATAATTTTTAAGCCCATTTAGATTAATAGATTAATTGTTTGTTCTATTAATTTCTCCATTTCTGCGTTAATTCAAATAAATCATATTCAAAGTAACTTTTTTGAAAGTCCAGTTTTCCGTTTTGAAAATTTCGCTGTAAAATACTCTCAATTATAAAGTCTTCCTTNGAGATTAATGGATCAAAGGGTATTTTAAGAGACATATCATAAATTTTCGCAGTGTTATTATACCANAACGCTCTCCAACCACTTCTTAATTTCTTTATCAGTTCATATGCTGTTTCACCTGTCTGCCGGTGAATTAATTTTATCAAAATTTGTCCTTCAGTAATGGTAAACTTTTTAAGTTTTTCAGAAAATTCATCTTCGATAAACTTATGTATTTTTTTTGCATACTGTTTCTTTTTTCTTTTGCTTTTTAGTTTTGCCATCCTTTCATTAAGTGCCTCAAGTCTCTCTGAGGCAAGTTTGGCGTAAGGGTAAACTTTCATTGTCTTACGTTGCAGAATAAAATACTGCCTTCTGTCTTTGGAGGTTTTGAGTTCTAGTTTGGGAAGTATTATAACTTCTGTTAAATTTATAGAAGATTCAGTTATTGTGTCACCTAATATCATTATCATTTTTTTGTTAATTTTTTCTGATGGATTTTGGGACCATGCAGACGCTANAGAAAAGAAAATCAATATGTAAGTAGCTTTATTCATAACAAAACAATCAAATTTAAAAAATATGTTGTAATACTTCTTATTAAATGCTTGGGATTTATTAATTTTAAAATAAAAATGCCAAAAAAATCACTTCTAAATAAGCAGTCAATTAAATTTTTAAATAATTACCTTAATAATCCATCACCAACTGGTTATGAATGGGATGGCCAAAACCTTTGGATGAAGTATTTAGAACCATACGTTGATACTTTTATNACNGACATTTACGGAACTGCAGTTGGTGTTATTAATCCGGATTCTAAATTTAAGGTTATAATTGAGGGTCACGCTGACGAAATTTCTTGGTATGTAAATTATATTTCAGATGATGGCTTGATTTATGTCGTTAGAAACGGCGGGAGTGATCACCAAATTGCACCAAGTAAGATTGTTAATATTCATACAAAAAAGGGTATTGTTAAAGGAGTTTTTGGTTGGCCAGCAATTCATACTAGAAGCCTTGCAAAGGAACAACCTCCAAAACCTGATAATATATTTATCGATATTGGTTGCAAATCAAAAAATGAAGTTGAAAAAATTGGTGTTTATGTTGGATGTGTAATTACGTATCCAGATGAATTTCACATTTTAAACAAAAATAAATTTGTTTGCCGCGCAATTGACAATAGAATTGGTGGTTTTATGATTGCTGAAGTAGCAAGGCTGTTGCACCAAAATAAAAAAAGGTTACCTTTTGGTCTTTATNTAACTAACTCAGTTCAAGAAGAGATTGGTTTNCGTGGTGCTCAAATGATTACTCACAAAATTAAACCTAATATTGCAATTGTCACTGATGTCACTCATGATACCACTACTCCAATGATAAACAAGAAGAAAGAGGGGCATTGTAAAATTGGAAATGGACCTGTCATAGCCTATGCACCAGCTGTACAACAAAAATTACGGGATTTGATAATTAAAGTTGCTGAATCAAAAAAAATACCATTTCAGAGATCAGCTCTTTCCAGATCAACTGGAACTGATACTGATGCATTTGCTTACAGCAATGGCGGAGTAGCCNCTGCATTAATTTCTTTACCTCTTAGATATATGCATACAACAGTTGAGATGGTCCACCGTGACGATGTTGAAAATGTTATTCGCATAATTTACGAAACACTTTTGAAAATTAATCCAAAAGAAAGTTTTAGTTATTTTAGTTAGATTTGGATGAATTTCTTAACGTATGGGACTCTAGTGGATATCAAACTGATAAAATAGTTTCAAAAGATTATGTTCACCAAAATGGATTATTTCATGCAACTGTCCATGTTTGGTTTTTTGATAAATCATCATCAATATTAATGCAAAAACGAAGTCTAGTTAAGGAAACATTTCCAGGTTACTGGGACGTTTCAGTTGCAGGACATGTTCTAATGAATGAAGGTTTAATTGATGCAGCTATTCGCGAAACAAGAGAAGAAATTGGAATCGATATTACTTCCAACAGCCTAAATTTATTGACAGTTAGNAAAAATATAAATGATTTTCCAAACGGCATTAAGGATTGTGAATTTCAGCATGTTTTTTTGTGTAAACTCACTCACCCTTTTCAATCATTAAAAATGCAAGATAGTGAAATTGATGATTTACGTTTGTTTTCTTTCGATGAAATTAACGAATGCATTTTAGGGAATCATCCAAAATTTAATTTAGTTCCCGCGGACATGAACTATTATTTATACGTAATCGATGAAGTTAAAAAAGAATTAAGGAACTTTTAATTTTCTTCCTATTCAAGCTTATTTAATTAGTTGTTGAGTGAATTATCAATTATTTCTTTAACAACTTCTTTATTTAAAAGTGTACTTATATCACCCAGTTCAGAACTATTATTGTTAGCGATCTTTCTAAGTATTCTTCTCATGATTTTTCCAGATCTGGTTTTAGGTAGCCCTTTAGTAAATTGCATTTTATCTAATTTGGCAATTGGCCCTACTCTTTTACTTATTAAGTTGTTTATTTCATTTTTTAAAACTTTTCTGTTAATATTAATTTGATAAGATTTTAACGTTATAAATCCATATAATGCGTTTCCTTTTAATTCATGACTAAAGCCGACAATTGCAGATTCTGCCACAAGTTTATGCTCATTAATTGCATTTTCGATTGGTGCAGTTCCAAGATTATGCCCAGAAACAATTATAATGTCATCTACCCTTCCAATAATCCTATAGTGGCCATCTGAGTTTCTTATTGCGCTATCACCAGAAAAATAATAACCAGGATATTTTGAAAAATAGGTTTCCTTGTATCTTTTATGATCACCCCAAATCGATCTAGCAATTGAAGGCCAAGCATGCTTTATGCAGAGATTTCCTTCGGCTTGATTTTTATTATTTTCAAGACCATTATTGTCAATTAAGACTGGAGTTATTCCCACAAATGGAAGTGTTGCGTATGTAGGTTTTCCATCAAAACATTTTGGAATTGGACTAATTAGAATTCCACCTGTTTCTGTTTGCCACCATGTATCTACAATTGGGCAATTATTTTTTCCCACAAATTCGTTATACCAATTCCATGCTTCATCATTGATTGGTTCACCAACAGATCCGATTACTTTCAGCGATGACAAATCATAAGGTCTTATAAATTTTAAATCCTGCTTTGCTAAGCTTCTAATCGCAGTTGGTGCAGTATAAAATTGATTGATTTTATGTTTTTCAATTATTTTCCAAAATCTTCCATAGTCTGGAAAACTCGGAATACCTTCGTACATAACTGTAGTAGCACCATTCAAAAGCGGTCCATAAATTATGTAACTATGACCGGTTATCCATCCAATGTCAGCAGTACACCAATAAATATCATTTTCCTGAAAATTAAATATATTTTTGAATGTGTATGCAGTGTAAACCATGTATCCTGCAGAACTATGTACCATTCCTTTAGGCTTACCTGTTGNTCCAGATGTATATAAGATAAACAGTGGATCTTCTGAATTTATTACTNTAGCTTCACAATCGTCAGAAGCAACCTTTAATAAATCTTCAAGCCATTCGTCTCTTTCTGAATGCATATCTACATCACAGCTGGTTCGATTTACAACAAGTACTTTCTCCACACAAGAGCAATCTTTTAAAGCCTCGTCAACAATANATTTTAAATCATTTTTTTTTGATCCCCTATACCCACCATCTGATGTTATAACCATTTTGCATCCACAATCATTAATTCTCGCTGAAAGTGCAGAGGATGAAAACCCAGCAAATACAACATTATGAATTGCCCCTATCCGAGCACAGGCTAAAACAGAAATTGCAAGTTCAGGAATCATAGGGAGATAAATACAAATTCGGTCTCCTTTACTTATTCCCTTGGCTTTCAATACATTAGCAAATTTATTGACACGTTTGTGAAGTTCGTTATATGAAATATGTTCTGATTTTGATTTTGAATCATTTGGTTCAAAAATAATTGCTGTTTTGTTGCCTGAGTTAATAAGATGTCTGTCAATGCAATTTTCTGTTATATTTAGAAGTGCTCCTTCAAACCATTTGATTTCAGCAGTTTCAAAATTACTTGAATACACAGAATCCCACTTTCNTTTCCATTTAAAGTTGTCCGCTGCAAGTTTACCCCAAAAGGAACTAGGATCTTTAATTGATTCATCATAATTTTGTTTATAATGATTATAATCATCTAATCTATAAGAATCCATTTTATTATATTTACTTACTAATTTAATAATTATCTCTTTACATTAGTTCATTATATTTTTTTTAATGGAGAATAACTCTAAATTGATTACAATTTGAAAAGTAGGCGTCTGTATTTTATTGANGCAATGCGTTCTTTTGCAATTTTAATGATGTTGCAAGGACACTTTATTGGATTATCCTACAAAAATTTTTATTTAGACATCAACCAAATTAAAACCTTGGGCTCTTCTGGAAGTTTTCTTTTTGATAGTTGGTATTTTATGAAAGGGTATACGGCTCCTTTGTTTTTTTTTTGTTACTGGACTCATATTCACCTTTTTACTTTTACGTGAGGAGTCATTAGGTAAACTTAAGATTAGAATAAAAAAGGGTTTAAACCGCAGTCTTGAATTGCTTATATATGGGTATTTACTTCAACTAAGCCTGTTTAATTTTCTAGAAATATTTGCCTCTAAACCTAAGTGGATATTTGCCTTTCATGTCCTGCAGTGTATAGGACTGGGATTAATTTTAATTATTTTAATATTTAGGTTTCAAAAAATTATTAAATTTATTCCACTTGGTTGNTTNTTTTTACTTTCAGGAATTTTTATTTTTTCTCTTTATGGGATTTTTCATTCACAACCTGAATTACTTACAGGTTTAGAAAATATCCCTGAAATAATACAAAATATTATTGATGGGCCAAATTCCGTTTTTCCAATATTTCCATGGATGGGATTTATTTTTTTTGGNGCTGCAACTGGATTTTGGGTTTATCATAATAGATCTCAAATATTTAGTTATAAATTCTCGTTAATAATTTTATTTGTTTCAATTTTTTTGATTTTTTGCAATCCCTACATCTATAGATTTATGATATATATTGAAAAAACAACCAGNTTAAATTTATTTAAATCGGCATGGATGTATGAAAGGTTAGGACATGTTCTTTTCTCAATGTTTATTTTTATGAGACTGGAAAAACTTTACAGAACGTATATTGGTAAATTTTTTGTAAAAATTGGACAAAAAACATTATTTATTTACACCTGGCATGTCATAGTTTTGTATGGAGGTATATTTGGACTTGGACTCAATCAAATTATTAAACAAAAATTAACTATTGAGGAGTCAATAATCGGCGCTGTTATTTTTATAATATTTTTCTTATTTTTTTCAATTTACAGCCATTTTTTTGATGATATTAAGTTAAAATTTTTATCATCTTTAAAAAAGATTTTCAAGTTTAGATTCTGATTTCTCCNGTTTATATATTTTTCAAAAAANTATTAATGTTTTTCTCAATTCGTTCACTAACATTTAATAAATCCTGTTTTGAGAAAGAATCTCCAGTAATNGCTTCATATAGTTCGATGTAGCGATCACTGATTGATAATATATGATCCTGACTCATATTTGGAATTTTCTGTCCTTCGAGGCCTTTAAAACCATTACTAATCAGCCATTGTCTGACAAACTCTTTTGATAATTGTTTTTGAGCTATTCCTTTTTTTTGTCTTTCTTCGTAGCCGTCTTCATAAAAATAACGTGACGAATCAGGGGTATGTATTTCATCAATTAAAATTATTTCACCATTTGAATTTTTACCAAATTCATACTTTGAGTCAACCAAAATTAACCCTTTTGATCTTGCAATTTCAGTTCCGCGTTTAAATAACTTTTTTGTGTAATTTTCCATTATTTTGTAGTCATTTTCAGAAACTAAACCACGATTTATAATATCTTCTTTTGAAATGTCCTCGTCGTGCTCACCGTCTTTTGCTTTGGTTGCCGGAGTTATTATAGGTGTATCAAAAGCATCATTTTCTTTCATTCCATCAGGCATCTTGATTCCACATAATGATCTTTTGCCAGAATTATATTCCCTTGCGGCATGGCCAGACAAATAACCTCTTATAACCATTTCAATTTTGAATGGCTCACACAAACAACCAACTGAAACGTTTGGATCAGGTGAATCTATTAACCAATTTGGCAAAATATCTTCTGTCAATTTCATCATTTTTAAAGCAATTTGATTTAAAATTTGTCCTTTATAAGGAATTCCTTTGGGCATGACAACATCAAATGCGGAAAGTCTATCAGTAACAACCATAACTATTATTGAATTATTAATCGTATATACTTCACGAACTTTNCCTCTATAGAAATTTGTCTGACCTGGAAAATTAAATCTAGTTTTTATTAAACTCTTATCAATTGACATATGTTATTTATTGTTATTGTTGTAGGCATCTATTATTTTTTTTACCAAGCTNTGGCGAATCACGTCTTTTTCATCTAGTTCAACTAAACCAATACCATTCATGTCCTTAAGAATTTTTAAAGACTCTTTTAGCCCTGATACAGNTTTCGTTGGTAAATCAATTTGCCCAGGATCTCCAGTGATCAAAAACTTAGCGTTTTTACCCATTCTTGTGAGAAACATTTTCATTTGCGCATTTGTTGTATTTTGTCCTTCGTCTAAAATAACAAATGCATTATCTAAAGTCCGACCCCGCATAAATCCAAGAGGTGCAAGTTGAATAATACCCTTGTCAATAAAATTATTAAGTTTTTGTGAAGGAATCATTTCTCGTAAAGCGTCATATAACGGCTGCATATAAGGATCTAATTTTTCATTTAAATCACCTGGAAGAAAACCTAGATTTTCACCAGCTTCAACAGCTGGACGAGTTAAAATAATTCTTTTTACTTTTTTTTCTTTCAAGGCTTTGACAGCTAGAGCTACACCTGTATATGTTTTTCCTGTTCCCGCAGGCCCTATNGCAAAAACCATATCATTTTTACATACCATATCTATTAATTTTCTTTGATTAGGTGTTTTTGCCTTGATAATACGTCCCCCTACTCCGTGGAGAATAATTTTAAAATCATTACTTGAACTTGAATATTCATCTTTTGACCTAGGGGATAAGACTCTTTCGATTATGTTTTCGTCAATTGTATTATAAATGCCAAATTGCTCAAACAAGATGTCCATTCTTTTATCAAACTCTTTTAGTTTTATTTCATCGCCAAAGGCGGTAATTTTGTAACCTCTTGCTATAATTTTTAATTCTGGAAAGAACTGTTTGACTAACTCAATATTTTTATTTTGGGGTCCGAAGAATTCTTTTGGAGAAATTTGTTTTAACTCTAAAATTAGCTCGTTCAAATTAAAAATTGATTTGTTAAAGATTTAATTATTTAATTCCTAAAAATACTAACATTTTTAGATAAATATTTAGTATGTTGATAAAAATTTAAAATAAAAAATTGTTAGGTTTGTACTAATATTTGACCTCGAATACTTGCGATTTGTAAATCTATTATAAATGTCGATTGTAACTCTTACNACTGATTTCGGTATGAAAGCTCACTTTGTAGGAGCTGTAAAAGGAGCCCTTCTCAGAGAAATTCCTGGAGTTAATATAATTGACATTTCGCATAATATATCACCATTTAATGTGATTGAAGCTGCTTATGTTATNCAAAATGCATACTCAAGTTTTCCTGACGGATCTGTTCATATAATTGGAGTTGATTCTGAGCTAAATATTGAAAACACACATGTAGCTATGTTTTTGAATGGACATTTTTTCATATGTGCTAACAACGGAATATTGAGTATGATATGTGCAGAAGTTGAGCCCCAAAAAATTGTAAAGATAAATATTCACGACAAAGTGATCGGGAACTTTCCTGTTTTAGATATTTTTGTTAAAGTTGCTGCTCATGTANTNAGAGGAGGTAATCTTGAGGTTATTGGTAAAGNTATTCAACAAATTAAACCGATAAAAAATATAACTCCTTTTGTTAACAATGATAATGATCAAATNATTGGTAATGTAATATATATAGATCGCTACGACAATGTTGTAACAAATATTAAAAAATCTTTTTTTGAGTCAGTTCAAAAAAATAGATCTTTTTTAATATCAGCTCGAAACCATAAGTTTAAAAAAATATATAACAAGTATTCAGACATAGTAAATTTTGATATTCCAATTCACCAGAGAAATTACGAGGGCCAAGGTCTTGTTATTTTTAATTCTTCCGGATATTTAGAAATTGCAATGTATAAGAGCAATAAGTTGTCCGTCGGAGGTGCCTCAACTTTGATGGGTCTACAAATGATGGATAGTGTAACAGTTCAATTTTTGTGATTATAAATTGATTCTTGAAAAATACCCAAATGTTAATAAATTATTTTTAGTTTTAGCCAGTTAAGGAATATATTTGTTTAAGTTTATNTAATTCTCTAATATGAAGTTTATTGTTTCAAGTACTTATTTGCAAAAGAACCTCCAAGATGTTGGAGGTGTTATAAGCAACTCGAATACATTGCCCATTTTGGATAATTTCCTGTTTGATCTCAAAGATTCTAAGCTTACAGTTTCNGCAAGTGATCTTGAAACAACAGTTTCAACAATTTTAGAGGTCGATGGTCAAAACGATGGAAGAATTGCAATTCCAGCAAAATTATTAATAGATGCGTTAAAAACTTTTCCTGAGCAACCGCTCACTTTTCTTCAAGAAGGAAATAATACGATTGAAATTAGCTCTAATGATGGTAAATATGCTCTTGCATATTCTGATGCAAATGAATTTCCAAAGTCTGTAGAACTAATTCAGCCTACCCAAACAATAATTCCGTCAAATATTTTATCAAAAGCGATAAACAACACAATCTTTGCCGCTGGGAACGATGATCTAAGGCCAGTGATGTGTGGAGTTTTTTTTCAATTTTCAACTGAAGATATAACTTTTGTNGCCACGGACGCTCATAAATTAGTTAAATATACTAGATCTGATTATACTTCAAATACAACAGCCGAATTTGTAATGCCAAGAAAACCATTGAATTTGCTTAAAGCAATTTTATCGACTGANGTTAAAGAGGTTGTGATCGATTATAACAATTCAAATGCTAAGTTTTCTTTTGGCAATACTATTTTGATATGTAGGCTAATAGATGGAAAATATCCAAATTATGAAGCTGTAATTCCCAAAGAAAATCCAAATAAGTTAGTTGTAGACAGAAAACAGTTTTTAAATGCTGTCAGGCGAATTTCAATCTTTTCAAATAAAACTACTCACCAAATTCGATTAAGAATTGCTGGTGCAGAGTTAAATATTTCTGCTGAAGATATTGACTATAGCAACAAAGCTGAAGAACGATTAACTTGCGATTATCAAGGTGATGATATACAAATAGGTTTTAATTCACGCTTCTTAGTTGAAATGTTAGGTAATTTAGAATCAGAAAATGTTTGCCTTGAAATGAGTCTNCCAAATAGAGCAGGAATCCTAACGCCCTCGGACAATACTGATGAAGGTGAGGAACTAAAAATGCTAGTGATGCCAGTGATGCTTAATGATTGAAAAGTTTTTATTAAAAATTAACTATACATTTTAATTCTTATTTCCTTAATTTTTTCGTCTTCCATATATTCATCAAATGTAGTGTGACGATCTATAACTCCTTTTGGAGTCAACTCAANAATTCTGTTTGCTATTGTTTGTGCAAATTTATGATCATGAGTTGTAAATAATACAGTTCCTTTAAATTTAACAAGCGCATTATTAAATGCAGTTATGCTTTCCAAATCTAAATGATTTGTTGGTTCATCCAGCATTAAAACGTTAGCCCCTGTCATCATCATTTTAGAAACCATGCAGCGGACTTTTTCACCACCAGAAAGNACCCTGGAACTCTTCAATGCCTCTTCACCACTAAAAATCATTTTCCCTAAGAATCCTCGCAGGAATAATTCTTCTCGTTCCTCTTCGCTTTTACTCCATTGCCGAAGCCAATCTATCAAATTGAGATCATTTTCAAAGAAATTACTATTATTTAGAGGTAAATACGATTGTGATGTTGTAACACCCCATGAAAATTTTCCGCTGNAACATGATTTTTTTCCATTTATGATTTCATAAAACATTGATGTTGCTCGAGAATCTTTTGAATGAATTAAGACTTTATCTCTTTTTTTTAAATTCAAATCTATATTTGAGAATAATATTTCTGATTCAAAATGAGCTGTTAGATTTTCAATATTAAGAATCTGATCTCCTGCATCGCGTTCTTGATTAAAAAATATTGCAGGATATCTCCGGCTAGATGGTTTTATTTCATGGATATTTAATTTATCTATCATTTTCTTTCGGCTTGTCGCTTGTTTTGATTTAGCAACATTAGCAGAAAAACGGCGAATAAATTCTTCCAGTTCTCTTTTTTTCTCTTCCGCCTTTTTGTTTTGTTGAGATCGTTGTTTTGCTACTAGTTGCGATGATTCGTACCAAAAAGAATAGTTGCCTGAAAAATGACTTATTTTATTAAAATCAATATCTGATATGTGTGTACAAACCGAATCTAAAAAATGGCGGTCATGCGAGACTATAATTACACAATTTTCATAATCAGCGATAAAATTTTCTAACCATTTTATTGTTTCATAATCAAGGTCATTAGTTGGTTCATCCATTATTAAAACATCAGGTGAACCAAACAGTGCTTGTGCTAGCAGTACTCTGACCTTCTGTTTTCCGTC
>PBJR01000001.1 GCA_002721175.1 Flavobacteriaceae bacterium | reverse complement strand
CTGATAATGTTATCAATAATCAATTTTTTTTTGATGAATTTATTGGAAAAATAAAACAGTCAGAACAAAAAAATAAATGGTTTACTAAAAATAATATCAGCTTTGCACTTAAACATTGGTCAAATTTACTTCAAAAAGATAAACTAGAATTTTGGCTATCTAAATATAAAACACCTGTAAAAAAGCCAAAAGATGTGTTTATTGTTATGGCTGGTAATATTCCATTAGTAGGATTTCATGATTTTATTTCAACATTGGTTTCCGGACATAAAATGACTATTAAACTCTCATCTAATGATCTTTATCTTTTGCCTTTTGTTGCTTCATATATCCAATCCCTAAATCCAGATTTAAAATCTGTTATTAAATTCACAAAAAATAAAATTGGTAATTTTGACGCTGTTATTGCAACAGGATCAAATAACACAGCTCGCTATTTTGAAACTTATTTTAAAAATAAACCATCAATTATTAGGAAAAATAGAAATTCTATTGCTGTTTTGAAAGGAGATGAGTCAGATCATGAATTAAATGGACTAGCAGAAGATATTTTCAGATATTTCGGACTAGGATGTAGAAATGTATCTAAAATATTTATTCCTAAGGGATATAACTTAAATGTATTTTTTAAAGCCGTCTATAAATGGAAAAATATCATAAAACACCCTAAGTATTTGAATAATTATGATTATAACAAGGCTGTTTACCTAATGAGTGAATTTAGCATAATTGAAAACGGATTTCTTATGCTCAAAAAAGATTCTGCTTATTCTTCGCCCATTGCTACAATATTTTATGACTACTATTCCAGCTTAGATGACTTGAGAAAAAAAATTAATTTAGAGATAAATAAAGTTCAATGCGTGGTTTCAAAAGGGTTTATGAGTAACGAAATTGAATTCGGAAAAAGTCAGTTGCCCAATTTAAGTGATTATTCAGATGGAATTGACCCTGTTGATTTCTTGTTGAAAATATAATTGAATATTATAAATTTTTTGTGTAATTATCGATAATTAATTCAGACATTTACAATTAATTTTTTCAAAATAACTAATGAAAAGACACAATTTCAGTGCTGGCCCATGCGTTCTTCCTGCAGAAGTTTTGGACAAATCAGCCAAAGCGGTTTTAAATTATGATAATGGTCTATCACTAATCGAAATTTCACATCGAAGCAAGGCTTTTGTTGACATAATGGAAAATGCTAGATCCCTTGCGTTAGAATTACTAAATCTCGAGGGAATGGGTTATAAAGCGCTTTTCCTTCAAGGCGGGGCAAGTACACAATTTTTAGCAGTAGCAATGAATTTGCTAGAAAAAAAAGCAGCATACCTTAACACTGGAACTTGGAGTGATAAGGCAATTAAAGAAGCAAAAATATTTGATGATATTACTGAAGTAGCATCTTCAAAAGATGCGAACTACAACTACATACCTAAAGGCTATTATATCCCATCTGATCATGATTATTTTCATTGTACATCTAACAATACAATTTTTGGCACACAAATAAAAGAATTTCCAGATTCAGATATCCCGATTGTTTGTGACATGAGTAGTGATATTTTTTCANGAAGTATTGATTTTTCAAAATTTGGATTAATTTATGCTGGTGCACAAAAGAATATGGGACCCGCGGGCACTACATTAGTAATAGTCAGAGAAGATATACTTGGAAAAGTATCTAGAAAAATTCCATCAATGATGGACTACAAATTACAAATTAGTAAAGGAAGTATGTTTAATACTCCACCTGTATTTGCAGTTTATTCGTCAATGGTAAACTTACAATGGCTAAAAAACCAGGGTGGTATCAAATCAATTGAAAAAGAAAATGAAAAAAAAGCTCAACTGATGTATTCTGAAATTGATTTAAATCCATTATTTGACGGATTTGCAGCGAAAGCAGATAGATCAACAATGAATGCAACCTTTATTTTAAAAAACGATAATTTAAAAGAAACTTTTGACACAATGTGGAAAGACGCAGGAATTAATGGTCTAAATGGTCATAGAAGTGTTGGAGGATATAGGGCTTCAATGTACAATGCATTAAAGCTTGAAAGCGTCCAGATTTTAGTTGAAATAATGAGTGAATTAGAAAGGAAAGCATAAAAATGAAAATATTAGCTAATGATGGTATTCCAAATAATGCAGTTAGTAAACTAGAATCTGCAGGTTTCGAAGTCAAAAATATTAATGTAGCCCAAGAGCAACTAGAGAACTACATAAATAAAGAAAAGATAGACATACTTCTTGTCAGAAGCGCAACAAAAGTTCGCAAAGAATTAATTGATTCATGTCCTAAACTAAAACTCATTGGCCGCGGCGGAGTTGGAATGGATAACATAGATGTAGATTACGCCCGAATGAAAGGAATAATNGTAATAAATACCCCTTCAGCATCTTCACAATCCGTTGCTGAGTTAGTTTTTGCTCATCTTTTCTCAGGAGTTAGATACTTATATGATTCTAATCGAAATATGCCATTAGAGGGAGATACGAAATTTAAATTTTTAAAAAAATCTTANTCAAAAGGAACTGAGCTTCGAGGTAAAACATTAGGAATAATTGGTTTTGGAAGAATTGGAAAAGCAACAGCAAAAATTGGACTTGGGATAGGAATGAATGTGATTACTCATGATCCATTTACAGATAAGGCAACTTTAAAATTGTCTTTTTTCAATGGCCAATCAGTCTCCTTCAATATCCAAACTATGAGCAAAGAAAATGTTTTAAGAAATTCAGATTTCATATCACTGCATGTCCCAGCTCAAAAGGATTTTGTCATAGGAGAGCCTGAAATTAAAATTATGAAGAANGGAGCNGGTCTAATAAACGCTGCACGTGGTGGAGTTGTTGACGAGGTTGCTGTAACAAAAGCACTAAAAAATGGAAAACTTGGATTTGCTGGAATCGATACCTTTGAGAACGAACCAAACCCAGNCATACATTTATTGATGACACCGAATGTATCGATTACCCCACACATTGGAGCAGCTACAATTGACGCCCAACAACGCATTGGATTAGAGCTGGCCTCACAAATTATATCAATGTTAAAAAATGATAAAAATCCTTAAAAATTTTAAAATAAAGTGGGAAATAAGCAAAAACTGGCAACTATTGTTCCCTGCTGTTGGAATATTTGGTTCATTTATTTTTTGTAGAACTTATATTTTAAAACTACCAATTGAAATTTATTTAATCAAAGAGATATTAAGTTTTTTTTCTACACTTATTTTCTTAAAAATTTGTGTACTTTTCATAAAAAAACTTGAGAACAAATGGATCGTTAAAGAGCGCTGGGAGTTGATTAGAATTTTTATAATTTTTGGTATAACTGGATCNTCATCGGCTTTAATCGGCCGGCCATTAATGAATTTATCTGGTTTTTCAACAGAAAACTTAAATATTTATGCTTATTGGCTTATTTATGTTTTTGTTAGTCTTTTATCATATCAAGTATTGTTAATGTTTTGGGCTTACTTTTTAGGACAATTTCAGTTTTTTTGGGAATTTGAAAAAAAACTTTTAAAAAGAATTGGGTTTAAAAAATATTTTTAAAACATAAGTCTTACTTGAGTTTTGAATTGTAGTNTTTGGTTAATTTATTTATTTTTGGAAGTATTGTTAGTTGACAATACATCTCATTTTTNTTTTGATTATAGTAATCTTTGTGATAGTCCTCTGCTTCGTAAAAAACATCTAAAATTTCAACAGTGGTTACTATCGNATTTCCATAAACTTTCGATGAATTTAAACTGCATATATGTTTTTCAACAGCTTTTCTTTGAGATTCATCACTACAAAATACTGCCGATCTGTATTGACTTCCAACATCATGGCCCTGTTTATTTAGTGTTGTTGGATCGTGGGTTAGAAAAAAAATTTCTAAAAGCTCTACAAATGAAATTATTTTTGGGTTATAATCAATACTAATTCCTTCAGCATGACCAGTATTTCCCATACAAACTTCATTATATGAAGGATTCTTGATAAATCCACCGGTATAACCAGGAACAACATTAAATACTCCTTTCAGACGCTTAAAAACAGCTTCTGTACACCAAAAACAACCACCACAAAAAATCACNTTTTTCATTTTAACTTAAATCATTATGCTAATTTAAGAAACAATTATTAAAGATTTGATTGTAGATAAGATATCAATTATTTAAATTTACGCGTATGATTGAGGCTACTAATATCCATAAATACTATAATAACCTTCACGTTCTCAAAGGAGTTGACTTGAAAGTCAGAAAAAAAGAAATAATATCTATTGTTGGGCCTTCTGGTGCCGGNAAAACTACATTGTTGCAGATATTGGGTACCATAACTTCACCATCGAAAAATGAAAAATTTAAATTAGAAATTAATTCAAAGTCCATAAGTAGTTTTAGTAATAACGAACTTGCAAAATTTCGAAATGAAAGTTTAGGATTTATATTTCAATCAAATNAACTTTTACCAGAGTTCTCTGCACTTGAAAATGTTTGTATTCCCTCGTATATTAGAGGAGATTCAAAAAAAAATGCTAAAATTAAGGCTGAAAAATTACTAGATTTTTTACAACTCAAAGATAGACTAAAACACATGCCAAGTGAATTATCAGGTGGTGAACAACAGCGCGTNGCTGTAGCAAGGGCATTGATAAATGATCCTTTGGTTGTCCTTGCTGACGAACCATCTGGAAACTTAGATAGTAAATCAGCAAATTTACTTCATAAATTATTTATTGAGTTGAGAGAAACATTTGGTCATACTTACATCATCGTTACTCATAATGAAAAATTTGCTGAAATGGCAGATAGAAAAATCACAATTATTGATGGTCAGATTGCATAGACCCAAATTTAAAAATTTAAATTTTGANGAGCTAAAGGAATTTCTGGATATAAAGTCAGAAAAATATGATGATCAAAAATTTATTGAAAACGATCCCATACAAGTCCCCCATTTATTTACTAAAAAAGAAGACATAGAGGTTTCGGGCTTTCTTACTGCATCTATAGCATGGGGTAACAGAAAGAGTATAATAAAAAGTGGAAAAAAAATAGTAGAGCTCATGGACTATTCACCCTTTGATTTTGTTATGAAATACGAAAAAAAAGATCTAGCTAACCTGAATGGTTTTGTACACCGAACTTTCAATTCAAAAGACCTAATAGTATTTGTTAAATGTTTGCGATACATCTATAAAAGGTATGGAGGAATAGAAGACTTAATGTCAAAAAATATACAGAAAAATTCTTTGCAGTTTTCAATTCATAANTTTAAAAATCANTTTTTTGAAATTTCAAAAATCGAAAGATCAAAAAAACATATTGGTGATCCGCTAAAAAATTCAGCNGCGAAAAAGATAAATATGTTTCTAAGGTGGATGGTTAGATCTAATAAATCTGGAGTAGATTTTGGTATTTGGAAAAAAATAAACCCCTCTCAGTTGTCCTGTCCTCTNGATGTGCATTCAGGAAATGTGGCTAGACATTTAGGTCTAATTAAAAGAAAACAAAATGATGCTAAAGCCGTAATGGAGCTAGATTTTATACTTAGAAAATTAGATCCAATTGATCCTGTAAAGTATGACTTTGCATTGTTTGGGCTGGGCGCTTTTGAAAATTTTTGTGCTAAATGAAATTTCAAAGAAAAAAAACCTTTCTATCCTCAGCCAAATCAACATTATTGAAAACTGTTTTGGCTTCTAATTCAAATAAATTTTTGTTTTTATATCTTGATNAAAAATGACCTAAAATTAATCTTCCAACTGAGGCCTTCNATGCAATAGTCGCTGCCTGTCTTGCTGTTGAGTGACCAGTTGTAGCACAAAGGTTTTCGTGGGAATCTAAAAAAGTTGATTCGTGATAGAGAACATCAACATTTTTTATTATTGGTATGATAGATTCATTATATGCCGTATCACTACAAAAAGCATAACTCTTTGGNTTTTTACCGTTAACAGTTACCTCTGAGTTAAGAATTTTTGTTCCATTTCTATCTTGAACATTGAGACCNCTTTTGAGTTTATTTAAATATGCTATATCAATATTTTTTTCAGCTACTTTATCAATTAAGACTTTTCTTTTAAACGATTTTTCCTTAAAAAGATATCCATTAGTATAGATTCTGTGTTGGAGAGGAATATTATGAACTGAAATTTTTGAATCGTCAAAGATACATTCAGAAATGTTGGATTGTAGTTCAATAATATTAAGTTGAAAATTTATTTTAGAATTGGAAATTTTCAATTGAAGGTCAATTATTTTTTTTAAACCCTTTGGAGCATAAATATTTAATGGTTTTTCTCTTTTTAATAGTCTAAAAGTTGAAATTAGTCCAATTAAACCAAAATAATGGTCTCCATGTAAATGCGATATGAAAATGTTTTTAATCTGATTAAATTTAATTTTATTTCTTCTTAATTCGATTTGGGTACCNTCACCACAATCGATTAAAAAACAGTGACCACGGNTTTCCAAAACTTGAGAAGTCGTGTGAGATATTGTACGTGGTGTTGCAGCGTGGCACCCAAGAATTGTTAACTTCAAAATAAATTATTAATTATTTTAATTCTCTCTCTAATTCATCCATCTCAACAATATCAAAAGCTTCTTGAAATGTTGGGGCCCATGACAATTTTTTAGGAAAAATATTATGATCGATAATTAAAGAAGAGATTATAATAAANGAGAGCTTTTGTTTCTTATGTTTTGATGCAAATAACAAAATTTGACTTAGTANTTTTTCATCTAAAATCTGCTTTTTGGATAATCGTAAAATAATATTTTTACTAACAATCAAAGGATATACTAAAGTAAAAGATTCATTGAAATTTAGTGAATTATAATTACATAAATCAATGTAAGCAATATTTTTTATTAATTCATATGTCAATTTCACTATATTCTTTGAGCTAAAAGGTATATTACAGCCATTCTGATGGCAACCCCATTTTCAACCTGGTCTAATATAATTGAATTATTTGAGTCTGCTACCTCACTAGTAATTTCAACACCTCTATTTATTGGACCTGGGTGCATTATTAAAATTTTTTTGTCAATTTTATCTAGAAGTGGTTTAGTGAGACCGAACTGGCTTGAGTATTCACGAATTGTAGGAAAAAAACTTTGTTCCATTCTTTCGTTTTGAATTCGTAAAATATTTGCTACATCGCACCATTTCAAAGCCTTTTCTAAGTTTGTTTCAATTTCAACACCAAGTTTTCCGATGTATTTTGGAATTAGCGACATAGGTCCACATAACATAACCTTAGCTCCTAAAAGCTTCAAAGCATATATATTGGAAAGGGCTACCCTGCTGTGTAAGATATCACCAACAATAACTATTTTTTTCCCAGAGACAGTTCCAAGCTTTTCTCGAATTGAAAAAGCATCTAAAAGTGCCTGAGTAGGATGTTCATTAATACCATCTCCAGCATTGATGATTTGTGCATCAATATTGTTTTGTAAAAATTCAGCAGCACCAGCCTTTGGGTGGCGTAAAACAATCATATCAACTTTCATCGAAAGAATATTCCTGACTGTATCTATAAGGGACTCTCCCTTACTGAGTGATGATTGTGAGGCAGTAAAATTGACTACATCTGCAGATAAACGCTTTTGTGCAATTTCAAATGATAANTTAGTCCTGGTTGAATTTTCGAAAAATAAATTTGCAATTGTAATATCTCTTAGTGATGGAACCTTTTTTATCGGGCGATTAATTACTTTTTTAAATTCATCAGCAGTTTCAAAAATTAAATTAATATCTTTTAATTTTAAATACTTTATTCCCAATAAATGATTAATACTTAACATAATTCATATTAATTAATTATTTAATTAAATAGACGTTATCCTTCTCTTTGGTTTCTTTCCAATTAACAATTATTTTTTCATTTTCAAAAGCATCAACCTGTCTACCTCTATAGTCAGGCTGAATAGGTAAATGTCTACTAAATCTTCTATCAATTAAAATCAATAATTCAATATTTTTAGGTCTACCGTATGATTGAATAGCTGTTAAGGCNGCTCGGATTGTGCGACCAGTATGCAGCACATCATCAATCAAAACAACTCTTTTTTCTTCAACTATAAATTCCATTTCATTAATATTTGGCTCCAAAACTTTTTCACTACGCCTAAAATCATCTCTATAAAAGGTAATGTCTAAAAAACCTAATTGAACTGCTGGTATTTTATAATGGGATAAGAGTAATTTATGTAATCTTTTTGCTAAAAAAGTGCCTCTAGGCTGTAAACCAATTAGTATAGTATCTGAAAAATCAATGTGTTTTTCTATTAACTGGCAAGCCAAACGGTGAAGAATTATATTTACTTCTTTATGGTTCAGTAAAACTTTTTGACTCATTATGACTTAAATATTTCGAGCGCAAAGTTAATAGAAAAAAATTAAACTATATATTAAGATTTATTATAACCTATAGTAAGTAATCTGTACTTATAAAATTTGATTTTTTTTCGTCTAACATTTCTTTTAAAATAGAGCTATTGTCTGGGTTATCTTTTGCGGCAACAAATGTTCTTATAGAAAATGAACGAAGCGCATCTCTAACACTTAAGGTACTAAAAGCTGAATCTTTTCTTCCCGTAAAAGGAAATACATCAGGTCCTCTTTGGCAAGAGCTGTTTAAGTTAACTCTACAAACTAAATTAACCAGTGAATCAATAAGTGGAGCAAGAGCTTTAGTATCTTTTCCAAATACACTTACCTGTTGACCGTAATTGGACTCCGCCATATCATCTAATGGCTTTTGAATATCATTAAAAGTAATAATTGGTATAACAGGTCCAAATTGCTCTTCATGGTAAACCTTCATTGTTTTATCAACCGGATACAAAATTGATGGATAAATATAATTNTCAGTTCTGACAGCACCTTTTTTGTTCAAAATCTTAGCTCCTTTGGATTTNGCATCATCAATTAATGATTGAATATAATTTGGTTTATCAACCTCAGGAAGTGGGGTTAACATTACATTATCATCCCAAGGATTCCCAAATTTTAGATTATCTACTTCGTCNCAAAATTTATTTATAAAATTTCCAAAAATACTTTCGTGGACATATAAAATTTTCAAAGCAGTACAGCGCTGTCCATTAAATGATAAAGTACCAGCTATACATTCTTTAACAGCTAAGCNTAAATCAGCATCAGGTAATATGATAGCTGGATTTTTTGCTTCAAGACCTAAAACTATCCTAAGTCTATTTTTCTTTGGGTGTGAGTTTTGTAACGCATTTGCTGAATTACTATGTCCAATAAGAGCCAAAACGTCAATTTTACCAGTTTCCATGAGAGGAGTGGCTAAAGTTCGTCCGCGCCCAAACAAAATATTTACTACTCCTTTAGGAAAGCTATTTTGAAAAGCTTCCATTAATGGGGCTAAAAGTAAAACTCCTAATTTTGCAGGTTTAAAAATAGCTGTATTGCCCATTATTAGAGCAGGAATCAAGAGGGCAAATGTTTCATTTAGGGGATAATTGTAAGGGCCAAGGCATAAAACTACACCTAATGGACCACGCCTAATGTGTGCATAAACACCAGAATGCTTGTGAAATTTTGCACAATTTCGATCAATTTGTTTATAATCATCAATTGTATCGTATATNTAATCAACTGTTCTATCAAACTCTTTCTGAGAATCTTTTAAATTTTTTCCTATTTCCCACATTAAATATTTGACCACCTCTTCNCGCTTAGTCTTCATTTGATGAACAAATTTTTCCAAACATTTTATTCTGCTCGAAACCTTCATTGTGGGCCATAAACCCTGTCCTTTATTGTATGCGTTTGAAGCAGCATCAAGTGCATTCATAGCNTGTTCTTTATTTAATAATGGTATCGAACCTAATAATGTTGGTGAATAATCAGTCGTTGATGATATTGTTGAATAAACATCAGAGATTGGACCATCCCATTCGATTAGTTCGCCATTAACAAGATATGTTTTCTGGTGAACTAAGCTTAATATTTGGTAATTTTTTGGAATGTCAAGTTTGTTCATAATATTTAATTTAATTATAAAAGTAAAAAACTACAATTTTTATATTTTTAAAAAAAAGTTAATTATTAATATTATATAAAAAACCCTCTTTGAAGAGGGCTATAAATATTAAAATAATATTCTATTCAGAGTCCATTTTATCTTTTAAGGCCTTTAAAGCTTCGTTTGCATCACCCAAGGTAGTTTTAGATTCAGGAGCTGATTTTACTGAACTAGTTGATTTTTTTGATTTCTTTTGACTGTTTCGAAGTTCTTCTGATTTAAAAGTTAACGTGTGAGAAGCAACAACCCGTTTAAATTCTTTACTAAACTCAATAATTACAAATTCAGCTTCTTCTCCTTTTTTCAGTTTGGAACCGTCTTCTTTTTCTAAATATCTTGAAGGAACAAAAGCCGTAATATCGTCATTAAACTTTACAGTTGCACCTTTATCGACAATTGCTTGTACAGNTGATTTATGTTTAGAATTTAAGGCAAATTCTGTTTCATACCTTTCCCATGGGTTGTCTTTAGTTTGTTTGTGACCTAAACTCAACTTTCTGCCTTCGACATCCAGCTCTAATACAACTACTTCTAGTTTATCACCAACATTACAAAATTCACTGGGATGTTTAATTTTTTTGGTCCAAGATAAATCGGAAATGTATATTAGACCATCAATTCCTTCCTCCATTTCAACAAACACTCCAAAATTAGTGAAGTTTCTTACTAATCCGGTGTGACGTTGTCCAATAGGGAATTTTGATGTGATATCAGTCCAAGGATCAGGGCTTAACTGTTTAATACCAAGAGACATTTTACGAGTATCTTTGTCTAAAGTCAAAATTTTTGCTTTTACAGAGTCGCCTACAGAAACAAAATCCTGAGCCGATCGTAAGTGAGTTGACCATGACATTTCCGAGACATGTATCAAGCCCTCAACTCCTTCAGCAACTTCAACAAAAGCACCATAGTCAGCAATGACTACAACTTTGCCTTCAACTTCATCGCCAACTTTTACATCGTCTCCTAAAGCATCCCAGGGATGTTTGCTTAANTGTTTAAGACCTAATTGAATTCTAGATTTATCTTCATCAAAATCTAAAATAACTACGTTTAATTTTTGATCTAACTCAACAATTTCACTAGGATGATTTATTCTCGACCATGATAAATCTGTGATGTGGATTAAACCATCAACTCCACCAAGGTCCATGAAAACACCATAAGAGGTTATATTCTTAACAACTCCTTCTAAAACTTGTCCTTTTTCAAGTTGGCTTATAATTTCCCTTTTTTGTATCTCGATGTCTGCTTCAATCAGGGCTTTGTGCGAAACAACAACATTTTTGAATTCATGGTTGATTTTAACAACTTTAAATTCCATAGTTTTATTTACAAATTGATCATAATCNCGGATTGGTTTAACATCGATTTGAGAACCAGGTAAAAATGCTTCAATTCCAAAAACATCAACTATCATCCCACCTTTTGTTCTGCACTTAATGTAACCGTTAACAATTTCCCCAGTTTCATTTGCATTTATTACTCTAGCCCATGCTTTGATAACTCTAGCTTTACGATGGGATAATATTAATTGCCCTGTTGAATCTTCACGTACGTCAATCAAAACATCAACTTTATCTCCAACAGATAAGTTAGGATTATATCTAAATTCATTTAATGATATGACACCTTCTGATTTTGCGTTTATATCTATGATTGCTTCACGATCAGTAAGATGGATAACAGTGCCTTCAACAACTTGGTCGTCAAGTGTCTCAACAAAGTTTTCTTCAACTAATTTTTCAAATTGAGAAAGTTTTTCGTCTGCAACTGGGTCAATACCCTCCTCGTAATTGTGCCAATTGAAGTCCTTAAGGAATTTATCTGGGCTAATTTCATCTTTAGTTTGATTGGAGACAGCAGCGGGAACCTCTTCTTGAGATTGTTNTTCTTTTTGTGTAGTATTTTCAGCCATAGCTGATCTTTTTTGTATTTTGTTTAAATAATTGCGTCAGGATTAATGCTTAATAAACAAAAGGGTTAAACCAACNGATTTCTCTTCTTCCTGATCAAAGCAAAGAAGGTTGCAATATTACGATTAATAGATGGTTTGTACAAATTTTTTTGTAAATCTAACAAAAGTGATAGGTATAATACCAAAAATCATTTTTCTAAATTATTAATCCAGCCCATAACTTTTATTAACTGTTTCTCTTGGCTTAGGTCTGAATTATCCAAAACTTTTGCATCTTTAGCGCGATAGAGAGGCGAATGTTCTCTGTTGGAATCTTCGTAGTCGCGTGAGTTAATATTTTCAATAATATCTTCAAAATTTATATTATTATCTGTCACAATTAGTTCCTTGTAACGCCTCATTGCTCTAATTTCAACGGATGCAGTCATGAAAATCTTCAGATCCGCATTTGGAAAAACTACTGTGCCAATATCACGACCGTCCATAACAATTCCTTTGTTTAAACCTATTTTTCTTTGCTGTTTAACCAAAAATGATCTAATTTCAGACAATGCAGCAACTTTACTTACGAGTCTAGAAACATTAATGCTTCTTATTTGATCATCAATTTTATTTCCATCAATAAATAAATTTGTAAATCCTTGGTTTGATTTCTTAAATTCAATTTTTAGTTTACGAACNGATGAAATTAAAGCGTGATCATTAAATTTAGTTGAGCTTATTAAGCCNTTAGTAATGCCATCAAGAGTAACAGCTCTGTACATTGCACCCGAATCTACATAAATATATCCAAGATTGATTGCAAGTTCCCTAGCCAATGTGCTTTTGCCAGTTGATGAATATCCATCTATTGCTATTNTAAGTTTCTTACTCATTCGTATAGACTCACTTGAATTCCAATAAAACTTGTATTTGAGGCAGAGGAATATCTTGCATGTGAGTAACTTAAACGAAATTTATTAAACTTAAGTCCAATTCCAAAGGATAATCCAGAAAAATTTCGTTGATCGTTTATTCTCAACTCTTCAGCTCGTCTAAAGCTATAACCCATTCGCACATTAAAGCCCCTTTCAGGAAATAATTCCATTCCAACTATTGCATGTCTAATTAAATTTGATAAAAAACTTATTTTTTCATCAAATTGATTTCCATTAAAATCCGTTGTCGATCTGGCAGGGTTTGAATATGCAATTGGCCATTGTTGTAAATTTTCTAAAGTTAAATGCCAACGAATTGGAACATATTGTAATCTTTGACTTAAACCAATATCAAGTTCAAATGGTAAAGACTCTCTCAGACCCGCATAAGTAGTAAATTGTGTTCCTAAATTTCGAATAACAACCGCTGCATTAAAGTCAAGAAATTCATCAATATAAATCAAACCAAAATCCAATGCCCCNCCAAAAGAACTGTATTGTTCAAGTTGAGATGATATTAATTTTATATTTAAGCCAGCATAAAAATCAGAAAATCCAAGTTGAAAGGAATACCCCATTGATAAAGCTGTCTCATTGCCTGTAAAATTCCCGGTGCTTAACCCATTTTCATCATAACCATCAAAATTTCCATAATCAACAAAAATAACTCCTACGTGAAAAGTTTGCAATCTTCTATCAAATTTATATGCATATGAAGCCGTTCCATATCCAATATCTCCTAAATAATTNGAGTAATTTAAAGATAATTGATTATCCATTTCAGAATTGATTGTAGCGGGATTATATAGGGCTTGACTGACGTCATAATCAATGTTAGTAATCACTTTTCCACCCAATGCCGCTTGTCTAGGTGATGATATTAGATTAAGGAATTGATAGGTGGAGTTACCGCCTAGCTGGGCAAAAGATTGAATTGAGGCAAAAAAAATAAAAAAAAAGTATAATTGAATCTTCACAAAATTAAAAAAACAGGTTTTAGTATCTAACGATTCAAAATATGTTTTTATTTTATTAATTTTTGTTATAATACTTTTGAATTTTTTACTCTTTCGCTAGTCAGAGCTACATCAATCACTTCTGACATGTCGTTAACATAGTGAAATTCTAAGCCTTTCAAATAATCTGACTTAATCTCGTCTATATCAGCTTTATTAGAAATGGATAAAACTATTTCTTTAATTTTAGCTCTTTTTGCAGCCAAAATTTTTTCTTTNATTCCTCCAACTGGNAAAACTTTACCTCGCAAAGTGATTTCCCCAGTCATTGCGATGTTTTTTTTGACCTTTTGCTGAGTAAATAAAGAGACTAAAGAAGTCAACATTGTTATACCGGCACTGGGACCATCTTTTGGAGTTGCACCTTCAGGGACGTGAATATGCACATTATAATTTTTGAAAATATGTGGTTTAATATTAAAATCTGACGCATTAGCTTTAATATATTCAAGAGCAATTGTTGCTGACTCTTTCATGACCTTGCCTAAGTTTCCAGTGATATTTAATAAACCTTTACCTTTTGATAAAATTGATTCAATAAAAAGGATATCACCACCAAAATGCGTCCATGCTAGGCCTGTGACTACTCCGGCAACATTATTGTTTTCATAACGGCCGCGTTCAATTTTTGGAGAACCTAAAACTTCAATAACATTAGAATTTGAAATTTTTTCATCATATTTTAAATCCATGGCAATATTTTTTGCTGCATGTCTAACTAACTTTGCAATCTGTTTTTCAAGACCTCTTACTCCAGATTCNCGAGTGTAACTCTCAATGATAGTTTCAAATTGTAATTTGGGTATTTTTAAATTACTTGCAGATAAACCGTGTTCTTTCAATTGTTTTGGCAAAAGAAATTTTTTGCCAATTTGAATCTTTTCTTCAATAGTATATCCATTAACATTGATTATTTCCATTCTGTCAAGTAATGCAGGCTGTATTGATCCTAAATTATTTGAAGTAGCGATAAACATTATTTTGGATANGTCGTAACCCATTTCGAGAAAATTGTCATAAAAATCAAAATTTTGTTCAGGATCTAATACTTCAAGCATTGCTGATGAAGGATCGCCTTGATTAGAATATGAAAGTTTATCAATTTCGTCAAGTACAAAAACAGGATTTGAAGTACCAGCTTTTCTTACATTNTGTAAAATCCTACCTGGCATGGCTCCAATGTAAGTTTTCCTGTGACCTCTTATTTCTGCTTCATCTCTCAACCCTCCCAAAGCAATACGAACATATTTTCTGCCTAGAGCTTCTGCTATTGACTTACCAAGAGAAGTTTTTCCAACACCCGGTGGTCCATGCAAACAAAGTATTGGAGACTTCATGTCATTTCGTAATTTTAATACNGCTAAATACTCTANTATACGTCTTTTAACCTCTTCTAAACCAAAATGGTCCCGNTCTAATATTTTTTGTGCACGNTNTAAATCTAATTTATCTTTNCTGTAATAATTCCAAGGCAAATCAAGATAAAGATCCAGGTAATTGCGTTGCACAGAGTATTCTGCGACTTGNGGATTCATTCGCTGAAGTTTACCAATCTCTTTTTCAAAATGCTTAGAAACTTTTTCCCCCCAAGATTTTGTTTCAGCTTTTGCTTTCATTTCCTCAATTTCTTCTTGATAACTTCCACCACCTAATTCTTCTTGAATAGTCTTAATTTGCTGTTGCAAAAAATATTCACGCTGCTGTTGACTCATGTCGTGCTGAACCTTTGACTTAATNTCATTTTTTAATTCTAAACGCTGGTATTCAATATTCAAAAACTTTAANGTTTGCAATGCTCTAGTCAATAAATCATTGATTTCAAGAAGACTTTGTTTTTCGGCAAGAGATATCCCCATATTAGATGAAACAAAATTTATTAAAAATGAGTTACTTTCGATATTTTTGATAGCAAAAGAGGCTTCACTTGGAATGTTTGGACTTTGTTTTATTATATCAAGAGAAAGATCCTTGATAGATTCAATGGCAGCTTTAAATTCCCTATTATTTTCGTTAGGAATACTTTCGTCAACATCTCTAATTTTTGCAATCAAGTATGGATTTTCATTTACAATTTCAGAAATCTCAAATCTCTTTTTNCCCTGGATTATTACCGTAGTATTTCCATCGGGCATTTTCAAAACTTTTAAGATTCGAGCTATTGTTCCGGTGGTATGGATATCATCAATTTTGGGATTTTCAATATTTTCGTCTTTTTGTGCAACAACGCCAATTACTTTTGATTTCTTGTTTGCGTCATTAATAAGCTTAATTGATTTATCTCTTCCAGCAGTAATTGGAATAACAACACCCGGAAATAAAACAGTATTTCTAAGAGGTAAAATTGAAAGTTTTTCTGGTAGAGATTCATTTTTAATCACCTCTTCGTCTTCTGATGTCATCAAGGGAATTAGTTCTGAATTTTCNTCAAAATCTCCAAGTGAAAGACTGTCNAGTATTTTGTAATTAAGTTTGCTCATGTTTGATAGGTCAAATTGTCATGACATTTTAGTTGATATCTAAAGAAATTTCAAAATAAATGTTTTTTACTTCTTATTTACCTAAAGTTAAAATTACTTTANTATACATTGACAATTCTCATGCCAAGGAGCTTAATTAACCAATAATGTTTTTTAATTTAAAAAATAATAGGAAAGAGAATAGAAAAAAAAGTGCTAATGCCAAAACTGAATATTGCATTGATCCAGTGATAGAAATAAGTAAGCCAAAGACAAACATCCCTAAAACAATTGCGACTTTTTCAGTTACGTCATAAAAACTAAAATAGGTGGCGTTGTTTTGTGTTAAAGGTAAGAGCTTTGAATAAGTTGATCTAGTAAGTGTCTGAGTAGCTCCTAGAACAAAACCCAGAATAACGCCCATAGTATAAAAATAGGTCTCAACACCAGGAAGATTTTTATCTAAAGCAAAAGCAATAAAACAAACAGTCCCCCAAATAAACAAAGTAATCTTAAGTGATAAAATATTGCCTATTTTTTTTGATAGTCTTGAGAACAAATATGCTCCTAAAATAGCTACGATTTGAACAAGAATTATAGTCATTATCAATTTATCTGTTGGTAAACCCAATTCATTTTTACCNAAAATACCTGCCATCAAAATTATTGTTTGAACACCAACACTGAGAAAAAAAAACGAAATCAAAAAATACTTTAGTTGTGGATATTTAGGTAGCGACTTAAAAACATTTTTTAGTTCAGTAAATCCTTTGAAAATATAATTTATTTGATAATTATTATTCCCAGAATTTTTTGGTAGTGCTTTAAAAGTGACTTGAGCAAATGAAATCCACCAAATTCCGACAAATAAAAAACTGATTCTAGAAGGTAGTGTCGGATCAGAAATACCAAAAAGATTTGGATTCTGTATCAAAAATAAACAAAGGATGAGTAGAATCAGAGAACCAGAATAACCGAAAATAAATCCTTTTGCACTAACCTTATCGTGTTGTTTGGGAAATGAAATTTCAGGTAAATAAGCATTGTAAAAAACAAGACTACCCCAAAAACCAATACTAGCCATAAAAGACAGAAATAAACCCAGTCCCAAAGTTGACTCATCAAAAAAGAAAAAAAACCCCATGACAGAGAAGGATCCAATGAAACAGAATATTTTAAGAAACTTCAGTTTATTTCCTGTGTAATCAGCAATTCCGGAAAGTAGTGGNGAAATAAGTGCTACAATAANAAATGAAATTGAAAGTGTATAATCGTACAGCACAGTNGGGTTCCACTGAATTCCTAAAAATAGTATTTCACCATTTTTTTCAGCAAATGAACTTGTCAAAGTTGAATAATAAATTGGAAAAATTGCAGTACTTATTACCAAAGGATAAACTGAATTTGCCCAGTCATAAAATGCCCAGGCATTAATCAATCTTGAATTTCCTTTCTTATAAACTTTCATACACTATTGTATTTAATAATTTTATTCGTTAGCTATGTGATTAATACTAGTCAATATATTTTTTTGATTCAACTACAGCTTTTGGTGCCATCAATTTAAGGTTTTTTATTCTTTTATCACTAGAGGGATGTGTACTAAAGAATTCTGGAATAGTTTTTTTAACTTTAGAATTTAATTTCATTCGCTCCCAAAATTTTGAGGCCTCATATGGATCATATCCAGCTATGGCCATCAAGTTTATTCCAATCTCGTCAGCCTCTGTTTCATGTGATCTGCTAAAAGGAAGGATTGCACCATAATTGGAACCAATTGCGTAGGCTAAATTGAATATTGCACGATCCTTTTCGTCTTTAGTACTTAAATTACCAACAATTGATCCTAAAAACTGAAGTAGTCCAGCACTCATACGTTGTTGTCCATGATTAGCTAAAGCATGAGCAATTTCATGACTCATAACGGTTGCGATTCCAGTTTCATTTTGTGTAATTGGTAAAATTCCTGTAAAAAAAACAATTTTTCCACCTGGCATACACCAAGCATTAACCAAATCCTTTTCGACAAGTGTGTACTCCCAGTTGTAATCGTTGAGATAATCA
This sequence comes from Flavobacteriaceae bacterium, assembly GCA_002721175.1. GTDB lineage: Bacteria > Bacteroidota > Bacteroidia > Flavobacteriales > Flavobacteriaceae > UBA3537. Next base: position 39,322 of record PBJR01000001.1, on the reverse strand, counting down.
TTGTATTGATTGGCATTTAGCCACAACTCAGCTGCTTCAGTTAGCTTCTCGCCCACTCGAATTATTCTTTCTGAGTCTAAAGTACCAGAAACAACCTTGTTCTTAGATAAGAATTTATCATATTCCTGGTTAGACAATGGAAGAATACTAGAATTTGGAATTAAAGCTATAGTTTTTTTTCCAGTGAAGGGATTTACAGAGCAAGATTCAAAAACAAGGGCTAATGCTAATAATATCCCTAGTCTTGCAGGATTAAAAAGATATTTAAAATCAACTTTCAAAACTAAATTTATATGATATCACAAAGTTTTGTGAAATTTTCGAAGTAAAGTTTAAAAATAAGTAATTTTAAGCTGTCACAAAAAAGATGAAAAAATTTATTTTAATATTTTACCTGATCGCTAATTTTTGCGGATGTCAAAATACTACTAGAAAACAGATCGACTTTAATAAAACTTCACAAGAGATGTCTAAAAAAACCAAAATTAAAAAAATCATCAAAACTGAAGCAGAATGGAAAGTTTTGCTCAACGAGGATGAGTACAGAATTCTTCGCGAAAAAGGAACAGAGGCCCCACATACTGGCATATATAACCTGCATTTTGAAAATGGTACATACAATTGTGCGGGATGTAATTCAGCACTTTTCGAAAGCAGTGCCAAATTTGATAGTAATTGTGGCTGGCCAAGCTTTGACAAATCAATAGATGGCAAAATAAGCTATTCGATAGATAAAAGCTTTGGAATGCTAAGAACTGAAATTATTTGTAGATCATGCGATGGTCATCTTGGTCATATCTTTAATGATGGACCTACACAAACTGGAATGCGTTATTGTGTAAATTCATTAAGTCTTGATTTTAAAAAAGAAAAAAATTAATTGATACTGGTATCAATAAAACTTCTTCGTTAATATCCATAGGTTTTGTAAATTTGCAATAAATTAAAAAACAAAATTTATTAGGTATGTCAAAATACGATGTAATTGTCTTAGGAAGCGGTCCAGGTGGATACGTAACTGCCATCAGAGCTTCTCAACTTGGATTTAAAACAGCAGTAATCGAAAAAGAAAGTTTAGGAGGAGTTTGCCTCAATTGGGGTTGCATACCTACTAAAGCACTTCTTAAATCAGCTCAGGTGTTTGAATACATCAAACATGCTGAAGACTATGGTTTGAAAATTGATTCATACGATAAAAACTTTAATGCTGTTGTTAACAGAAGCAGAAATGTTGCGGAAGGTATGAGTAAAGGAGTAAAGTTTCTAATGAAAAAAAATAAAATTGACGTTATTAACGGATATGGAAAGCTTAAACCTGGAAAAAAAGTTGATGTAGATGGATCAGAATACAGCGCTGAACATATTATTATAGCCACTGGTGCACGATCAAGAGAATTACCTTCAATTCCACAAGATGGTAAAAAGATCATTGGGTATAGAAAAGCAATGACATTGGATAATCAACCAAAAAAAATAATAATTGTTGGTTCAGGCGCTATCGGATCTGAATTCGCATATTTTTACAATTCCATGGGAACCGAAGTTACTTTGGTAGAATACATGCCTAGAATAGTCCCGCTTGAAGATGAAGAAGTTTCTAAGCAATTAGAAAGATCTTTCAAGAAGTCAGGTATGAAAATACTAACTTCAACCGAAGTTATCGGGGTAGACACATCAGGTGAACATGTCGAAGCAAAAATTAAAACTAAAAAAGGAGAGGAATCAATAAAAGCTGACATAATTTTATCTGCAGTAGGAATTAAAACAAATATCGAAAATATCGGCTTAGAAGATGTCGGAATATCAACAGATAAAGATAAAATATTAGTTAATGAATTTTATGAGACAAATATTCCAGGATATTATGCAATTGGTGATATTACTCATGGCCCAGCATTAGCACACGTTGCCTCGGCGGAAGGAATTTTATGTGTTGAAAAAATTGCAGGTCACAAAATTGAACCATTAGATTACGAAAATATCCCAGGGTGTACCTACTGCAATCCCGAAGTTGCCAGCGTCGGAATGACAGAGGCACAAGCTAAGAAAAAAGGGTTTGAAGTGAAAATAGGTAAATTTCCTTTTTCAGCATCTGGAAAAGCTAGTGCTGGAGGAAATACTGAAGGCTTCGTTAAAGTAATTTTTGATGCAAAATATGGAGAATGGTTGGGGTGTCATATGATTGGTACTGGAGTGACTGATATGATTGCAGAGGCTGTTTTGGGTCGCAAACTTGAAACTACAGGACACGAAGTTTTAAAAGCTGTGCACCCTCACCCAACAATGAGTGAAGCAGTAATGGAAGCAGTTGCTGATGCTTACGACGAAGTTATTCACATTTAGAAGTTGAATCAACAAAAAAAGAAAGTGGCCTGAGGCTAATTTTCTACAAAAAGCTTTGAAGAGCTAAATTATAGCTTTTAAGGCCGAATCCTAACACCACCCCCCTAGCATTTGGTGAAATAAACGATTGGTGGCGAAACTCTTCCCTACTATATGTATTTGAAATATGAACCTCAATTACTGGAGTTGTAATTCCCTTGACTGCATCTCCTATTCCAACAGATGTATGTGTATACGCTGCAGCATTTAATATTATACCATCATACGAAAAACCAACTTCGTGTATTTTATCAATTAACTCACCCTCAATGTTAGTTTGATAGTATTCTAAATCGAGGGAAGTAAATTTATCCCTTAAACTTTTAAAATAATCATCAAATGACTCAGTACCGTAAATTTCTGGCTCTCGCTTTCCTAAAAGATTTAGATTAGGGCCATTTATGATGATAATTTTTTTCACTTTGTAAAAATACAAAAGTTATNGTACAAAAAAAGGGAAGCTTTAAGCCTCCCTTTGTTTTTTACTATCAACTTATTCAAATTAGAATGTGTAAACAGCAGCTAAATTAAATGAAGTTAAACCTTCAGTAGCAGCACCGTCAGCATCTAAGAACAAGTCTTCGCTAGCTGAATCTAATCTTAATTCAGGGATGATAGTTAAATCACCAACAGAATAATTAGCTGTTAAAGTAGGAGTAAACACTGATGTGTCATTCGCATCATCAAACATAATGTACTCAAGACGCATACCCCAAGACATGTTGTCTGAAGACTTGATTCTTGGGTAAGCAGAGATAGAAGTGAATCCGTCCCCAACAACTTGATATGAAGCTGGATTTTCTCCGTAATCAGCAATATGAGCATTTAACCACATATCGAAACTGTCAGAAAAACTGAAACCAGTTTTAAAATCTATGTATGAAGTTTCTTGGCTACTTGCGAAAGAAACACCTGTTTTGCCTTTAGAAACGCCAGCAGCGATTGAATAATCACCTGTATCGTTACCAACNGTTATATTGACAGGGTTCATAACACCTACACCAAAATTGAAATCGTTTCCAAGATCAAATTGAGCAACTAAACCATTAAAGTTTCTAGCTGAGTAAGTGAACATGTGTGACATACTGTAATGAAAATTATTAGCAGCAGATAGTCTTTCATAACCCATCCATGAGTTAAAACGACCCATCATAAGCATAGCCTTTTCAGAAACATTCCAATACATGTAAGCTTCGTTTACAACACCAACATCACCTGTCCATGCATCTGCTCTAGGTCCNTAAGCAAAATCTGCTACAAACCCAACTTTTTCTCCTTCATAAGAAAAATTTACATTTGCCATACCAAAGGAAAAACCTGAATCATTATTGAAAATACTAAGGTCACCAGCATTACCAGTGAAATTGTTAGCACCATCATTAACCGAAGTCAAGTTAGTTCTAAAGTAAGCATCAATCGAACCAGTTACATTGAACTTTGGTTCTTCATCTTGACCAAAGGTAAAACCTACAAGGGCAAGAGACATTATAGTAATTAATTTTTTCATAATTAACGTTTTGTTTATGATTAATGACGCAAAATTAGATAAAAAATATTATCAAATCCTAAAAAAAATGCTTTTTTTTTACTTTAATCGTCGAAATCGTGCACTTTGTGGATATTTTAAGAAGTAGATTTTTAAAATAAATTTTAACAAATTATTGGGTATTTTTACATAAAATCGTCAAAAATTAGCACTTTACAGATAATTATGTCAATACACAAAAAAAAATTTAAAGATTATTACATAAATAATATTATGCTAAATCTCAAAATAATCAATAATTTTAGTGTAANNTAATAAAATGAGAGCTTCCTTAAACCTCCTATCAGTAATAACAATTTCGGGTTTTGTATTTGCACAAAATGAAGTTAATGTAGAGCAATATGGAAACACCATAACATCAAATGAGCTTAAAGAACACCTATATATATATGCGTCTGATAAATTTCAAGGCCGAGAAGCTGGAACAAAAGGGGAAACTTTAGCAATAAATTTTCTAAAAGATGAATATAAAAAAATAGGAATTAAGGGTGGAATGAAAAACGGAAATTATTTTATGCCCTTCAANACTTATTTAAGCAGAGAACGAAAATACATTTATGCTAATAATGTACTTGCCTATATTGAAGGTGAAACTATTCCACATGAACTTATTATAATAACTGCCCATTTAGACCATATAGGAGTTGAAAAAAATGGTTTCGTAAATAATGGAGCTGATGATGACGGGTCAGGTACTACAGCAATGCTAGAGATAGCTGAAGCATTTCAGTTAGCAATTAAGGAAGGTATAAGACCAAAAAGATCTATTTTNTTCCTTCACGTTTCAGCGGAGGAAAAAGGACTTTTGGGTTCTGAATATTACTCAAATAACCCTGTCTATCCATTAAATAATACAATTGCTAATTTAAATATTGATATGATTGGAAGAATTGATAAAATTCATAAAAAAAACCCTGAATATATTTATATTATAGGTTCGGATAAATTATCCCAGGATCTTCACAACATAAATGAAAACATGAATGAAAAATATGTTAATTTGTCTCTTGATTATAGGTACAATGATACCACNACTCTTGTTTACGAATATGGGCGCTGGGTAGAGAACAATTATTATTATAGATCTGACCATTTACACTTTGTCAATAATAANATACCTGCTATATTTTACTTTAACGGAACACACGAAGATTATCATAAACCAAGCGATACTCCTGACAAAATCAAATATAAACTACTAGAGCAAAGAACAAAACTAATATTTTATACAGCTTGGGAATTAGCAAATAGAGTAGATAGAATAAGATTAAATTGATTAGAAATAATAAATTTTCTAAGTAATTGAGTTTTTTAAATTCAATAAATGAGGCTTAAGAAATTATAATGCATTCCATTGACGAATTTTTAATTCAGATCTACCACAATCTGTTGCTAAAACTTCTAGTTTAAAATCAGTTATAGTACTGATACATACATAACCGTTCACTGCAACTGAGAGAAACATATACAAAGTTTTTCCATCAAAATCTACAATCTTTTTTTTCATTAGGGTCTGGTTAACATCACTACACCTTTTTTGCATGAATGCCTCTGCTTGTTCAAAAGTTATTTTGTTTAACCTAGTTTTGGGTTTATTGACTTTACTTGAGCTAACGCTACTACTCTCATTTAATTTAATCCTGTAGCAAAAGCTCGAATATATCCAGCCTCCAATTTCATCAATATAATACCATTTACTCTCGTTCTCATCNACATCATTTATGAACACGACAACTTCGCTGACAGATCCATCTCTATTGATAATGTCAGCTGAATAATATAAATCATCAATTAAATTAACATTGGATAATTTAAAACCTGGCGATTTGCGAATCATTTCACCAGTTTTCAAATCTTTCAATTTAACNTTTTTATTTAACAAGTATACAGGCTCTTTANCTGTATATTCATTTGTTACTGTGTATTCTTCACCCCCTGAAACGCGATCAATTATTTTTCCATCTACTGGCTTTTTTCTTATATTAATATCTTTTTTGTCACTTAAAATACCCACAGCAAAATTTTGAAAAACTTTTTTACTTGATTTTCTTTTACTAGCTGTTTCATCAGTACAGCAAATAATTAATAAAAGAGTTAGTAAAATTAATTTTTTCATTAAGTTGATTTTAATTTTAAAATTTGAAAGCCTCAAATTAATAAGAAGCTTATTTTGGGTGGAAGATCGGTCTCGAACCGACGACCTCCTGAACCACAATCAGGCGCTCTAACCAACTGAGCTACAACCACCAATTANGCAATAAGTGTGTAAATTTAGAGTAAATATGATTCTCTTCAAATATTTTCTATTAATTATTTTAAATCAAAAATTGATTTAACTAATATAGGNCGAAAACTTATGAATCCTTCGGCATAATCAGTAAATGAAGTTCTTCCCAAATCAGCAGCTCTATATTTTACGCTATTAATAAAATTTTGATTAGAAATAGGTGTCTCTGGTTCCTTGCTTCCCGGATCATAAAACTGAGATTTGTAAACATTTACAGCTTTTAACTTCTGATCTATTACAGAGCTAATATCAACGACAAAACTTGGATTTAATGATTTCCATTGAATATAACTAAATATAGAACATGGACGCCATGGTGACTGATTAACACCATTTAAATTTTCTGTTCGTATCTTGACCAAACCACTGAGATAACATGCTTCGCGAACNAGAGTGTTTGATTTAGAGTGATCGGGATGCCGATCATCCGGAGCATTACAAAAAATAATATCAGGCTGATAAAGTCTTATTTTCTTAATTAACTTAAGTAAATTTTCTTTGTTATTAGAAATAAAACCATCTGGAAATTTTAAATTATCTCTAAAACTTGCCCCTAAAATTCTAGCGGCCTTACTTGATTCATTAGCTCTTATTTTAGTATTTCCACGAGTTCCAAGTTCCCCCTCTGTTAAATCTACAAAGCCTACAATTTTCCCATNTTGTGTGGATTTGTAAATTGTTCCGCCACAGCCTAATTCAATATCATCCGGATGAGCTCCAAAAGCTAGTATATCTACTTTCATTGCTTGATTTTACTAGAAATTAATGCTTGTTCAATATCATGTATTAAATCTTTTTTTGACTCAATCCCAACTGAAAATCGTATCAAATTATCGAAAATCCCTTGAGATTTTCTATTTTCTTCTGAAATTAGAGCNTGTGATGTTTTTACAGGTAAAGTCATAGTGCTTTCCAACCCAGCTAAACTCATTGATGGTCTAATCAAAGTTAGCGAATTTAAGAAAACAAACACATCATACTCCTCAGAAAGTATAAACGATATCATTGCTCCAAAACCATCCATTTGGATTTTTGCAAGTTTATAATTAGGATGGGACTTCAAACCAGGGTAATAAACTTTCTTAATTTCAACGCGTCTGTTCAAAAACCTCGCCAATTTAAAAGCGTTTTTTTGTTGCTTTTTAACTCTAATCCCCAAAGTTTTCATACTACGCTCCAGCATCCAAGCAGTAAAATCACCAAGGCTCCCACCAAAATCTTTAGCAAAATCGCGAATACGATCTATTATTTCTTTTGATGAAATTACAGCACCAGCAGTAATATCACTATGGCCCCCNAAATATTTTGTAGCTGAGTGTATTACAATATCAACTCCNAAAGTAAGAGGTCGCTGTATTATTGGTGTTGCAAAAGTATTGTCAATCGCAGTTAAGATTTTTTTTGATCTAGCTAATTGAGAAATAGCAAATATGTCAACTATTTTCAAGAGTGGGTTTGAAGGAGTTTCTATGTAAATTAATTTGGTATTTGCTTTTATGCATCTTTTAAATGATTCAACAGATAAATCTTTGGTAAAACTAAATTCGATGCCATAATTATTCAAATGAGACTCAATAAAATTTCTAGTTCCACCGTAAATATCATTTTGAATTACCAGATGATCTCCAGACTTTAAGATCATAAATATCACATTNCTTATCGCAGCCATTCCCGAAGAAAAAATAATTCCATCTTCTCCCATTTCTAATTTTGCAATTTTTTTTGATAAAAATTCCTGATTTGGCGTATTGAAGTAACGCGGATATCTCTTGATCTCTTTTTCAAGAAAACCATAAGACGTAGACAGATAAATCGGAGATACGGCACCATTGTATTTCACATCATCTATACCCCCAGTNTGAGTGCAAATTGTGTTTATACCTTTACTACGACTACTCATTTCTTAGATATCAAGACTATTTGTTGTCTAGATCGTTGAACTGTTTTATAAGCACAAAAGCCCATACGGCAACGCAAACGGAAACAAAGATTGAAAAATAAGTTACTATATCGTTAGCGGCCAAGTCGAAAAAGTTTAAAAAATATCATTAGACCTACTAACATCGGTGCCCAAATTCCAACAAAGATTCCGTGAAGTTTATCACCACTAAAAAACAAATATTCNGAGACAATTATAATCAACACACAAAGCATAAGTAAGAGTGTGTTGGTAATTCCTAATAATTTAATAAATTTCATTGAAGCATTATTTTGAATTCGAAAATAAAAAAAAAGTAGATATTACTATAATAAATTTCAGAAAATATGATCCAAAATTTTTAATTAAGCCTTTTGTTAGAAAATAACTTAATTCGGTTTTGCATAAAACCTTCGATATTTTTTATTGGCCCAAAAACCTAATATAGCAACAACAACAAGAGTGGTTATAATGTAATTGATGCTTATTTCTTGGTCATCTTTTGCATACGAATGCAAGCCAGCGAGATAAAAATTAACGCCAAAATAAGTCATCAGAATACTCCCAAATGATAGTATTGAAGCTATGTTGAAAGTTAAGCGACTTCTCAATCCTGGGACTAGCCGCATGTGAATTACAAAAGCATAAACCATTATGCTTATTAGGGCCCATGTTTCTTTTGGATCCCAACCCCAATATCTNCCCCAACTCTCATTGGCCCACATTCCACCTAAAAAGTTTCCTATAGTTAGCATCACTAATCCAACTGTTAATGCCATTTCGTTGATGATAGTTAGTTCATTGACGTTTAACTTTATTTTTTCTTTATTTTTTTTATTTGTTATTATCATTAAAAATAGAACAATAAAACCCAGGATCATACCTAATGCGAATGGACCATAACTTCCAACAATTACAGCAACATGTATCATCAACCAGTAACTATTCAAAACAGGCTGTAAATTTCCTATTGAAGGATCCATCCAATTCCAATGGGCAATCATCAAAATCATCGCGGTTATAAAAGTTGTTGAGGAAAAAGTCAGGTCGCTTTTATGCCCAAGTAAAANTCCAAAAGCCATCGTAGCCCAAGCNACATAAATCATTGACTCGTATGCATCACTCCATGGTGCGTGACCAGAAATGTACCACCTAGTAATCAACCCCAAAGTGTGTAATGCAAAACAGAAATAGATTAGTATTTTAAATACTTTTACTGAATAATTTAAAATTCTACTTTTATCTCTTAAAATTTGAAAAATTAGAAGTATAAACATTATTGTGCTGGTATACATATACCAACTNAATAATTTCCTAAAAACATCATATTTATTATATTTGATTTCTGCATCAATTTTATCATCTGTAAGCATCGCGTTACCACCATACTTAACTTGAGAATTTTTGATTGCATAAATTAACTTTTCACTCTTTGAAAAGTCACCATTTNTCAATTTATCTTTTTGTAATGTCCCCAAATATGCTAATAAACCTGTACGAATAAAATTTGAATACAAAGAATCCTCTATTATTAAGNCTTTCTGTGTAAATTCACGTGGCGATACCCACTTGTTGTTTTCATCTTGCGGGACAGGAAATAATCTTAAGGCATCACCCTCAAGNACATTTAAGAGAAGTATAGAGCGTTGATGAGCCTCCTTGAATTCCTTCTGTATNGCGGTTGGAACCTGAGCATTGTATGCATCATACATGAATGGATCAAGTTTTTGGTTAAGTTCTGTATCAAAAAAATCAATTAATGCAGCATATTTTTGATCNTTGGGTATACCAATCAATTTTCGTATTGTATCTGCTTTTTTAGGCTTTAGATAAATAATTGGCATATTCCACCAAAGATATGGACTCTCAATCATAGATAAAAAAACTTGATCTGCACCATATTCGTTGTAAACATCTTTTTTGGATAACTTTCTTAAAAGTTCAGAGGCATAGGTGTTGACAGGCTTCATTCTACCGTCAGAGTCTTGAATAACTAATCTTCCAAAAAGATCAGCGGATTTTTTTGGAGTGATATTGGCATCTAAAATAGAATCTAGTTGAGTTTGTTTAAAAGGCTGTAAATTATGTCGGGAATTGTGATGTAATTGAGCATTTGANGTTAATGTAAAAAAGATAACTGCAATGGTTAATTGACCTTTTTTAATTTTAATTTTACTTANTTGTTTTCTTAAAAACTCCATTCTTGCNCCCTTACTTATTAATATAGCTAACAAGCCAAAATACAAAAGATAATACCCGAGATATGTAAACCANGTTCCCCAATAATCATGATTGACAGAAAGTATAGTACCTTTTTCGTCTGGATCAAATGATGACTGAAAAAAACGATAGCCTTTGTGATTTAATATATTGTTCATGTAGATATTAAAATCAAATTCACCATCGTTGTCATCAATAACGGTAACTTTACTTTCAAATGAAGAATAGGAGTCATTTGTCCCAGGGTAACGTTCAGCTACAAAATCATTTAGTTTGATGTCAAATGGAAGTTCAAGAACCTTAGATCCATATTTTATCGACAACTCAAGATCACCTACTTCGACTTTTTTGAATGGATTATTTGTTCCAGGCCCACCCAACAATTTTACAATCTCTGCATTATTATTCACGCTGACTCTCAAGGCTATGCCATCCTCAAAACTTTTTAAAATCTCAGGCCTTTTAACCACATCAAAAACACCCTTGATTACAGGTTTGGGAAAAACAACTACCTGATTACCAATNATATATCTTGATCTCAAAGATAGTGGCTGAATGCTATCTTTTAAAATAACTCCCTGTTCTTTTGTCGACATTACCATGTACTCTCCATTAAATGGCGACTCAATAGAAATAGAATTATCTTTTTCATCAAATGTAAGGTTAATAGCGCCAGCGGTNGGCTTATTAAGAGCATATAAAACGTTATGAATATTTGAAACCTCTCCCAATTTCAGAAAATGATTGTGGGATCCATCATTATTAGCTTCAACGAGTTTTAAAAAGTATTCTCCTTTATCGTTTGGTACAATATCTTCCTCAGCTCCTTTGATAAAGTCTATTAATTCTATAGTAATTGGTGTATTACCGTATTTGGTTTTTAATTTGTATTGATTTTTTAATCTCGATGAAAAATCTACCTCTTCATTTTCAATGACTAACCTTTGTAATTGCCCATCAATTTCATAATCACCATCAATNAAAAAAGTTAAATATGTTTTTTGAGATAAAAATGTATTTTCGGTTGAGCCTTCTCTTATTGACATTACTCCTTCAAAACCATGGTATCTAGTGATAAAAGCACCAAGAAGAATCGATATAAAGGACAAATGTAAGGTCAACGTAGCCCATTTTTCTTTTCTAAGCAATCGAAAACGGAAAATGTTTCCAATAAAATTTACTAGAAAAAATCCCATTATGGCCTCAAACCACCAAGCGTTATAAATTAGATTTCTTGAGAACGGTGTAGGAGATGTTTCTTCCCCTTGGTCCATAAAAGTTCCTACAGCCATCGCAACAGCAAACAGGATAAAAAGGGAAGCGGTTAAGCGAGTAGAAAATAGGAAATTCGAAATCTTTTTTAACATAGAAAAAATCAATTCAAATGGATTGCAAATTTAACTACTTTTTATAAGATTAATTTTAATTTATGTAGTTTTTAACACTTATTTTAATAAAAAAAATATTGATTTTCAAAACANTGTATATTACACTAAATTTGTTAAATGATTTCAATCGTAGTTCTAGGGGCTGGTAATATTGGTGTTAACTTGTGCCATGCTATAAATTCATCAAAAAATTTAAAATTAGTACAATGGTACAACAGGTCTCCAATTAAACCCGATTATATTTTAAAAAAAGTTTCCACAACAAATGATATATCAAAGCTTGTTAATGCAGATTTATACATTATAGCTGTCTCAGACAAGGCAATCAAAACAATCTCTAACTCAATCAAATTTTCTAACCGATTAGTAGTACATACTTCTGGATGCTTGTCAATGCATGAATTAAACAAAAAAAATAGACCTGGAGTCTTATATCCACTTCAAACAATTTCCAAAGAAAACTTGATAGATTTTGTGAAGGTACCAATGTGCATAGAAGCAGGTTTAGATCTTGACAAAAAGAAATTAAAAAAAGTTGCATATGAGCTTTTAAGCCCAACTTTTTTTGTTGACTGTGAACAAAGAAAAAAATTACATTTGAGCGCTGTGTTCATAAATAATTTTTCTAATCAAATGTTCAGGATTGCACATGAGCTAACTGATAAAAAAAACCTGAATTTCGAGATACTAAAACCCCTAATTTTGGAAACTGCAATTAAAGTCCAAAAAATGACTCCATATAATGCTCAGACAGGTCCTGCGGTAAGAGGAGATAAGAAAACGATAAAAAAGCACTTAAACCTGCTCTGCGACCAACCAGAACTAAAAAAAATTTATGAGATTATAACAAATTCAATACAAANCACACATGATAAAAGAAAACTATAAAAAAATTTTAAAAAACATAAACACACTAATCTTTGATGTTGATGGCGTATTAACCAATGGTGATGTACTGGTTACAACAAATGGAGAAATATTAAGAAATATGAATACCAAAGATGGTTTTGCTCTTAAAACTGCTATTAATTCAGGTTTTAATGTTTGTATTATTTCTGGTGGAAACAATTTAGGTGTAAAAAAAAGATTAAAAGATTTAGGAATAGAAAATATTATTTTGGGAACTCTTGATAAGTTGAAGGATCTAAACAAATTAATCAGCAAACTAAAAATAAAAAAGGAAAATGTAATGTACATGGGAGATGATATTCCAGATCTAAATGCTATGATGTCAGTTGGTTTAGCTTGTTGTCCAAATGATGCAGTCAATGAAGTAAGAAAAATTGCTGATTATGTCTCCCATCTTAAAGGAGGAGATGGAGCGGTAAGAGATATAATCGAACAAATACTTAAAATTCAAGGTCACTGGGAATTTTAACTTATTTAAATTATTTGGATGCTTTTAAAAAAACATTTAGAATCTAAAAAATTAATTCTTGGTTCAAGCTCCATAAGAAGAAAAGAATTACTTAAATCCCTGGAAATACCATTTGTTATAAAATCCAAGAATTTTGATGAAACCTACCCAAATAAGTTAAAAAAGGAAGAAATTACNGATTTTATAAGCAGAAAAAAAGCTAAGCTTTATCTCGGTAAACTTAAATCAAATGAAATATTGCTTACTGCAGATACTATTGTTTGGTTTAAAAAAAATGCAATCGGTAAACCTAAATCAATTAAAAATTGTAAAGAGATATTGCTAAATTTAAGTAATAGTACACATGAAGTGGTAACCTCAATTTGTTTGACCTCGATAAAAAAACAAATTATTGTAAATGCATGTACAAAAGTGTCATTTAGAAAACTTCACAAAAATGAAATCAATAATTATGTGAAGAAATTTAAACCACTGGATAAAGCAGGGGGATATGGAGTTCAGGACTGGATCGGTAAAGTTGCAGTAAAAAAAATTGATGGATCATACTTTAACGTAATGGGACTTCCATTACATCTACTATACGAAAATCTATTGAAATTTTGAAAAAAATTCANATGCCCGCTTTTCATTGTAATATACNCCTCCGTAAAGTACAAATCCAACGTGACCACCAAATTTTGGCATTTCTAAGTTAATGTATGAACTTTTTTTTGCCACGTNAACCGGATAACATGTAGGAGATAAAAAAGAATCATTCAAAGCATTTAAAATTAAAACAGGAGTCCTAATTAAATTTAAAAATGGTAAGCTACTTGATTTATTGTAATAATCAATAGCATCAAAAAACCCATTAGCAATTGATGTNTATTTATTATCCATGGATTTTAAAGTCCATATAGACCAAAGCGTCTTTCTTGATAATTTGTTCGGAAATTGGCGACGTTTTCGATTCAATTTCTTCTTCAGCCCAACCATAAAATAAATATGATATAATAAATTCTTAAATTGGTGCAAAGATTTTGCAGATCCAGCCAAATCAATAGGTACTGACAAAGCCATGGCCGCTTTTATANAAGATGGAATATTAGAATTTTGACCCAAGTATTTTAAAACTATATTTGCTCCTAAACTCACTCCTTTGAGATAGATTGATTTGTAATTAAAATTAGTTATTACATGGTNAATAACGTCCTCTAAGTCTTTTGTTTGACCAGAGTGGAAACTGTGAAATTTCAAATTATTTTCTCCACTACAACCTCTAAAATTAACACAAATCGCATCAAAATCGTTGAGGTTTAAATATCTAGCAATTCCGCAGACATAAGACCGCTGTCCGTGTCCTTCCATTCCGTGGAGTATGATTACTAATTTCTTTGTTTTATTTTTTGAATAACTCCAATCCAAGTCTAAAAAATCTCCATCTGAAGTATTAATTCGCTCTCGTTTTTGGGGAATTTTTACCCGCCTTAATAGGCCAGAAAAAATTGTTGAAATAAAACCACTTCTAAAATAAAAAGAAGGCTTGAAAGAACTCTCTATGACTGGCATTAATTAAAACTTATTTTACAAATTGTTTTTGTGAATTTATTAGATATGTATCTAGAATCTTGTCGATGACCTATAACCCAAATAATCTTTGAATTAGAACATAGTAAAAGAATTTTTGATTTTTCAAGTAAGTTAAATTTTAAATCTTTGAAAAATTTGCTGAGTTTTTTTTTTCCATTTAATCCTTTAGGGTAAAAATAATCTCCCTTAATCCAAGTCCTAACCTCAAGAGGAAATTCTAATTTGTCATAATCAACATAAATTGAGTTTTTTTCACAATCACTAATTCTTNCAACCTTTTGAATCAATATTGTATTTCCTAAGTCAGTCAAATTCACCCTACTATCATCTTTAAAAATTTTTTTTGTTTTGAAATGAGCATGGCTAATTGAAACTAGTATTAAAACATCACGATCTTTGATCAACCTATGGCTGTTGGAAAAAATTTGTTTACCAGATTGAGCCTTTAATATCTTTAAAATTTCATTGAAATCACTAAATCCATAATTGCAAAATAGTAAGTACAAATAAGTCTCGATTGGATCGAGTTTTTTTAATTCATTTATATCATAATGTTTTTCATCANAATTTGAAAAAATTATAATATTATTTTGGATTTTTGAAATATGATTTTTTAGCAACAATGAAATGCTTGTCAAGTTTTCTTGAGAGGATTTTAGCATACTNAAAATATTTGGAAAAACTCTTTTTANAGCAGGAGAAATTTCTTTTCTAACGTGATTGCGCTGGTACTTTAGGCTAGTNTTGCTCTTATCCTCTCGCCACTTAATATTTAATTTATTAGCATAAGTGATTATTTGCTGTTTGGAAAAATTTAACATAGGACGCACCAGGTAAGTAGAATGTTTAGGGATTCCGATAAGACCATGCAATCCAGCTCCCCTACTTAAATTTATAAAAAAGGTTTCCAGATTATCATCTGCNTGATGGGCTGTTAAGANGTAATTATANCCATTATTTTCAGACAAATGGCTAAACCAATCATAACGTAATTTACGTGCTGCCATCTGAATTGACTGTTTAGTTGATTTAGCATAAGGTTCCGTTTCAAAGCGTTTTGAATAGAATTTTACATCGTTATCAAAAGCAAAACTCTTTACAAAAGCCTCATCATCNTCACTTTCTTCACCTCTCAAGCAAAAATTACAGTGTGCTAATGAAATATTTAAATTCAAACTCAAACAAAGATTGGAAAGAACCATACTGTCCACTCCTGCTGATACAGCAATCAATAGTTTTTTTTCAAACAAAAATGGAAAATTCTTATCAATATTATCTTTAAAATCTTGTAACATTTTTCAAAAATATAAAATTAATTTTCCAAAACGCTACGCATAGCTTCAGCCTTTACAAGACACTCTTCATATTCCTTTACTGGATCACTATCTATAGTTATTGCACTTCCTACTGAAAATGAAACATAAGAGTTTTTTGCGTTATATAAAATACTTCTTATAACAACATTAAAATCAAAATTGTTGTCAGGTGAAAAATAACCTACAGCACCTGAATACAAACCTCTTTTTGTTTTCTCTATCCTTTCAATAATTTTCATTGCTGAAATTTTTGGAGCACCAGTCATACTCCCCATGGGAAAAGATTTAGTAATGACATCAAGTACTGAGACTTCTGCTCGTTTTACAGCCTTAACTGTAGATATCAAATGATGAACTTGCTCAAACGAATAGGTCTTATATAACTCCTCAACCTTAACACTTCCTTTTGTTGCTATTCTGGATAAATCATTTCTCACCAAATCTACAATCATCACATTTTCACTACGCTCCTTAGGACTGGCAAATAATTCTTCTNTAAGTTTTTTATCTTCANAAATATTTGAGGATCTTCTTGCAGTACCTTTAATTGGCTGTGAAACTATCAAATCGCCTTGCTTTTTCAAATAGCGTTCTGGAGAAGCTGACAGCAAGTATAAAAAATCATTTTTCAAATAAACAGAAAATGGAGGTTTTGATATCGATTGTAGATCTAAAAAAGTTTTTAAAGGATCAATATTTCCGTGCGAAAAGTATTCTTTACAAAAGTTTACTTCATATATATCACCTCTTTGAATATGATCCTTTAATTTTTTTACTTTACTTATGTACTCGCTTTTATTTATCCGTTCATTAATTGTTAGTTTTGGTGAACAATTTTTAGAATTATTAAAAATTGATATTTTTTTTATATTNTCTAANTCTTCTNTAATTAAATTCTCAAAACCCGCANCATAACTTATGATCAAATCATTGTTGTTGAACATAAATATTTTTTTCGGATGAAAAAAATATAAATCTGGAAAATTAACTGCGTCAAAATTATTAGATTGTAAGTTTTCAAAATCATTTTTTAAATCATAAGCTAAATAACCAAAAATCCAATCTGAAACAGAGTTTCTGTAGTCTTCCAACCTAGAAAAAGCAGATTTGTAATCTGTTTTAATGTAGCTTAAAGCATCAACTGCTAAAACAGCATCAAATTCACTATAATTTTCCCTGTGCTGATTAGAGTCAAGCCAAACCAACTCATCATAAGATTGAGCCCAATTTAAAAGTTGGTTTTTGAACAACGAGATATTATCAAATTTTATTTTTTTTATAACTCTCAAACAAACTTTTTTAAATAATAAAAATTATATTTTCAAAATAAATTTCAGTAACGTTTAGNAAATACTATCCTAAAAAATTTATTNCAAAGTATTTTATATATACTTAAATTCACTAATAGNTGGATATAACAAAAAATTGAAACATAAACTCCAATCAAAGAATCAANAAATAATTTAATAAATGATTTTNTTAAAAATTAATTTATGTAAAAATACAAACTTATACTAAACGAAAAATCTAAATTTTCTAACTTAAACCACTTTTTTGATTTTAAATCATATATTTTTGCTTTTTGTTACAAAGATTTAAAAATGAAGAAACGTACTAATCAAATTGAAGATTTAAAATATTTTGGTGAATTTGGAGGTGTAAATCCTTCAATTTCTGACTCTTCGACATACACATTTCTCTCTGCAAAAAAGATGTTTGATACATTTGAAGGAAATAGCGAAGGTTGCTATTTGTACTCTAGACATAGTTCACCGTCAAATTTGTACCTCGGAGAAGCCCTTGCCACATTGGAATCAACTGAAGCGTCAAATGTATTCGGCTCTGGAATGGCCGCCATCACAGCGGTAATCATGCAACTATGCAAGGCTAATGATCATATTATTTCAAGCAGAACAGTCTATGGGGGAACCTATGCATTTCTTGAAAATTTTGCTACCAAATTTAATATCAAATCGTCTTTTGTAGATATTACTAATATTGAGCTTGTTGAAAAATCAATAAAAAAAAATACAAAAATTCTATACTGTGAATCTGTAAGTAATCCNCTTCTTGAAGTTGCCAATATCAAAAAACTTTCAAAACTTGCTAAAAAATACAATTTAAAACTTGTTGTAGACAACACATTTTCACCCCTTTCAATCTCGCCTGCAACTCTTGGTGCCGATATAGTCATTCATAGCCTAACAAAATTTATCAATGGATCCTCNGATGGTGTAGGNGGTGTTGTATGTGGAAGTCAACAATTTATTGATGATTTACGAAATGTGAACAATGGAGCAGCAATGCTTTTCGGNGCAACCTTAGATAGTTTAAGATCAGCCTCAATTTTAAAAAACCTTAGAACTTTACATGTACGAGTTAAACAACATAGTAAAAATGCATTTTATTTAGCTCAGAAGTTTGAATCAATGGGGATAAAAACAATGTATCCTGGGCTAAAATCAAATAAATCTAACACAATTTTCAAAAAACAAATGAATGCGGAATATGGATTTGGTGGAATGCTAACCATTGATGTTGGATCCCTNGAAATAGCTAATAATCTGATGGAATTAATGCAAAATAAAAATTTGGGTTATTTGGCTGTAAGTCTAGGTTTTTACAAAACCCTTTTTAGTGCACCTGGAACATCAACTTCATCCGAAATTGAGATTGATAAACAAAAAAAAATAGGTTTAAAACCTGGTTTAATTCGCTTTTCAATTGGAATTGATAATGACATAAAAAAAACTTTTGTTGAAATGAAACATTGCATGAAATTTCTAAATATTATCAAATAATACTAATTTTAATTAAATGCATTCAGAAATAATTGAAAACTTAATGTTACCGTGCATAAATAAAACCATTTTGGGATTTGAATGTACAGGGTGTGGATTTCAAAGATCCGTTTTAGCTTTGAGTGCTGGAAATTTTGGGGAAGCCCTTTTAGTATTTCCAGCAATTTATCCGNTGTGCTTGCTTGTTTTTTTAATTTTATTGTCTAAATTTTATAAATTAAAATCACATCAAAAAATCGTCAATAAAATTTCTTTAATTTCAATAATAACTATAATAATTAGTTACACATTAAAACATTTTGTATGATAAAAAAAACACTAGATACTACTCTCGTTTATGTCCTTTCAATCGCCGGTTTACTTTGCTGTTGCTTTGGTGGTTTAGGGCTGTTATTGTCAGGGCCAGCATATTTAATTGCAAATAAGCAACTAAAAAATTCTGAAAATTACGTCGGAAACAAAGAAGCNATGGAAACTGCCAAAATAGTTGCCTTGGTGATTTTAATTATTAATACAGTTTTCCTGATTTTCACTATTTATGAAATTTCGACAGCTGATTGGAACGAANTTATTAATAAATTTGAAGAAAGTTATGACATCGAGATGGAAAAGAAATCAAAGGTCGAAATGAACCAATCCATTTAACTGACGGTATTAAAATAATTTTCTTCAATTTATTTCTTTGANACCCATATTGAATAATGTAAATCCAAAAATATCAGCGTACTGATCNATTGTCTTATTTATCGGAGTTCCTGCCCCATGTCCTGCGTCAGTTTCTATTCTTATTAATGTTGGATTTGTAGTGGATCTTATCCTTTGTAGCTCCGCTATAAACTTGTAACTATGAGCGGGGACAACGCGGTCATCATGGTCACCTGTTGTGACTAAAGTTGCTGGATAGCTTACTCCTTCTCTTACATTATGCACAGGTGAATAATTAAGTAAGTACTCAAACATTTCTTTACTGTCCTCAGAAGTTCCATAGTCGTAAGCCCATCCGGCTCCAGAAGTAAAAGTATGGTACCTAAGCATATCCAAAACTCCAACAGCTGGCAGGGCAACTTTTGCTAGATCTGGTCGCTGGGTCATTGTAGCACCAACAAGTAAACCGCCATTTGAACCTCCCCTAATAGCTAAAAAATTTGAAGATGTATATTTATTNTCAATCAAGTATTCTGCAGCTGAAATGAAATCATCAAAAACGTTTTGTTTTTGCATTTTAGTTCCCATTTTGTGCCATTCTTTACCATACTCACCACCTCCCCTGATGTTGGGAACGGCGTAAACTCCGCCAAGTTCAAGCCAGATTGCATTAGTCACGCTAAAACTTGGATTTAAACTAATATTGAAACCTCCGTAACCATATAAAATGGTAGGATTTTTTGAGTCCAATTTAATACCAGTTTTGTGAGTTATAATCATTGGAACTTTTGTTCCATCTGTGGATTTAAAAAAAACTTGTTTACTCTCGTAGTCAGATGACCTGAAATTTATTTCAGGACTCCAAAAAAGTTTTGAATTTCCACTTAAAATATCGTATTTATATATGCTCGTTGGAGTTGTATAATTGGTAAAAGTATAATAATCAGTTTTTGTATTCCTTTTGCCATTAAATCCAGAGGCAGTCCCTGGACCCGGTAATTTTACATTTCGTATAAAATTACCCTCATAATCAAATTGCCTAATTAGCGACACAGCGTCAACCATGTACTCGGCAAAAAAATATCCTCCAGCAGTTGAAGATGATAGTACATGATTGGATTCAGGAATAAGATCTTTCCAATTAATTGGTTCTGGTGAATTTGCATCAACAACAATAATTTTATTATTGGGNGCATTTAAATTGGTTGATAAAAATANTTTTGAATCAAGGTTATCCAAAAGATANGTATCGCTTTCATAATTATCCAAAATGGTAACAAGTTTAGAGTCTGATTGAGATAAATTTTTAATATAAAGCTTGTTTCCTGAAGTTGATATACTTGATGAAATTAATAAATATTTATTATCCTCTGTCACTACAGCATTTACATAACGATTTTTNTGATTTTTGATAGCACCATACACGATTTTGTCTTTTATCTGATTACTTCCAATTTTATGATAAAATANCTTGTGATGATCAGTTTTGTCTGAAAGAACACTCCCTTTAGGTTTATCATAGCTTGAATAATAAAATCCCTCGTCTTTGTACCAAGACATACCACTAAATTTTATATCTCTCAGTGTATCACCAATAATTTTTTTAGTTTTTACATCCATTACTAAAATTTTTCGCCAATCGCTTCCACCTTCTGAGATACTGTAAGCCAGTAAATTTCCACTTTTTGAAAAACTCAAACTGCCCAACGAAATTGTTCCTTTATTACTAAAAGTATTAGGATCAAGAAAAACTTCGGCTTTGGATAATGGATCTTTGTTTAAATACCTAAATAGCACAAATTGATTTTGNAAGCCAGTATTTTTATAAAAATATGTATATGCTCCTTCAATAAAAGGACTCCCTATTTTCTCATAATTCCACATATTTTTCAAACGATTTTTTAAATTATTTCTAAATGGAACTTTTGACAAATAATTTTGAGTAACTAAATTTTGTTCTTTTACCCAAAATTCGGTATCAGAACTTTTATCATTTTCTAACCATCGAAAAGGATCAGAAACATA
This sequence comes from Flavobacteriaceae bacterium, assembly GCA_002721175.1. GTDB lineage: Bacteria > Bacteroidota > Bacteroidia > Flavobacteriales > Flavobacteriaceae > UBA3537. The sequence goes on along the minus strand of PBJR01000001.1, from coordinate 17,847 downwards.
ATGGCCAAAATAGTTTTCTTTTACATCAATTTTTTTTGTTTTAGGGTAGGTTAAATNGATTTTTTCAAAAGAATTATTTTTGCAAGCCATTNAAATTAAAAATAAGATTAGACAATAAATTACNCCTCTTTTCATATTCAACTTGAAATTTATGCAAGGAACTTCATCTCAAAACTTTCTAAAGTTTTAACAATAATATCAATACAATCCTTGAGCTGTTGCTCTGATATTATTAATGGTGGGGCAAATCGTATTATATTTCCTTGAGTTGGTTTAGCTAAAAGNCCGTTTTCCTTTAATTCTAAGCAAATATTCCAAGCTGTTTTACCTTTTTCTTCATCATTTATGACTATAGCGTTCAAAAGGCCTTTACCTCTAACTAATTTAACAATGGAGCTATTTTTTATGTAAGAATTTAATTTTTCCCTAAATAAATTACCTAGTTGGTATGCATTTTCTGCTAAATTTTCATCAATTACTACCTTTAATGCTGCGTGTGCAACTCTGCACGAAAGAGGATTTCCACCAAAGGTCGACCCATGTTCACCAGGGCCAATACACATCATTACGTTGTTGTCAGCCAATACGGCAGAAACTGGTAATACTCCCCCTGAGAGTGCTTTACCTAAAATTAAAATATCTGGCCTGGCATCTTCATAATCCGTTGCAAGCATTTTACCTGTTCTACCAATTCCAGTTTGAACCTCATCTGCAATGAATAAAACATTGTATTTATCACAGAGTTTTCTAACACCAGTTAAATATCCCTCGTCAGGGACTATGACACCCGCCTCACCTTGAATAGGCTCAACCATAAAAGCACAAACATTGGGATCAAACAGTTTCTTTTCCAAGGAAGCCAAATCATTGTATGGNATAATATCATAACCCGGCATGAAGGGCCCAAATCCAGTGAATGCTGATGGATCGTCTGAAGTCGAAATTGCAGCCAAAGTTCTACCCCAAAAATTTCCATTAGCAAAAACAATTCTCGCTTTATTTTCTTCTATACCTTTTACATTATATCCCCATTTTCTAGCCAATTTATTTGCAGTCTCACCCCCCTCAACNCCAGTGTTCATTGGTAAAACCTTGTCNTATCCAAAAAGTTTAGTAATAAAAGCCTCATATGAACCAAGAATATTATTATGAAAAGCCCTTGAGGTGAGTGTTAGATCGTTGGCCTGAGAAACAAGAGCATCTATAATTTTTTGGTTNCAGTGACCTTGNTTAACTGCAGAATAAGCAGAAAGAAAATCATAATACTTTTTCCCCTCTATATCCCACAGAAACACTCCTAATCCTTTTTTTAAAACAACTGGAAGAGGATGATAATTATGCGCACCAAAATTGTACTCTAAATCAATTGCTTCTTTTGAAGAATTAACTTTAAAAATAGGCATGGAAATTGTNCTTTAAAAAACTTGTATATAAAATTACTCTCATGCAAATTAGTAAGATTATTTATCTAAAAAAAATAATAGATAACGTTATTATGTATTTATTATTAACAGTTTATTTATAATATTTGAAANGATAATAAAATAAAAATTACATTATTTTTGTCGCATGTCGAAAACAAAAAAAAAGAAAGAATATTACAAAATAAAGGTAATAGATGCAGGTGCAAAAGGTAAAAGTATTGCAAAAGCTCCTGATGGAAAGATAATATTTATCGAAAATGCTGTACCTGGAGATGTTGTTGATTTAAAAACATTCAAAAAGAGAAAAAATTATTATGAGGCTAGAGTCACTAAAAACCACAGTTTATCACCCTTTAGAAATAAACCAATGTGTATACACTTCGACCATTGTGGTGGATGTAAATGGCAACATATGGATTATAAAAAACAACTCTTTTACAAACAAAAAGAAGTTTTAAATAATCTTCAACGAATTGGAAAAATTGATATACCTAAACCGCTTCCCATAATAAAATCCAAAAAAAAATTATTTTACAGAAATAAGATGGAATTTACATTTAGTAATAATCGCTGGTTATTTGAAAACGAAATAAAATCAAAAAAAATAATTAATGACCGCAACGCATTGGGATTTCATATTCCAGAAAGATGGGATAAAATTTTGAATATAGAAAAATGCTTACTGCAAGAAGATCCATCTAATAAAATACGAAATAGTTTAAAATCATTTGCCTTAGAGAAAAATATCCCTTTTTTTGATATTAAGGAACAAAAAGGAATTTTACGTAATCTAATCATCCGCACATCCAGTACAGGTGATCTCATGGTGATCGTTCAATTTTTTAAAGATTCAAAAGAAGAAATTAATGCAGTACTCAAATTTCTTAAAAACTCCTTTCCAAAAATAACATCACTTCAATACATAATTAACCCTAAAAAAAATGATACAATTTATGATCAAGACATAANAGTTTACAGCGGAAAAGATCATATAATTGAAAGAATGGGCAAACTTGTGTTTAAAATTAATGCCAAGTCATTCTATCAAACAAACTCGGAGCAAGCACACAAACTATACCAAAAAACCCTTGAATTTGCTAATTTGAAGGGNAANGAAATAGTTTATGATCTGTATAGTGGCACGGGAACAATAGCTCAATTTATAGCAAAAAATGCTAAGCTAGTAATTGGAGTTGAGATNATATTTGAATCTGTTGAGCTAGCCAAAGAAAACGCAAAAAAAAACAGATTAACAAATGTTAAATTTTTTCATTCCAAAATAAAAAACATTCTAAATCAAGAATTTGTAAGAACACATGGTCAACCTAATTTAATTATCACAGATCCGCCTAGGAACGGAATGCATCAGGATGTTGTTAATAAGATATTAAAAATAAATCCTGAAAAAATAATATACATTAGCTGTAATAGTGCTACTCAAGCCAGGGACTTAAATTTACTAGATAAAAAATATCTGGTTACAAAAACTCAAGCAATTGATATGTTTCCACAAACTCATCATGTAGAAAATATTGTACTTTTGAATAAAAGAAATTGAATTAATGATCCATAAGTATATTTTTATCACAATTATTTTTTTTCTTATTTCCTGTGAACCTGACGATATTTGTAGTAACGCAACTCAAACTACTCCTAGACTGGTAATTGAGTTTTATAATATTGAAAATTCGAATGAACTTAAAACAGTTCCAGCTCTTTTCGCTGTAGGTCTAGACACTGATGGCAATGAAATTAACATAACAAATGAAATAGTAAGTTCTAGAGACAGAATTGAACTGCCGCTTAACGGAAGTGTTAATAGCTTAAGATTTAAATTATACAAAAATTATGATTTAATAGACGGTGTAACATCAGGAAATTTTGATATCATTAATATGAACTACTTTACTGAAATTGAATTTGTGTCTCGTTCTTGTGGGTTTATGAATAAATACACTATTGAAGAACTAGGAATTGAAATTGATAGTGATCCTTGGATGAATGCTGTTACTATTTCTTCATATGAAGTAAAAAATGAAAATATTACCCATGTTCAAATTTTCCATTAAACTCGTTTTTTTCTTTTTGATTTCAATTAATCTTCAATCACAAGAAAATGAAAATTCAAAAAGTAGTGATAGCTTAGAATTTGAAGAAAAATATGGTTTAAGATTTGGTATTGACCTTAATAAATTTAGTAGAACATTTTTTGACTCTAATTATTCAGGACTTGAAATCAATGCAGATTATCGATTAAAAAAAAGGATATATTTAGCTGGCGAAATTGGATTCGAAGATAAACTTTCAACTACTGATTTTTTAATTTCTAGTTCAGCTGGNAGCTATTTTAAAACCGGCATTGATTTAAATTTATACAAAAACTTATTGGGTATGGAAAACCTAATCTTTAGTGGTTTAAGGGCAGGAGTTTCAAGTTTTAACCAAAAAAGGCATCAATACATAATTTATGACACCAACAATCAAACTTGGGGACAAATTCAAAATAATGAAATATTGGAATTTTCTGGATTAAGTGCCACATGGGTTGAGCTACTCTTTGGTGTAAAAACTGAATTATTTAATAACTTTTTTCTGAGCTACAATGTTCAATTAAAACTGCGATTAACCGATGTTTCACCGAGAAATTTTGATAATATTTACATTCCTGGATTNGGTAGAACGCATGATGGATCCAAAATTGGAACCGGTTTTAGTTANACAATTTCNTATTTAGTACCTGTNTACAAGAAAAAAATAACAAAANATTCNNNACCAAAAGACGAAATAAATGAAATAAGCAATTAAAATCGTAATAAATAAATTTGATGTTATTAGATATTATTAATTAAACCCTGCCTTTTAAAGCATTAAAAACCCAAGCTATAGCAAAAAAACCAATACCTACTGCAGCAAAACCCCAACCAACCTCATCGTAACGAAAAGCCCCTAGTGCGATCATGCCAATCCCCACAAAAATCATTATGTAGGTGGCTAAGGACAATACAGTATTTTTATTCATGTGTAAATTAATGAATTAAGTCAAATATCGTAATTATATTAACTTTTATAAAATAATTAATCAATAAAAAAACAGTTTTTTACTAAATTTGAGGGATATTAAGTTCTAATTTTATAAAAACATAAATAATCAAAAACCNTAATGAATATCTTATCCGTTTTTTTTGAAAAAATTAAACAAATTAGTCTGATACAAAGAATCTTTAATTGGAGTTCAATCAGATCAATTAGTTATGAAGCCTATGATCAGTTCAAAAATATTGAAGCTCAACAAGCTAACTTACAAATCGAACTAGATAATTTAAAAAATAAAATTGCCCTTGTTCAGTCTGAAAAAGATGGACTTTCTGAAAAAAACCAAAGTTTTGAAAAACTAATCATTACAAAGGATAGTGACATAAGAAATTTAAGCTCTAAAATCGATTCATTAAATGAGAAAATTAATAACTTGAACAACGAGGTCTCTAGATACGAAACAACTGAAGATTCAAGAAAATTGGCTTATGAAAATAAAATTACAGAACTTAATCAAATAAAGAAAAATCTTGATGATGATCGAACNCGACTAAGCGATGAACGGCTTGAAGAAAAACAAAAAGAGTTTGATAACATGAAAAAACAGTGGAGTGAACATGAAACAGCAGTTGAAAAGAAAATAAAACAACTCTGCCAAACTCACCTAATTAAATATGTTGAAAAAGTACCATTTAAAGGTAGCCCTGATAACACCATTGAAATTTGTGATGAATTTATCATNTTCGATGCNAAAAGCCCNGCCAANAAAGACTTAAATAACTTTCCCAAATATATAAAGGATCAGACTGATGGATTAAAAAAATACGCAGACAAGCCCAATGTGAGAAAAGAAATCTTTCTTGTAGTTCCTTCAAATACAATAGAAATAATTCCACAATTAACTTTCAATATGGCCAGCTATAATGTTTATATTATAACACTTGATTCACTTGAGCCTATAATATTATCGCTAAAAAAAATTGAAGAATATGAATTTGCAGAACAACTTAGCCCTGAACAACGAGACAATATTTGCCGTGTAATTGGAAGATTTGCACATACTACNAAACGTAAAATTCAAATTGATCAATTTTTCGCAAACGAATTTATAGAATTACTTGTCAAGTGTAAAAACGACCTGCCCGAGGAGCTTTTAAAATCTGTTATAGAGTTCGAAAAGGCTGAAAAACTAAATCCTCCCATAGAAAAAAGATCTAAACAAATACTGACAAAGGACCTGAAACAAAAAAATGATTCCATAAATGCTGAAGCACAAGTAAGAAAAATTCACATTCCAAGCTCATTCGAAGAAATGAAAAAACTGCAATAGAAACTAAAAATACTCAATCACCTNCATTTCTTTTTGAAGTCCATCAATTATATTTATGAAATAAAGCAAAATATAACTAAACATATTTGCTATTTTTGTGTAAAGATTGCAATCTATGAACTTAAAATTCAATAAAAACGAAGATAAAAATAAGCTTCTTATTTCTGAGTTGAATAAAAAACATAATTCTGTAAAATTAGGTGGCGGTTCAGAAAAAGTCAAAAAACAACACGACAAAGGGAAACTTACAGCTCGTGAGCGAATAAATTACCTTTTTGACCCTAACTCAAAGTCAATTGAAATTGGATCATTAGCTGGCGATCAGATGTATAAAAATCATGGGGGATGCCCAAGTGGAGGTGTAATTGTAAAAATTGGATACATTTCTGGAGTTCAATGCATTGTTGTTGCTAATGATGCAACTGTTAAAGCTGGAGCATGGTTCCCAATTACTGCAAAAAAAAATTTAAGAGCTCAAGAAATTGCAATTGAAAACAAAATTCCAATTATTTATTTAGTAGATTCTGCTGGCGTTTACTTACCACTACAAGATGAAATTTTTCCTGATAAAGATCACTTTGGAAGAATATTTAGAAATAATGCAATCATGAGNAATATGGGAATAACTCAAATTTCCGCAATAATGGGTAGTTGTGTCGCTGGTGGTGCCTATCTACCAATAATGAGCGATGAGGCTATAATTGTTGACAAAACCGCCAGTATTTTCCTTGCTGGAAGCTATCTTGTAAAAGCTGCTATTGGAGAAAATGTTGACAACGAAACACTTGGTGGAGCGACAACACATTGCGAAATTAGCGGTGTTACTGATTATAAAGCNAATNACGATAAAGANGCGTTGGATAAAATCAAATCAATTATAAATAAAATCGGTAAGTTTGAAAATGCAGGTTTTAATCGAACTAAATCNATCGAACCTAAAGAAGATTCAAAAAATATTTTGGGTATATTACCTCAATCAAGATCGGAGCAATATGATTCATATGATATTATAAAATGTTTAGTTGATAAGTCAGAATTTGATGAATACAAATCAGGATATGGAAAAACCATAATTACGGCTTATGCTAGAATTGATGGCTGGTCAGTTGGTATCATTGCTAACCAAAGAAAATTAGTTAAAACTAAATCGGGTGAAATGCAATTTGGTGGGGTAATCTACAATGATAGCGCAGACAAAGCAACACGATTTATTGCAAACTGCAATCAAAAAAAAATACCATTAGTTTTTCTCCAGGATGTAACAGGCTTTATGGTTGGTAGCAAAAGTGAGCATCAGGGAATTATCAAAGATGGAGCTAAAATGGTAAATGCAGTTAGTAATTCTGTAGTTCCAAAATTTACGGTAATTATGGGTAATAGCTATGGGGCAGGTAATTATGCTATGTGTGGTAAAGCATATGACCCAAGGTTAATTGTTGCATGGCCAAGTGCTGAAATAGCCGTAATGAGTGGTAAAAGCGCCTCAAAAGTTCTTCTTCAAATTGAAACTGTAGCGATGAAGAAAAAAGGGGAAAAAATATCGGATCAATATGAAGCTGAAATATTATCAAGAATCAANGAAAAATATGATAAACAAGTATCNCCATATTATGCAGCAGCAAGACTCTGGNTAGATGCTATTATTAACCCGCTAGAAACTAGAACATGGATTAGTATGGGAATTGAGGCAGCTAATCACGCTAGAATTGAAAAGAAATTTAATTTAGGAGTTATTCAGGTTTAACAAATTTAATGTTTCAACTCTTTTTATTTTACCAGAAATTGTTCTTTTGAATTTGGGTATAAAGTAAATTTTCTTTGGTTGCTTTAAAACATCGATTTTTCCCCAATCAAATTTTAAGTCCTTATTTTCATACCCTCCTTCCACGATTAAAATTACCTTTTGACCTAAATCATCATCGGGCTGTGATGTTATAAAAAAACTAGTGTCAAGCTGATTTCGAATTTGCTCTTCAAGCTGCTCGGGATAAATTTTTATTCCNCCCGAATTAATTACATTATCATAACGACCAAGCCATAAAAATTCTCGTTTTGAAATCAATGAAACAACATCATTAGTCTTTATGATTCCATTGGTAAAGTTAGAAGAAAGAACTGTTAAACATTCTCTTTGATCAATTGAAATATTAACATCCGGAAAAACAGTAAATATATCTTCGTTTTTTGATAAATTTTTAACGGCAAAATGTCCAACAGTTTCACTCATTCCAAATGTTTCATAAACTTTTGAGCTGTGATTATGGAATTTTGATGCAAGAGTTTGAGGAACAGGAGCACCTCCCAACAATAATGTCTTAATATTTTTAATATGTTTAAAAGACTTCATTGCCTGCAATGGAACCATAGCAGAAAAATCATAAAGTTTATTTGATAGTTGGTTTGACAAATCAGACGATGGTTCAATGATATCCAAGCTTAAACCAAGAACCCATGAGCGTATAAACATCATTTTACCAGCAATGAAAGCAAAGGGTAAACAGCAAAGTGCTGAATATCCAGGTCTTAAACCAAAAAAAGAACCTGTTGCAATAGCAGAGTTGAAAAGATTAATTTTTGGAATTCTAATTAACCTAGGAGTTGAAACTGTACCAGATGTTTCAATTTCTATAAAATTACGTTCATCAATCCAATTGTTGATAAATTTTACTAAGCTATTTTTATTTTTTGAATCTTCCCAATGGAAGTTTTCTGTCAACAATTTAAACTTTGTAGTGTCAAAACATTGACCGTTTAACTTAAATAAATGGTGCGGTTTATTATATGTCCCGTNATTATTCAAAAAAATCTAATTATTTAATAAATTACCCGATAATTTTTCTCTCCAATTATTCCAATTATATTTTTTTNAAAGTATGTAAAGAAATAAAGGATAAATAATTAGTACTGGTATAAATATTTCATGGCTGGAAACTGATGGCTCCGATATGTCTTTTAATATTGAATTTGTTTGAAATACGGTCCAATCAGCGGTAATAACTAAAGATGCAAACAAGTTATTTGAAATNTGAAAACCCAGTGCCAGTTCAAGACCTTCATCCATCAAAGTCATAATACCTAATAAAAAACCTGTGGAAACATAGTGGATCAAAAGAATACTACCNAATTTTTGAACCTCTGGATTTGCGCCGTGTAAAAAACCAAACAAAATTGATGTTACCAGTAAAGGTAACCAACGATTTTTTGAAAGAACACCCAAACCNTGCATCAAATAGCCTCTAAACAAAAACTCCTCAAAACCTGCTTGAAGTGGTATAAATATAACTGCAATAAAAAAAAGGATTAAAAACGGGAATAGTTGAAAATTAAAACTAAAATTTTCTGGACTAATAAAATATTCAATCATCACTAAAATCACAGTAAAACTTCCCCAAAAAATAAATGAAAACCAAAATCGTCCCCAATCAATTTTTTTCCTTGAAGTTGTCAAACTAATAATAGATTGTTTGTGAACTTTTTTTACAACAAAAAACAATGCTAANAGTCCAAAAGCAAAAGATATTAACATTAAAAAAAAGTTTAGGTTAGAATCAAGTAGTCCAAATAACTCATACATATCATCGGGGTTGTCCAATGCATCTAGATTTTCAGATCCCATTGCTAACACAGCTATTGAGTGTGGTATACTACCTAACATGCAAGCAACAACAACTATAACAGTACCAGCTAGATACAACCACCAATCATTCTCTATTTTAAAAGCTTGTTTTATATACATAATTTAAAAATTTATTTTCCATTCTTTGGAAGGTTGATATGATAATTCTCCGCCATTAACTTTGAGTGGAGATTCAATATTATTTGTAAATAAGGAACCTGTACCTAATCCTTGTGGGTATTTAAATTTTAGGCCAAAGGTCCACTGAGCAATTGCATTTAAACCTATGTTACTTTCAAGTGCACTTGTAACCCACCATCCAATTGATCTTTCATTGGCTATTTGTATCCAATGCTCAGATGCCCTAAATCCTCCAAGCAATGTGGGTTTTAATATAATATAATGAGGTTTGATTGTATCCAAAATTTTCAATTTTTTAGTATTGTTTTTAATTCCTATCAACTCCTCATCTAAAGCTATCGGTATTGGAGATTGATTACATAGCTCAGCCATTTGATCGTACTGGCCTTTAGATATCGGTTGTTCAATAGAATGTATATCGTGATCTGATAGGATTTTGAGTTTTTCTAGGACGCTTTCGTTGGAAAAGGCGCCATTAGCATCAACACGAATCTCAATAACGTTTGCTGAGTACTCAGCTCTAATTTCCTTAATCAAATCAACTTCCGANTCAAAATCGATAGCGCCAATTTTAATTTTGACACATTCAAATCCATCATTTAATTTTGATTTAATCTGTTGTTTCATGTATCTTTTATCACCCATCCAAATTAAACCATTTATAGGAATAGCAGCTTGCCCGCTGGTAAATTTTGATGGATGTAAAACAAATGGTNTAGGGGAACCTAAAGCTAAATATGCTATTTCTAGACCAATTTTTATTGACGGAAAATCATCAAGTAGCTCAAAAAGCGAATTTGGATCCAAATTTATATTGTCGCATACCCAAGATAACTTTCTTTCAAAGTCTGGCCTATCATCAAAACTCAGTCCTCTAAACATACCACACTCCCCAATACCAAACCTACTGTTTTTTTCAAGCTTAATAAACCAAGTTTCTTTATAAATTAGAGTTCCACGCGATGTTTTACTGGCTTCTTTGAAGTTGAGTCGATATTTAAAGTAACTAGCTCTCAATATGGTTTTAATATTGCAAAAAGGAGTGTTCAATAACCATTACTGATGCAATTAGAAGAGACAAAACAAAAGTTGAAATTGACACTAGCTTTAGATGTGGGTCAAATAATTTAGGATTAGTTATTTTGTAAATTCCCTTGAGGTGGAAAATAAAAGGAAAGAATGCAATCCAACTAATAAGAATTAGTTTTGAAAATGACACTGTTAAATGAAAAGTCATCATGAAAAAAATTCCAAGTATGACAATTATGAAGTGATAAATTTTCGATTTTTTTTGTCCCATGACTCCAGCCAAGGTAATCTTTTTTGAATCTCTGTCAGATTCAATATCTCTCATATTATTTAAGTTTAAAACTGCTGAACTCAAAAATCCAATCGCTGAAGCTGGTAACAATAAGCGGATATCGATTTGTTTAGTAAATAAAAAAAATGTTCCAAAAACACTTAATAAACCAAAAAATAAAAAAACAACAAGATCTCCCATAGCTCTGTATCCATATGCCTTGTCACCCACAGTGTATCTAATTGCAGCATAAATGGAAAAAAAACTTAGTAAAATATACACGAAAGAGAATTTAATGTTTTCCATGCCAAAAACAAATCCAATAAGAGACAAGGAAAGAGTAGATGAAATCAGGACATTTGCAATAATTGCGTGACGCATTTGCTTTGGAGAAATTAAACCCATTTGCAAAGTACGTTTTGGGCCTATACGATTTTTATTATCTGTACCTTTTAATCCATCTCCATAGTCATTGGCAAAGTTTGAAAGAATTTGAAAGCTAATTGCAGTTGCAACTATCATTAAAAAAATAAATAAATCAAATGAACCCAGAAAATATGCATAACTTGAGCCTACCAATATACCAGATATTGAGAGAGGTAGCGTTCTAGGACGCGAAGCATTTATCCAATTTTTAAAACTTGTCATTTTATGGAATCCATTTTTTTCTAAAATTNGGAAGNCGTTTTTCAATAAAAGCATNTCTTCCCTCTTTAGCTTCATCAGTCATATAAGCTAAGCGAGTTGCTTCTCCTGCAAAAACTTGTTGACCAACCATACCATCATCTACTAAATTCATTGCAAATTTCAACATCTTGATTGAGATAGGAGACTTTTTTAAAATTTCTTGTGCCCACTGAAAAGAAGTTAATTCGAGTTCATTNTGCGGAACNATAGCATTGACCATACCCATTTCAAATGCTTCTTTTGCTGAATATTCACGACCCATGAAAAAAATCTCTCTGGCTTTCTTTTGACCAACCATTTTGGCCAAATAAGCAGATCCGTAGCCTCCATCAAAACTAGTAACATCAGCGTCAGTTTGTTTGAATATTGCATTTTCTTTACTTGCAAGTGTAAGATCACAAATAACATGTAGACTATGGCCTCCTCCAACAGCCCATCCCGACACAACAGCAATTACTACTTTAGGCATAAAACGAATCATNCGTTGAACTTCTAAAATATTTAATCTTTGATAACCATCTTTACCAACGTATCCTTCTTTACCTCTTGTTTTTTGATCACCNCCACTACAAAANGAGTAAACTCCGTCTTTTTTTGATGGCCCCTCTGAGCTCAATAGAACAACTCCTACATTTACATCTTCNTTAGCATCATTAAAGGCTTCAATGAGCTCTGAAGTTGTTTNAGGTCTNAATGCGTTTCTAACATCAGGNCGATTAAATGCAATTCGAGCCACACCATCACATTTTTTGTATGTTATGTCTTTAAACTNTTTAATAGTTTTCCAATTAATTTTATCCATTTAATTCGGCTNTTTTTAAAAAAATTCCNTTATTCTCCAGNGTAATAAGTCGTTGNNTNTATAATGAGCCTAGTGCCTTTTTGAAACTTTTTTTACTCATTTGAGCAACTAATTTGATTTCTTCGGGCTTTGATTTATCTGTTAAATTTAAATAACCATCATTTTTATTAATTAATTCCAACAAGTGATTTGCGCTAGTTTCAATATTTCTGTATCCTAAATCTTGTAATGACACATCAATCCTGTTGCCAGGNCTGATTTTTTTTATGTANCCTTTAAGTTTATCNCCAATATTAAGACTNTTAAATATAGAATTTTTAAAAACTAAACCAAGGTGNGTGCTGTTAATAATTACATTTGCCCCANTCTGTGTAAAATGAGATACAATTAAATCAACTTCNTCAAATTGTTTGACTGTTAACTCATTATTACTTAAAAACCTATTAGTTCTGCTAGATGCAACTAAACGATTTGTTTTTTCNTCTAAATAGCAATAAACTAAATACCATTTTCCTTCANTCATTTTTACAACTTGTTCTTTGAAAGGACAAAACAGTTCCTTTANCATNCCCCAATCTAAAAAGGCACCATANTGACTCACTGAGTTACATCGCAAAAGTGCAAAACTATTTTTTTTTANGTAAGGATTATCTGTTACTGCAACTANTCGTTCATCATTGTCTAAATAAACAAAAACATCTATCATTTGACCAATNNGAAAGTCANCAGNAANGTANCGATTNGGNANTAGGACCTCATTTTCGTCNTCATCTGCNAAAAANAAGCCAGGACTTGNTTGTCGAAGNATTTTTAAANTATTATNGGATCCAATATCAATCATAAAACAAAGGTAANNATTAATANGGATTTNAATTTGACTTTAACCTTTTATTAAACCAANTATTTAGTTNTATTTNAAAGACTNAAAATAGTCTAATAAAACTTTGTCNTTAACATCGTAAGGAGTGAATATTTCAAGAATTGCTGGTGTATTNGAAATTTCAAAAAAAATTTTCAATTGTTTTTCTAATTTTGNAGNNGAANCNGCAGATAAATAACTAAANCCAAAATCAGAGGANAAACTCTTGGCATTNCTGTTATGTTTAGTTTCAAAAAAAGTCTTAAAATTTTCATTTGNATTGTTNTTGTTAATTATTCTGAAAATACCNCCTCCGCCATTATTGATNATGATAATCTTAAAATTTTTTGGAATATAATTATTCCATAATCCATTAATATCATANAAAAAGCTAAGATCTCCAGTAATTAAAAGTGTAGGTNAATTAGAAACGATNGATGCTCCNACAGCTGTGCTNGTGGAACCATCAATTCCACTAGTACCNCTATTGCAATANAGTTTGATTGAAGAATCAAATTGAAATANTTGTAAATAACGAATTACAGCACTGTTNGAGGAGTGAACCATAAAANTGTTAGGAACATNNANNGATATAAGCTCAAACGCTTTAAAATCGCAAAAAGGACAAGATTTCAAGTAATTGANATGATTTTTNTATCTTTTTAAATTTACATTATGCCAAAAATCAAAATAATTACTTTTACAAGANCTCTGTAACTTGAGTAATTTTCCTAANAATAAATTAGGNGATGTTTTAAAATGATTAGNTAAACAAAAAAATGTATCATTTGCATGNAACGGATCTATGTGCCAGTGTTGCTTTGGTTTATAATTGCGCAAAAATAATTTGATCCTCTTTGAAATTATCATNCCTCCAAANGTTATCAAAATATCAGGTTTTAAATTTTCATATTCAGAATCTTCCAAGGGAGTGATTAATTGATCTATGAATGGNAAAAAATTGGGGTGATGAAGATTTGATGTAGTTTCAGTAAAAACAATAATTGATGGATCATTTGCCAGATTTTCTANAANATCATTATCNAATACNTTNGGATAGTTNACGCCAACCAAAATCATTTTCTTTTTAGAATTATTCCATATTTTAAGCTTGGAAGANANAATCTTTGGANATCTCAGNTTTTTGTNTTTCANTGGNGATAACTTAATTGTGTCTTGGGTTGAAACTGTCTNGTATAATGGCTCATCAAANGGGGTATTGATATGAACCGGCCCCATNTTAATNTTAGCGATTTTNATTGCCTTTTGAATTNGATTTTGGGACTTATTTTTTGAAAAAATTTTTCCGAAAAAATTGCTATTANNTAATGANTTTAAATTAGCTTCAAATAGAANATGAGATCCAAATGCATGTTTTTGAAATATAGTTTGACCGTCTCCAATNTTTATTAAATGTTNTGGTCTGTCTGCAGAGATTACAATGAGTGGAATTTTTGAATAAAATGCTTCTGCCACTGCAGGATAAAAATTTAATAATGCACTACCAGATGTGCAAATAATAACAACCGGCTTTTTAGTCTGTTGTGCTATTCCTAAAGCAAAAAAAGCAGCTGATCGTTCATCAACTACNCTGTANCAATTAAAAAAAGGCTGATTGGTAAAACCAATAATTAAAGGTGCATTACGGCTACCTGGTGAAATAACAACATGTTTTATGTCGTTTGCTTTACAAATTTGAGTGATATGTTGAGCAAGTGGCTTTTTAGANTAAATCATTGATTTGCAAAGATATTGAATTTAAAAATCTAATTTTTGATAAATAAAATCACAAAAATGAAATAAGTGTTTTTAATTTAGATTGAGTCTCCATCCACTCNATTTCGGGTTCAGATTTTTCAGTAATTCCACTACCTGCAAAAAGTTCAATGGTATTATTTCTGTATTGCATACAACGCAGATTTACAACTAAATTTGANNACATAGTTGATTTNTCGCTTTGATCATTTATGAGACCCAGAAANCCTGAATAAAATTTACGGTCTATTGTTTCATTATCATTAATAAAANTTTGAGCTAATTTTTTAGGATATCCACAAACCGCAGGAGTTGGATGAAGATCCAAAAGAAGTNGCTTAAGGATATTTGAATCTTTAAGATATCCGCTAATTTTAGTTTGCAAATGTAAAAGACCTCCAGATTTTACAGTTCTGGTCTTTGATTTTGTAATTGAATCCAAATATTTTTTTAGATTTTCTTCAATGAAGTCAGTCACAAACGCCTGCTCTTTGATATTCTTTTCATCCCAAGAAACTTCCTCANAGGAATTGTAAGCTNTNGTNCCAGCAAGAGCCATAGTCTCAAGTTGATTTTCTTTAATATTAAGTAATGNCTCTGGAGAAGCTCCTAGCCAATAGCCTGTTTGAGGATGATACCATAAGTAATTNTAGCATTCAGGATAAGCTTCAGCTACATCGAAAAAAAATTGAATTAAATTTAACTNATANTCTTTGAGTTTTAAACTCCTGGCTAAAACTACTTTTTTAAGATCTGACTCTTTTATATATTCAACTGCTTTAGNAACTAAAATTTTNTGATTTTTTGAATCATTNTCTGAAAATTTNAGATNNTTCTCGNTTCTTTCTGATTTTAAAAAATTAAATTCTTGNCTTTCTGAAAACTCATTNGGAATTATGTATGAATTATTTNTNAAATTGTANGGAGAAAAAANAAANCCNGATTCATTAAAATCTTTTACAATNAATGTCTGACTTTTTGTTTGAAATATTNCCTTAATNATTGATTGCCCNAAATCTGAATACAAAACAAANGGCANGTTNTTANTTANCTGAAGTTTGATTTTTTCNAANATATTTAACATATCAAATTATTTTGGAAGAGTGATTGTAGTTAATCTNCATGTAGAAATTAACTCACCTTTTTCATTAGTCACTTCGATGTCAAAAGTTTGAGTTGTTCTTCCACTGTGNACAGATTTGGCNGCTGCGTAAACAAAGCCATGACTTATACTCTTGACATGATTGGCAGAAATATTTATTCCTCTGACATAATGTGTNTTTGTATCAATTTTTAAAATTGCTGCAAAACTACCAACTGTTTCAGCAAGTGCAACAGTTGCACCTCCGTGAAGAACCCCATCAGGTTGATGAACAGATTCCTTGACAGGCATTTTTGCCACTACAATATCCTCAGATGCCTCAATAAATTCTATGGAAAGTGTTTCCATTAAATTACCTTTGCAAACTTCATTTATTTTGGACAACAACTGTTCTTTTGACAGCTTCATAAGATAAATTTTNTNGNAAAAATACAAAAAGAGAAAAAGGACTAAAAAANATNNGNNNNTAAAGTTTATGTAAAAAAAAAGCGCGATCAATGAGATCGCACTTTAATTTTTTAAAACTTGGTTTAACTACAAATTATGCAGTTTTTTTAGATGCAAGTGCATATACTACTAAACCAAATCCAATTTTGTTAATTGCATCAGCAATATTATACCAAACATTGATATCTAAAAGACCTTCTGTTGGTAAAACATCATACCATCCTTCAGTTCCGTCCATATATCCAATTGGATAGATTGCCCATCCAACTAGAACAAACCAGCACAAGTATTTATGAGCTTGTAAGACATCACCTCCAGCAGCAACAGCAAGCTTTTTAGCAGATCCAAACCATATCATGTATACAATTACAAAATAGGCTATACCTGAAAGAGTACCGTACATTACAGCATCTGCTTTGATGGTTTCACCTAAATAACCGAATACTAGCATTACAGTAGATAAACCAATTAACTGCCACATTAATTTTTGAGTGGCTCCCGCGACTTTAAGTATGAGATAAAATTCAACACACATTAAAGGAACAGTTAAAATCCAATCCACATAACGGAAAGCCGTTACATTCGTTAACTCTCCACTCATTGCTGCATCACGCATGTAATAGTAATGCACTGCTGCGATAAATGTAATCAAACCAGAGACTAAAACAGAAGTTCTCCATTTTTTGTCAAATTGGTTTAATGATAAGAAAAAGAAGGCAGAAGCTGCCATCATTGCCATACATCCTATGAAGAATGTAAAGTTTACAGGAGTATTAACATCTCCCACTGCTAAGAATAAATTTGTCATTTTTTCTAATTTTTGTTAGTTTTGTTTGAACAAATGTACAATTTTTTTTTAAAATTTTGACAAATCCTTCTTTTTTTGCTTTAAACCTGCTCTTTTAACAATTTTTTATGAAAAAAATTTATGGATTCTCAATAGTGTCCAGCTTTCTTGGTTTGTGGATTACTTCTCTCCTACCGGAGTCCTTTGAACTTACCCTTGGATTTATCTTAATTTTTACTTTTGGCATGATCCATGGATCCAATGATATAATTATTGTTAATAGAATGCTAGACTCATCAAAACATAATTTTTTCAGTATCCTTTTCTCATATATTATGATAGTACTTTTAGCTGTACTAATTTTCTATTTTTTTCCTATCATAGCCATGACACTTTTTATATTATTCAGTTCATATCATTTTGGTGAACAACATTGGGAACAAAGTTTAAAAAATTTTAATAAAGTATTTAAAGGTGTCTTTTTTTTCTCCTATGGTTTGCTAATTCTATATCTTATTTTTCTTTTTAATAACGAAGCAGTAAAAAAAATAATTTTTGAAATAA